>NZ_BCWY01000017.1 GCF_001894825.1 Rhodococcus jostii NBRC 16295 | reverse complement strand
AGGCGCCGGCCGTGCCTGCGGCTGGGCGGCGGGCGCCGGCGTCCAGGTTCCGCAGTCGGTGGACGAGAACACCATGTCGGTCGGCTTGATGGTGACGATCACCTTGGGGGAATGGGTGTAGTCCATCGCGATGACATCCTCGTACTCACCGGTGGTGCCGGACAGACGCTCCCAGTAGCAGCCCATGATGTCGTCGACGGTTCCGCTGCCAACGTAGGTGCCCGGGGCGATGTCCACGCCCACGATGTAGTCGCCGTCGCCGAAGGAGGTTGCGGGGGCTGCATTCGCGATCCCGGATCCGGCACCGAGGACAGCGAGAGTGAGTGCAGTGGTAAGTGATACCTTGCGGAACATGTTGATGATCAGCCTTTGCTCAGTATTTGCGAACCTGTGGTCGGTTCGTTGAAACGGAAAGTATCAGGCCTCTCCGGCACGTGTGTTGGGGAGGTGGCTTCTGCGGCAATTTTCGTTTGGCCCAGTGTCATTCGGGTGACGTATTGACTTGGCGAAGAGTGAGATCAGGGGCGGGACACAGATCGCCCTTCAGGCCGCTCCATGTCCCGCCCCGCGCCAGGTGTCGGCAATGCGCGCCTACAGAGTGCTGATCCAGGCCAGGCGGTCGGTCGACAGCGAGAAGGTGTCCTCGAAGAGCACCACGTAGGTGCCGGGGCCGGAGCCTTGACGGGCGTCGAAGCACACGCTGCCGGTGGCCTGTCCGCCCGGCGCGATCTTCCCCGAGTTGAGCAATTCGCGCTCCGGGCCGAACGTCGCGTCACGGATCGCTCCACTCGTGTCCTGGAGGCTCCAATCGACGTACCCGTTGAAGTCGTTCTGCTTGTCGCCGACATTCTTGATGGTGACGTTCCCGCACAGGTAGTCGCCGATCACGCTGTTCACCGGTTCGAGCGGAGAGACCGTGTAGGCGAGGCCGTCCCGGGTAATCGTATCGCCGCCGGCCGCGGATGTGTCTTCGTCGAGCTTGCCCGGGAATGCGGGGCCGCGGTCGGTGGATGCGTCCGCTCCATCGGAACCTGCTGTGACGGTGGTGCCCTCGTCGCTGCCGGTGCTCGAGGCGATGGCGATCGAGCATGCACCGAAGAGCAGAATCGGGACACCGACGACGATCCACGGCCAGATGCGACGCTTCTTCTTCGGCGGCTGCGGTGCCGGGTAGGGCTGGTTCTGATAGGGCTGACCGGGGTTCGTCATCTCGGATCCTCCTGGAGTAGGTCGTGCGGGTGAGGTGTGAGCAGCTGTCCGGGGCTGCGATCCCGCTCAGCGAAGAGTTCACCCGAAGGTGCCCCGGCCGCGGATCGTCCGAAAGGTCGGATCGATTCATCCTTTCGGTCGGAAGTCCATCCGTGCCCCTACTTTCGGCCGATCGCAAACTTGTCGGGCCGTTGCGTAACCTCATGCCGTGCCCGCAACATCCGCTGAAACCATCCGTCGCCGCGTCTGGACAACCGGCGCGGTGACCCTGAGCGTCTTCTGCTCGCTGATGACCCTCGGGCTCTCCGGCGACTCTGGGACCGTCGCATGGTGGAACATCGCGCTCGGATTGGTGCTCAATCTGGGTGCCGCCGTGGCGTTGGTATGGAGGCACGAACGCCCGTGGTTGGTCCTCGGTATGGCCGTGGTGGGTCCACTGTTCTTCTCGACCGATGCCACTGCTGCGTTGATAGCGCTATATGCGCTCGCGCAGACCGAGCGGGGGCAGCAGCTGGCCGCGGCAGCAGCAGCGGTGTTTCTGGCGTGCGGAGTCTCGCTCACCTACGACGCGTTCCGCACCCGTGACAATTCGGTGCTGACGATGGGTGCGACGCGACCTGAGGTCGGCGGGCCGAAGCCGGACTGGGATATCGCACTGTGGATCCCCTGGCTCGTTGCCGCGACGCTTGTGGCGATCGTGGTCTCGGTCGCAGTGCTGAAACACACCCGCACGGAACTCGCTCAGGCCGAGCGGAGCCGCGACCGCGCGACCGAGCAGACACACGCGATGCGCGACGAGATGATCCGTTCCGAGGAACGCACCCGAATCGCGCGGGACATGCACGACTCTCTCGCGGCAAGCCTGAGCCGGATTTCACTGTTCGCCGGTGCCTTGCAGGTCAGCGGAGCCGGCAACCCTGAGAAGGTCGCGAACACCGCTTCGATGATTCGCAGCTCCGCGCATGAAGCGCTGGACGAGCTCAAGAACATCGTCGGTGTGCTGCGCGGGTCGGGCAGCACGGGCGGGGCGAGCGGTCATCAGGGGATCGACGGTGTGGCCGACCTTGTTCAGTCCGCTCGCGCCGCTGGTCTCCACGCCACCTATTACGCAGACTTGCTGCCCGGAGACGTCGGCACCGTGTCGGGGCACGTCACCTATCGCGTCGTGCAGGAATCGTTGACCAACGCCCAGAAGTACGCGAGTGATCAGATTATCCGCATCTCGATCAGCGGTGCCAGTGAGAATGGGATCCGCATCGACGTCCGCAACAGGCTCAGCATTCAACCTCCGAGCGTCCCGTCCGGCTCGCGCGCCGGCCTCCACGGACTTGCGGAGCAGGCCCGTGATATCGGCGGAACCCTCAAGGCGGGCAGGCTCGGTGACGAGTTCGTCGTCGACTGCTGGCTGCCCTGGTTCGCCTGACGTCCGTAGCCGACATCGTTGGCCGGCATGTCGGTCCCGGGTAATACCCTGTGGTCACCATGACCGGAGCCAATGCCATCACCGTCTTGATTGCCGACGACGATCCTTTCGTCCGGCGGGGGGTGTCCGACATCTTCGCCGCCACCACGGACATCGCCGTCGTTGCCGATGTCGACGACGGCGACCGTGTGCCAGCCGCAGTTAACGCGTATCGGCCACACGTGGTGTTGATGGACCTGAAGATGCGCCGGGTCGGCGGCCTCGACGCCACTCGTCATCTGATGACGATGCAACACCCACCCCGGGTTATCGCGATGACCGCGATGGACGTCGACGACCTCGTATTACAGGCCGTTTCCGCAGGTGCCCACAGCTTCCTCAGCAAGGACGAACCGCCGGCGACCTTTCACCAGTCCGTGCGCGCCGTCGCTGCCGGCAACACCCTGTTCAGTCAGGAGTCGCTGCGTCGCATCGTCGCCGCCAACCGGACGCCGGCCGCGTCCACTGATCCTGCAGTCCTCGGCGCGCTCAGTGTCAGGGAACGCGACGTCCTGAGATCCCTCGCATCCGGCGGATCGAACGCCGACATCGCCGGTGAACTCTTCCTCAGCGAAACGACCGTCAAAACCCACATTTCGGCGGTCTTCAACAAGCTGGGAACCCGCAATCGCGTCGAAGCGGCGCTGATTGCATTCCGTGCAGGTCTCGTCACGTGAGTGCCTCTACGAGCGAGATCCCCCACTCCGTCCGAAGACGAAGTGGGGGTGCGAGCAAATTCCCCTACCAAAGGTCATGCGCTCGCCGACGACTGTACAGAGTCGCTGAGAATCTCGAATATCAAGCGGGCAAATGTCATTCATGTGAATGACACCGGTCGGTGCAGATTCTCGACTCGAGACGAATCTGTCGGAACCTTCTGCTTTGCTTGACTCGTGGGGAGCGCCCGAGGCACGTCTCGTGCGCAGTTGCTCGAGCAAGGAAGGATTGATGGCGATGGTCGATTCCACCGAGTTGCCGGAGATTTCGTGGGGCGGGATGGCCGAGTGGTTGATGGGTTCGCTGGTCGATCAGCCGGTCGCGCTGATCGTCGCGATCGGGCCGAACAGCTATATCAGCGACGAAGACGAAGACGAAGTCGTCTGCGCGCAGATACAGGTACTGGCCGACGGTGTGTTGATGCTTCGTCGATCGCGTGTCGAGCTCGGGCACTTGCTTCTCGCTGATTATTCGGTCGACGACCTCGTACTCGATAGGTGGCATTTCAACGGGCACTTCGAGGACTGCACCGACGGCTATCTCTTCAGCCGCGACGTGAGCCTCATCGCGAACACCTGCGTCACCTGGTTCCGGGACAACTGGGGCACCCGGTCCACCAGCGAACTGGGATGCTCGTATCGGTTTCCCGACGAACTGCTACCGCCAGCCGACGCTACGGATGTATTCTGAACTCTTCGCTTCTCGCGGAGTCACAATCGGAGGCGGTATGCCTACCCACCACCCCTCGCGTACCTATCGCGGCTGCGCGCTCTGCTCTCCGCACAAGCGGCGCGGAATAGGTGTCGCCGCTCGCGAGACCATCCCGACTCTCCGCAAGCTCGGCAAGTCTCGCAGACTCAGCCGCCGCGACCTCGGTGACCACGGCGACGACCTGCGGGAACGCAAGGAGGCCTGACGGGGCGTCGTTCGATCGAGAAGTCCCGGGAATCCAGGGTGCCTGGACAGCCGGTTCCGGCACACTGGTCTCATGAGCACTCCGCCGCGTCGCCGGTGGGTGCTGCATGTCGACCTCGACCAGTTCATCGCCGCGGTCGAGGTGCTGCGCAACCCTGACCTGCGAGGACGGCCGGTCGTCGTGGGCGGTCGTGGTGACCCCACCGAGCGAGCGGTGGTGTCGACGGCGTCGTACGAGGCACGGGAGTTCGGTGTCGGTTCCGGAATGCCGATGCGGATCGCGGCGCGGAAAATCCCCGACGCCGTGTTCCTGCCCGTCGACGCCGAGGCCTACAACGAGGTGTCGGGCGTTGTGATGGACACCTTGCGGAAGCTGGACGTCGTCGTCGAGGTGATGGGCTGGGACGAGGCGTTTCTCGGTGTCGAGACCGACGACCCGGAGGGCTTCGCGCGAACCATCCACGACGCCGTCCTCGACGCGACCGGGTTGCACTGCTCAGTCGGCATCGGCGACAACAAATTACGGGCCAAGATCGCGACGGACTTCGGCAAACCGCAGGGCATCTACCGGCTGACGGAGGAGAACTGGTTCGCCATCATGGGGGAGCGCCCCACCGACGCGCTGTGGGGGATCGGCAAGAAGACGGCGAAGAAGCTTGCCGCGCTGGGCATCACCACCGTGCAGGAGTTGGCCGATGCCTCGGATCAGGAGTTGGCCGCGACTCTCGGCCCGAACATGGGTCCGTGGTACGCCAGGATCGGTCGCGGCATCGATCTCTCCCCGGTCTCGGCAGCACCCTGGGTGGCGCGGTCACATAGTCGGGAGACGACGTTCCAGCAGAACCTCGCCGGCCGGGAGGCCGTCACCGAGGAGATCCGACGCCTGGCCGCGCGCGTGAGGGAGGACATTCTCGCGGAGAACCGTCCGGCGGTGCGAGTGGCGTTGAAGGTGCGCTATGCGCCGTTCGATACGCACACGACGAGCAAGCCGCTGCCCGAGCCGACGTTCGATCCGGACGTGATCGGCGACGCGGCAGCAGCATTGGTCGATCGGCTCGACCACGAGCGGGAAGTGCGACTTCTCGGCGTGCGGCTGGAGATGACCCCTCCTACGTGAGTGGCAAAGTGTGCTCGGGCACGCTTTGCCGCTCACGTGTCAGCGGCGGGCGAAGACGGCGGGCTCGCTGTCCGGAACCTGGGCGACGAGGTCGCGGGCGACGAGGTGCCGCAGGTGGGCCGCCGCCTCGGACAGTGCCATGCCCTTGCCCATGGGGGAGATGTCTGCCCACGGCTTGTACCACTTCATGCGCTCGGCGACCTGCCACACGGTGATCTTGTCGTCGCCGAAAGCCTTGTACAGGTGGTCGAGTCGCTCTTCGTGGTGCTCGATCAGTTCACCGGCGCGGCCTGCGACGTCGTCGATGGGGATGCCGTGGGCGCCGAGTCCCCGGGTGATGTCCATGGTCTGTACGCGGCGCAGCGAGTCCATGAACTCCGCCAGGCCGTCGCGCTCCTCGAGCGGGTAGACGAAGTTGCCGACGTGCGGCGTCGTCTTCTGCAGGACGTGGTCGCCGGTGAACATCACGTCGGCGCCTTCCAGGTAGAAGCAGACGTGGCCGGGGGTGTGGCCCGGGGTGTAGACGGCGCGCAGGTTACGACCGGCAAGCGCGATGAGTTCGTCGTCGACGAGAACACGGTCGGGGGCCGACTCGGGACCAGTTGGAGGCTTCCCGCTCGTAGCCTTCTCGAATGCCTCGAGATCTGCCGGGGCGGCGCCGGCGCGCGTCATGTTGGCCTTCTGGAAGTCCAACCACTCGGGGCCGTGGCCGGTCGACATGTGCTCGAACATCTCGTGATCGGATTCGTGCATCGCGATCCACGCACCGGACGCCTCCCGGACGCGCCCGCACAGACCCGTGTGGTCGGGGTGGAAGTGGGTGAGGACGACGCCCTCCACATCCTTCACCGAGTGCCCGATCGCCTCGAGTCCGGAGGTGAGGCCGTTCCAGGCGTTGTCGTCGTCCCAGCCGGCGTCGACGAGGATCAGCCCGTTCGGGGATTCCATCGCGTACACGAGTGTGTGACCGAGGGGATTGTCCGTGATCGGGACCGGAATCTGGAAGATCCCGTCACCGATGGGCGCCGCGTCGTTCATATGCATACCTCGTTGCCTAGAGGAACAAATTAGTTCTACTTACCTTCATAGTGACCTCTCACTGCGAAATGCGATAACGCGGGTCCCGATTAGCGGAACTACGCACACCGTGACCAGGCGATTTAGGCGAAGTTGAAGGCCGGGGAGATCGGAACTGCCACTGGAAGCCGGCCGCTGTGGAATGCTGCCGTCGGACCAGCTTTCACAATGCTCGCATTGCGACAGGAGACTGCTTTGACCACAAACCTCGTTCGATCACGCCGCCGGTGGTACACGACCGGAATGTGTGGCCTCGCCGTTATCGGCGCCTCGGGGCTACTCGCCCCCAGCGTTGCCGCCGCCGCGCCGGCAGCATTGCCTGCCGGTTGTATGCAGGGTGCAGGCACCCAGGTGACCTGCACATTCACGTTCACCGGCAATGCGCAATCGTTCACGGTTCCCGAGGGCATCACCAGTCTGGCAGTGACGGCAACGGGCGGACGTGGTGGCAACAGCACCGGAAGCAATGGCGCAATTCTGGGCGGCCTCGCGGCAGTCGCAACCGGACAGCTCACCGTCGCCGCGGGTGACGCGCTCTACATTCAGGTGGGCGGCAACGGTGGTGACGGCGACGGCGAGGCCGGATACAACGGCGGCGGAGGCGGCGGCACCGGAGCGAGCGGCGGAGGCGGCGCGTCCGACGTTCGGACGGGGACGGGTGAGCTGGCGGATCGCAAGATAGTCGCCTCGGGCGGAGGCGGTGCGGGCGACACCTACATCGGTGGGGCAGGCAACAACCTGATGGGGGCTGTCGGTCAAGCCGGTGGCGGGGGAGGCGGTGGCGGTGGCGCCACGGACACGGTTGGTGGTCCCGGGGGCAACGGTGGCAGCGACCCGCACGGTTCGCCGGGCGAAGCCGGCGTCGGAGGTGCCGGTGCAGTCACGGGCGGCGGTGGTGGCGGCGGCTGGTTCGGCGGGGGAGGCGGCACCGAGAACCTCGGTGGCGGCGGAGGCGGCGGAGGATCGTCCTACGCTCCCGGTGGAACCTTCAGCGTCGCTGGGGCGGACGCTGTTTCGTCGGTGGTCATCACCTACGGGGCGGGGTCGGGAACGGGTTCGCTCGGAAACCTGTTCGGCAGCAGCTGAACTCCTGCCCGCAAAGCGACCAACGACAACGGCAGCAGCCCGGACTCTCGTCCGGGCTGCTGCCGATCGTGTCGTCAGACTGAGACAACCGCCGCGGTAGAGGCGGTGGCGGATTCGTAGATCGCTTCGATGCGACGCCGAGTCTCGTCGGGGTCGGACTTCATTGCGAGGACGAGTTCGGAAATGACGAGCTGCATGGCGTGCTCGAGTTGCCGCTTTTCACCGGCCGACAGCGGCTTGGCCTGCGAACGCGTCATCAGATCGCGGATGACCTCGCTGACAGTGAAGATTCCGCCGACGGTCAGCTTTTCCTGGTTGGCTTTGAATCGCCTGGACCAGTTGGTCGGGTCGTCGACCGTCGGTCCGCGCAAGATGTCGAAGACCTGCTCGACTTCGTCGTTGCCGATTGCGTTCCGCACGCCGATGGCTTCAGCTTTCGCTACGGGGATCTCGATGGACAGCCCGTTCTGAGCGACTTCGAACTGTACGTAAGCGGTGGGTAGATCGTTGAACATCCGGGTCGTGAGCTTGGTGACTGTCACAGATCCATGGTGCGGGTACAGGAAAATATCACCGATATTGAGATTCATTGATTACCTACCCTTCGCCTACATTATGACACACGCTGCCATGTTGACAACGAATGACCAGATGGGAACGATCGACCGAGGGGTGCTCCTACCGATTGTGAAGGCCGTAGATGACCAGACTCGAAGTGTTCCCCGTGTCGCCTGACCTGCCCGCCGGTCCTGTGGGGTTGCGGGAGCGCCGACGCGAGCAGACGAACGTGGAGATCAGCGAGACCGCGCTGACCCTGTTCGAGCGCAAGGGTGTCGAGTCCACCACCGTCGGTGAGATCGCGCAGGAGGCGGGAGTATCTCAGCGAACCTTCTTCCGATACTTCGCTACGAAGGAAGAGGCCGCGCTCCGGGATCACTGGGCGTTCGAGGCGGGCTTGGCTGCGGGTCTCGACCAGCTCGACTCGGACGTCTCACCGCGACTCTCGCTGGAGACCTGCTTCGCTGATGCTCTGACGGCGTACTCGGACAGTTCGTCGCTACCCTGTCGGCGGTTGTTGCGGGTGAACCGGCTCGTCAAGAAGGAGCCGGCGCTGCGTGCCGTGCTGGCGCGCGGGAGTGTCCCGAGGACCGCGGCTCTGGTCGAAGTGGTGTCGACGAGGTTCGCGGATTCGGCAGTCGAGTGCTCCGACTTGCAGATTCGACTGGCAGTCGATGTGTCGGTCGCCGTGCTCCAGGCGGCGTTGGAAACGTGGGTGGATCGATCATCCACCGAGGAGAATGCGAATCTGCCTGAAATCTATTCCCTGGCAAGGGGACTCGCGCGCGCGTGACCGGATACGGTCGCAGGAGTCGGCTCAGCCGGCCAGGAAGCTGAAGCGGACTCGCCGCACGGGGTTGTCGATGTTGGTGTCCACCAAGCACACGGACTGCCACGTACCCGTCACGAGCGACCCGTCGACGACGGGCACCGACGCGTAGGGCGGGAGGAACGCCGGCAGAACGTGGTCGCGGCCGTGCCCGTGGCTGCCGTGGCGGTGCGTCCACCGGTTGTCGCGCGGAAGTACTTCGTCGATCGCGCGCAGAAGGTCGTCGTCGCTCCCGGCCCCGGTCTCGATAACCACCAATCCTGCGGTGGCGTGCGGCACCCACACGTGTAGCAGCCCGTCGCCGGCATTCGCGGCGGCGAGAAACTTCTCGATATCACGGGTCAGGTCGTGCACCACCGGCTCGGCGCCGGTGCGCACCTCGATCTCGGCACTGAACATAGCCATGACGGTAGCGCGATGTCGCGGTCGTGTGGTCTGGGTAGCCTGCTTCCATGTCTGAGCCGCCTCCCTTCAGTCCCACGGTCACGTTGCTCACGGTGGGCCGAGTGTGGGAGGCCGCGTTCACCGAGGCGCTGAAGCCGCTCGGGTTGACCACCCGCAAGTACGGGTTGCTCGGACACGTCCGTGGAAGGCCGGGCATCTCGTTCAGTGAGCTCGCCCGGCGCTCGCGCATCACTGTGCAGAGCGCCCACACCGCGGTCGCGGTGTTCGTCGAGGCCGGGTTCGTCGACGACGCGACGGCGCACGCGGGGGCGGCATCCACGCTGCGGATCACGGCGGAGGGCGAGGCGCTGCTGGCTCGGGCCGCCGAGGTGGTGGGGCGCCTCGACGCGGAGTTCGCCGCCCAGCACCCCGAGCTGACCGAGGCGCTGCGGGCGCACATGCTGCGGGTGATGTCGGCCACCGACTGACCTTTCCGGCCAACCTTCAGTTAGACTGAAGGTTATGGAATCGCTGTTGCTCTCCGCCCACGTCGTGGCGGGCATCCTCTTCGTGGGGCCCGTGGCGGTGGCCACGAGCCTGTTTCCCCGGTACGCGCCGATGACCGTCGCGGCAGGCGGTCCGCAACGGGTCGAGCGGAGCATCGACACCGCCCGCGTGCTGCACCGCATCACCCGCGTCTACGGCCTTCTGGCGATCGCGGTCCCGGTCGTCGGCCTCGTCCTCGCCTCTGTCCAAGGCCGCACGACCGAGGTCTGGGTCGTGGTCGCGATGGTGCTCACCGCGGTCGCCGGGGGACTGCTCGCCCTGCAGATCGCCCCGCTCCAAGGGGAGGCGCTCACTGCACCCGACGACGGTGCCCGGCTCCGGCGCCTCGGCATGGTGACCGGCCTGTTCAACGTGCTGTGGGTGGTCGTTGTCGTGCTCATGATCGTGCGGCCCGGATCGAGCTACGCATGAACGGGTTGCTGCGCACGATGGCCGCGCTCTCGGCACTCGAGACCGTCAGCGTCTTCGCGCTGTTGATCAACCTCGCCACCGTGCACGACGGCACGCTCGCCGGTGTCCTCGGTCCGGTCCACGGTGCGCTCTACCTGGCCGTTGCCGTCACGGCGCTGCTCGGTCGCGGTCTGACGACGCGGACCCGCGTCGGTGCGCTCGTGCCCGTGCTCAGCGGCCCCCTCACGATGGTCAACCTGCGACAGGAGGCGCGCAGCGCATGAGTCTCCGACACTATCTACGACGACCACCGGCGGTCACCGCCGCCGACGCGGTCCGCCTCGTCGAAGGCGGTGCGCTCGTCGTGGATGTCCGCCGCCAGTTCGAGTGGAACCGGGTACACATCCCGGGTGCCGTGCACGCACCACTCGAAGTGTTGCTCGAACGCTGCCTGGAGTTCCCCGACGACCGCCTGCTCATCACCTTCTGTACCGGTGGTATCCGGTCGGCCGGCGCTGCGAATCTGCTGGTGGAGAACGGCTTCGACGCGGTCAACATGAGTGGCGGCCTCATCCACTGGCGTGCTGCCGGCGGATCGGTCACCGACCGGTGAACTCTCCTCACCGTGCTATTGCCGCCCGACGTCCGCAGCTGATCACCCTCGGTGAGGACTACGGTAAGGCAGCTTGTGCGCGCAGGACCACGTCGTGGGTGTGATGCGCACCCGCGCCGCCACTGATCGAACGCTCCCGCACCTCGTTCACTTCGATGTGCCAGCTGTGATCCAGTAGCGCCGCCACATCACCGGGTGTGACCCAGTCATCGGGATCGAAGCCGTGCTCGCGCGCCACACTGGCATCGCGCATGTCGTGGTGCACAACCAGCAACGTGCCGCCCGGTGCGACCGCGGAGATCAGCGCACGTTCGGCGGCGCGGTCGGCGGTGCTGCGCAAGGCGGGGTACTGGGCTGAGACCAGGTCGAAACCACCGGCGGGCACATCGGCATCGAGCAGTCCGCTCAACACCCAGGTGATGTCCACGTCTTCCCCGTCGGCGTGGACCCCGGCCCGGTCGAGGGCGACCCGAGAAACGTCCAGCGCGGTCACGGTCCATCCCTGGTGGGCGAGCCAGAGCGCGTCGGCGCCTTCACCGCACCCGACGTCCAGGGCGCGTCCCGGCCGTGCGCCGGTCATCTCGTCGACAAGTGCGCCGTTGGGTTCTCCGCTCCACACCCGATCCCGCTCGCTGTAGCGCGCATCCCACTCGTCTGCCTCGCTGGTTGCTGCCTTGACCTCGGTGACCTCGCCCGCATCTTTCATGCGAACACAGTGCACTAGCATCGACGTTTTCGGCGAGTGTTCTTGCCGTATCGGCAAGAATGCCGGACCCGAAGCGCTCGGATGTACCGGTGTTCTCAGAGTGCGCAGTCTCGGCAGATCAACTGCAAGCCATCGGCGAGGCGGCTGCGGTGATGGACGAGGAAGCAACTGGTGCAGGTGAATTCGTCCGATTGTTTCGGGATGACGCGGACGGTGAATTCTTCACCGGACAGGTCTGCGCCGGGCAGCTCGAAGGACTCGGCGGTGTCGCTGTCCTCGACGTCCACGACGGGGGACTGGGATTCTTTCCTGCTGGCCGTCAGCTGTTCGAGCGACGTATCCGCCGTATCGTCGGAATCGGTGACTCTGGGTGCGTCGTAATCGGTGGCCATGACTGTTCTACCTCGGGCTCTGCGTGTTCGGACCCGCCAGGGTAGAGCGTCCGGTGCCGCGACACATTCCCGGGGTCGTCGCGAGGGGCTGGTGCGGGGATCCCGAGCCACGCACACCTCGGTGAACGCGACCGATGCACACGTGACCGCGGAGTGTTCGCATGGTGAACCAAAAAGGTCGCAGTGAATCAGAATAGGGCGCTTGAATATGCTCTGATGATGTCGCACCTAACCTGGACTCGACGCGAGATCGATAGCCTCACGAGGAGCCTATCGACCTCGGAACGAACTGACGCGGGAGAACAACCATGAGCGCCGATAAGCATCCAACCATCATCTACACGTTGACCGACGAGGCGCCGTTGCTCGCGACCTACGCCTTCCTGCCGATCGTGCGGACTTTCGCCGGTGCCGCGGGCATCGAGGTCGAGTCCAGCGACATCTCGGTGCCGGCGCGGATCCTGGCCGAGTTCCCCGACCGCCTCACCGAAGAGCAGCGCGTCCCGGACAACTTGGCCGAGCTGGGTCGTCTGACGCAACTGCCCGAGACCAACATCATCAAGCTGCCCAACATCAGCGCGTCTGTGCCGCAGCTCCTGGCCGCCATCAAGGAACTGCAGGGCAAGGGCTATCAGATTCCGGACTTTCCGGAAGCCCCCAAGACCGACGAGGAACGCGATATCCGGCAGCGCTACGGCAGGATCCTCGGCAGTGCGGTCAACCCGGTCCTGCGTGAGGGCAACTCCGACCGCCGCGCACCCCGGGCGGTGAAGGAGTACGTCCGCAAGCACCCGCACAGCATGGGTGAGTGGTCGATGGCCTCGCGCAGCCACGTCGCGCACATGCGGCACGGCGACTTCTACCACGGCGAGAAGTCGATGACGCTTGACCGGGAGCGCACGGTCCGGATGGAGTTGGTGACCGACGGCGGCGAGACGATCGTCCTCAAGGAGGGGCTGACCCTGGGCGAGGGCGACATCATGGACAGCATGTTCATGAGCAAGAAGGCCTTGCTCGAGTTCTACGAGGAGCAGATGGAGGATGCGCGCAAGACGGGCGTGATGTTCTCCCTCCACGTCAAGGCGACGATGATGAAGGTCTCGCACCCCATCGTCTTCGGCCACGCGGTGAAGACCTTCTACAAGGACGCCTTCGCCAAGCATCAGCAGCTGTTCGACGAGCTGGGCGTCAACGTCAACAACGGACTCGTCGACCTCTACGACAAGATCGAGACGCTGCCCAGTACGCAGCGCGAGGAGATCATTCAGGACCTGCACGACTGCCATGAGCACCGTCCCGAGTTGGCCATGGTCGACTCCGCCCGCGGCATCTCGAACTTCCATTCGCCCAGCGACGTCATCGTGGACGCCTCGATGCCCGCGATGATCCGCTCGAGCGGCATGATGTACGGCGCCGACGGGCGACTCAAGGACGCCAAGGCGGTGATGCCGGAGTCCACTTTCGCGCGCATCTACCAGGAGATCATCAACTTCTGTAAGACCAACGGTGCGTTCGACCCGACGACCATGGGCACCGTCCCCAACGTCGGGCTCATGGCGCAGAAGGCCGAAGAATACGGCTCGCACGACAAGACCTTCGAGATTCCGGAGGACGGCGACGCCAACTTCGTGGATGTCGAGACCGGTGAGGTGCTGCTCACCCAGCACGTCGAGGCCGGCGACATCTGGCGCATGTGCACCGTCAAGGACGCGCCGATCCGCGACTGGGTCAAGCTCGCGGTCACCCGGGCCCGCAACTCCGGCATGCCGGTCCTGTTCTGGCTCGACCCGTACCGCCCGCACGAGAACGAGCTGATCAAGAAGGTCGAGCTGTACCTGCAGGATCATGACACCGAGGGTCTCGACATCCAGATCATGTCGCAGGTGCGCTCGATGCGGTACACGCTGGAGCGGCTGATCCGCGGCATGGACACCATCGCCGCGACCGGCAACATCCTGCGCGACTACCTCACCGACCTGTTCCCGATCCTGGAACTCGGCACCAGCGCCAAGATGCTGTCGATCGTGCCGCTGATGGCCGGCGGCGGCATGTACGAAACGGGCGCCGGCGGGTCGGCGCCCAAGCACGTCAAGCAGTTGGTGGAGGAGAACCACCTGCGCTGGGATTCGCTCGGCGAGTTCCTGGCGTTGGCCGTCAGCCTCGAGGACCTCGGCATCAAGACCGGCAACGACCACGCCAAGATCCTGGCCACGACGCTCGACGCGGCGACCGGCAAGCTGCTGGACGAGAACAAGAACCCGTCGCGCAAGACCGGCGAGCTCGACAACCGGGGCAGCCAGTTCTACCTCGCGTTGTACTGGGCGCAGGAACTTGCCGCGCAGACCGAGGACAAGGAACTGGCGGAACGCTTCGCCGCGCTTGCCGAGGCGTTGACCGCAAACGAGGACACCATCGTGCGGGAGCTCATCGAGGTGCAGGGCTCGCCGGTGGACATTGGTGGCTACTACCAGCCGGACAGCGAGAAGGCCGACGCCGTGATGCGGCCGAGCAAGACCCTGAACACCACGCTGGCGGCCGCGAAACGCTGAGTCCGAGCCACTAACCCCCGGGCCGGGCCCGGGGGCGGTGATTCATCAAGATTTTTCCCGGACAACGCAGTTCAACAGCCGCATGGCTGCAGCGATACCGTGCATGGTCCGTCCAACAGGACGGACCATGCACGGGTCGAACGGTCGATGCGGCGCGGGGAGCCAGCGGCGCCTCTGGGTCAGGTGCGCCCCTCCACTGAGGGTGTGACCGCCAGATCGTCGAGCAACCCCAAAAATGCTCGGGCACAGGGGAGGTCGGCGGTGGCCCCCGCCACGGTGGGCCAGTCGACCTGCTCGCGCAGTGCGCGGGCGACCGGCAGCATCGGCACGAAATCACACCGATGAGAACCGAGATGGCGGAGTTTGTCGATCATCAGGTCGGTTCCGCTGAGGACCGGTGCCCAGATCTGCTCGATCCGCATCGTCTCGGCCCGTTCGAGGAGTCCCTCCCCGGTCCCGGTGGAACAGGCCGGATACAGCAGGATGACTCGGAGATCTCCGCCGACGAACTGCCGTGACCCGAGCCGGGGGAAAGCGATGGACCGCATCCCACCCGCAGCCAGCGCGGTCCTTGCACTGGTCAGGTGATCGTCCGAGGCGATGATGGTCACCTGGTGCTCGGCCGGCGGTCCGCCGCGGGCGTACACGGCAAGGTCCCCGCCGACCGCGAACGGCACGTCGGCGGCCGAGAGTACGTTCACCGCCCGCCCCAGCGTCCGCATCAGCTGGGCTTCGCGGTCCGCGACTAGCCGAACGGTGGGGTAATCCTCCGCCCGCGGAGAGCGATGGTGCGACAGGTGGTCGGTGGTCATGACCGGTGGGTACCCGGCGTGCGCGGACCCCAACCGTGTGGTGAGCACTCCTCAGGTCGGTGGGGCAGGGACCTTCCTCGCGTCGGCGCGGTGGGCGGTGCTGAAGCGGCGTTGGTAGACCGAAGGCGTCATCATCAGCTCCCGTGCGAAGACCCGTCGTAGGCTCTCGTAGCTGGGGAATCCGGCGAGTGATGCTGCCTGCGTTGCGTTGTGGCCCTGATCGAGCAGGGCCTTTGCCATGTCGAATCGGATCAGCTCGACATATCGGGCCGGGGTGGTGGACAGCTCGTCTCGGAACAGTCTGGTGAGGTGTCGAGGGCTCAGGTTGAGGTGCCTGCCGAGTTCGGTGAGAGAGTGGTTCCCGGCGGGGTCCGCCGTCACCAGGTTCACAATTCGGCGGAGGGCTGGAGTCCGTGGGGGTGGGCCCTGCAGTGGAGCAGAGAACTGTGATTGCCCGCCCGCCCGCTGCACGTACACCACCAGCCGTCGGGCGACGTCACGCGTCAGATCGGGGCCGTAGTCTTCCTCGACCAGTGCCAGCGCCAGGTCGATGCCGGCGCTCACGCCCGCGGACGTGTACGTGGTGCCGTCGCGAACATAGATCGCATCGGGCTCGACGACGGTGTTCGGGTGCCGGGCGGCAAGTTGGTGTGCGACTTTCCAGTGCGTGGTCGCGCGCTTGCCCTCCAAGAGACCGGCCGCCCCCAGGATGAACGCCCCTGTGCAGATGGAGCCGACCCGAGCAGCACGCGTCGCCAGGGTGCCCGTGGCCTCGACGAGGTCACGGGCGATGGCGGTTCGCGGGTAGATGTCGCCGCCGGCCACGAGGAAGGTGTCGGGGGCCGGCTCTGATTCTGCGTTGCCGTCCACGGAGATTTTTATGCCGATAGACGACGCGACGTCGGCACCGGTCGGTGACAACAACACGATCTGGTAGTCGGCGCCGCAGAGATTCGCCTCCGCGAACACCTCGGCGGGGCCGGCGACATCGAGCAGTTTCACCCCGTCGTAGACAAGGACCGCGACCCGATGCGGGTGGGGGCTCGAATGCACGCTCACCGCCTGTCCGGATTCGGGTGATTCATGGCCGGACCGAGGCGGCGCCGGACGCTCGATAGAGGGCACCGTAGAGGGACGGACACACCGTCCGTTCTACAACATCGAAACGTGAAAGTGCAGGGCCCATGACCGAGATCATCGCAGGAGTAGCGATCCCCCAGACGCCGGCGGCGGCAGAAGCCACGAGCTTCGTCCAGAAGATGACGAGCCCCCTCATCTTCCATCACTCACGGCGCGTGTTCATCTTCAGCATGCTCCGTGCTCACGCGCTCGGCCTGCAACCCGACCCCGAACTGCTCTACCTCGCCGCGCTGTTCCACGACACGGGCCTTTCCACCCCCTACTCCGACGTCGAGCAGCGGTTCGAGCTCGATGGCGCTGACCATGCCCGCAAGTTCCTGCTCGATCGCGGTTTCTCCGACACCGCCACCGAGGTGGTCTGGACGGCGATCGCGCTGCACACCACGCCGGGCATTCCCGGCCGGATGGGAGCAGAAGTCGCCGCCACCAATTTCGGTGTCCTGACCGACGTCGTCGGGCTGGGTCTGGGGGAACTGAACCGAGAGCAGGTGGAGGAGATCACCGCTGCCCATCCGCGGGGCGACTTCAAGAACGAATTTCTGCGAGCCTTCGTCGACGGGCTCAGCCACCGGCCGGACACCACCTATGGCACCGTCAATGCTGATGTCCTGGAGCACTTCGTACCCGGCTTCCGCCGCACGAGCATGGTCGATCGCATCATGGGGTCGGTCTGGCCCCAGTGACCAGCTCCACCGCGACACACCGCGTGTTGAAAGGAGGTGCCGTGGGCGCGATCCGAGCTGCCCTCACACTTCATGCACGTTCGTCAGAATGAATCCATCCCGCGACTGCTCGACCACCACTGTGGAAAGGACACCATGCCCAGCGTGAATCTCGGCAAACAGCACCCCACCGTTTACCAGAGCTTGATGAAGATGGACGCGGAAGTGAGGGCCGCCCTGGAAACAGCGGGAGTGGACCCGCTTCTCGTGGAGTTGGTGAAGATTCGCGTCTCGCAACTCAACGGCTGCGCCTTCTGCCTTCGCCTGCACGCGCGCGACGCCCTCGCCAAGGGTGAGACGACGGATCGACTCGCGGTCGTCGCAGCGTGGTGGGAGGCGCAGTACTTCAGCGCCCAGGAGCGGGCAGCGCTCGCTCTCGCCGAACAGGTCACAGCGCTCGCCGTTCCGGAACGGCGGACCTGGGATGACGGCTCCCTCACCGACGTACAGGTGTCCGCGATCAGCTGGCTTGCGACCGTGATGAACGCCTGGAATCGGGTTGCGATCACCAGTCATTACCCGGTGGCGCCGTAGCCTGAGGGATGCCGGGGCTCGCTCGTTCGCTGCTAGGTTCGCTCGACGGCGAGACCGGGCCACAGTGTCGCTGCGACCTTTTCGGCTAGGTCTTCCCGATCGCTGTCGCCGCGGAGGAAGGCAGCGTAGTAGCTGCCGAAGCATAGGGTGGCCACGGTATGGGTATCGATGTCCTGTCGTACTTCGCCACGACTTTGCAGATCCTTCAGCACCCCTTCGACCAAATTGACCCGTGGCTCCACCGCGTGCTCGCGCACAATCTCGAGCAGCTCCGGGGTTCGGAAGGTCTCGCCCATGAAGTTCCCCATGAGGATCATCGCGTCTGGATTGAAGTAGCAGGGATCGACCCGCCGAATCGCCTCGGCGAAGGCTTCGAACGGGCGCAATTTCGCGAGTTCCAGGTCCGGGTAGGTCGCGCGCTGTGCGCGGAAGCCGAAGTCGAGAGCGTCTACGACGAGTTCGAATTTTCCTGGCCACCGCCGGTAGAGGGTGGGGCGAGTGACGCCCGCATCTGCTGCTATATCACCCAATGTCATCTTGGAGTACCCGTCGACGACAAGGCGTCGACGGGTCGCCTGGATGATGGCGTCGTCGAGGCTCGGGTCACGGGGCCGGCCTCCGCGGGTGCCGGTGTCGGCTTCTGAATCCTTGTGCGGGTCTGTTCTGACTGCTTTCTCGGTCATAGCCACCCCGATCACCTTGTTTCTGTTACAATGAGCGATTGTAACCTATCGGGTAGTGCGCGTCGCACATACTTCAGGCTCGGCAGATTCTTGCTCGTGGGGCAGTAACAACGGCGCCGAGGCCGATGCCTGCCATGGCGATCACCACCCCACCGTAGATCCTCGTGGTATCGACGAGTCCGATGCGTCCGACAAAGTACCCGGCGATCAGTGCCGGGGCGCTGTTGGCGAGGTAGGCGATCATGTAGATGCTCGACAGGAGTCCGGCGCGTTCGTGAGGCCGTGCGAGGGGCATGACAGTGTGAATTGTGCCTTGAAACCCTGCGCCGAATCCCACGCCGGCAACCGCTGTTCCCGCGAGAAGCGTTACAGATGAGGTAGTTTCGGCACCTACGAGTGTGATTGCCACGCCGGCGACGAGCGCGGCTGCGCCGACCGAGAGGATTCGGTGGGGTGCTACATTGCGCAACAGGAAGACCGCGACAGCACCGGTGCCGGTGAGGGTGGCCACCATGATCGCCCCGATCAATGACGAGTGGACGCCGAGCGTGGTGCGTGCAAGCGATGGTCCCAGCGAGAGGTAGAAGCCGCCCAACGCCCATACTGCGATCAGGCACGGGCTGGCCCGTAGGAGCATGTGGAGGGCACCGGCGGGGACCGCAAGGGCGGGGCGAACCGATGCCAGGGCTCCGGGCTGTCGTGCCGCGGTTTCCGGTATGGCGCAGATTCCGACGATCTCGAGAGCGAACAAGGCGAAGAACACGAGGAATACCGTGCTGGTGGGCCGGGGTAGGTGCTCGCTGATGAGGCTGGATCCGATTGCCCCCAGAGCGAGACCTGCCGGGGCGGCGATGCTGTTGACGGTAACGCCACGGCCGGGAGTGCGCTCGAGGTCGATCAGTGCGGCGCCGAGCGCACTGATCGCGGCACCGGTGGCGAGGCCTTGTACGACGCGAGCCACGAGGAGTAGTCCGATCCCGTCTGCGGACGCGAAGGCAATCATCGATGCCGCTTCGACGGCCAGCGCGGTGAGAAGTACTGGCCGGCGGCCGATGTAGTCGGACAATGAACCTGCGGTGAGCAACGCCAGTAGCAGACTGGCGGCGTAGATGCCGAATACCAGCGTCGACTGCAGGGGTGTGAATCCCCATTGCGTCTGATAGAGGGCGTAGAGCGGGGTCGGGGCGGCGGATGCCCCGATCAGAGTGACAACGTCGACCGCGAGCAATGTGAAGGCGGCGGTGCGACGAAGTCCGCCGTGCCGAGGCGGCGGTTCCAACGCAATCGTCATGCAGGGACTCCTGAGGTCGAGGGGTATCGATTCACTTACGTTACACATCTTGACTGTAACGCAACTCGGTCCTAGTGTGGCTGTAGCCACAGAGAGTGGTGTGAGTCTCACCCAGGAGCGCGTCATGAATCCCAGTCAGGCCCTGATCGATCGCAGCATCCCGTTCCTCGACGAGGTCAGGAATCGGACCGCCGGCGGCGAGTTGGAGGGGTGGCTCAACACCACGTACGGACCGGGGACGGAGCTGTACGACGACCTGGCTCGCATGATCACCGAAGGCGTCGACGACGGCTGGGCTGCCAATGTCGAACTCGACGGACCGAAATATCGGCGCAGCCGGATCGCCTCGCCCAGCGAGGAGCTCCACTACTTCAGCATCACCGCGGTCTACATGAACAGCGTTTCCCGGTATCGAGGTCAGTACCACCAGCATCCGTACGGCGAACTCAACCTCGTGGTTCCGCTGGATCCCGGCGCCGAGTTGGCCGGCCCGCGCGGATGGTGCGGCGCAGGCTGGACGGCACCCGGACCGGGAAGCCACCACTACCCCGAGGTGAGGGGCGGCGCTCTGATCGCTCTGTTCTATCTGCCGGCCGGACGGATCTCCTACGACATCACGCCCGCCGTCACCGTCTGATTCAGGAAAGGGGGCGCATTCTCTATGAACAATGTGACCACCACCGCCCCGCGAGCGACTCGAGCCGTACCCGGCGCGAAGGGCCACGCGACCGTCGAGCAAGCGTTACTGAGCAGACGAAGCGTGCGCGCCTTCCTGCCGACACCGGTGCCGCGCCGCGATGTGGAACACCTACTCGAATTGGCGGCACGGTCCGCCAGCAACTCCAACTGCCAACCGTGGCAGGTCCACGTGGTCACCGGCGCAGCGAAATCGCGCCTGACTGCAGCACTTCTCGCTGCCCACGACTCCGAGGGACGCGTCAGCACTCGCGAGTACAACTACCAGCCCGAGCCGGACGGATGGGTGGAACCATTTCATGCTCGTCGACGTGCATTCGGTGAGGGCCTGTACGGCAGAACCTTGGGCATCGAGGCGACCGACTCGGCAGCCCGAGTGGGCCACCATCGGCGCAACTACGACTTCTTCGGCGCTCCCGTCGGCATCATTCTGACGGTCAGCCGGCACACGCTCGATGGTGCGCTGGTGGACGCCGGCCTGTTCCTCCAAGCGCTGATGCTCGCCGCCCGCGGCGCCGGGCTCGACACGTGTCCTCAGGCCGCATTCATCGACTTCTACCCGGTTCTGCGTGAACGCCTCGACATCCCGGACGATCAGCTGATCGTCTGTGGACTCGCATTGGGTTACGCGGACCCCGAGCACCGGCTGAGCAAACACAGCACCACCCGCGAAGCCGTCGCCTCCTTCGCCACCTTCTACGGTGACGCCCCGTAGAAAATCATTCATCGGCGTGACGATGTGCGCCCGGCCCGCCCGCACCGGATTCGAGTCCGGTGCGGGCGGACCGGTTGTGTAGCGCTCTACTTCCGGTGGCGCACGGACGATCGTTTCACGGTGATCGTCTCGCGAAACTGAATACGTCAGCGATGGTGCCGGCGCCTGGACAACGGAAGGCTCTCCGCACGTACGGCTTTGGCCCCCACGAGATTGTGGGGGCCAAAGCCATGTTCCGGGAGCGCGTTTAGGCCACCGTCTCGATCGTGGAAGGTCGATAGAACAGGAGAAGTTGGCCGACGCCGCCGAGGATCCCCAATCCGGCCGCAACGAGGAGGCCGGCCCACCCATCGGCCGGGTTGCCGCCGAACACCGCCTGATCGATGCTGATCCGTCCTGCACCGAGCATGGCAACGCACACCGCCGCTACCGCGATGACGAAGGTGTACTCCCAACCCGAGGTCATCACATAGAACCCCTTCGTGCGGTGCACCGTCCACGCAGCCACCAGCATCAGTGCCACAAACGCTGCCGCGGCGAGCGAGGTGAAGAGTCCGACCGCCAGCGCAATGCCGGCGGCGATCTCGGCCCCGGCCGCGACCCGAGCATGAAGGAGGCCGGGTCGCATGCCCAAGCCCTCAAACCATCTGGCATTACCGGCAAGTCGGCCACCGAGAAATATCTTGTGATAACCGTGGGCGGCCATCGTCACGCCGAGGCAGAGACGCAACAGCAGCACCGCGAAATCGAACGAGCTCATCGCTGTGGCCTCCCGGCGACGGCCCGGACAATGGGGCCGACCTCATCTCCGTCGGCCATCCGTGTCGGCCGGAGGCCATGCCTGACGTGTATCGACGCTGCCGGATCTTTCGTGCTCAATGGGTTCTCCTTGACGATGTTGTGAGGTGGGCCGCGGCCTCGGGGTGCCCAACGCGCCCCTCGCTCGAGGGTGAATGTGCCCCGACGATGACGAGACCCCGGCGAGCGAAGCCTACGTTCCTGTTTAATTACGGTCAACCTTTGTAACGTAATAGTGCGGACGTAGGCCTATCCGGCGCGCCTGCGAGCGCAACCCACCCTCGAGGCGTGGTCGGGGCAGGGCGTGCTGACACCTCAACTGGCTTTCCGTTACAACTATTGACTGTAATGAAAAGCACATCTACGGTTCCATCACCGGCGTCGATGCCCCTACTGCTTCCCGGTAGGCGCGGCGCGAGGACGGTCGCACGACCGAGATCAATCAACGCGCACCTCACCGAAAGTGAAATTGCAATGGCCTCTGAACTTTCGAGTTCGCACGCACCCGTAACCGGTGTCCGTGTCGGTGAACTCATCGACGGGCGGCCCGTGGGCCGCTTCCATCACCTGCTCCTCGCTCTCGCCGGCGCGGTCATGTTTCTCGATGGCTTCGACACTCAGGCAATCAGCTTTGCTGCGCCGGCCATCGGGCGGGAGTGGGGACTTTCCGTTTCCGCTCTCGGCCCCATCTTCTCCGCGGCCATCGTCGGACTGATGGTTGGCTATCTGTGCCTTGCGCCGCTCGCCCATCGATTCGGGCATCGGCGCACGGTGCTTGTCTGTACTGCGATGTTCGGGATCTTGACCCTGCAGTGTGCGCTCGCGGAATCATCGATTCAACTGATCGCACTGCGATTCCTCACCGGGGCGGGGTTGGGTGCGGCCATTCCCAGTCTCGTTGCCTTGACCAGCGAATTCGCACCCGCACGGCGACGCTCTTCGTTCGTGATGTTCATCTACTGCTGGTATGCCTTCGGCTTCGTCGCAGCCGGTGTCGTTTCCGGCATCGTCATTCCGCTGTGGGGCTGGCGCGCGATGTTCGTCGTCGGGGGCTCGGTCCCCTTGGTGCTGATGGTGTTCTTGCTTCGCTACTTGCCGGAATCTCCCCGATACCTACTCCAGCGCGGTGCCCACAATCGCGCGCACGCCATCCTGCGCCGCCTCGACCCGGACCTGCCCATCGATGCCATCGTCCTGGCGGACGCATCAGACTTCGCGCAGCCTGCCGTGCCCGCCAACGGCAAGGTGTCGGTGGTGCTCGACCTCGTACGAGGTCGCTGGTTCCTCAACACCCTCCTGCTCTGGCTTGCCTTCGTCGCGAACCTGGCAGCGTTCTATGCCATCCAGAGCTGGCTGCCGACAATCGTTGGCTCCCTGGGGGAACCGTCACGGGTGGTGATCGCGTCCACGGTTCTCACCACCGTGGGTGGCATTGCCGCGGCGATCATCATCGGCCCTGCCATGGACAGAACCAGCCCATTTCGCACGCTCGGTGTGGTCTATCTCGTCGGTGCCGGATTTGTGGCCCTACTCGGATGGGTGATCGGGGGAGGCAGCACCCGGGCGCTCCTGGGAGCGGCCTTCCTGACCGGAACGTGCGTGACCGGCGGCCAGATGAGCGTGATCGCGTTGGCGACAGTGCTCTATCCGACAAGCATGCGCTCGACCGGTGTGGGATGGGCGCTCGGCATGGGGAGACTCGGTGGTATCGCCGGGCCTCTGATGGTCGGTGCCGCGCTGGGCGTCGGTGTAGCGCCCCGCGACGTCTTCTTCGCTGTGGCGACGATCCTTGTCGTAGCAAGTATCAGCGTGCTGGCACTCGAACGGCGCGTGCGGTCACAGCAGCGCTCCGTGGGCTGATCGAAATGCCTGAGACGAGATGACGCCTCGATGTCCACGGCCATCGGGACCAGTTCGGCAACTGCCACCCGAGCTGGCCACGGCCCCTTCGCGCCACTGTCCTCAGCGATACGCATTCTGACTCGACCTGGCCATTACGAATTGCGAACAAGGAGATTTCATGTCCTTTCATTCCCGGGAACGCCTCACAGTCCTCCTCGTCCACGGCGCATGGCATGGCGCGTGGTGTTGGCAGTCCGTCAAGGAAGAATTGACCAGAAACGGGTTGGAGGTCGAAACCGTCGACCTCCCCAGCGCCAACCCTCGAGGGGGACGACGAGGAGGACTTCATGATGACGCGCGTGTTGTGCGGTCCGCTCTCGATTCGATAGAGGGGAACGTCATCGCGGTCGCACATTCCTACGGCGGCCTCCCACTGAGCGAAGGGGCAGCGGGCGCCACCAATGTTGCACACCTCATCTATCTGACAGCATTCCAGCTCGATATCGGCGAATCTCTCTGGAGCGCCATTGGGGGACAACCAACATCGTGGTTGCAGATAAGAGACGACGTCACGATGCCAACGGATACGCGAGATGTCTTCTTTGCCGATATCGATGAAGTCATCGCAGATGCTTCGACAGCGAAACTTTCGCCACAAAGCCTGTCCTCTTTCAAGGAATCACAAACTGCTGCAGCGTGGAAATCGACACCTAGCACGTACATCATTTGCGAGAACGACAATGCGATTCCGGTTCCGGCTCAGGAAGCCATGTCCGCACGGGCAGGACGTACCATACGCCTCGCCTCCAGTCACTCACCCTTCCTTTCCCGACCCAACGATATTGCGCAAATAATCACGGACCACGCAAACCCAACTCCAGCAGGATTCACTTCCTCTGGCCCCCAACCCCTAACCGCAAGAATGAAAGGCGATTGATCGCGACCCACCGCGGACGGAAAGGCGGCAGCTGAGGCGATCAACGGGGTTGCGCCGTCCGATACGCGACGGATGATCCGCACACCTCGTGCTGGCTCGTACCGACTGGGTGCGAGACGTTGCTGCGCGTGCCGATGTCCGTCCACCAGGCCGTGGGGGAGTCCAGGGTGGTACTGACGATCCCTGGGTAGTTGTCGGCAACACATCTAACGTGGAGCTATGGAACTTGGACTGCACATCGCCGACTTCACCTTTCCCGATGGCCCGTCGACCCTCGCGAACGACTTGCGCCGCATTGCCGTGACCGCCGAGGACGTGGGTTTCACCAAGATCAGCGTCATGGATCATCTCTGGCAGATCGAACCGGTGGGACCGATCGACACCGAGATGCTCGAGGCCTACACCACTCTCGGTTACCTCGCTGCCGTCACGAAGAAGATGGACTTGCTGGCCTGGGTCACCGCCGCGGTCTACCGCGAGCCGGGCCTCCTCGCCAAGGCCGTGACCACGCTCGACGTCCTGTCCCAGGGTCGTGCGTACCTGGGAATCGGCGCCGCCTGGAACGCGGCCGAGAGTGTGGGACTCGGGCTCCACTTCCCGCCCACGGCCGAACGCTTCGAACGACTGGAGGAAACACTGCAGATCTGCCTGCAGATGTGGAGCGAGAACGACGGACCGTTCGAAGGAAAGCACTACCAGCTCGGCCGCACGATGAACGTGCCGCAGCCGCTACGGCGCCCACACCCGCCTATTCTGATCGGCGGTGCGGGTGAGAAGAAGACGCTTCGGATGGTCGCGCAATACGCGCAGGCCTGCAACCTGTTCGGTGGACCGGAGGTCGCGCACAAGCTGGAGGTGTTGAAGGGGCACTGCGACGCACTCGGAACCGACTACGACGCCATCGAGAAGACCGTGATGTTCCCGCTCGACCCGGGTGCGGGCGGACAGAACGTCGACAGCCTTCTGGGTCAGCTCGAGGACTTGTCGAAGCTGGGCATCACCCACGTTCACGGATGGGTGCCTCAGGTCGCGTCGATCACGCCCCTCGAGATCTTGGGCGAGCGCGTCGTTCCGGTGATCGCGGACTGGTGATTCGACCGCTCGGTCACTGACCGGATCGTCTGAATGATCCGTCCTGAGAAGCGGGTTCTGGTGACGCTGAGGCAGGCCGCGGGTGGGTGTGGCGGGGGGATTGGATGACGTCGGCATCGGGTCGTCACCAGCGTCCTCGTCGGAATGTTGTCGACCGCGCGGCCGCGTGATAGCCACCGCGGGCGGATCTCCTCAGCGCGGGGCCCGGCCGGGTTGCTGCGAGTCCGACCGCGAGGTTGTCGAAGCGTCCCGGTTCAGCACTCACTTCTACTGGTCAACAGTGTCATTCACGTAGATGACAGTGGTCGGCTGGGCTGAATCGACACGCTGACACCGTGTGGCACCGACGGCGACGTGTAGTTTGCCGGACGTTGTCCATGGGTGAAACGAACCGATTAGTATGCGCAGTTGGTGCGACGGACGTCGGTAGTCGGCTCAGCGGCTGTCCGGACGCGCAGGGTTGGTGCGGTTCCGGATCGAACGAGGGTGGTTCTGGTGGAGTTTCCGATGTTGTCCAAAGGGCAGAATCTGTCGCTGCCTGCTGATGTGGAGCAAGTCGACGTGGTGCTCGGGTGGACCGAGTCGGACGTCGAGGTCGATGCGTCCGCACTGTTGTTGAACGCGGATGGGAAGGTCCGCTCGGATGCGGATTTCGTGTTCTACAACCAACCGGAGTCGTCGGACGGGTCGATCCGGTTCCTGGGCACGAGCGGTACCGAGGAAGGCGCGCAGGCGAGGATTGCAATCGACCTGTCCGCCGTGCCGGAGGACGTGCACACCGTGGCGTTGGCCGGCAGCATCGGGTCCGGTAGCTTCGGGGATCTCGGGAAGCTCGCTCTACGCGTCGTCGACGGGGCCGGGCACACCCTTGCCGAGTACGTCACCGCCGATGCCACAACCGAGTCGGCGTTCGTGTTCGGTGAGGTGTACCGCCGCAACGGTGAGTGGAAGGTCCGGGCGGTGGGGCAGGGCTGGGAGTCCGGGCTGGCGGGTTTGGCCACGGATTTCGGTGTCGACATCGATAACGACACGGATCCCGAACTCGCCGCCACCCCTGATGACTCATCCGACCATGGCGAATCCGCCGAAGCGGTGGCGCACGGCTCCGCTGGCGACGCCACGCAGCTGGTGCCCGAACTGCCCACCACACCCGCCGCACCGGCGGCACCGGCGGCACCGGCGGCACCGGCGAAGGCGAAAACCCGGGGCGTCCGCACCGCCAAACGAATCGTGAAGAAGTCGAAGCCAGTCGAATTCGTACTCGCCGAACACGACACCTGGCAGCCGGCGCGGTTGTTCTCGGTCATCGGCGTCGGAACCGGGGAGGAACAGGAACGTAGGGCAACCTCGGCGTTGATCGCCACCATGCAGGCGGTGCGCCCCTTCGCACGCGCGGTGTGCGCCCGGATGGGGGCCCCGGCCGGTGCCTTCGAAGGATATGTGGAGGTGGCGTACGAGCGGGGTGAGACGAAGGTGATCCCCGACGCCGTGCTGAAGGTCTCCCGCGGCAGCCGGTTGTGGACCGGTCTGCTCGAAGTCAAGACCGGCAACGGCAAGCTCAAGAAGGAGCAGCTCGAGAACTACCTCGACGTGGCGCGGAAGAATAAGTACGACGTGGTGGTCAGCCTGTCGAACGACGTCCCCGCCTCCGCCGGTGAGCTCCCGGTGGAGGTCGACCGCCGCAAGCTCGCCAAGGTCGCGCTTCGCCATTTGTCGTGGGCGGAGGTGGGTCATGAGGCGCGGATGTTGCTCTCGCACGGCGGGATCGACGACGATCTGCAGGCCTGGATTCTCGCCGAGTTCCTGCGCTACCTCGATCATCCGCGCTCGGGGGCGGCCGAGTTCGTCGACATGGGCCGGCACTGGGTGACCGTCCGCGACGCGGTCACCGCAGGCACCCTGCGCGCTGGGGACCAGAAGGCTGTCGCCGTGGCGGACACCTGGGTGTCGCTCTCACGTCATCTCGCGTTGCGGTTGACCGCTGAGCTCGGTGTCACCGTCAAGCACATCCTGCCCCGCCGCCACGGCAGCGACCCGGCTGCTCGGAATGCGGCGGTAGCGGAAAGATTGGCGACGGATGGGGTGTTCGAGGCGGTGCTGCGGATCCCGGAGACGGCCGGGGATTTGGGGGTGATCGCGGATGTGCGGACCAACAAGATCCGCTGCCGCACCAGCGTGGAAGCGCCGAACGAGGGAACGTCGGGTCGTCGGCTGTCGTGGCTGCTCAGGCAACTCAAGGACGTACCCGGGGATGTACAGGTCGAAGCGGTGTACTCCGAGCGAGGCAACGAAGCGTGCGAGCATCTCGATGCGGTGCGAGCGGATCCGAAGGTACTCACCGACGGCCGGGCCGGGGAGATCGTCTCCTTCTCCCTCGAGCAGTCTTTCCCGATGGGCGGCCGGCGGTCGGGTACCGCCGCGAGTTTCATCACCAGCGTGACGTCGTCGACCGAAGCCTTCTACGGGACCGTGGTGCAACAACTACGGGAATGGGTGCCCGCCGCACCGAAGCAGACCGAACAACCGAGAACCGACACCGCCGAAGCCGAAGGCGACTAACGGATCTGAACGCGTCGGCTACCCGACCACGTCCACCATTGCACCGACTATGAGTGGGCGACCTGCGGAAGCCCAATGCGTCGATTGCAGGAGGCTGCGACCTGCGCAAGAGGCGTCCTCGATCCCAGACCTAGCGCGTGGAAGGTTAGGAGGCGGCGACTGAAGGTGACGAAACTGCAGTCGCCACAGCGACAATGGGTACGAGTTCGCGTGCGGGCTCACTTTGTGAGGCCCTACGCCCGGCGCCGTTCGCTGCCGCAACCGCCGCTACTTGCGGCCCGCCGCCCACTTCATGCCCCAGCCGTAGGTCTTGTCGAGATCTGCTTGGCTACCTTCGACGTACTTCACCTCGCGCGTGACGGTGATGCCCTGTCCGGTGTTGTTCAGCATCGCGATGGCGCAGATGCGAGCGGAGCTGTTCGACGAGTCGAGTCGAACCTCCACCTCGGGACCGCTGGTGGGGTAGAGGGTGACAACACCATCCACGGCCGCCCAGTTGGGGGCACCGTCGTAGATCATCGCGAAGATGAGGATGCGCTTGAACATCTCCGGTCGGTCGAGGTTGATATGCATGTTCTCGCCGCCGGTGACCGTGCCGGTGCGGTCGTCGGCGTCGAGCTTGATGAACGGCGGGTCCTGGAGCGAACCGAACGTGTTGCCGAGTGCCTGGACCACGCCCTTCGACCCGTCGGCGAGTTCGTAGAGGCAGCCGAGGTCCAGGTCGATGCCGTTGTTGCCGCCCGCGGCGGCCGCGAGCTTCGCAAAGAAGCCAGCCTTCTTCGACTGCGGTGTCGCGCCCGTCGACCAGTTGAGGTTGACCCGCATCGCACCCTGCCGCTCACCTGACTTTGTGAGGCTGACCGACGGCGCAGCCTTCGACAAGGTCACCTTGCTCAGATTGACCCCACCCTGCGGTACTGCAGGAGTGGACGGGCGGCGGGTGTAGTCGATTGCCACAGGGGAGAACCTTCCGATTGACTGACCGGGTCGTGTCCGACCGTTGTCCGATTTGCACGATTTCGGTCCAGAGTAGCCGCAGTCGTGCGCGACGCACTTCAGCCGGCCACGGTCACCCTGAATCCCGCGCACCCCACTCGATCGCCGGGCAGGTGTCCATCACCATGGCGACGCCCGTCGCGGTCGTTCGCTGGAAGGCAGCCTCGTCGATCACGCCCAATTGGAACCAGACGCCTTTCGCGCCTACCTCGACTGCCTGGTCGGCGAACTCCCCGGCGGCCTCGGATTTGCGGAAGACGTCGACGACGTCGATGGTGAATGGGACGTCCGCGAGGGTGGCGTAACCCTGCTCGCCGAGCACCGTCGGCGCATCAGGATGGATCGGGACGATTCGTTTCCCCCGGCGCTGCAACAGCTCCGCGATCCGGTACGCCGTCCGGTCGGGATTACCGGAGAGTCCGACGATCGCCCAGGTGTCCAAGTCGTCAAGTATCGACGACACGGCGTCGGGGTTCTGCCATGGAGTGCTCATAGGCGCAAAACTACTACTCGGATGCTTCGCAGAGATATCGGAATGCCATCCGACTTCCCGTGAATCTGAGCGGTCGAACGCGTCCGAGAGAATCGGGATGGCCTCGCTGGGTGCACACCGGCGATACGCGACAGCGAATCCGGCAGGTCGAGTTCAAGTTGTTTTAAGCACTTCAAGCGGAGTCAGTCGCAGACATCCCGCGACCCTCATACGCCTCTATGTGATTACAAGGAACCATCCCGACGCTCGCTGCGTTTCGCGTGATGGACGCCCGATCGCCGAGATCCGCTCGCGGCGTTTAGTCAGGATCGATACTTGTCCTAACAGTCCGCTACTGTCGGTCTGTTGGGCGGGAAGGCTGAGTACGTGGAGGAACAGTTAATGGCGGATATTTCTCAGGGTACCGACGTCGCACCGGATTTTGATACACGTCTGCGTAGCGAGGCGATGCGATTTCTAGCAGTCCGCACAAATGACGGTCTCGATTCGATCAGCAGACAGGAACTGCTCGACTTCACTATCGACGGCGAGATGTTTCGATTGATGGATCCCACTCGCGGCATTCGCAAGCCACGCCAGCTCTCCTCCGCACTGTCGATTAGCACCACGTACCGTCGCGCTGGTGAAGAACGACCGTACGAGGATACTGTCGGTGCAGATGGGCTCCTTCGCTACAAATGGTCGGGGAAGGATCCCGAGAACATGGACAACCGGGGTCTTCGTGCGGCAATGGAGCTGAAGGCCCCGCTCATCTGGTTCTATGGCGTGGGTCCGAGCCGCTTTCAGCCCATCTACCCTGTATCCATTGTCGCTGAAGAAGCTGAGCAGCACCAATTCGTTGTCGCAACGGAAGTCGCGCGTGATTTGCACCGGACAGAATCGCCTGTGGAGGAGCATCTCCGCCGATACATCGTGGCGGAGACCAAGCGACGATTGCATCAGCCTGTCTTCCGGTCCACTGTGATGCGCGCGTACGACACCCGCTGCGCGGTGTGCGCGCTCGGGCATAGCCAACTTCTGGACGCGGCGCACATTGTCCCAGATACCGATGAAGGGGGTATCGCTTCTGTCCGAAATGGTCTGGCAATGTGCAAGATTCACCATGCAGCCTTCGATGCCCGCATTCTGGGCATTCGGCCGGACCTTGTGGTTGAAATTCGACAGGACCTGCTCATCGAGATTGACGGACCGATGCTCGAATATGGGTTGAAGGAACGACATGGTCAGAAGCTCATGGTAATTCCATCTGTGCGGGCCGAGCGGCCAGACCGGGAACTGCTTGAGGCGAGCTACGACAAGTTCCGATCGGCGGGGTAGCCCGTCCATCGGCGCGAATTTCTTCGGATGCATGTTCGAGCGTTCGAGTACGCCGGCGGGCCTAGTTGAAGCGAATGGGATGCTGTCTGGCCCGAGGTCCAGACAGCATCCGTTTCCACGGCCGCGTTCGGGACGTAGGGGCTACGAACTCTGCGAAATGTTAGCCCAATCGCAACTCTCCCAATGTCGGCGTAGAGCGTCGCGGTCCGGGTGATGGCTCGGGTTCTCGGGCAGCCTCAAGGGCTTGCCCTCGTGACTTCCGTACTCGGTGTGAATGAGGTCAGGTCCGACCCGTATCCGCACGTCCTGGTCGATGGTTATGCGTTGGAGGTCGAACAGCGTGTGAATATCGGCGCGAAGTAATAGGCCGTTGGTCACGTGATTTGTGTGGACCCCGTAGTAGCGGTCGATGTGTGCCGCCTCCAATACGGCGAGAACCGTTGATCCAGTAACTGCACAGGTGCTGTCGTAAGAATCAATCAGGGAGTTGCGAAATTGCCCCTGTCCTTGACGTACTGCGATGTCTCTCTGCGCACGTTTGCGTAGATCGTCACCGGGTGCATAGGCAGCGAGGCCGTCCGAAAAAGCCTGATCGAAATCGGGCTCCTTTTCGAACAAACCGCGCAAATACGCCCGTCCCTTCGGGTCCTTCACCTCGATGCGACCATTGCTCGCCGGCACCGTGATTCCGGTAGCCGCGGCCATCTCCTTCCATCGTGGCTGTCGCACCGGTGCTGAGCTCTGCGACTCCAATGTAAAGCGCCACCGGTATCCTCCGGTTGCCACGTCATGCCAGTGAGCAGGTGGATGGGACGAGGTCAATTCGAACGTTGCGGAGGTCGCTCGTGCGCATCCGATGAGACCCGTACCCGCCATCCAGAAGGAGATGTCATCGGCCGGTTCGATCTTGGTGCGCGGCCGCGTATCCCAAAAACCATCTTTCTGCGCCAAGTCCCAGTGATCTGGGAAGTCCTTCGATATGACCAGTGCCCATGCAGTCAACGCTCATGCGCCTATCCCGTATCGCACCGGGTAGAGGCATGTCCTGAAGCGGAAGCGTCTACGTACATCTCATACTGTCTGCCACTTGTGTGGCGGGCGTGGGAGATAGACGTGTGTCACGGCTACCCGCATTACCGTGCGGTGGTGTGGGTTTGACCGTGTCCCACACCGACGCTTGTGGTGCAGGAACATGCTGTTTCGGATTCACCCCCAACCGCTGTGTCACGTCAGGGAGGCTGTGGCGGACCCGGCGGTGCCGTGGTCTGCTCGGGGTGGGACCGTTCTTGTCGCGGCACCGGCGCACCGGTGCATGTTCGGCGACCCGGATCGCGGGCGTCTGCCCCCGCCTACGGGTGGGCTTGTTTCTGCCGAGCAGTGCGCGTTTGGCCAGGTTCACCCCGGCGACGTGGTCGCGGTTGCCGCCGACCCGGCAGCGTGAACACCACGCGGTGTGGTAGCCGCCGGGTCGGGAGAGGGGTTCGTCGCAGCCCGGACATTGTGCGGAGGATCCTCGGGCGGGCACCGAGACCACTGTGATTCCGACCCCTGCGGCGGTGTGGGCCAGGGCGGCGACCGCTTGGCGGCGGGCGGACTGCGCGGCCCGGTTGTTGTTGACCCGTCCGTGTCCGCGGGTCTCGAGGGTGGTGAGATCCTCGACCGCGATCACCTGTGCGCCCGCGGCGGTGGCGTAGTCGGTGGCCTGGCGGGCGAAGTGGAACGCGAGTTCCCGGTTGACCTTGCCTCTCTTGGCGCCTACCGCCTCGCGGTGGGCGTCGAGGACGGCGATCTTCGCCTCCAGCTCGGCGCGGACCTCGGGTGGGGCGGTGGCGGACAGTTGCGTCAACCGGGCCGCCTTGGCGTGCAGCAGCTGCCCCTCGGCTTGCAGGCGCGCCAGTTTGATCCCGAGGCCGCGGTCGTCGTAGGTCCAGCCCCGGTAATCCGAGGACAACCCGCCGGAACCCTCTGCCACGATGGCGGCGGCACCCAGAGTGGTCGGGGACCAATCGACCCCCATCGCCATGGTGGTCGATTCCAGGTCGGCTGCGGGGACGAGTTCGGTGGCAGCGCACCGCCAGAGCAGGCCCCGGTGGTCGAGGACCAGGGTCGGTAGGTGCCAGTCGGTGATCGTCCGGCCGTGCAGGTGCTCGGGGATGGTCGCGGTGAGCCGGACACTGCGCCACTGCGCCCGCCCCGCCGGGGCGGGGCAGGTCGGCAGCTTCACCGTCAACACCAGCTCACGGTCTGCCATGGTGATCTGCGCGAGTTGCCGGTCGGCGGAGGAGATTCGGGCCATTGCCGCCATCCGGGGTGGTCCCTGTATTTCGGTGATCCGCAACGGGACGGCCGGTGCCCCGCCGTCCCTGCGTGAGCGTGCGGCGAGCTGACGTCGCACGCCCCGGAGGAAGCCCGACGGCACATAGTCGCTATGTTCGGTCGGCGGCGCCACAACCCCGGTGTCCGGGTCGAATCGGGCCGAGAGTGCCGTGATCGCGGTGTCCCGGTATGCCAGGGTCCGCAGGGTGGCCATCACCTGCGCCGTCACCACCCGCGTGACCCGCGACGGCACATAGACGCCGTCCGGGTAGATCGGTGTCCAGCCGAGGCGGGCCGCGGCAACGTGACCCTGTGCGGGCAGCCTGCGGTCCTGGCGGTCGCGGCCGGCGGCGAGGACATCGAACGTCGCCGGCTGCCACAGCCGTGACACCAACTCGGCGCCGGCCGCGGTGATCAGGTCGAGCAGCCACCCCACCCGGGTGTCGACGTCGTCGAGGCCGATCGGCTCCCCGGTCGCGTCATCGACCGCCATGTGGGCGCGGGTGGTGAACGCGAACTGCCGCGGCGCGGTCGATCCCGGCCCGGTCATGCTGGTCGACCAGGAACGAAGGGCAGTCGAACGAACCGGGTCTCGCCCAGCTGACGGCAGTAGTCGCGGCCGCAGCAACCAATTCCGAAGGTTTTGCGGATGCTGTCGCATCCGGAGGTGTGGAGCGGCCAGGTGCTGTGATCGCCGGGATCAACTCTCACAACCCGCAAGGCCGACAGCTCTCCACCGGAGAGATCGTCCGCCGATGCCCCCCGGTGACCCCATTCCCAACCGTGCGGCGGCGTCGCCCCGAAGCCTGTGGTGATGATGTATCGACCGCAGCTGAGAGAACCGGCAGGACAACGATGCCGGCACCACCCTGACGTCATCAATCAACCCTCCCACCAGCGATGTGTCACCCCTGTCTCGTAAGACCTCGACTGTAACGCCGACCACCGACAAGCAGCCCCGAACCAGCCCACCGGCGAACCAGGGCCAACCGATCTCGCCACACCACCCGCACCACCGTCTACCGACCCTCGGCCGCGTGGTCGAGCATCCGGCCCACTCCGCCCGCTGCCCCGCCGACTCGAACCGTGATCCATGCAGACCCCCGATGCACCTCACCAGTAGCGCTCTCCCGCAACATCTTTTCCTGATTGGCCAACGACGCTGTTGTCCTCTCGAACCCCACACCCGGCAATACACTGCCTCCACCCTCTCCGGCGTCGCTCCCGCACACTCCCATCCGGGCCTGCCCAGGTAGGAGCCGAGGTCCGGGCGGTCAAAGATTCGGTGACCCGAAACCGGTGCGCCGAGAAGGTCACCGGCCCTCCCATGCCGCCTTGCACACCCCAACCACCGACATAACAAGTATTCCGCGGCCTCACCAATTCACACCGGCAGACAGTGTCAGAACCTATTAATTAGTGTTAGATATATCGGCAACAGTTGAAAGCCTGTCGGGCCGTGCTCGTGTGCAGTGTTGTCTTTGGTAGTGCTGTGTCTCAGTTGGATTTGTTCACCAGCGCGTGCAGAGCGTCGCGTGTCTCTTCGTCTGCCGAGTAGATGACAGTGCCTACCATCCCGCGGGTAAGGAGCACCTTGTAAACATTGCGCACCAATTTGTTGAACCGGGCATCGCCGACTCTTTTCGAATTTCGCATATCGGGATCTCGATTAGCGGAGCGAATAGTTGTGAACTGGCCGTCGCGCCACACGAGATCGGGCCCGAGGATGACGCCATTCCAGTCGTATTCAAATCCTTGGGCGGTATAGACGCATCCGACCTGGTCGAAGCCACCGTCCTCGGTGGCCCACAATGGTGCTGATGGTGCGTCTCCGACACGTCTGTCGCTCTTACTGTTCCAGGGCCGTGACCAGTTACCGATCTGGACATTTGCGGGTAGCGAACCGTCCTTGTTGGCGTCGCTCCACGGCCAGCAATAGCCGGCTGTCATTCGGGCGGTGTAGCCGCACTCTTGCTGCTGCGAGAGGAGATGCTCTAGTTCTTGCGGTGTATCGGCAACGCGAACCGCGAACTGCGGATCACCCCTCCACTCGTACGGCCCACCCTCGACTAGCCCGAGTAGGCGCTTGACCCAAGTACGTACTCCTCACTAACACCGCAGCGAAACTGTTCGCCGAGGTGTACGTGCTGTGTCACGAGGCCGATGGTCGTGGCGTGACGCTGGATCTGTTCGAGCGAGCCCATTTCACCGGGACGAACCACCTGATGCTCATCCAGGAGAAACACCGGTACGCGAGCGGCGGCGATCAGCTCGTCGATCTGAGGACGGTCGGTTCGCAGTTCTGCCTTGGTGTACCGGTCAACGGACGTTTCGCGGATGCGGTGTGCCTCGTCGAGAACGAGCACGTCGAGCCCGTTGCGCTCTGCGGTCATGAACTGGTTGAAGTACTTGAACATCTTCTGCACTCGCGGGGAACGTGCGCCCGCGACCTTACGGAGCGTCTGCGTGAATGATCGAGATCCGTTTGCGTGCAAGACGGTTCGGCCCGCGTCGGGCGAGCTCGCCGACGAGAGACAATGCGATCACACTCTTGCCGCTGCCCGGCCCGCCTGTGACGATGATGATGCGTTTGCCGTCGTTGGCGCGCGCCCGCTCGACGGAATGCAGCACCAGGTCGACCGCGAGCTGTTGCTCGCCGAGTAGGTGGAACTGTGGTCGGTCGCGGACTTCGGCGGCTGCAACTTTGAGGAGTTGTTGGGAGGGAGCAACCGCGGAGCGGATAAGAGTGTCGCCCGCCGTGTGGCCCGTCGTGGCGGACAAACGCGTCTTGAGGAATGTGACCATGTCGCCCCGGTCCGCGGCTGTATACAGTCGTGCGGTCGCACTTACAGGGAAGGCTCGTAGATCGGCGACTGCGCCGGGATCAGTGGCGTTGTGAAGGTACGCGATTCCTGCGAGCGCATCGGGCTGATCGGCGAGTGCTTTTGCGAAGTCGGAGAGATAGTCGCAGTAGCCCTTCACCTGAGCAACGGGGTGCAGCTTCGGCCCGCCAGGTATGCCTGGGACGTCGACGAGTTCCACGCTGTCTTCGTAGCGGTGTGCCGCTGACCACTGTTTGAGTTCGACGACCACATACGACGGCTCACCCGTTCTCGAGTGAGTGCCGGCGAGGACGACATCGGCCCGCTGCGAAGTCAGTGGGAGATGGTATTCGACGAGCATCTCTACGCTGCCTAGTGTCCCGCGTCAGAAATTCGTGAGATATATTTGGCGAGGGAATCGAGGATCTCCTCGGCGGTCTTGTGCCAGACGAACGGCTTCGGGTCGTCGTTCCAGGTCTTGACCCAGTTGCGAACGTCTTTCTCCAGGCGCAAGTCGATGCAGCCGATGGCGCAGCGGCTGCAGGTGGATCATCAGCGGTTGCAGCAGTTCGTGACCACCTCGAAGTGGGACGTGGCGCCGGTGCGGAAAACCTTGTCGCGCAGGGCTTGTGATCTGATCGCCCCGGATGCCTGGGTCATCGACGACACCGGGTTCACCAAGGACGGTGATCGCTCCCCGGGCGTGGCCCGGCAGTACTCGGGCACCCTCGGCAAGGTCGGCAACTGCCAGATCGCGGTCAGCGTGCACGCCGCTTCCGATGCGGCCTCGGCGCCGTTGGGCTGGCGCCTGTTCCTGCCCGAGAGCTGGGACGACCGGTCCACCACCGACCCCGACGCGATCGCGGCGATCACCGCCCGCCGGAAGCGGTCCGCGATCCCCGACACCGAGCATCACCGCACCAAGTGGGAGATGGCGATCGAGATGATCGACGAGCTGATCGAGTGGGGTCGCATTCCGCCGGCGGCGGTGGCGGACGCCGGCTACGGCGACGCCACCGCCTTCCGGCTCGCGCTGACCGAACGCGGCATCGACTACGTCGTCGCCGTCAAGGGCGCCACCAGCGCCTATCCCGGCGACGCGGTCCCCGAGGCGCCGCCCTACAGCGGCCAAGGGCGCCCACCGGCCCCGCGCTATCCGGGCCCGGCCGCGAGCTGCAGGGACCTGGTCCTGGCGGCCGGACGTAAGGCCCTGCGGACCGTGACCTGGCGGCGCGGCAGCAAGGCCGACCCGGCCAATCCGACCGCGGCGATGCGCTCGCGCTTCGCCGCGCTGCGGGTCCGCCCCGCGAACCGGGACATTCCCCGCGCCGAGGACGGCGCCCTTCCCGAGGTCTGGTTGCTCGCCGAGTGGCCCACCGGCGCCGACGAGCCCACCGACTACTGGCTCTCCACCCTCCCCGAGGACACCCCGCTGCCCGAGCTGGTGCGCCTCGCCAAGATCCGCTGGCGCATCGAGCACGACTACCGGGAACTGAAAACCGGACTCGGACTGGACCATTTCGAGGGCCGTTCCTGGCTGGGCTGGCACCACCACGCCACCCTGGTCACCGCCGCTCACCTGTTCATCACCACCCTCCGCCTCACCGACCCAAAAGCGACTGGGCAGGACTGACCCTGTACGGCATCGTGCGCGAACTCCAACGCGCACTTGCCCGTTGGATCGGTACCTGCCCACTGTGCCACCACACCTTCCCGACATAACAAAGTACTACTAGTGTCCTGAGTTATTGATCCGTTGAATATGGTTGGTAGCATCGGGTAATGGCACTTTCTGGTCGCCCGAAGGCGGAATTGGTTCTGTCCGATGTCGAGCGTGACACGCTGCTGGGTTGGGCTCGACGCGCGAAGACGTCGCAGGCGTTGGCGCTGCGGGCGAAGATCGTGCTGGCGTGCGCGGAGGGCGTGACGAACAAGGATGTCGCTGCGAGGCTTGGAATCTGGCCCCAGACGGTGTCCAAGTGGCGGGCCCGGTTCGTCAAGGATCGACTGGCGGGCCTGGCGGACGAGCCGCGGCCGGGTGCGGCTCGCACGATCACCGACGAGCAGGTCGAGACGGTGATCGTCAAGACCCTGGAGGAGACGCCGGCGAACGGGGACACGCACTGGTCGACCCGGTCGATGGCCCGCACCACCGGCATGTCCCAGACCGCGATTTCCCGCATCTGGCGCGCTTTCGGCCTCAAGCCGCATCTGGTGGACACCTGGAAGTTGTCCACCGATCCACAGTTCATCGAGAAGGTTCGCGACATCGTCGGCCTCTACCTCGCCCCGCCCGACAAGGCACTGGTGCTGTGCGTGGACGAGAAATCGCAAATGCAGGCGTTGGACCGCACCGCCCCGATGCTGCCGATGATGCCCGGCGCGCCGGGCCGCAAGACCCACGACTACATCCGCCACGGCACCACAAGCCTTTTCGCCGCCCTCGACATCGCCACCGGCAAGGTCATCGGCCAGCACCAGCGACGACACCGCCACCAGGAGTTCCTCCGGTTCCTCAAGACCATCGACAAGAACACCCCCGCCGAGCTGGACCTGCACCTGATCTGCGACAACTACGCCACCCACAAGACCCCGGCGATCAAGACCTGGCTGGCCGCCCACCCGCGGTTCCATCTGCATTTCACCCCGACCAGCGGTTCCTGGTTGAACCTCGTCGAACGCTGGTTCGGCGAGCTGACCAACCGCAAACTCCGCCGATCCACCCACCGCAGCGTGAAAGAACTCGAGACCGACGTCCAAGCCTGGATCGACGCATGGAACGACGACCCAAAACCCTTCGTGTGGACCAAAACCGCAGACGAAATCCTGGACAACCTCGCCAACTACTGCACGCGGATTAATCAACTGAACAACGACTCAGGACACTAGCCCTGCATCGCTTAAGTCGCGGGCCAGAACTGGGAGACTGCGACTCCAGGACTTCTGCTCTGCGTCGCTCGCCCGGCGACCGGTTCGAAACAGCATCTGTTCAAGAAGCTGTTCAGCCAAGGACTCGGGATGAGCCATGCCGACGATTCTGTCGGCAGAGGTACGAAGCAAGGTCACAGTGGGGTCTCCCGGACAGCACGAATCAATTCGTGCGGGTGGGGGCATGTCCGTGGCTGTGAATCACAGCGGAAGTCCGTCGGGCCGCAACACACAGATTAGCTGAGTTGCGCACTCTGCTCGTGCAGCGGTGTGCCGTTCCAGCCGAATGGCCCGCGATGTCCAAGCCGTGGCAGCTTCCACCAATTGGTCGCCAGCACGCCACGTTCGGACGAAGAGTCCTTTTCGGTCTCGGATCCAGGTCACCATGGACATCTCATTCCATGACTGGCCGCGAGGTCGCCGACGCCGAGGATCAGCGCCTCCAACCGCGGCGGCACCTTCCGCTTCACCCGCGCGGTTGTGCCTCACACATTCTGTGGTCAGGTGCGATAAGACCGATGCTTCATGCGATTACCGACGCCGGGTCCGCTGTCACGGTTGGGACGTTTGGCGGTGACCAGTTCGGCAGCACCATCGCTCGCGCCCGCATCACCGACCTTGTTGGCTACTGCCAGTCGGCAGTGGTCGGTGCCGCGGCCCGGACGCAATCGGCGAGTGACACCGAGTCGCGACCGTGTCTTGGTAGTGCCTCTGCGACTTCTCGCTGCCAGTAGGCTGCAGCACGGCGAGCGACATCAGCTTCCCTCCAACTCTGTGTACTTCGTGGTCTTGCCCCGCGACTCCTCTTCTGGGTACTTCTTGTCGTTCAGCTCGACCTTTTTCCTCACGACCTCGGCGAGGTCGACGTCTAAGACCTCAGCCAGCCGCAGCAGGTAGATGAAGACATCGGCGACCTCTTCCTCGACATGCGCACGCGTCTTCGCATTATGACCGACTGCTTCGCTTTGCTGGGGAGTCAGCCACTGAAAGATCTCGGTGAGCTCGCCGACTTCGCCGCTGAGCGCCATTGCAAGGTTCTTCGGGGTGTGGAATTGGGACCAGTCTCGGCGTTCGGAGAAGTTCGACACCAGTGACTGGAGATCTTTTATTCCCATGTCGAATTCTTATCACGCACATCGGGCTGGATTGTGAAGACGCGGAACCTCCCCGATGCGCGGTGTCGTGTGGTTCTATGCCGGCAGGGTCGGTTCGACAAAACGATAATGGTGTTCGACCCTGTCCTTCCCAATCTGAGGAGTCTCGCGGCCCCTCAAGCCAGATGAAGTCATCTTGATCGAAGGTGCTTGCTGGAACATCCTGTTTGGTCACCGGATCACGGGGTCGAGTCGAACATGCTCGCATCGTGGATTACGAAACCCAAAAAACCTTAAGGGGACCGATCTGTCATTTGCCGCGCCCAAGTAAGGTTTCGCCGCGGAGTGTCGGCCGGGGCGAAACCACTCCTCGTTTAACGACTCGCTGCCTATCCTCGCTCGTCTTCGATGTCGTCGATCCGCCGAACCCAGTCATCGAACAGGCCCTGGCCGTCCATGAAGCGCTGGAGCGCCCGTGAGATCTTCGCGAGAGGCTTCCTCAGATCTCGACTCATGGAAGCGACGCGCTGGGCGCTATCGTTCATGCCGTCCAAGCCCTTGACTGCCTTCTCGCCGCCATCCCGAAGGCCTCGAATTCCTGCGGTGAATGTCTCGAACTCGCTGTCGTCTCTCACGTTCGAGAAATCGTCGGCGATGTTGAGCAGGATTCCGGAGATCGCGCTATCCATCCGGAGCGCCTGATCGGCGTACTCCGTGGCGGTGTCGAGGATGCGATCAGCCATTGGGTCCAGTTCGCTTGCCAGTCGTCGGGCGACGGCCAACTTGGCCGCGGCCCCTGTGGACCGTCCGGCGGTTTCAAGCTTCGGTGCATAGTCGGTGAAGACGGCGCCGATTTCTGTAATTTCCGAGGACAGCGTCTCGATGGTCTTCGTCCATGTGGGAAACAGCACCTCAACCTCGGCCATGTCGTCGAGAAGGCCGGGTGCGTCATCGCCGACTTCCTCTGTGAGTGTCGCGTCGTCAGCGGCGGCGGCCAGCACTTCCGGCCGCTCGGAGATTGTGTCCGCGATTTCGGCGAGTCGGAGGGCGAGCTTGTTGACGGCCGCTCGGTAGAGCGGGCTCTGCTCGTCTTGCAGTCGAAGCGCGGTCCAGTCCTCGTACTGCGTTGAGGCGATGATGGCGTTCACCTCATCGTCGGAATCTTCCTTCAGGTTCTGGACCACTGTGTACAGGATCGGAAGCAACAGTTCCTTGACCCCACGCCTTTCGGCGTGCTGTGCGAACTGAATCAGTTCGCGCCTGCACTCGGGCCTCTTGAGATACCGGGCGGTGACGATCGGAATGAAGAAGGTGGTCGCGGCGAGTGCATCGTCGATGGTGTCTCGCCATCGGGCGGGCACCCCATGAGATGTCGTCTCTGTCCACGAACATGTGGATTTCGTTGCCTGTGATGAGGGAGTACTCCGCCTCAATTCGCTCGCACAGTCGGAGAATCCGTCCATGCTCCGCATCGTTGTCGGCGTGGACGTAGCTCCAGAATCCTGCAGGCTGTTCACTTGTCGCCATGCGGCGAATCGAACCAGACAAACTAGTCGGTCGGTATCCGTCGCCCGAATGTATCGCGAAGTGTCACATACCTGATTGATGCCCCGGCCCGGCTTCCGACTTGTATGGCGGGGCGGTCTCGTGTTCGAACCGACGGGTTCGTAATGTGCAGTGGGAGAACGTGGGACTGGCTCAAGGTCGCTTCCTGCCACCCGACCGGCCGGAGGGTTGGCTCACGGAGGGTTCTGCTCTTCCCGCGGTCTCCGTTCGCGGCCTGGCTCAACACAGGAACGTTCACCCGCGGTGACCGAAAGTCGGAATGCTGGCCACGAATACCCCGTCCACCAGCACGGAAAGAGGCACACCACGGTGATCGTGATCGGCATCGACCCGCACAAGCCCACCCACACCGCGACCGCGGTCGACTCCACCAGCAATAGGACCTCGGCTCGATCCGGATCAACGCCGCCTCAAACGGCAGATCGCGAAAAGACTGTGGCGCACCATGACAGACGACCACTTCGACAAACTCAACGCGATCGTCTCCGAACCCGCGTAGGTGTCTTCTCGTCTCGTGCACCTGTGGGAGTCCTGGCTGACTGCGGATGGCGATACGCCGTCAGTTACCAACGAGCGGCGATAGGGGTCGTGTGCCCGAAATCGCGAGTCGGCGACGCACGCAGCCACCGCCGCTGCGTTTCGTCTACGAGGCCCTCACCGACCCGGATCGCGACCCCATGCGCCCGTGGTTGGTCATGCACGACGACGAACAACGCCCCGGAATTGCGGACGCTATTGATCCGAACGTGGTGGTCTATACTTCGATCTGGCCGTGGCGACCGGATGCGCGGATCCGATTCGATTGATCGCATATCTGACGCTGGATCGGTCGAAAATGACTTGAGCACAGAATCTTCAGCGATCGACGCACTGGGTCCGAGAGCGCCGTCGGTGCGAGTGGACTGTGTGGCTCCTGTGGGGGACTTGAGCGTCGCGTAGCCCACACAGACAGGGCATTTTTTCGTCGAGTGGAGCGCGCGCCGTTTCATCCCGGCGAGATCGGCCCCGACGTGCGCCGGTAGGGACACGCAGTCCGTGATGTCGACGCCGCCAGGTTGTGGCCCGATTCCCGGGGACCGAGGGTGCCGTCGGCGGTATTGACCACAGGCAAGGATCCGATCACCACCTGGGAAGGCCGTCCCGCGGCGACTGGAGAGATCACCCCAGTCGCCGCGGGGGTGGGTTCAACGGCCGGTCAGCGCCCGGGCCTGTTGTGTCAAAGCGACTGTCGCCGTACGCAACTGGTCGGCGGAGTCGAGTGGCTCTGCGTATCCGACCCGGGTCACGGCCACGCCGCGGGGGGTGGTGACGCGCAGGTCCAGTCCGTAGCGGTCGGCGCCCTCGCAGGTGGCGGCGCTCGCGTCGGGGAAGCCGCCGAGCGCCTGGGCCATGGCACGCAGGGCGTCGGCGTGGTCGGCGTTGAGGTGCTCGATCGCCGGGCCGGCATGCGGGGTGACGGGGTCCGCGGTGGCAGCGGCGTAGGACTCTTCGCTCGCCGAGTCCATTCGCCCGTAGCCGCCGACCCACCGCACACGCTGCACCCGCAGCACCCAGAGCGAGAAGTCGCTGAAGTCGATGTAGACGTGCGCCGCCGGGACGGCCGCCAGGTGCGCCTCCCGGGCGGCGGCGAGTTCGTCGCCTTCCGGGCGGTAGACGTACCCGGCGAGGGTGATGCGGGTGCTGGCCAGCGGATCGGAGGGCGGGTTCGGCGCGACGATCGCGATGCTGGCGCGGGGATCGTGCGCGAGGTTGCGGCCGTGCTCGGCCATCTGCGACACACACAGCACGGGCGAGCCGTCGAGCAGACCGTAGGTGACGAACGACGCCCACGGGTCGCCCTCCCTGGTCAGGCTAGCGAGGGTGCCTACGTTCGTCGTAGCCGCGACCGTCCGGGCCTCCTCGGCGGCGGACGGGCGGGCGGGGTTGGCGACCTCCTCCAACGGTGGCGGGACGGTCGGGGCGTCGCCGGGATCTCCATGATCTGTGTTCGTCATTCGCTGAACGGTACGCCGCCAGGAATTGGCGGTGGCATTGCCGCCCACCTGCGCTTACCGTTGAACTGAGGGCTCGATCGCCAAGTGGCTATGCGATGCGACCGGGTCCTCGCGAAGCATGATCGTGGGTGATGCGAGATGACCGCGTTGGGTGTGCTGGCGCTGGTGCTGGGTGTGCTGTTGATCGTCGTCGAGGCACACGCACCGACCGCGGGTGTGCTCGGCGGGATCGGGGCCCTGTTCGTCGGCGCGGGTGTGTGGCTGCTGTTCACGTCCAGCGACACCGCGCAGATGATCGCCATCCCGGCGGCCGCGGGAGTCGCGGTGGTCGGCGTGGGTCTCGCCGTGGTGGGCGGCCGGAAGGCACTCGCCGCCGGGCACGCGCCCGTGCGCACCGGGATGCAATCCCTCATCGGATCCGACGCCACCGTCCGCAACTGGAAAGGCCGGCAAGGTCAGGTCGAGGCCGCCGGAAGCCTCTGGCGGGCGCAGACCCTGTTCGGGGACGACGAGACACCCACCGCGGGCGATTCCGTCATCGTCGAGCAGATCCGCGGACTCACCCTCACCGTGCGCCGCCGCGAACCCTGGGAGCTGCAACTATGACCACCATCATCGTCATCCTGTGCGTCGTCATCACCCTCCTCGCCGTCCTGGCGAGCAGCTCGATCCGGGTGCTCCGCGAGTACGAGCGGGCCGTCGTGTTCCGGCTCGGCCGGCTGATCGACCTGAAAGGCCCGGGGCTGGTGCTGCTGATCCCCGCGATCGACCGGATGGAACGGGTCAGCCTGCGGACGGTGACCCTGAAGATCCCCGTCCAGGAAGTGATCACGCACGACAACGTGCCGGCCAAGGTCACCGCCGTCGCCTACTTCCGGGTGGTCGATGCCGATAAGGCGATCGTCGAGGTCGAGGACTTCCTGGCCGCCACCCTGCAGATCGCCCAGACAACCCTGCGCTCGATCCTCGGCAAGGCCGACCTCGACTCCCTCCTCGGCGAGCGGGAACGCCTCAACGAAGACCTGCAGAAGGTCATCGATCAGCAGACCGAACCGTGGGGCGTCAAGGTCACCACCGTCGAGATCAAGGACGTCGAGATCCCCACCAACATGCAGCGGGCCATCGCCCGGCAGGCCGAGGCCGAACGGGAGCGTCGCGCCAAGATCATCAACGCCGAAGCCGAATTCCAGGCGTCCGCCAAACTCGCAGAGGCCGCCGACGTCATCAGCCGCAACCCGACGACCCTGCAGTTGCGGTACCTGCAGACACTGAGCGCGATCGGCGCCGAGAACAACTCCACCGTCGTGTTCCCGATGCCGCTCGACCTGGTCCGCCCGTTCCTCGCCGCGGCCAAGGATGCGGCAGCGACGGACGACGGCGACGAGCGCGCCCGGTTCGAGGCTCAGGCCAATCTCGCCGCGATGATCCCGCCCGCGGGCCCGGAGACGCGCACACCGCACCACGCACGCAACTGACGTGCGCTGCCGTTCACCGTCCGGCCACCGCACGTGCCCCGGGAGGTGACCGGAGTGCGCTTGGCTAGGGTGGGCAAGCAGCAGGCGTCCACCCGGGCCCCTGCCCGTCGGGCGAGCGGAAGCGAGAGACCGATGAGCGGCACAGAGGCAGCCGACATGCGGACGGCCGAGTATCCGCGACCGTCGCATTTCGTGCTGCACCTCAGCGACACCCATCTCGTCGACGACGACCTGCTGTACGGGGCCGTCGACAGCGAGGCCACGCTGCGGCAGATCTTCACCGAGATCGAGGCGTCGCACTCCCGCCCGGACGCGCTGGTGTTCACCGGAGACCTGACCGACAAGGGACAGCCGGGGGCGTACGAGAAGCTGCGGGAGATCGTCGAACCGGTAGCGGCGTCGCTGGGCGCGACGGTGATCTGGGCGATGGGCAACCACGACGACCGCGGCCACTTCCGGACGGAACTGCTCGGGCAGGAGCCGTCGTACGAGCCGATCGACCACGTCTACGACGTCGACGGGCTGCGCATCATCACCCTCGACACGACGGTCCCCGGACATCACCACGGCGAGATCTCCGAGAGCCAATTGATCTGGCTCGCACAGCAGCTCGCGGTTCCGGCCCCGCACGGATCCATCCTGGCGCTGCATCATCCGCCGGTGCCGTGCGTCCTGGACCTGGCGGTGCTGGTGGAACTGCGGGACCAGCCGCGCCTCGCCGACGTGCTCCGCGGCAGCGACGTCCGGTCGATCCTCGCAGGACACCTGCACTACTCGACGACGGCGACGTTCGCCGGCATTCCCGTTTCCGTCGCGTCGGCCACCTGCTACACCCAGGACCTCAACGTCCCGGCCGGCGCGCTGCGCGGACGCGACGGCGCCCAGGGCTACAACCTCGTGCACGTGTACCAGGAGACGATCGTCCATTCGGTGGTCCCGATGGGCAGCTACGACACCGTCGGCGAATACGTCACCGCCGAAGAAACCGAGAAGCGGCTCGCGGCCGAGGGCGTGCGGATCCCGGACGCCGGTGAGCAGATTGTGAAGCCCGTCCGGGTCTGATCAGCCCCTGCGGGGAAACTTCTCCCGGTAGGCCATGACGTCGGAGAGCCGGAACCGGCGATGGGTGCCGCGCATCTCGAGGGGAAGCGCGTCCGTGTCGGCGAGCCGGCGCACGTAGGTGTCGGAGACGCCGAGGATCTCCGCGGCCTGCGACGTGGTGAGCAGGTCCGCGACCGCACCGAGTGCCACACTCTGCCCGTCGGCGAGGAGCGTGAGCAGTTCGAGCACCGCCGCACGCGCGGGATCGGGAACGTTCACACCCTCGACCGTGACGGCCGGGGACGCCGCGAGGGCCGCCCCGAGCTCGGCCGCGACCGTCGGGTCGAGCGCGGGAACGATGTGGTCGATGCTCATGGGTCCACGATCTCATGAGTCTGCCGGGCGAGGCCGCGGAGCGGTAGCCTTTTCAGATGGACGAGTTGCACAATCCCGAAGCCTTCGAACTCGCGCGCGCCGACCAGATCGACGTGACGCCGGAGATCGACGAGATCGGCGAGCTGCTGCGCAAGTCCGGCCGCAAACACGCGGTCGACGAGACGGACGAGCCCTGGCGGCACGGATACCCGTACGACACGAAGATGACGCGCCGGCAGTACGAGAACCGGAAGCGGAAGCTGCAGATCGAACTCCTCAAGTTCCAGGCGTGGGTCAAGGAGAACGGCGAGAAGGTCGTCATCCTCTTCGAGGGCCGCGACGCGGCCGGCAAGGGTGGCGCGATCAAGCGGTTCACCGAACACCTCAACCCTCGTGGCGCGCGGGTGGTGGCGCTGGAGAAGCCCACCGAACGCGAACGCACCCAGTGGTACTTCCAGCGGTACGTGCAGCACCTGCCGGCGGGCGGGGAGATCGTGATGATGGACCGCTCCTGGTACAACCGGGCAGGCGTCGAACGCGTCATGGGCTACTGCACCCCCAACGAGTACCTCGAGTTCACCCGGTCGGCGCCCGAGTTCGAGCGGATGCTCGTGCAGTCGGGCATCCACATCGTGAAGTTCTGGTTCTCGGTGGGCCGCGAGGAGCAGCACGCCCGGTTCGTGTCCCGCAGCACCGACCCCGTCAAGCAGTGGAAGCTCTCACCCACCGACCTCGCGAGCCTCGACAAGTGGGACGCCTACACCGAGGCGAAAGAGGCAATGCTGTTCTACACGGACACCCCGCACGCGCCGTGGACGGTCGTGAAGTCGAACGACAAGAAACGCGCCCGCCTCGAGGCGATCCGCTGGATCCTCGACCGATTCGACTACACCGGCAAGGACGAACGCGTCGTCGGTAAACCCGACTCGCTCCTCATCGGTTCTCCCGCAACGGTCTACGACGAGGGCGAGCGCCCCGCCGATTCGATTCCCGCCGTCTGATCAGGCCCCGGTCTCCCACGGCGCCGCGATCGGGAAGTAGTTCTCCAGGAACTGCGTCACCTTCCTGGTCCGCAACTCCAGGTCGATCTCCGGTGCGCTGCCGTCGTTGAGACAGAAGAAGTCCATCGACCGTTTCGCGAGCAGCGAGTCCATGTCGCGCAGCCCCGACTTCATGGTGGTGTCGACGTACTTCACCCGCGCCGCCGTCTGCACCACCGCGCGGCCACTCATCAGCGCGTAGTAGTGGTACAGCGAGTTGGTCACCGAAATGTTGGAGCTGGCCCGGAAAGTGCTTGCGGCCGTGGCGGCGAACTCGTCGGGGAACTCCTTCTCCATCTCCTCCATCACGCTCTTGCGGAGCGGGGTGGCGGCGTGTTCGAGGTGCCGGGTGGTCATCAGCCCGAAGCGGTCCTGAAGCAGTCGCCGGTTGACGCGGGCCGCGTTCTCGAAGCCGCTGCGTTCGTCGTCGTTGTGTCCCAACCCGATTCGGGTGGTCGCCTCGATGAACATCGTGATGCCGCCGGGGGAGAAGAACATCTGTGGGCCCACCGAGCGGCCGAAGAACATGTCGTCGTTGGAATACAGGAAGTGTTCGGCGAGATCGGGGATGTGGTGCAGCTGGCATTCCACGGCCTGCGAGTTGTGGGTGGGTAGCACCGACGGGTCGGCGAAGAACTCCTCGCTGGGCACGAACGTGACCCGTGGGTCGTCGGCGAGCCACGCCGGACGGTCCGAGTCGGTGGCCACGAAGATCCGCCGGATCCACGGCGCATACATGTGCACCGAGCGCAGCGCGTACTTGAGTTCGTCGATCTGCCGGAACCGGGCGGCGGAATCGTCACCCTCGCCGACCACGTAGTTCTGCATCCGCTTCGCGCGCTGCGCCTGGAATTCCGCCGAAGATCCGTCCACCCAGGAGAACACCAGGTCGACGTCGAAGTTGATGTCCGACGCGTGGTCGGCGAACATGTTCTCGATGGTGGGCCACACCCGGCCGAACCGCTGGACGGTGCCGCGGACCGCCTCCTCCGAGCGCACCACGCGCCGCGTCAGCGAATTCTCCATCGGCAGCACGATCTCGTCGTCGCTGATCGACCACAGCTCGATCTGCACGCCCGTCGACGCCCCGTAACTCAGGCCGCTCGCCAGGTGCACGCGCGGACGGAACAGCCGGAAGATGCGGGCCTTCGACGTCGCGGACAGGCTGCCGTCGGAGACGAGGACGGCCGGGCCCTTGGCGTCGACGGTCTTGGAGTAGAAAGGACGGTCCTCACACGCGGCGACCAGGGCCGCACGCAACGCCTTCCGCTGCGCCCAGTTGACCGCGATCACCGGACGCTCGTCGTTGCCCCGCACCAGCAGGTACTCGATCCCGGCGCCGTCGAGGACGTCGCGGACGAACAGCAGATCCTCGACCATCGCCTCGTGCGGCGTGGTGTGCGTGATCGGCAGAGCGAACCGGCCCTTGAACCGGACCACGTCGGCGCGGTCACGCAATCTCGACGCCGCGGCGGCGGAGGCGTGCGCGACCGCGTCGGCGGTCTCCTGCTCCGGGGGTACGAAGTAGACGTCATGCGGAGCGGAGGATTGCGTAATGTCGGGCCTTTCGGTGGCTGTCGCGAGTGCGATCAGTGCCAGTGTAGGCCCCGGTTCGGGCGCGGCGGTCAGTCGAGGACCGTGAAGAACGAGTCGCCGTCCTCCGCCGACCCGTCGATCTGACCGCGGTCGGTGCGCGAGTCCTCCACGATGACGCCCTCGACCACGGAGGCGTGCTTGGTTCCGAACACCGGAATGTCGATTTCCTCGTCGTCGATGACCCGGTCGACGTCCTCAGTCAGCTCGTCGTCGGGCAGATCCGCGATCGACACCTCCTGCTGCTCCTCCAGCGGGGTATCGGGCTCCTCCTCGGACAACTTCTCGTCGAGCGACTCGCCCTCGCGCTCCTCACGTGCCGTGGTACCGAATTTGTCGGCTTCACTCCAGTCGTCGGGCGGATCGACGACGTCGTCGCCGTCGTTGTTCCGCACGTCGTCGGAGTCCAGGCTCTCGCTGGGGCTCAGCGTGTCACCGGGCCCGTCTTCGATACTCATATGCATCAAATGCCCAGATCAGGCGTCGTTGAAACTTCGATCGATCGAGGTCAGGCCGCAGCCGATGCGCTCCGCAATGTCTCGAGCGCGTCGATCTGCGCCGGCGACCACGGCGCCGAGCTCAGCCGGCTCGAATCGAGGTGCACGAGTACGACGGTGAGCTCCGCGGCCTGCACGCCGTCCTGCTCGAGGGTGATCCGGAGGGTCAGCGAAGTACCGCCGATGCGGTCGAGGGTGACGGTGACGTCGGCGTCGCCGGTGAACAGCTCGCGCCCGAAGTTGCTGACGACGTTGACGACGGCGATCTGCGTGACCGGGTCGAGCAGGTCGCCGCACGCCTCGACGAGCGCCCGGGACCACGCCGCGCCCGCCGCCTCATGCGCGCAGTAGAACGGCACATGGCGGCTCACGGACGCCGGCGCATCCGGCCTGGCGTTGTTCCGCAGGGCAATCGTGTAACGAGGCATGGATCGGACATTACCCAGGAGCGACGGCCACCGCGCCTCGGGGACTACCGACCCGGACCGACTGCAGCGAGGAGTCTCTCCAGGGCATACGGCCAGGGTATCCGTTCCTGCTCCAGTCGGAGATCGTCCTCGCGCAGCGACTCCAGAGCGGAGGCTTCGGATTCGGTGAGGTGAGAGACCTCGTTGAAAGTGGGCTTGTGCTCGCGGACCGCGAGAGTCCGCCACCGATCCAGGGTGGCCGTGTCCATCAACAGACTCCGCACGTGCGGAAGGTGTCGGCGCAGACGGTCGAGGATGGCGAAACCGTGACTGTCGAGGTCACCCCAATACCAGACCTCCGAGTCGACGACCCACGGGATTCCGGCCAACTCGTGAACCGTGTACCCGCCACCGTGCAGTGCCACAGTCTCCGCCAGCCGAGGTAGCGCATACAGACCCTCTTTGTTCTCGAGAATGAGGGTGCGCGCCGGGGTCAGCGGCAACGCGGTGAGTTCCTCCACAGAGGTCGCGAAGCGCCTCGGAGTTCCGCTCATGAGCTCGGGATCGCACAGTGCGACGTCGCGCAGGCCGGGCAGGCTCCGGATACCGAGTTCCCGGCTGCCGCGAACGCCCTCGAGCAGAGTCTCCACCATTCCGCGATGACGCGATAGCCATTTCGTGTCGACGCCCGGAACGGGAAGTTGACGAATGAAATACCCGGAGTTCGGATGGTCGCTCAACCACCGCGCAATGGTTGTCAGCCTGACGAAGTCGTCGTCGTCCAGGTCGTGCCATTTCGCCGCGGTCGCGGCAACCGCCGCCGACAACGCCGGGGTGCCGGGACCCAGGCGGTCGACAAGGGCATCACGACGCATCACCAGGGCGCACCATTCGGTTTCGCGGCCACCCGCGGACGCAATCTGATCAGCCCCGGCCAGTGTCAGCCGCACCGGCACGTCCTGTGTGCCGAAGCTCGGCCACCGGCGAATCGCCCAGTCCACGTGGCCGGCGCCGGTGTAGGCGCGCCAGGAGCGGACCCACGCGACCACCGCGTCGGGATCCTCGGCAATCTGGTGCTCGGACGGCGGATGCAGGGCAACTGTCAGCGAATCCTGTTCGGCAAGTGCGGAGTCGGCCAGCCAGCGACGTCGGCGACTGCTGTAGGTGGTCAGCGCCTTCGCCGCGGCAGCGGGCGGCAGAACACACCGCACACTCATGTGGCGCCCACGTCGTCGAATTCGATGAGGCTGAGTTCGGTGTGCATCCGGTCGCGGATGCTCACGGTCGCAGCGCCGCCGATGTACTCCTCGAGGGTGCCGAGCAATTTGAGCGGGGTAGCGAGCACCATGTGAAAACCGAACTGCGCGAATACATCCAGGGCTCGGCGTGTGTACGCGGAATCGGCGCGGTCGAACGCCTCATCCAGGATGACGGTGCCGTAACGGGGAAGGTCTGCGCCGTCGGGGGCGAGCTGATACCGCAACGCCGCTGCCAGGCAGAAGAACACGAGTTTCTGTGCCTGACCGCCCGACAATCCCGAGCTCGAATCGTGATAGTTGCGAGCCTCTCCGGCACCGTCGACCTCCACGCCGATGAACCCGACGTGCAGGCGAGTGTCCAGAACCTGGCGCTGCCACCGCTGATCTGCGGGTTCCTTCGACGCCAGGCGCTCCAGCACAGCCGCCATCCGCTCGAATCGTTCCTCGGCCGCGGGACGCTGTTCGATGTCCCATCCACCGCTCGTGATCCGGGTCAGGTCGTCGAGGAAATCGGCCGCCGCCGGCGACCGTCGCTCGCGGACGTCGATGCGCAACCACCGGTCGGTGTCGAATGCGGAACGACGCAGCGAGTCGTTCACCGGGTCGATGCGGGAACGGATCTCGGCGGGCGCCTTGCGGATCGTGCGAGCGAGTTCGCCGATATTGCGGTGCGACTGGTCGTGCAGCAACTGGAAGAACCGATCTTCGTACCGGGGAAGACCGTCGGAGCGCAGGCGCTGGAGGATTGTCAGTGCGTCGTCGACGTATTCGGCGTCGATCCGCAGCTCACCGCCGCGGGACTCCCATCGCGCCAGATATTGGGAGAGAATCCTGACGATCGACGCGTCGGCGGCGGACACCGCGTTCTGCGCCTCGGCCCTGTCTTTGCCGATGCCCTGGCCGACCTCGAACAGGGCCTTGTCGATGTTGTCCGACGTCACCCGGCGCGAGAATTTCTGAAATCGCGCCCTGATCCGCGCGGCGACAGCATCGGGAGCCGCGTCATCCGCGTCGAGTTCGGCCTGCGCGATCCGCGTCTCGAGTTCCGTCACCGCCGTTCGGTGCACCGTCAACGCAGTATCCGCCTGACGCCGGGCTGCGTCGGCCTCGTTCTCCGCCTTCTTGGCGAGCTCGAGGGCAACCGACACCGCAGAATGCTCCGGGTTGTCCTGCTGCCATGATTCGAGACGGCTGTCGACAGCGTCGACGGCAGCCTGCGCACCGCTCACGTCGACGTCCGCCCACTGCGCATCGAGGACTGTCTGTGCTGCGCGGTTCTGCACGGCGATCTGCTGATCCTCCCGGTCCAGCGCGTCGAGTCGGCTCGTCGCACCTGCGATCGTGGCGTCGAGGTCCGCGATTCGTCGGCGAATGTCCTCCAGCTTGGTTTCGTTGTCGAATCCGAGAACCCACCGCCGGCGATCGTCGATGCGGCTGCGGTCGTCCTTCTCGTGTCGCTCGGCGGAGTGTTTGACCTGCCCGGCGCGTGTCACGGCGCGGACGTGATCCGCGAAGCCGGCAGCGGTGTCGACGCAGGCGTAGTCGTAGCGGTCGGCGAGATGGTGGTGGATCCACGCGGCGAGCGGACCGTCGGCGACCTCCACTCGACGCACCAGAGACGACGTCCCGGTCTTCGGCACCGCCGACGGTGTGACGCCCACCCGTACTCGGCGATACACGAGGCGCGCGCCGAGGTGGGTGGCATCGACGGCCGCGGCAACCGCCGGATACACGTCTTCCGGGACGAGGAGGGTGCGGCCGAGGCCGCCGAGGACTCGCTCTATGGGTCCGGTCCACTCGGAGTATTCGTCCCGCACCGCGATCAATTCGCCGGCGAAGGGCACCGCGTCGTCCGGAACACCTGCGGCGGAACAGATCGACTCGCGCGCGCGGAGCAGAGTCGGATCGATGTTGGAGCGTCTGCGGGCGACGATCTCGCGATCGGTGATCAGCGCCGCGCGCTCCTTCTGTGCAGTGCCGCGCTGTTCGGCGAGCGCGTAGCGGGCGCCGTGCCGTTCCTCGTGGGCGGTGGTCGCCTGATGCACCTGATCCTCGAGTTGCCCACGCAGTCGCGCGAACTCCTCGGAGGTCTCCGGAACGGTTCCTTCCCAGGCCGACACCGCCTCGGCGATCTGCTGGCGCCTTGTTCGGACGCGCGCAAACATCTTCAGTTCTGCGTCTCGCTGCGCGTGGAGGGTGGCCAGTCTGCCGCCCCCGATTCCCTCGAGTTTCATCGTCAGATCGAGGGTTTCCTGCCGTGCACGTTCGGCTGCGGCGGTGGCTTCGCTCGCACCCGCCTCCAGCAGAGGCGTCAGTGCATGGCGTTCGGTGCGTTCACCACGCAGGAGCGACAAGGTCATCTCCGCGTGAACCGCTCCGAGGTGCGCGTTCTCCTCGTCCGTGTCGCGCAGGGACTGAAGCCCGCGTTGCCGGGTGTCGGCAAGATCGACGAGCGGTGCGAGCATCTCCACCTGACGCCGCGCGTCGACAACGACGCGGTGCGCCTCCTGCAGGTCGTGGAACTGGTTGACCGCGCGTTCGGCCATCGCGAAGGTGTTCGGAGTGTCGAGCATGTAGTCGCGGAACAACTGGTCGAGGCTGCCGAGGCTTTTCGCCGACAAGGTGCGGTGCAGCAGGCGCTGAGCGCCCTCCGAGGAGATGCCGAGGCGGGAGCGGAAGCTACGGGCGAACGGCCCGTACGCCGGGCTGACGGTCGACTCCGGCCACCGCTTCCTGATCGCCCTCGTGTCGATGCCGCGTGTCGTGAACGACGCGAAGTCGGTCAGGTCGAGTTCGTGTTCGAGAATGAGATGGAGGTGGGTGACGTCCGCTGCGGCGTTCTGCCCGCGCCCCAGATGCATGAGCTTGACGAGGGTGATCGGCAGATCGTCGGGGCCGGCGCGGTAGGTCAGGGCGATCCCGCTCCACGTCGCGCCGGTGCGCAGGTACGAGGCGACCAGACCGTCGGTGTCGGCGCCCGCCTCCCGCCGCCACGCGCCACGGATGTACGTGACGAAGTTGCGTCCCGAGTTCGTGGCCTCCTGCGCGGCCGCATTGAACCGCAGCTGATTGCCCGGGACGAGCACAGCGGAGATGGCATCGATGAGCGTGGACTTGCCGGAGCCGGAATTGCCGGTGATCAGGAAACCCTTGCGGGCCACGGAAAGGTCGTGGTGGCCGTGCAACGTTCCCCAGTTGACGACCTGAACGCGCGCGAGACGGCGTTGACCGGGATGGATCACGGTGTGTCCTCCTCGAGAATGCGCCGAAACTCCACTTCGACGAGAGCGACCTGTTCGGCATCGAACAGCTGCCGCAACACCGGGGAGATCTCCATCCGGTCGTCGGTCGACGTCTTCGTGAGCAGCGAATACTTGTCGAGCTTCTTCCACGACGCGTTGACGCGCTTCGCGTAACCGGCCGGGTCGGTGTCGCCGGCCGTGCGATACAGCTCGAGCTGTTCGCGCAGTTCGTCGAGGTCGACCATCACCCGTTCGCCGGGTTGCGCGCGCAGCAGACGCTGGCGCAATGCGAGCAGCATGACCGTGTCCATGAACGTCAGACGCTCGGTGCGCAGCACCGTGGGGGTATTGGCATCGCCGGTCTCGGCGGGGCGGGTGAACGCCAACTCGTTCTCGTCGTCGATGACGAGATCGAGGAAGACGTCGGCGAGTCGGGACCGGAGGAGTCGCTCGTCCCGGATCACCGCGCGCCACACCTCGGGATGCTTGGCCGTGGTGACGAGAGGGCCCTTGAGTAGCTGCACGAGTGCGCGCCGCGTCTCCACGTCCAGTTCGCCGGTGTCGCCGGGGTAATGGCCGCCGGTCGTCGGCTCGTCGTTCATGTCGAGCTCCCCGTCGGTTCGAACGCCGGGCGAGTGGTGAACTCGTCGTCGGCCGGATCGAACAGGCGACGACGAATTGTCGCCCGACGCGATACTCCGGCTCCCGAGATCCAGTGGATGTCTTCGGTGCCGTTGATCGCGTGCCCGTGATGGGCTGCAAGGACCATCAATCCCACCGCACTCGCGAGACCTTGAGTGGCAGGGTAATCGCGCAGGACGTCACCGATCGTGGCGCGACCGTGCGCGCGTAGCGTTGCCGCGACGTTGTCGGACAGTTCGTCCATATCGATCTCGGATTCTCGGACGAGCTCTCGAAGTTCGTCGAGATCGACGGTCCCGGCTTCGTGGGTCAGCACCGGTTCGGTAACGAGGTTGTCGGCGGGGTTGTGCAGGCGAAGAGCTGCGACCGATTCGATGCTCATACCGACGCGTACCAGTTCGAGGTCGAGCAGGTCGTAGGGTCGGCGACGTGTGGCCACGGCAACAGCACTCTGCTGCGCGCTGCGGAGCAACCGCTGCAGCCGGCGGTGTTCCTCGTAGTGACGCGACTGGACGAAGTGACGCAACGACCGGGACAGGGATGTCATCGTCGAATGCACTTCGGAGCCAGCCGTTTCCATCTCGGTCAGTAACGCGCGGAACCGTCGTTTCTGATCGTTGGTCAATTGGGAGGCGAACGGCCGCTGCAGCACTGCATCGATCCACTCGTCGATCTGAGACGACCGGGCCGGATCGAGAATCATGTCGTAGAAGGCAGTGAAGCTGCGGCCGGCATCGGAATCTCCGATCAGGTCGACCCCGCGGAACACATCTCCCAGAGTGTCGCCGCGATCACCGTCGTCATCGAGGATGCGGGCTCGCAGATCACGGTTGAGTTCCTCGAGTTCGGCGCGGACGCGGGCGAAGTCTGCGGGGACCTCCGAGGCCAGCGCGAGAATCTCGGCAGAACGCTCGACAGCGCGTTCGCCGTCGAGGACTGGGAAGACTCCCGACTCCACCGCTGCGACCTGCTGATCGATCGACGACCGTTCGGTCAGCAGCGCGGCGAGACGAGTCTCCGCGCGGGGATCGGAATCCCGCGCGAGGGCCTGCAACTGGGTGGACAGGGTGGTCAGACGAGATTCCGTTGCCGAACTCGCCTGACTGGTGAGGCTCGCGACGAATGCCATCGCGGCGAACGCGCCCTCCGTCGGTTCCAGGGTCTCCTCACGGGTACCAGCCGCTGCTCGTCGGAGCAGATAACCGGCCCGCACCCAGTCGGTGCAGTACGCCTGACCGGTTCGAGGGAAGTCGAGGCCCTCGTCGCGCATGGTCTGAAGGTCGGAGTCCAAGCGGGAGAAGAGTTCCGGAGCCGGGAGGCGGCGGGTCCCATGCTCGAAGTGACGGCCCAACAGCGCCAGAATTGCCGGCGCGGAATCGGCACGCAGCAACGTCCAGGCTGCGTGGTCCTGGCGCAGACGAAGAAGCCGATGAACGTCGGCGGTGATGGACATCGGTTTCCTCTCGTTGTCTTCGAGCTGGGCACATCGTGCCCTGACTCATTCGGCGATTCGTTCCCGCCCACCGCTGAGGTCTGCCAACTCTGCGGCCACGCGCCCCGCCTGCCAACCGTGTGCGTTGGTCACCGAATGCGAAGTCGTGACGACGGACGGGAACTGTTTCTCGAACACCGAACCCACCGCCTCGGTGCGTTCGGTCATGATCGGCACCAACTCCTTGCCGTACTGACTGGATGCGTCGCGGCCGGCTTGTTCCCGGGCGATCGCCAGCCGTTCCCCGATCCGGGAAGCGAACGCGAGCAGAAACGATCTGCGGAAGCTGGGTGAGCGCTTCACCCGGTCGCCGCCTGCCTCGCTCATCGCGTGCGAAGCCTGAACGAGCAGCGAAGTGAAGAGCATTTCGCACAGGTCCAGGTCGATCGGCATTCCGACCATGCTGACGAGGCCGAATCGTTGATGCCAGAGGACACGGACGCTGTTGGAGTCCGCCACACAGTTCAGCAACTGCACTTTCGCTTCGGGGTACGGGTTGTCGACGAGCAATCGGCGCGTGACTACTTGATCGCTCAGTGAGGTGTGCGCCTCGGCGTCGACCATTGCACTGTCGATCGCATACCTGGTCATGAGATCCTGCGCCTTCGCCGAGAGGGTCGCTGCCTCCTCGGCGAACGTGGTTGCTTCGGCCTTGGCCAGCAGGCCGCGGATGCGGGACAGCACCTTGGGTTCGGGACCGTGCTTGGCGGGCCGTGACGCCGCCGCCCCGGCGACCCAGTTCGGTGGGGTGGCCATCAGTGGCGTCATGGGGATCAGATAGCTGCAGAAGCCGAGGAGCGACAGGATCGCCGTCCAGGTGTCCGTCGGCTCGGCGTTCTCCGCGGCACGCCAGGCGGACAGTCGACCGCGGGCAGGTGCGTCGTCCGGGCCGATGTTCAGCTCGTCGAGCTGCTCGCGCCACGGCTCCGGGGCGCTCTTGTGCGCCGAGGTGCGGCTCGCATGCGAGCCGATCGCGGCAACCGTCAGCCGGGCGGTGCGCGCACCGAACTCCCGGCGCACCGCGTGCACCAGCTCCGCCGGCTGCCATCCCGAGTCGAACGCGTGGTCCATCGACGCGTCGAGCATCTGCGAGGCTCGATCCAGGAGGGCGGCCGTAGATCCGGAACCGTCGAGTTCTGCCAACTGGCCGACTGTCCGGCGCAGCGACTCCGCATTCGCCGACGGCCCGAAAGCGAACTCGATTCCCGCGAACACCAACGACTCGGCGTCGAAGTCGGGACGGAACTCACGATGGTGACGGGTGCCGCTACGCTGCTGTTTCTTGCGTTTGCGTGCGGCACGGTTCTGCTGGCTATTGCGGCTCACGGCGCCCTCCTCGCTCGGTGTGACCAGTCATCTTCCTACCAGGACTCTCCGACATCAACGAAGGCCCCGGGCGTCGATCGCGAGGTCACTCGAACAGGCTGCGGAGGTCGTCGGCGTCGAGGCTGGAGCTGAGCAGGGTGTCGGAGTCCATGACGCTCGCGAACAGCGCCGACTTCTTCGCCTTCAGGGCCATCACCTTGTCTTCGATCGTGTCCTTCGCGATCAGGCGATACACCATCACGTTGCGGGTCTGCCCGATGCGATGCGCCCGGTCGACCGCCTGGGCCTCGGTGGCCGGGTTCCACCACGGGTCGAGGATGAAGCAGTAGTCGGCCTCGGTGAGGTTCAGCCCGAAGCCGCCGGCCTTGAGACTGATCAGGAAGACGGGGGCGTCGCCCTCCTTGAAATCGCGGAGCACGTCGCCGCGACGCCGGGTGCTGCCGTCGAGGTAGCTGTGCGCGATGCCCGCGTCGTCGAGGCGGTCGCGGACCTTCCTGAGGAAGCCGGTGAATTGGCTGAACACCAGCGCCCGGTGACCGCCGGCGACGACGTCGGCGAGCTGTTCGAGCAGCGCGTCGACCTTGGCGGACGGGACGTCGCCGTACTCGTCGTCCACGAGTCCGGCGTCGAGGCTCAGCTGCCGCAGCACGGTGAGCGACTGCAGGATGGTGAAGCGGTTCTTGTCGACGTCGGCGAGCAGGCCGAGGATCTTCTGCCGCTCACGCTGCAGGTGCGTGTCGTAGATCTTGCGGTGCCGCGGGTGCAGATCGACATCGAGCACCTGCTCCTGCTTGGCCGGAAGATCCTTCACCACTTGCTCTTTGGTGCGGCGCAGCATCAGCGGTTTGACGCGGCGGCGCAGTTGCGCGAGAAGTTCGGTGTCGCCCTGCTTCTCGATCGGCTTGCGGTAGTAGTCGGTGAACCGGGCCGGATTCGGGAACAGCCCCGGGGCGGTGATGGAGAGCAGCGACCACAGCTCCATCAGATTGTTCTCCATCGGGGTGCCGGTGACCGCCAGCTTGAATGGTGCTTCGAGCCGGCGAACGCACTGGTAGATCTTGGACTGGTGGTTCTTGGTGAACTGCGCCTCGTCGAGGATCAACCCCGACCACGTGCATTCCGCGTACGCCTCGTAGTCGAGGCGGAACAGGGTGTAGGACGTGACGACGATGTCGGCACCCCGCACCAACTCGTCGAGGGGGACGCGTCGGCGGGTGCGGGTGTCGGTGATCGCGACGACGTTCGCGCCGGGGGCGAAGCGCGCGGATTCGGATTCCCAGTTCGACACCACGCTGGTGGGGGCGACGATGAGGAACGGCGGCGCGGCCGGGTTCGACTGCCGCGCATGGCAGATCAGCGCCAGCGCCTGCAGGGTCTTGCCGAGCCCCATGTCGTCGGCGAGGATGCCGCCGAGCCCGTGCTCCCACAGGAAGGCCAGCCAGCGGAACCCCTCCAGCTGATAGGGGCGCAGCTGGGCGTCGAGTGTGCTCGGGGCGTCGACGTGGTGGACGGTGCCCGGTGCCAGCAGGCCGTCCACCTGCTGCCGCCACGCCTTCGCCTGCCGCTCGACGGTGCCGAGGGTGGCGAACTCGTCCCACAGGCTCGCCTGGAACCGGCTGAGCCGCAACGTCCGGTCGGCGCGGTCGTGGAGGGCGCGCGCCTCGTCGATCAGTCTTCGCAGCGTGTGGAGTTCGGGCTTGTCGAGGGAGAAGTAGGCGCCGTCGGGCAGCAGCAGTTCGGTCTTGCCCGCGGTCAGCGCCGAGAAGACCTGGTCGAACGGGACGTCCCGGCCCTCCACGGTGAGGGTGACGCCGAGGTCGAACCAGTCGGTGCTGCCGGTGGACGGCGTGGTGGAGACCCCGATGGCGAGTGAATCGCCGGCTTCGCGGTAGTCGGCGCGCTCACCGGAGATGTCGACGGCCACGTCGGTCTTGCCTTCGAGCAGGGGCAGGACCTCGGTGGTGAACCGCATGGTGTCGAGTCCGCGCAACGCGGACGCCTCCGGGGTGTTCGACCCCAAACCGTAGCGCTCCCAGGCGATGTCGAGTGCGTCGAGCAGTGCTTGTTCGCGGGTGTCGTCGCGGTAGTCGTCACCGGGGGTTCGCGTGGCGAGCGGGGCCCGGTGCTCGTTGTCGCCGACGGTGTACAGCCATTCCCAGTCGACGGTGACCTCGTGGTCGGGGAGGTACGCCGCCCGCAGCACGAGGGTGGGCTCGGAGATCTCGGGTGGGACGAACGAGCCGTCCGAGGAGATCAGGGTGGCCAGGTTGCGCAGCTTCGGCAGGAAGTCCGTCAGGAACCGGGGCTCCTCGAAGTCGGGAACCTCGATGCGGGTGCGGCGGCGCGTCAGGTCCTGCAGGGCTGCGGGTGCGGGGGAGCCGAGCCGGGCGAGCTGAATGCGCTCGTCGGCGTCGACGTAGAACAGGCCGTGCGCCCGGAGCCCGATGAAGCCCACGGTCGACGTGTCGACCCGCTCGCCGTCCACGACGATCACCGCTTGCACGACCAGCGCGTCGATGTCGTGGTCCCGGGTGACGTCGAAGCAGATCTCGGCCGAGCGGTAGGGGGCGAGTGCGCCCAGACGCTTCGAGGAGTGGAGGAGCTCGACACCCACCCTGGCAGCCTCGTCGAGGAGTGACCACAGCTGGCGGCTGGGAAAGACGCTGAGGTCGAGGTCGGTGTGGTTCTGCCGGCGGTAGTTCATGCCCCCGCCGGCCAGTAGATGGATCTCGTGCAGCACCCGGATCTGCTCGGCGGGATGCTGGAAGTGGCTGCCCAGCTTGTTCCACGCCAGCCCGCCGACGATCCAGCCCTTCGAACCGGGCTGGACCGGCTTCACCAGCAGCTGAGGTGCCGAGTCTCCGGCCGACGTCTGGACCCGGAACTGGATGGCGAGCGGCGAACGGCGGCCGGAATCGCCGAACGGATCGGCCGGGGTGAGCAGGGAGCTCAGTGATCGGTCCCAAGTGGCTGCGACCGGCGCCTGCGTCTGCGCCGTCGCCTGCCTCATCGCCGTGATCAGCAGGGCCGCGACGTGCTTGCAGTTCATCCCGACCGGACACGTGCAGATTCCGTACCGGTACACCGTGCGGCCGGGAACGGATGCGACGAACGCCGACGCCGAGTACGGCTCCCTCGCCGTGCCCGCCACCTCGCCCCACAGCTCCTTGGCTGCCGAATCCCACGACATCTGGATCACCGCGTGGTCGCGGGCGTACTGCTCGCCGCGGGTGTAGGTGGTGGTGCCGAGCACCGCCTTGATCGACGACACGTCGATGTGGCGGAACTCCCCGGGCAGCATGCCCACAGGGTAGTCAAGCGTTCCGACACGGTTGCGGGGTGCGGTCACTCCCACCCCAGGGTTCCTTGTTCCGCACCGCGCCCGATCGGAGACTTCGGTGCATCGGGGGAAACCCAGCGATCGGAGAGAACACCATGGCCGAGATGGTCGAAACACCGCGGACGCCGCACACACGTGGGGTCGCCCGCACCCTCATCACCGCGTACGGAGTGGTCGCCTACGCCACGTTCCTGATCGTGTTCCTGTACGCGATCGGATGGGTCGAGGGCCTCGTCGTGCCCCACACGATCAACGACGGACCCGACGCCCCCGTAGCCGTCGCCGTGGTCGTCGACGTGGCGCTACTCATGGTCTTCGCGATGCAGCATTCGGTGATGGCCAGGCCCTGGTTCAAGAAACGCTGGACGAAGATCGTCCCGGAACCGATGGAGCGCTCGACCTACGTCCTGTTCGCGACGGCCGCGCTGGCGCTGATGATGTGGCAATGGCGTCCGCTGCCCGACCAGATCTGGGACGTTGAGACGAGCTGGGTCCGCGTCGCAATCTTCGCCGTGTCGCTCGGCGGATGGGCCCTCGTGCTGGCCGCGACGTTCGCCATCGACCACTTCGATCTGTTCGGGGTGCGCCAGGTGCTGCGCAATCAGAGCGGGAAGTCGGCTCTGCCCAGCCACTTTCGGACACCTGTGCTGTACCGGGTGATCCGGCATCCGCTGTACGCCGGTTTCATCATCGCGTTCTGGGTGGCGCCGACGATGACCTGGGGCCGGCTGCTGTTCGCCGTCGGGACCACCGGCTTCATCCTGGTCGCGGTGCGTTTCGAGGAACACGATCTGGTTGATACGTTCGGCGACGACTACCGCAGCTACCGCAAGCGGGTGCCGATGCTCGTCCCGAGGTGCGGCGTACAACCACGGTAGTTACAGACCGCCGGCGACGGCGATGGTGGTGGCGGTGACGTAGGACGCCTGGTGGGACAGGGCCCACAGCACCGCTTCGGCGATCTCCTCGGGCTGCGCGACCCGGCCGAGTGGCACCTTCCGGGTCACTCGGTCGGGCCGTCCCGGGTCGCCCGCGGCCGCGTGGATGTCGGTGTCCGTCGTACCGGGTGCGATGCCGACGACCCGGATGTTCGCGCTCGCCAGTTCCCGCCCGAGTCCCGTCGTGACACTGTCGACGGCGGCCTTCGACGCCGCGTACCCGACGTACTCGCCCGGTGCCCCGGTTCCGGCCGCGACCGAGCTGAGGTTGACGATGACGCCGGGACGCCCCTCCCGGATCCAGTGCTCCGCCGCCGCGCGGGCGTAGTTCATGGCACCGAAGACGTTGACGTCGAACACCTCCCGCAGCGTCGCGTCCGGAGTGGTGAGGAACGTGCCGAGCGGGCCGGTGGTCCCGGCGTTGTTGACCACCGCGGTGAGTTGCCCGCGCTCGTCGGCCGCGCCCACGACGGCGGCGGCGAGGGCGGCGTCGCGCACGTCGGCACGCACCGCGGTGGCGCGGATGCCGCACTGGTGCAAGAGGTGTTCGGCGGCCTCCGCGTCGTTCTGGAAGGTGAACGTGACTTCATAGCCGCGGTGGACGGCGAGGCGCACCACGGCGGCGCCGATGCCGCGCGATCCACCGGTGACGAGGATGTGTTCGCTCACGCTATGAGCGTATCGGGGCGGTCCAAACGAGGACCGGGGTTGACCGCTATCGGTTCTACGGTGAACGCATCCGATTCGCCGACGCAGGAGGACCGCATGACCGTCAATCCGATTCCCGAGGGCTACACGACCGTGACGCCGTGGATCATCTCCCGCGACACGGCCGCGCTCATCGACTACGTGAAGGCGGCATTCGACGGCGAGGAACTCGGCCGGATGGTGGCCGAGGACGGCACCATCGGGCACGCCGAGGTGCGGATCGGGAACGCCGTGGTGATGATGTTCGACGCGCGACCCGACTGGCCGCCGACGCCCGGGTTCCTCCGCCTGTACGTCGACGACGCCGAGGCGGTGCTCGCCCGGGCCGTCACCGCCGGCGGCACGCTGGTCACGCAGGCGACGCACCTGTTCTGGGGCGACGTCGTCGGGCGCGTCCGCGATCCGTTCGGCAATCTCTGGTGGGTTCAGACCCACATTGAGGACGTCGACGAGGCGGAGATCACGCGGCGCATGAGTGACCCGATCTTCACCGCCGCGATGGACTACGTGCAGAGCGCGGACTTCTTCCCCGGACGGTAACCTGGGTCAGCGATTCGGCCTGCCGAAGGTGATGCGCGGCGCCGTCACGGTGATGGACGCGATCCGGACCGCCAGTCCGGGTGGTGTCGGCGGCTCGGCGTCGATGATGGTGGGGTGGTAGTCGACCTGGTCGGGCGAGGGGCGGGCCGGGGCGAACACACTCCGCGCGACGTTGATCGGTGTGCGGGCGATCGCGTCGGCCGACTGCTGGATCTGTTCGAGTGTCCGGAACATCGTGTCGAAATTGTCGGACTGCTGGGTGGTGCTCACCGCCTCGACCACCGGCCGCATGGTCCGCAGCAGGAACACGACCTCCTCGAGGAGTTCCTCGGTGAGCCGGAGGATGTGGAACGACGTCTTCGCCACCTCGATCGGCACCGTGACGGTGCAGACGGCGACGCGGACGGGCCCCTCGGCGGCCGCGGCCGCTCTGTGGAACGTGCCCTCGACGAACGCGACCACCGGGGTGGCGCACGAGGGCACGAAGCGGGAAACGAACGTCATCCAGCCGACCCCCTCACCGCGCGGCGCCCTCTCTGTGCCGGGGAGGTTACCGTGCACGCGCTCGCCTCGCAGGACGAGCGATCTCACCCCGGCAGCAGCGCCCGGACGGCGTCGATCGTGTCGGCGTCGGCGGCCGTCTTGTCGGGGCGGTACCGCAGGACGCGCGCGAACCGCAACGCGAGCCCGCCCGGGTAGCGGGAGCTCACCTGGACGCCGTCGAGTTCGATCTCCACGACGAGGTCGGGGTGCAGGTACACGGTGTGGTCGTCGCGCGTGCGTTCGTGGCGCGGGAATTCGTCCGTCTGCCACTGCAGCAGCGCGTCGGTGAGACCCTTGAACGTCTTGCCCACCATGATCGGATCGCCGCCGTCCGGGTCGCGCGCCCCGAGGTGCAGGTTCGACAGGTAGCCGGTGCGCCGCCCGTACCCCCACTCGGCGCCGAGCACGATCAGGTCGAGGGTGTGCTCCGGTTTCACCTTCTGCCACGCGCGGCCGCGCCGGCCCGCCGCATACGGTGCGGTGAGCGACTTGACCATCACGCCCTCGTGACCGGCGGCGAGCGCGTTGTCGAAATGCGTTGCGGCGCCGTCGGCGTCAGGTCGGATCAGCCCGGGGATGCGGTGTTGTGGGGCAACCCGTTCCAGGGCGGCCAACCGCTCCTCCAGCGGTGCGTCCAGCAGGTCGACGCCGTCGAGGTGCAGGCAGTCGAAGAAGTACGGGTGCAGCAGCAGCTCGCGGGACGATTCGGCGCCGAAGCGGCTCATCGTCTCCTGGAACGGGCGGGGCCGGCCACTGTCGGTGAGGGCCAGCGTCTCCCCGTCGAACACCGCCGACGTGCACGGCAGGTTCACCACGAGTTCGACGAGTTCCGGCACGCTGCCGGTGATCTCACGCAGGGTGCGGGTGAAGATCCGCACCTCGTCGCCGTTGCGGTGCACCTGGATCCGCGCCCCGTCGAGTTTGTATTCGACGCTGACGTCGCCGCCCAGTTCGGTCCACGCGTCGGCGAGCGATTCGGCCGGGGAGGCGAGCATCGGCCGGACCGGGCGGCCCACCTCCAGCCGGAATGCGGTGAGCGCGTCGACCCCGCCGTCGAACGCCGCGACCGCGGTCGCGGGCAGACGTCCCGACAACATGAACGCCCGGCGCACCGGCTCGACCGGCAGATCGGCGGCCGCCGCGATTGCGTCCGTCATCACCCCCTCGAGGGCGCCCTGGCGAAGGTCGCCGGTGAGCAGGCGCAGCAGGAAGTCTCGTTCGTCGGTGGTGGTGCGGGCGAACAGTTCCGCGAGCAGGTCGCGCCGGCGTGCGGCCGATCCGGAGCCGGAGACCTCGGCGACGGCGGAGATGGTCCCGTCGACCTCGGACACGGTGACGGTCGCGTCGTCGGCGGGTGTGGCCGGGATGTCCGCGACTGTCCGCCAGCCGATTCCGATCCGGCCCTGCCGAAGCTCCCCGGACAGCCACGCGACCACCGGTTCCACCTCCGACGGCTCCAGCCGGGTGAGGACCTCGCGGAGCGCCCCGACCTTCACCTTGCGCGACCGGGTGGCACCCACCTCTCGTGACGTCGCGACGATTTGCGAGAACAGCACACCCCGACGGTAGCCGGACGGTGTGGTGGGCGGTCAGAATCCGCCTGATCGAAAGGATGGGCCGACCCGGCCGTCGTTCCTAGGCTTCGACGATGAGCACCCCACGTCGCCGGCCGCTGAAGACGGTCACGGGAGTCAGCGGCGCCGTGAGCACCTATGCCGCCGCCATCGATCCGCAGCAGTCGACCGTCGCGTCGTCGATCGAGATCGCGAAGGTCGCGGAGGCGAACAAGTTCGACGCACTGTTCGCCGCCGACTTGCTGAGTTTTGGGGCCCAGGGCGCGATCGGCGCGCAGGAACCGCTGATCTTCCTGTCGGCACTGAGCGCCGTCACCTCGCACGTAGGGCTGATCGCGACGGTGACCACCACATTCCACCACCCGTACAACCTCGCGCGGCTGTTCGGCACCCTCGACCACGTGAGCAACGGCCGCGCCGCCTGGAACGCCGTGACGTCGTCGCTGGGGGAGGAGAACTACAGCGACCAGGACCTGCCCAGCCCCGAGGAACGGTACGCCCGGGCCACGGAATCCCTCGAAGTGATCAACTCACTGTTCGACAGCTGGCAACCCGGGGCGCTCACGTCCGACGGTGCCGGGGGCGCCACGCTCGACGCCGACCGGGTGCGACCGATAGACCACGCCGGCAGATACTTCACGGTGAAGGGTCCACTGAACATCCCGCCGCTGCCGCAGCGTCGACCCGTGCAATTCCAGGCCGGGCAATCCGCGGCCGGCCTGGAACTCGGGGCCCGCTTCGCGGAAGTCGTGTTCACGTCGCTGCCCACGCTCGAGGACGCCGTCACCTACACCAAGAGCATCCGGGCCCGCGCCACCGAACTCGGCCGCGCCGACGGACTGCCGCTCATCATGAGTTCGTTCCACGCCACCTACGGTGCGTCCGAGGCGGAAGTGCGGCGGCTGGTCCGGGAACAGGAGGAGGCGACGGACCTCGACGCGGGCCGGATCCGGCTCGAGGACATGCTCGGCGGCGACGTCGACCTGTCCGGGCTGCCGCTCGACACACCGATCCCGGCGGACGTGCTGCCCGACGTGCGGTCGGTGAACCGCCGCCGCGGCCGGGTCGAGATCTTCAGCCGGCTCGCCGCGACCGGGCGGACGCTGCGCGAGCTGATCATCGCGTCCAAGGACACCGGTCACTGGGCGGTCGCCGGAACCCCCGAGCAACTCGCCGACGCCGTGCAGGAACGCTACGACGCGGGTGTTCTCGACGTCATCTCCCTCGGCGGACTCGCCGAGGAGCGGACCCGTGACTTCGTCGTCAACGGGTTGCTCCCCGAACTGCGGCGGCGCGGAATCGTCGGTGACGACTACGTGGGCGGCACGTTCCGCGACAATCTGGAACTACCGCCGCTGCCCCCTCGGGACTGACGTCAGTTCTCCACCGGCGTGCCGTCGACGACGATCCGCACGCGATCCGGGTAGAACGACAGGTGGTCGTCGATGCCCGACGCCTCGGCGGTGGTGAACGGGTAGAACCAGGCGGCATCGTCGACGGGCTCGGAGCCGCCCGACCCGGTGAACGACAGATACGACGCCGTCCCCTTGTACGGGCAGGACGTCCGCGTGTCGGAGGCGGTGAAGAATTCGGACCGCACGTCGATGCGCGGAATGTAGTAGCGCACCGGCAGTGACGTCTCGAACAGCAGTCGCGGCCGGACCGTGTCGGCCACCAGCGTGTCCCCGATGTAGACCTCCACGTGCCGCGACGACGGCAGCACGTCGACGCGGACATATGGGTCGCGGGCGTGGACGAACACCTGCTGATCCTCCTCGTACCAGGCGTCCATCCGGTGCCAGTAGAACGCGACGTACGGGCTGAGGTCGAGGGAGTCGTCCAACGGGACGTCGTACCCCCACACCGACTGCTCCGCGCGACGGTCACCGACGACGAGATCCCAGTACCGCGCCTTGCCCTTCCACGGGCAGGTCGTGGACGCGTCGACGGGCTCGAGGAGGGCGAAGTTCACGTCCTCGCGGGGAATGTAGTAGACGGGCAGGTGCCCCTTCTCGAACAGGTACACCGACCGGGTGGTGTCGGCGACAGCCTGGCCGCCGAAGAACACCCGAATGCGCTTGTGATTGGGTTCGATCGCGACGCGGCCGTTCTCCGCGGACTGCTGGACAGCGGCGGCATGCGTGAGAGCTGTGGACATCACTCCATGGTGGCACTTCCGGCGCCCGTGCGTGGTTGAGGAGTCTCTGGACTCGTCGACCACGCACGGGTGCGGAGCGCCGCGACCCCGGCGGTCACGGCCCACACCGTGAACGGGTAGAGCGCACTGCGTTCGGTGAGGCCGAACGGCGCGCCGGGCAGGAGGATCGCCGCCATGCCGAGGATCCCGACGACGCTGCAGAGACCGGTCCACAGGGCGAAGGCTCGCCACCGTGGGTAGAGCCCGATTGCGACGACGGCCATCGCGGCGTTGCGCGCGACGAACGTCGGGGTCGCGACGATCTGGTGGAGGTGGGCGTCCACGTTGATCGGGATGAAACCCGTCAGCGCGGCGCTGACCGCGGCCAGGCCGAGCAGTGCCAGCGCGGCGCGTCGGATGCGTCCGCGTGGGAGGAACCCGCGCAGGCACACCGCCCCCACGAGAATGAGCACCCCCGTCAGGATGAACGCGCTGTTGATCACCGCGTGCAGCGGCGAGCAGAGCCGGACGGCGGCGACCTGGGCCGCGGAACCGTCGCAGCCCGTGACACCCAGATTGCTGACCGAACTGGTCCGCACCACGTACGGCCGCGGCCAGGCGCCCGCGGTTACGGCCTCCGCGACGAAGTACAGGGCGATCAGCACCCACGCGGCGCCGCCCACCCGCACAGCCGACAGTCGCTGCGGGGGAGAAGACGTTCGCACGACGCTCACCCCTCCGTACCGTACCGGCTCACGGAGTGGATTGTTGACAATCTTCGGGAGCGGCTCGACCATGTAGCCATGGCCCCGCTGACGACGAATCCGGAAGCTGACTCCGAAGAGACGGGACACGGCGGCGCGTGGCTGAGCTGACACGTCCCGCCGCCGACCTGCACGCCGACCTCGCCGAGCTGGGCGTCGACCTCGACACCGGATCGCGTCGGCGGGCCGAATACTCCTTCGACGCCTCCAACTACCGGGTGCCGCCGCTGGCCGTGGCGTTTCCGCGCACCGCCGCCGACGTGGTGGCGATCGTGAGGGCGTGCACCGACCGCGGCATCCCCGTCACCAGCCGCGGCGGCGGCACCTCGCTCGCGGGCAACGCGATCGGCAGGGGGGTGGTGCTCGACTTCTCCCGGCACATGAACCGGGTGCGGGCCGTCGACGCGTCCGCCCGCACCGCCGTCGTCGAACCCGGCATCGTGCTGACGGACCTGCAGAAGGACGTGCAGCTGGCGACGGACGGCGCGTTCACCTTCGCGCCCGACCCGTCCAGCAAGTCCCGCGCGACCGTCGGCGGTGCGATCGGCAACGACGCCTGCGGGAACCACTCCGTGCGGTACGGCCGCACGTCGGATCACGTCGTCGCGCTCGAACTCGTGACCGCCAGCGGGCACCGGCTGACCGCCACCCGCGACGGGCTGCGTGCCACCGACCCGGACGACTCGTCGGCGGTGAGCGAGGCCGCGCGGATCTCCGCCGGACTCGACGAGCTGACGCAAGGGCATCTCGGCGACTTCCGGCTCGAGCTCGGCCGGATCCCGCGGCAGGTGTCCGGTTTTCATCTGGCGAACCTGTTGCCCGAGAACGGCTTCGACGTGGCCCGCGCCCTCGTCGGTAGCGAGGGGACGTGCGCGGTGATCGTGGCCGCGACCGTCGCGCTGGTGCCGGTGCCGCCCGCGGCGATGCTGCTGTGCCTCGGCTACCGCGACCTGGTGGACGCGGCCCGCGACAACGCGATCATCCTGGACTACTCCCCGGCCGCGATCGAGGGCATCGACTCGGCGATCGTCGACACCATGCGGCACCTGCGCGGCGCCGACTCCGTGGTGGGACTGCCCGACGGCGAGGCGTGGCTGTACGTCGACCTCGACGGCGACGACCTCGCCGAGGTGGAACTGCGCGGGGCGGAACTGGTGTCGAAGCTGCGTGCGGCCGGACGCCTCGTCGACGCGCGGGTGGTCGGCGATCCGGCCGAACGCGCGTCGCTGTGGCGGGTCCGCGAGGACGGCGCCGGACTGTCCGCCCGGCTCGTCGAGGGCGGCGAATCCTGGACGGGCTGGGAAGATTCCGCCGTCGCACCCGACCAGCTGGCCGACTACCTCGTCGACATCAAGGCACTGCTCGCCGAATTCGGCCTGACCGGCGTCATGTACGGGCACTTCGGCGCCGGGTGCATGCACATCCGCATCAACTTCGACCAGCGCACCGACGAGGGCCGGGACGTGATGTCGCGGTTCATCCACCGCGCCGCCGAACTGTGCGTGCGGTTCGGGGGCTCGATGTCGGGGGAGCACGGCGACGGCCGCGCACGGTCGGCGCTGCTACCGATCATGTACACGCCCACCATGATGGCGGCGTTCGCCACGTTCAAACGGCTGTGGGATCCGGCGGCCGTGCTGAACCCGGGCAGCATCGTCGACCCCGAACCGCTGCTGGGGAGCCTCGCCCTCGACGGCGTGAATCCGCGGGCGTGGCAGACCAGTTTCGATCTCACCCCCACCAGCGACGTCCCGGTCGCGCCGTTCGTCCACGCCGTCCAGGGCTGCATCGGCGTCGGCCGCTGCCGCGCGTCGACGGGTGGCGTGATGTGCCCCAGCTTCCGCGCGACCGGCGACGAAAAGGACTCCACCCGCGGCCGCGCCCGCGCGCTGCAGGAGATGGTCCGCAACTCGCCGACCGTCGCCGACGGCTGGCGGTCCGAGGACGTCAAGGAATCCCTCGACCTCTGCCTGTCCTGCAAGGCCTGCTCCACCGACTGCCCGGTCGGCGTCGACATGGCCACCTACAAATCCGAATTCCTCGACCACCACTACCGCGGACGGGTGCGTCCGCTGTCGCACTACTCCCTCGGCTGGCTGCCGGTGTGGCTGCGGATCGCGGAACGGTCGGCGCCCGTGGTGAACCGGCTGACCGCCGGCCGGCTCGCGAAGGTCGCGGCCAAGCTCGGTGGGCTCACCCCGCACCGGTCGATGCCGGAGTTCGCGTCCCGCAAGCAGATCCGACGCGAAGTCGGGGACACGTCGGGAAACGCCACCGCGGACGTCGTGCTGCTCGCCGACACGTTCACCCGCGGATTTCGTCCGGAGGTGGTCGGGGCCGCGTCCCGGGTGCTCACCGAGGCCGGCCTCAGCTCGCAGTGCCGCAGCGACGTGTGTTGCGGGCTCACCTGGATCTCCACCGGACAGCTCAAGCAAGCACAGAAGACCCTCGCCAAGGCTGCCGAACTCCTCGACGACGGCACCGACCGGCCCATCGTCGTCCTCGAACCGAGCTGCGCTGCCGCGTTCCGCAAGGACCTCCCCGAACTCGTCCACACCGACGCCGCACGACGCGTCGCCGCCCGGATCCGGAGCTTCGCCGGCGCCGTGCTCGAGCGCACCGAAGCCGGATGGAGCCCCAGCGTGCCGGTGCCCGAAGACGTCACCGTGCAGACCCACTGCCACGAATACGCCGTGTTCGGCGCCGCCAGCCAGCGGAAGGCGCTACAAGCGGTCGGGGTGCCGCGCGTGCGGGAAGCCACCGGATGCTGCGGCGTCGCAGGAAACTTCGGATTCGAGGCCGACCACTACGACCTCAGCATGCAGGTCGCGGAGCAGGCACTCGCCCCCGCCCTCCGCGACAGTCCCGAAGACGCAGTCGTACTCACGGACGGCTTCAGCTGCCACATGCAGGTGCGGCAACTCGAACCGGACCGATCGTCGAAACATCTCGCCCAGCTGCTCGATCCCGCACCGCCGTCGAAAACCGAACACCAGAGCGGAGACTGACATGTCGCAGTTGTCGATGACCCCTGAACAGCGCGAGAAGTTCCTCGCCGACGTACACGTGGGGGTGATCGCCGTCGACCGCGACGGACGGGCCCCGCTCGCCGTGCCCATCTGGTACGGCTACGAACCCGGCGGCGACGTGTACGTCTGGACCGGGCGCGGCTCGGTCAAAGAGCGGCTGATCCGCGCAGCCGGCCGGTTCAGCCTCGTCGCCCAGCACGAGCAGCCGCCCTACAAATACGTCAGCGTCGAGGGTCCGGCGGAGTTCGACGAATCACCCACCGTCGACGACATCCGCGGGCTCGCCGCCCGCTACCTGCCCGCCGAGGAGGTCGACGGGTTCGTCGAGCAGGCGTACGACGACAGCGCGATCATCATCCGGATGCGGCCGGAGCACTGGCTGAGCGTCGACTACGGCAAAGGCGCGTAGCGCCCGTGCGTGGTTAACGAGTCTCTGGACTCCTCAACCACTCACGGGCGGCGGAGCCGCCTCCGTTCGGTTCACGCTGATTCTGACGATGGCGGGGACGCCCGAAGTGCGGAAGCGTTGAAGGGCAGTTGTTCCGCATCGACAGGAGCGCCCTTCATGACCGAACTTCTCGACCTGAGCACCGACGTCCTCGTCATCGGTGGCGGCCCCGCCGGAACGTGGGCCGCCCTGCGCGCACGGCAATCCGGGGCGGACGTCGTCCTCGTCGACAAGGGGTACTGCGGAACCAGCGGCGCCACCGCGCCTTCGGGCACCGGCGTCTGGTACGTCGACCCCGACCCGTCCGCGCGGGCGAAGGCCAAGGCCAGCCGCGAGACGCTCGGCGGGCATCTCGCCGACCACCACTGGATGGACCGCGTCCTCGACCAGACGTACGCGAACATGAACCTCCTCGCCGAGGAAGGCCGGTACCCGTTCCCCGTCGATCCCGACACCGGCAGGCAGATCCGCACCGGACTCCAAGGGCCCGAATACATGCGACGCATGAGGGCGTGGATCAAGAAGGCGGGCGTCCGGATCCTCGACCACTCACCGGCCCTCGAACTGCTCGTCGACACCGACGGTCAGGTCCGCGGTGCGGCGGGCTACCAGCGTCAGGACGACCGCGACTACCGGATCACCGCGGGCGCCGTCGTCATCGCCAGCGGCGGTTGCGCATTCCTGTCCCGCGCCCTGGGCACGAACGTCGACACCGGTGACGGCGCGCTGATGGCCGCCGAGGTGGGCGCCACGTTCTCCGGCATGGAATTCTCCAACGCGTACGCGATCGTCCCCGCCAACTCGACCATCACGAAGACCGCCTACTACGGCTACGCCACCTTCTTCCACGCCGACGGACGTGTTCTCGAAGGTGCCGGGTCCACCAAGGGGCGGTCGGTGATCGCGAAAACGCTGCTGTCCGAGCCGGTGTTCGCACAAATCGACCGCGCCGACGACGAGGTGCAGCGCCAGATGCGCCTCGGCCAGCCCAATTTCTTCCTGCAGTTCGACCGCCGCGGGATCAACCCGTTCACCGACCGTTTCGAGGTCAGCATGCTCGCCGAGGGCACGGTGCGCGGAACCGGCGGCATCGACATCGTCGACGACACCTGCGCCACCTCGGTGCCCGGGCTGTTCGCCGCAGGCGACGCCGCAACCCGGGAACGCATCTGCGGTGGCTTCACCGGCGGCGGCAGCCACAACTCGGCGTGGGCGATGTCGTCCGGCAGCTGGGCCGGAACCGGGGCCGCGCGCTACGCGCGAACCGAACGTCGGGCGTGGGCGGGCGAACTCCGCCATGCCGGCCGGGCCGGGCTGCGTCCGACGGGGCGGTCGGGGCTGGAGGCGTCCGCCGTCGTCGCGGCCGCGCAGGCCGAACTCGTCCCGTACGAGAAGAACTACCTGCGGGACGGTGCGCGGGTGCAGGGTGCGCTCGACGGGCTGGAGTCGCTGTGGACGGCAGTGTCGCTGGGGCTCGGGGGCGACTCCGGCGACGAGCGGGTCCGTGCCCGTCAGGCCGCCGCGATCACGGCGGTGGGCCGGTGGATGTACCACTCGACGCTGGCGCGCACGGAAACCCGCGGAATGAGCAAGCGCGCCGACTATCCCGACCTCGACCCCGCGCAGCACCACCACATCCTCACCGGCGGGCTGGACGACGTGTGGACCTCGACCGGTGCTGCACACAGTGGGCTGCTGCGAGCCGCCTCGTGATCGAGGTGCTGCTCGCCGAGGCGTGCATCGGCTGCGACAAATGCGTCGACGCGTGCCCCACCAACGTGTTCGACCGCACCGACTCCGGCATCCCCGTGATCGCGCGGCAATCGGACTGCCAGACGTGCTTCATGTGCGAGGCGTACTGCCCCGTCGACGCCCTCTACGTCGACCCGCAGTCCACCCCGCTCGTCGACGGGCAGAACATCCCGGAGGACCACATCGGCCGGTACCGCGAGAAGCTCGGCTGGGGGAAGGGGCGTGCCGCAGGATCGCTGACCGCAGTCGGGCCGTCCCTGCCGCACGGTGCGCCGCCGCCCAGGCTCCGCCCGTGAGTGGTTAACGAGTCCAGAGACTCCTTAACCACTCACGGGCGGCGGAGCCGCTAGATTGGAGGTACCGGATCCGTCGTCACCTGGTGCAGGGGTGCGCATTGCAGAATTCGAAGTCGACTCCGATGACCGTGCCCGGACTGCGGGTGTACCGGCCCGAGTCCCCCGCGGCGCGGGCGGCGCTCGTCGGGGCTGCCGTGGTGGTCGGCATCGTGCTCGTGTGGATGGCGGGACGGTCGGGGCCCGTGCGTCCCGGGATGGTGGCGGCCGGAATCGCGATGCTCTTCGTGGCCCGGGGTCTGCACCTGCGACGGCCGATCACGATGACACATTCGGTGGCGGCGGTGCTGTTCGTGGCCGCCGCCGATGTCGCGTACACGAGCGCACACCCGGCTCCGGGATTCGTCCTCCTCGTGGCCACCGGACCCGTGCTGATGCTGCCGGTGCGCAGCGTGCCGCAACCGGAAGACTGGGCGCGCATCTTCGCGCTGATCCAGCAGACCGCGGAAGACCCGTTGTCGCCGTTCGCGCTCAATTCGGCGAAGTCGTACTACTTCAACGCGGCGGGGACCGCGGCGATCGCCTACCGCACGCGGTCCGGGATAGCGGTCGTGTCCGGCGATCCCCTCGGCAACGCCGTCGAATTCGGCACGCTCCTCGACGAGTTCTCGGAGTTCGCCGCCGAACGCGGTTGGCGTGTCGCGGTGCTCGGCGCGGGGGAACGAGTCGGCAGGCTGTGGGAAACCGGCGGCGACACCCGAAAGCCGTTGAGGGCGGTCCCCATCGGGCGCGACGTGGTGATCGACGTCGGAAGCTTCACTCTGCACGGCAGGAAGTTTCGCAACCTCCGGCAGGCCGTGCAGCGCACCCACAATGCCGGGATCACCACCGAGATCGTCCCCGAAGCGGCCCTCGACGAACCGGCGCGTCGGGAGTTGACGGACATCGTCGACGACGCCCGCGCCGGACATCAGCGCCGCGGGTTCTCGATGATCCTCGACCACCTGCTGGACGGGACGCTTCCCGGACTTCTCCTCGTCGTCGCCCGCGATTCGACCGGGCGTGCGGTCGCGTTCCAGCGGTACGGAACCGCGGATTCGGCGCGCGAACTGAGCCTCGACGTTCCGTGGCGCGGCGACGACGCACCGAACGGCACCGACGAACGCATGACCGTCGACGTCATCCGGTACGCCGAGCAGATCGGTGCGCGGTACGTGTCGCTGTCGTTCGCGGCGTTTCCCGAACTGCTCGACCCCCACGCGCCCGGTGCAGGAGCCCGGCTCTTCCGCCGGGTCCTGCACCTCGGCGACGTGCTGATCTCGCTGGAGTCGCTGTACCGCTACCTGGGCAAATTCCATTCCACCGGGAACCGGCGCTACGTCCTCCTGCGGTTCCGCTACCTGCTGCCCGTGGCGTTCGCGTGCCTGACGTTCGAGTTCGTGCCACACCGGGAGCGAGGCTGACGGTCGAGGTCAGTAGTCGAGTTTCTTCTCGTTCGTCGCGGTGAGCGCGTCGACGACGGCCGCGAGATCGGACTTGGAGACGTCCGGAGTCGCGTCCTTCGGTGTCGGTCGAGGCGCCTTCTCCGGTGGGGACTGCTTCTTGCCGGGCCGTTGATCCGTCATCTGTACACCTTCGATACGCCGAACCGGGCAGGGTTACTGACCAGTACACCGCCGGGGCTCGAACTCCGCAACTCGGCGGGACCCTGATGTGACGTGGTACACGTCGTGCGAGTTACCGATCAGCTATCCGGCTGCGGCGACAAGTGCTCGTGGACGGCGATCCAGCCCGCGCCTTCGTGGCGCCGGAACAGGATCGTCTCGCGTTCGTCGAGCTCGACCGTTCCCGTCGAGTCCTGCACCGTGGTGCCGACCCGGTGCGTCAGTACCGCGACATCCGGGGCCGGGAACGTGACGTTCTGCTCGCGGGACGTGCACTCGAGGACGCGGAAGCCGTCCGCCTCCCATTGGGTCCACAGGTCCTGGTAGGCGTCACGACTCGGCAGCGGCACCGGGTGGGTGTAGAAGACGAACGTGGCGTCCGGGCTGAACGAGGAGAAGTAGGCGGTCGTGTCGTGCTCGCCGAACGCCCGGATCAGCGAGTCGATCGCGTCCTGGACGTCCGCTGTCGTCGTGTCAGCCATGAGCGTGGGTCTCCTCGAGTGCCAGTGCGGCTTCGCTGTCTTCGATGAACCGCTCCTCGGTGCCGAGGTCGAGGGACCGGGAGAGGACCCAGTACACGATTCCGGACACGGCGAGGCCGACCGCGAACGCGACGTCGACGTCACCGAGGGCCGCGGCGACCGGTCCGACGTAGAACGGCAGCACCATGAACGGCACCGAGGCGACGATGCCGGCGAAGAAGGCGGTCATGCCCCGCCACGACCACATTCCGTACAGCCCGTCGGGGGTGAACAGGTCGGTGATGGCGTAGTGCCCGCGGCGCACGAAGAAGAAGTCGGTGAGATTGACGGCGGTCCACGGCACGAGGAGGTACAGCATGATCAGCAGCGTCGTGTTGAGGACCGTGGTCGAATCGGTGAACAGCAGGCTCAGCACCAGCCAGACCGCGGCCAGCGCGAGGACGGTCACCACCCGGATCCGGCGCGACGGGGTGACCTTCCGGAAGGAGTCGATGCCGGTGATCACGGTGAGCATGCCGCTGTAGGCGTTGAGGCCCATCGTGGCCACCAACACCAGGGTGGCGACGAGCGCGAGGACGCTGCCGAGGAAGGGGACCACCGAGTTGCCGGCGTCGTGGATGCCGGCGAGCGCATCGGTGGCGCCGAGCCGGGTGGCCATCCAGGCGCCCACGGGGATCAGCCAGACCGGTGACGCGGAGGCGCCGACGAAGACGGCCGACACGATGGCGGACGTCCGCGTGTTGCGCGGCAGGTACCGGGAGTAGTCCGACACGTACGGCGCGTAGGTGATGTTGTAGGACGCCGCGACGCTGAACTGGGCGACGAATGCCAGCAGCGTGAACCCGCCCGTCGCCGCGCCCGCGTCGCCGCCGGCGTGCCCGAACACGACGCCCCACGTGAGGATCGCCCACAGCGGCAACGACAGCCAGAACAGCACCCGGAACGACAGGTGCAGCAGATCGTGACCGTAGATCGCGAGCAGCGTCGCGACCGCGGTGATGACCACGGCGATGACGGCCGCGTTCCACCCGAAGATGCTGTGCAGGCCCGTCTTGATGATGACGACGTCCACGACGTTGAACCCTACGTACGTGAACAACGTCCCGACGAGCGCGAGCACGACACCGCGGTAGCCGAACTGTGCGCGGGACTGCACCATCTGGGGGAGCCCTAGGACCGGTCCCTGCGACGCGTGGAAGGCCATGAACAGGGTTCCGAAGAAGATGCCGAGGATGCCCGCGACGACCGTCCAGCCCAACGACAGGCCGAGGGCGGGGCCGACGAAACCGATCGCCACGGTGAAGGGCTGGAAGTTCCCCACGAACCAGAAGGGTCCCTGGTCACGGACCTTTCCGTGGCGCTCGTCCTCGGGCACGTAGTCGATCGAGCGGGTCTCGATGCTGCCACCGAGGGTCGCGGCGGTGTCGCCGGAGTGATCTGTCACTGGAACTCCTGGAAGGTGATGTGGCTCTGATCACTACTCTGCGCAGTGCGCCGTCCCGGCACCAGAGGCGAGATGTACAGTTCGTCTATTACGGTTGGGCTATTCGTACAAGGAGTGCCCCGGTGATCACCGTCCAGGACGTCCTGACCGCTCCCACGCTTCGGCTCACGTCGATGACCGGGTCCGCGGGAGTGGGCAACCCGATCACCGCCGCCCACGTGTCCGAACTGACCCGCCCGCGGGACTGGCTGCAGGGCGGGGAGCTGCTGATGACCGTCGGTCTCATGCTTCCGATGACCGAGTCCGGGTGCCGCGACTACGTGGGCGACTGCGTCGCGGGCGGGGTCGCCGCCCTGTGTCTGGGGCTCGGGCACGGGCTGCCGTACCAGGCGCCGCCGGAACCGCTGGTCGAGGCGGCCCGTGACTTCGGGGTCCCGCTGCTCATCGCGCCCGACTCGGTGCCGTTCATCGCCATCACCAAGTGGATCTTCTCCCGGATAGCCGAGGAGGAGAAACGCGCGCTCGAGGACGCCATCGAACTCAGCTATCAGCTCACCGCGGTCGCGGCCGGACCGTCGCCGCTGAGCGGTCTGCTCGACAAGTGGCGGTCCGTCAGCGGCTCGGTGTGTGCTGTGCTGGACGCGTCGGGCAGGGTCGTGCAGCTCTCGGACGGCGTCGACGAGGCGTTCCTGCAGGACGCCGTCGACCAGGTGGACCGCTACACGACCCGCGCGAAGGGTTGGACGGCGTTCGGCGGCGCCGGTCGGCGGGAACTCGAACTGCACCCCGTCCGCGTCGACAACCCACTCGCCTTCGTGGTGCTCGAACGGTCGGCGCACAGCGCGCTGCGGCACGCGTCCAACGTTCTCGTATCGCTCTTGTCGCTCGAACTCGAACGCCGTCACGTGGCCGGTGAACCGGAGCGCCAGCGCCGGGCGGCGGCGCTGGCGCAGCTGCTCCGGCCGGGGCTCCGGAGGGAACGCGCGCACCAGATCGCCGCCGGCATCGGGCTGTCCCGGGATCCGCTGCAGATCGCCGTTGTGCGCTCCACTCCCGAGTCGGCGGCCGACCTGGCCGCAAGGATCGGTGCCGCACTGCCGGATTGTGTCCTGAGGCAGCGCAATTCGGACATCGAGATCGCGCACCCCGAACTCGCCGGGCTCGCGGAACTGCTGTCGGGCGTCGCGGAGGGATGCGCGATCGGGATCGGCGCACTGGTTCCCGTCGACGCCCTGGCCGTCTCTGCCATGCAGGCGCGATCGCTCGTCGCCGTCAGTGCGCGACTCGGCCGCGCCGTCGACGCCAAGGAAGGGGAGACCGTCCAGTTGCTGCTGCGCCTCGGCTCGGCCGACGTGCTCAGCGGCTTCTCGACCGCGGTCCTGGCGCCCCTCGACCAGCTCGAGCCCCGCGAACGCGTCGAACTCCAGCGCACGCTCGAGGAGTGGCTGCGAGCGAACGGTGCGTGGGACCCCGCGGCCGCCGCCCTGTCGGTGCACCGCAACACGGTCCGGAACCGGATCGACAAGATCGCGGCGCTGACCGGGCGGAACCTCGATCAGGCCGACGACCGTATGGAGTTGTGGCTGGCTCTCAAGGCCCGGGCGGTGACTCCGTCCACGGACGAACCCGACTGACGTCAGGCCCGGACCAGGATCTTCACCGCCGTGTCGTTGTGTTCGATCAACGTCGTGAGGCCCTCGGAGACGAGGTGGTCGAGGTCGATCCGGCCGGTGATGAACGGGGCCAGCTCGATCACCCCGCTGCGCACCATCTCGATGACCGCTTCGTGATCGCGGACGTAGGCGATGGTGCCGCGCAGGTCGATCTCCTTGAGGACGAGCTTCTGCATGTCGACCGTCGCGGGCTTGCCCCAGATCGACACGTTCACCACCACAGCCGCGGGCCGGACGGCGTCGAGGATGGTGTCGAGGACGGCGTTGACGCCGGCGCACTCGAATCCGAGGTCGGCGCCGACACCGTCGGTCAGCTCGAGCACCCGGGCCTTCACATCCTCCGACGACGGGTCGATCACGTGGTGCGCGACCCCGCTGGACAGCGCCTTCTGCTTCCGGGCGTCGCTGAGTTCGGTGACGATCGTGGTGACGCCCAGGCCCTTCAGGACCGCGGCGACGAGGAGTCCGATCGGCCCGGCGCCGCCGACGAGCGCGACGTCACCCGCCTTGGCGCCACTGCGGACCACCGCGTGATGCGCGACGCTGAGCGGTTCGATCAGGGCCGCCTCGTCGAGCGGGATGTCGCCGATCTTGTGCACCCACCGGCGGTCGACCACTACCTTCTCGCTGAGTCCGCCTCCGCCACCGGCCAATCCGATGAAACCCATCTTCGTACACAGGTGATAGTTGCCCGCCTTGCAGGACGCGCACTCGTTGCACACGAAGTACGGCTCCACCACCACGTTGTCGCCCACGGCGACATCGGTGACGCCCTCACCGACCTCCTCCACCGTTCCGGAGAACTCGTGCCCCATCGTCACCGGCGCGTTCTCGTGCGACAGCGGATGCGGATGCCCCGGCGGGGAGATGAAGATCGGGCCCTCCAGGTACTCGTGAAGGTCGGTGCCGCAGATGCCGCACCACGCGACCCGGAGTTTCACGGCGCCCGGCCGCAATTCCGGTTCGGGGATGTCGTCGATCCGGATGTCGCGTCGTCCGTGGAAGCGTGCTGCTCTCATGAATCCGCCCTCACTGCATTGTGAACGTGCTGATGAGCCGAACGGTACGACGCGGCAACCGGGCTGGGAAGGGTTGCAGTGCGTTGCAATCCGACGACGTCTGTGTGACGTTCACCGGCGGATAGCTGGTTTGGCCGGATCTGCGGGTACCTTCGAAGGGAAAGAACAGTTCGATCTGGGGGAGTGAGGCATGGCACGCATACGCACGGCGGCTGAAGCCGAAGTCAACGCCGCCGAGCAGATGCAGAAGCTCGGTTACGGCGACGCCACAGCGCTACTCGGAGGCGCCGACGGCGGCATCGACGTCTACTCGTCGCGCGCGTACGCGCAGGTGAAATGGCGTGGCGGCAGTGCAGGCAAGTCGGACCTCGCGAACCTCTACGGCACCCGCGGAACCAGCCACGCCCGAAAACTCCTGTACTTCTCCGGTCCCGGATACACCGACGACGCCGTCGCCTACGCGGACGCCGTGGGCATCGCCCTGTTCCGGTGCGAACCCGACGGCGAAACCCCACCCGTCGGCGCCCACGCCCCGAAACTGGTGGCCGCCGCGCGTAACTCGACGGTTGCGGTGGCCCCGTCCCCGCCGCCCCCACCCGAGCCCGAATCGCCGGCGCGCATCGTCGGCCGCAACGCATGGGCGATGGTCGCGGGCTTCTTCGGCGCGCACTGGCAACTCCTCGGCGCCGTCGTCTGCACGATCGTCCTCATGATCGCCCCCTTCGGCGAAGGGAACGTGGGGCTGCGCGTGTTCGCGACGATCCTCGCCGTCGTCGGCGCGCCGGTGTTCTGGCTCCTCTTCGTCCAGCACCGGCACGCCAAGGACCGATAGTTCGGCCCCGTAACGATCTCGCTCGTCCCGACGACAGCCAGCGTGACTGTCGACATTCGAGTGGAATCGCGGAGATGAAAATGGGCTTGATGAACGGCCTCATGGGTAATGCGGGAAAGATCGACCCGGCGGCTGCGCACGCGGAGTACTCGCGACTCCTCGGAAACGGTGAACAGATCCACGCCGCGTATCTGCTGGTTCGCGACGCTTTCCTGTTCACCAACCGACGACTCATCCTCGTCGACAAGCAGGGATTCACCGGCAAGAAGATCGAATACCACAGCGTGCTCTACAAATCGATCACCCATTTCGCGGTGGAGACCGCCGGAAACTTCGATCTCGACGCCGAACTGAAGATCTGGATCTCCGGCAATCCGGTGCCGCTGCAGAAGCAATTCTCGAAGTCCGTGGACATTTATGAGGTGCAGGCGATCTTGTCGCATTTCGTCGCCGTGTAGCGGCATCAAGCTCCACAACGAGAAACCACCGTCCGTAACGTCCGGCGGTGGTTTCTCGTTGTGGATTCGGAGTCGGCGAATCTCAGTTCGCGGTCGGCAGCGACTTCAGCGACGTGACGGTGGCGACGCAGGCGCGAGCAGCCTCGGCGCCCTTCTTGACGAAGTGATCGTGGAAGTAGTTGAGGTGCTCGTCGTGCTCGTGGAAGTGGTGCGGTGTCAGTACAACCGAGAACACCGGTACATCCGTGTCGAGTTGCACGCGCATCAGACCGTCGATCACCGCGGTCGCGACGAACTCGTGCCGGTAGATGCCGCCGTCCACGACGAGCGCGGCGGCGACGACGGCGTCGTAACGTCCGGTGAGCGCGAGCCGGCGTGCGTGCAGCGGGATCTCGAACGCGCCCGGCACCTCGAAGAAGTCCAGCTCGTCCTTCGAATACCCCAGCGTGGTCACCTCGTCGGTGAATCCCTCGCGTGCGCGGTCGACGATGTTGCGGTGCCATGTGGCCTGGATGAACGCGATTCGTCCCTGACTCTCACTCATGGTCTGAAACTACTGCACCGGTGCTAGTGCTGTGAACGGGGCAGTGCCGTCGACCGGCCCCACCCCGAGTCGTCGGTGAGGTGCTCGAGCAGCGGCTGAATCCGGTACGGCAGCGGGCTGGTCAGCGCGATCGTGGTGGTCGAGTGGGTGATGCCGGGCAGGTTCGCGATCTTCTCGAGCAACTTCTGCAGCTCCGCGTGCGTCGACGTCGCCACCCGCACCAGCAGATCCTCCCGGCCGGTGGTCGCGTGGATCTCGATGACCTCCGGCAGGTCGACGAGTCGGTTGCCGACGGCGGTCAGCTTGCCCTGCTCGAGCTCGAGACCGACGAACGCCTGGATCGGGATCCCGACCTCGGCGAGGTCGAGGTTGGGGCGGAACCCGGTGAGCAGCCCGCTGGTCTCCATGCGCTTCATGCGGGACTGGACGGTGTTGCGGGCGACGCCCAGCGAGTTGGCGAGTTCGGCCACGCTCATGCGTGAGTCCTTGCCGAGCAGTCCGAGCAACTGCACGTCGAGCTTGTCGATGCTGAGCACTTTGGGTACCTCCGGGAAGTGACGACCGTCACCTGTTGCGTGAACTGATCAGTTGAGCCGATTTGCGTTGACCAAATCTTAGACCAGATACAGGATCAAGCTCACGAAATGCTCAACGCGACGGATCGGGAATCGCAGATGACTCAGCTAGACGACGCTCGCACCAGTGCAGCATCCTTTGATCTCGCCGACCGATACCGGGCCGATTCGGGCCCAGTGTTGATGACCGGTGTGCAGGCCATCGCCCGCCAGCTGGTGGAGCAGCACGAGCGCGACCGCCGCGCCGGGCTGAACGTCGCGACGTTCGTCTCCGGCTACCAGGGCAGCCCCCTCGCCGGCCTCGACCGCACCATCGCCGCCATCCCCACGCTGAGCACCGACCACGACGTCAAGTTCGTGCCCGGCATGAACGAGGAACTCGCCGCGACGTCCGTCTGGGGCAGCCAGGTGGACCTTCCCGCCGGCGAGCGTACCCACGACGGCGTCGTCGGCGTCTGGTACGGCAAGGGTCCCGGCCTCGACCGCGCCAGCGACTCCATCCGGCACGCCGCCATGTACGGCGCCAACGCGCGCGGCGGCGTCCTCGTCCTCGTGGGCGACGACCCCAACGCCAAGTCCTCCACCATTCCCTGCGCCAGCGAGCGGTCCATGGCCGCGATGGGCATGCCCGTGTTCTTCCCGCGCAACGCCGAGGAGGTCATCACCTTCGGCCTCTACGGGGTGGCGCTGTCGCGGATCTCCGGCTGCTGGTCGGGCATGAAGATCGTCGCCGACGTGGCCGACGGACTCTGGACCCTCGACCGCGACTTCGCCGACCTCGACATCGTGCTCCCCGAGATCGAGTGGAACGGCAAGCCGTGGTCGTACCGGCAGCGCGTGCTCGCGTCCCCGCCCGACAGCGTCTACGCCGAGGCCGACCTCTACGGACCGCGCTGGGCGATGGTCGAGGCGTTCAACGCCGCCAACGAGATCGACAAGATCGAGGTGAACCCGCGCACCGCATGGCTGGGTATCGCCGCCGTCGGCACCGCCTACGACTCGCTGCGCCAGGCCCTGCTCGACCTCGGGCTCGGCGACACCCAGCTCGAGGACGCCGGCATCCGCATTCTCCGCGTCGGCATGCCCTACCCGCTGGGCGCCGACAAGGTTCGTGAACTCGCCGACTGCGTCGAGCAGGTCCTCGTCGTCGAGGAGAAGATGCCGTTCGTCGAGTCGCAGCTCAAGGACATCCTGTACGGCGGTGCGAGCGCACCCGCCGTGCTGGGGAAGAAGAACGCACAGGGCAAGAACCTGATCCCCGTCGACGGTGAACTCACCGCCGCCCGTCTCACCGGGCCGCTACGCCGCGTCCTGAAGGACCGGGTCGCTCTCACCCCGGCCCCGCCGCCGCGCCTCGAGCTGACGGTCCTCCCGACGTCGCGCACCCCGTACTTCTGCTCCGGCTGCCCCCACAACCGCTCCACCGCGGTGCCCGAGGGATCGATCGCGGGCGGCGGCATCGGCTGCCACACCCTCGTCACGATGTCCGGCCGCACCGACAGCGCCGTCACCATGCTCACCCAGATGGGCGGCGAGGGCGCGCAGTGGATCGGGCAGGCCCCGTTCACCGACGTCCCGCACATGTTCCAGAACGTCGGCGACGGCACCTACTTCCACTCCGGCCAGCTCGCCGTCCAGGCCTGCGTTGCCGCCGGCGTCAACATCACCTACAAGGTGCTCTACAACTCCGCCGTCGCCATGACCGGCGCGCAGGACGCCGAGGCCGGGCTCACCGTGCCGCAGCTGACGCACAAGCTGGCATCCGAGGGCGTCAAGCAGATCATCGTGTGCGCCGAGGACCCGAAGCGGCACAAGGGCGCCCACTTCGCCGCCAACACCCTGCTGTGGGACCGCACCCGCCTCGACGAGGCGCAGCGCGCCCTGCGCGACATCGAGGGCGTCACCGTGCTGATCTTCGACCAGCAGTGCGCCGCCGAGGCCCGCCGCAAGCGCAAGCGCGGCAAGCTGCCCACCCGCCGCACCCGCGTCGTCATCAACGAGGCCGTCTGCGAAGGCTGCGGCGACTGCGGCGTCAAGTCCAACTGCCTGTCCGTGCAGCCCGTCGACACCGAGTTCGGCCGCAAGACCAAGATCGACCAGACCAGCTGCAACACCGACTACTCCTGCCTCGAGGGTGACTGCCCGTCGTTCGTGACGGTCGAGCTGCCCGAGGAAGGCGCGCCGAAGACGTTGCGCGAGATCCCCGTTCCGCCGGAGGTCGGCGACCCCGATCCCGCCGTGTGGACCGGAACGCACAACCTGTTCATGGCCGGTGTCGGCGGTACCGGCATCGTCACCGTCAACCAGGTGCTCGGCATGGCCGCGCTGCGCGCCGGGCTGCACGTCGAGGGACTCGACCAGACCGGTCTCAGCCAGAAGGCCGGACCCGTCACGTCGCACCTGCGGCTCAGCGATCAGAAGACGCGTTCGGGAAGCTCGGCGCCGTCCAACCGGATCAGCCCCGCCACCGCCGACTGCGTCCTCGCGTTCGACCTGCTGACCGCCGCCGACGCCAAGTACGCCGGATTCGGCAGCTCCGACCGCACCATCACCGTCGCGTCGACGAGCCAGACCCCGACCGGCGACATGGTCTACGACCCCGCCGTCCGCTACCCCGACGAGGACAAGCTGCTCGAGCGTCTCGACGTCTCGGCCCGCGAACTCACCGCGATCGACGGGCTCGCCGCCGCCACCGCACTGTTCGGCAGCACCGCGGCCGCCAACTTCCTGCTTGTCGGCGCCGCGTACCAGGCCGGCGGACTGCCCGTCCCCGCCCGGTTCATCGAGGAAGCCCTCGAGATCAACGGTGTCGCCGTCGAGTCCAACAAGGCCGCGTTCCACTGGGGACGCGTCGCCGTCGCCGACCGGGCCGCGTTCCTCGCCGCCACCAGTTCGGCCGCCGTGCCGCAGCGCAGCGACACCGTCGTCCCGGCACACCTGTTCGCCGGATCCACCCTGGGCGGCGCGACCCTCGAACTCGCCGAACGCCGCGCCGCGAATCTCGTTGCCTTCCAGGGTGACCGCGTCGCCGCCCGCTACATCGCACTGGTGCAGCAGGCGTGGGACGCCGAGCGCGAACTGGGCGGCCGGACCGAGTTCAGCGAGGCCGTCGCCGCCGGACTGCACAAGCTCACCGCCTACAAGGACGAGTACGAAGTGGCCCGGATGCTCACCGACCAGGCGTTCCTCGACGCCGCCGCCGGCGAGGTCCCCGGCGCGGGCAAGCTCACCTACAAGCTGCACCCGCCCGTCCTCAAGGCCATGGGCCGCAAGACCAAGATCGGTTTCGGCCCCCGCTCGCACGTCGCGCTCAAGACCCTCGCCAAGGCGAAGTTCCTGCGCGGCACCGCGTTCGACCCGTTCGGCTACGCCAAGGTCCGCCGCCTCGAGCGGCAGCTGCTCGCGCACTACGAGACCACCGTCGCCGGACTGATCGCCGACCTCTCCGCCGACAACTACGACACCGCCACGCTGATCGCCGCGACTCCCGACCTCGTGCGGGGCTACGAGGACGTGAAGCTGCGCAACGTCACCGTCTACCTCCAGCGTCTCGCCGAACTCGGCGTCGACACCTCCACCATCACGATTGCCACCACTCCGGAAAGGTCCTGAGAACACATGACTGTCACCGCGGAACGTCACGACACCGCACTGCCCGAGGGCGCGGGAGTGTTCGAGCGCACCGATTTCCCCACCGCTGACGCACACGAGCAGGTGACGTTCTTCCAGGATCCCGGCACCGGCCTCAAGGCGATCGTCGCGATCCACGACACCACCCTCGGACCGGCCCTCGGCGGCACCCGCTTCTACCCCTACGCCGACGAGGCCGCCGCCCTCAAGGACGTGCTGCGGCTGTCCCGCGGGATGACCTACAAGTCCGCGATCGCCGGAGTCGACCTCGGCGGCGGCAAGGCCGTCATCATCGGCGACCCGGCCACCGGCAAGTCGGAGGCGCTGCTCGAGGCGTACGCCCGCTTCGTCCAGACACTCGGCGGCCGGTACATCACCGCCGGCGACGTGGGCACCAACTCGGACGACCTCGACGTGATGGGCCGCGCCACCGACTACGTCGTCGGACGCAACACGGCCGCCGGCGGGTCCGGCGACAGCGCCCCGATGACCGCGCTCGGCGTTTTCCAGGGCATGCGGGCCGCCGCCCAGGAGAAGTGGGGAACCCCCAGCCTCGCGGGACGCACCGTTGGCGTCGAGGGCACCGGCAAGGTCGGCTACCAGCTGATCGCGCTGCTGCTCGCCGACGGCGCATCGGTGATCGCCACCGACGTCAACGCTGCCGCCCTCGACCGCGTGGCCCGCGATTTCCCCGAGGTCAAGGTCGCGTCCAGCGTCATCGACCAGGAACTCGACGTCTACGCACCCTGCGCGATGGGCGCCACGCTCACCGACGAGTCCGTCGCCGCGATCACCGCCGACATCATCTGCGGGGCCGCGAACAACCAGCTCGCCCACCCCGCGGTCGAGCACGACCTCGGCGAACGCGGCATCACCTGGGTGCCCGACTACGTCGCCAACGGCGGCGGACTCATCCAGGTGGCCGGTGAACGACTCGGCACGTCCGCCGACGACGTCCGCGCACAGGTCGAGAAGATCTTCGCCACCGTCGTGCAGATCCTCGACGTCGCGAAGCGGGACGGCATCCTCGCCGGCGCCGCAGCCGACGCCGTCGCCGAGGCCCGCATCGCCGCAGCCAGGTAGGCGGCTCCGCCGCCCGTGAGTGGTTGACGAGTGCAGGGACTCGTTAACCACTCACGGGCGCGAAGCGCCTACGCCGTGAGGCGGCGGTGCAGCTCCCAGGCATTGCGCTCGACGCGGTTGGATTCGAGCATCCCGTCGGCGCGGACGTTCCACACCGCGGTACCCGTGAGGTGGATGGGTTGCCCCTCGGGTTCGGTGCCCATGAATCCGCGATTGCGGCCGGTCATTTCCCACAGCGACGCGACACGGGAGCCGTCCTCGTTCTGGAACGTTTCGACGGGGATGAACTCCAGATCCTCGACGGTCGACTGGAACTTCAGCACCCATTCCTTGAAGGCGTCCCGGCCGCGGATCGCCTCCCCGCCGGTGACGATGACGAAATCGTCGACGACGAGCTCGTCGATGGCGTGCGGGTCCTGGGGTGTCTGCCACACCCGGGCCCAGAAATTCTCGACTGCGTGAACTCCGTGTTGTACAGACATGGTTTCCTTGCCTCTCGCTAACTTGGAATTTCCAAGTTAGCATGAAAATGACGAGGTCGCGGCCCCGTTTTTCGTCAGTGTGCGGCGGGCGGTGCGGCTAACCCTGTGAATCGCCCGCCGGCGCCGGAGTTCCCTGCTGCACGTGCACGGTCGACGCAGGAACGCGCCGCCCGTCCTCGGTGACGAAGGCGAGGGACACGGCCTCGCCGGTGGTCTCGTCGGAGTACTCGGGGGAGGTGCTGCCCGGGCGCGGCAGGTGGTCGCGACCGAACTGGCCCAGGGCCCCGATCACGACATGCAACTGCTTGCCCTTCTCCGTCAGCACGTACTCCTGACGTTCCCGCGACCCTTCCTGGCGATAGGCGCGGCGTTCGAGGATCCCTTCGTCGACGAGCATCGCCAACCGGGCGGTGAGTACATCCGACGCCACACCGAGACTGCGGGTGAACTCCGAGAATCGACTGTGACCCCAGAAGGCGTCGCGGACGATCAGCAGCGTCCACTTGTCGCCCAGCAATTCGAGGGTGCGCGCGATGGAGCAGCGGGCGGGTGTGGCCGGCGACGGACTCATACGACGAGGATACTCAGCGGCTTCGCCGCCCGTGCGCGGCGAAAGAGTGCAGAGACTCGTTAACCACGCACGGGCGCGAAGCGCCTCATGCGCGCATCCCGGTGAAGACGGCGTCGAGGAACTCGTCCGCGATCTCCTCGGGAGTCTCGGCTCCGGTCGGTGTGATCCACAGGTAGCTGTAGTTGAACATGCCGAGCAGGCCCTTGACCATCAGCCGCGGGAGCGCGTGGAACCGGCCGTCGCGAATACCCTGCTCCAACGCGTTCCGCCAATGGGATTCGTAGCGCTCCCGTTCCGCGATGATCCGGTCACGACGTTCGTCCGTCAGAGCGTGGTACTCGCGGAAGAACACGGTCCACTCCGCGCGGTGGTCGGCGATGTTGCGCATGAGCGCCCGGGCGAGGCCCCGCAACCGTTTCTCCGGATCCGCCTCCGACAGCGCGAGTTCGTCGGCGACGGTATTCATCTGGGCGAGTTGGCGACTGCTGATCTCGTAGAGGATCGCCTCCTTGCTGCCGATGTAGTGGTACAGCGCGCCGCGGCCGAGGCCGGTGGCGTCGCCGATCTCGGCGACCCCGGTGCCGTGATACCCCGACTTCGCAAACAACTCGGCGGCCACTCGCAGGACTCGGTCCCGGTTGGCGTCGTACTTGTCGCTCATCGAACGGCCCCTCTTATCTCCTCGCGGTCGAAGATGTGAGTCTAGACGTCCCGCGGGTCACCGATCCCGGGCCAGCCCGCTGATCAGGGTGTCGAGGAAACCGTCGGCGATTTCTTCGGGTGTCCGCGCGCCGTCGGCCGTGAGCCAGAGGTAGCTGTAGTTGAACATGCCCAGCACACCCTTGATCATCAACGGTGGCAGCGGCGTGAACACCCCGTCCCGCACGCCCTGGTCGACAGCGTGCCGCCAATGGGATTCGTACCGTTCGCGGGCCGCGACGACCCGGGTCCGCCGACCACCGGTCAGGGCGTGGTACTCGCGGAAGAACACCGTCCACTCCGCGCGGTGCTCGGCGATGTTGCGTAGGAGGGCCCGCGCCAACCCGCGCAGCCGGCGTTCCGGATCCGGTTCCGTCAACGCGAGTTCGTCGGCCACGTCGTTCATCTGGGCGAGTTGCCGACTGCTGATCTCGTACAGGACCGACTCCTTGCTGCCGATGTAGTGGTACAGCGCACCACGGCCGAGGCCTACCGCGGTGCCGAGATCGGCGATCCCGGTCCCGTGGTAGCCCGACCGGGCGAACAACTCGGCGGAGACACGCAGGATCTCGGCGTGATTCAGGTCGTATTTGGTACTCATCGACGTGCTACCTGCTCTCCGCACCGGGATCAGCGACCGACGCGCAGGATCAGGGCCTGCCCCTGGCCGCCGCCCCCGCAGAGGGCCGCGGCGCCGACACCGCCGCCGCGCCGGCGTAGTTCGAGCGCGAGGTGGAGGACGATGCGCGCGCCCGACACCCCGATCGGATGACCGAGAGCGATCGCACCGCCGTTGACGTTGACCCGGTCGGCGTCGATGCCGAGGCGTTCGGACGCCACCAGGGTGACCGCCGCGAACGCCTCGTTGATCTCGACGAGATCGAGGTCGCGCGGTGCGATCCCCTCGCGTCGGCATGCGGCGAGGATCGCGTTCGACGGCTGCTCGTGCAGGCCGGAGTCGGGCCCGGCGACGACTGCCTGCGATCCGATCTCGGCCAGCCACGGCAGACCGAGCCGGACGGCGGTGGACTTCCGCGTGACCACCACCGCGCAGGCGCCGTCGGAAATCGGCGAGGAGTTGCCCGCCGTCAGCGATCCGCCGACGTCGAACGCCGGACGCAGCCCGGCGAGGTCCGCTACCGACGTATCGGCCCGGATACCCTCGTCGTGGCGGACATCGCTCGACTCGCCTCGCGTCGCGGGGCCGGGCACGGAAACGATCTCGTCGGCGAACAATCCGTCCTTGCGGGCGCGTGCCGCGGCGCGGTGCGAGCGTACGGCCCACTCGTCCTGGGCCTCCCGCGTGATCCCGTAGCCGGGGTTACGCGACTCGGTCAGCGCGCCCATCGACGACCCGGTGAAGGCGTTCTCGAGGCCGTCGAACGCGAGGTGGTCGATCAGGACCGCGTCACCGTACTTGTGTCCGCGGCGGCTGCCCTTCAGCAGGTGCGGGGCGTTGCTCATCGATTCCTGACCGCCCGCGACCACGACGTCCGCGTCGCCGCTGCCGATCATCCGGTGCGCCAGCACGATCGCATCGATTCCGGAGAGGCACATCCGGTTGATGTTCAGTGCCGGCGTCGTCATGGGGATGCCGGCGTCCGCTGCGGCGACCCGCGCCGGGAGCTGGCCACCGCCGGCCGTCAGGACCTGGCCCATCACGACCTGATCGACGAGGCGCGCGTCGACGTTCGCGGCGCGGAGCGCACCGCCGATCGCATGGCTTCCCAGGTCCTGCGCGCTGTGGTGGGACAGAGTTCCCAGAAACCGCCCGAACGGAGTGCGGGCGCCCGCGACGAGAACGGTGGGGTCGGTGGCCGTCACGGTTCTCCTCCGCCGGTGGCCCGCCGCTCGAAGGCGTCGGAGTAGGCGTACCCGTCGAGCAGTCGTCCCGCGGTGACCATGTACTGGATGGTGGGCGTTCCCTCCTCGAGCCAATTCAGCCGGGCATCGCGGTAGAGGCGTTCGATCGGATGTGTACGCGTGTAGCCGATTCCGCCGTGGATCAGCAGCGCGCGGTCGGTCACCCGGCCGACGGCCTCGAGTCCGAACAGCTTGCACATGCTCGCCTCGGCCGGGATCCGTTCGCCGGCATCCCATTTCCGTGCGGCATCGGCCAGGATCCCGCGCAGCGCGTAGACGTCGGTGGCCATCTCCGCGAGGTACCGCTGGATCGCCTGCCGCGTCCCGATCGGCTTGCCGAACGTGACGCGGCTCTTCGAGTGGGCGATCGACAGTTCGAGGGCACGCTCGGACGTGCCGAGGGAACTCGCCGCGATGAACACGCGGCTGATCTCCAGTGCTCGTTCGAGGTGCTCGTTCCCCTGGCCTTCGGCGCCGATGAGCGCGGCGGCGGGCACGCGGACAGCGTCGAGGGTGACGCGTCCGTGTTCGGTGCCCTTGCATCCCATCGTCTCGGGGAGCGCGGCGATCGAGAGGCCGGGGGTGTCGCGCGGTACGAGGAAGGCGGACACCTCGCGGTCGGTCGTCTTGGCGAACACGATGAAGTGAGACGCGATGTCCGAGTTGGTGATCAGCCACTTCTCGCCGGTGATCACGTAGTCGTCGCCATCGCGCACCGCGGTCGAGCCGAGGTCTGCGCCGGTGCCGAATCCGGGTTCCGTCAGTGCGAACGCCACCGAGTTCCGTCCCGTCGCGGTGCCCGGGAGGACGTCAGCCTTCTGCTGGTCGCTGCCGATCTCGGAGAGTGCGTGGGCGAAGGAGTTGTGCACGTGAACGATGACCCTGAGCCCACCCTGCACCTTGGCGAACTCGGCAATGATCGGCAGGTACTGCGCGATCGACAGTCCGCTGCCGCCGTACTCGCGGGGCACGAGCAGGCCGAACGCGCCGATCCGCCGGAGAACGGGCAGGACGATGTCGTAGGGAACCTGCTCCTCGTTCTCGATCCGCCGCTCGAGCGGATCGAGTTCGGACCAGATCGCCTCGAAGATGCGATCCCGGAGGGCGATGTAGTCCGCCTCGGGGAGGCCGGCGGTCTGGGGGAGTGTCGCGGTCATGGTGTGACTTCCTTGTCGTTGGTGAGTGGTGACGGGAGGCGGGGCGTCACAGCGCCCAGCCCCCGTCGACGGTGAGCACGGATCCCGTGCAGAAGGTGGCGTCTTCGCTGAGAAATACTGCAGCCTTGGCGATTTCGTCGGCGGTACCGAACCGGCCGAGGACGGTTGCCTCTTCGATGCGTCTGCGTGCGGAAGGTGATACCGCGTCGGTCATGTCGGTGGTGACGAAGCCGGGGGCGAGCACGTTGACCCGGATGCCGTCCCGCGCGACCTCCTTGGCGAGGGATCGGCCGAATCCGATCATCGCGGATTTCGCGCCCGCGTAGGCCGTGTCGCCCGCGTGGCCGATGACGCCGACGACGGACGACACCAGCACGATGCTCGGTGACCTGCCGTCGACGAGGTGGGGGAGCGCGGCTCGTGCGAGTGCGACGGTGCCGCGGAGATTCGTCTCGATGACGCTCCACCAGGCGTCCGGTTCGGTCTCGGCGAGCCGTCCGCCCGACCACTGGCCCGCATTGAGGATCAGCGAGTCGAGACGCCCCCAGTGGGAGACGACGCGTTCCACGGCCAGGGCTGCGGTGGATTCGTCGTGCAGGTCGAAGTGGACCGGCAACACCTGATCGGGGGCGCCGGCGGCCAACTTCTCGGCCTCGTCGTGCCCGGTGCGGTACGTGCATCCCACTCTGCAGCCGCGCTGGGTCAGGGCTGTGGTGACGGCGGCTCCGATGCCGCGTGAGCCGCCGGAGACCAGTGCGACGCGGTTGTCGTCGTGATCGTTCTCGTCCATGCCAGAAATGTACCGATCGATCCAATAATAGTCCAGGAAATGTCCATAACTCCATGTGAAACCGCCTTATGGTGCACTCGATCGCGAGATACAATAGTGGATCGATTGGTACAAGAAGTCTTGCCAAGGACCGGCGGCCGTGCTAAACCTGTGATCGTCGCCACACGGCGACAACGTGGACGCGAAGGCCGCACGACCACCTCCGACCGAGGTGCGACGACACGCGGGAGCCGCACCGCCCTACATCAGCAGTGATGGGAGATTCGACATGAGAGTTATCGACGACGTGGAGGCCACCCGGGTCAAACCCGGGAAGGTGGCCTTCGCTTCCTTCGTCGGCACCGCGATCGAGTGGTACGACTTCTTCATCTTCGGAACCGCGGCCGCGCTGGTGTTCGGGACGGCGTTCTTCCCGTCGCTCAGCCCGCTGTCGGGCACGCTCGCGGCGTTCGCGACCTTCGGCGTCGCCTTCGTGTCGCGCCCGGCGGGCGCGATCGTCTTCGGGCACTTCGGCGACCGGGTCGGCCGGAAGAAGATGCTGGTGTTCTCCCTGGTCCTGATGGGTTCTGCGACGGTCGCCATCGGGCTCATTCCCACCTACGGCGCGATCGGTGTCGCCGCGCCCGTGCTGCTCGTCGTCGCACGCCTGGCCCAGGGCTTCGCGGTCGGCGGTGAATGGGGCGGAGCGGTGCTGATGGCCGTCGAGCACGCCCCCCGCGAGAAGCGGGCGTTCTACGGCAGCTGGCCCCAGGCCGGCGTTCCCGCCGGACTCGTCCTCGCGACCCTCGCCTTCCTCCTGGTCGAGCGGCTGCCGGAGGAGCAGGTGCTGGCGTGGGGATGGCGACTTCCGTTCCTGGCCAGCGCGGGTCTCGTCGCCGTCGGCATGTACGTGCGCCTGAAGGTCGTCGAATCGCCGGAGTTCGAGAACGTCAAGCGGGACAGAAAGATTGCGGACTTCCCGATCCTCGCGGTGCTGCGGGGTGAGAAGCGCGCGCTCGGCGTCGGGATACTCACCCAGGCCGCCTCACTCGTGCCGTTCTACCTCGTCACCGTCTTCGTCTTGTCCTACGGGCCGAAGGAATTCGGCCTCTCGCGGCAGACGATCCTGCTGAGCCTGCTCGTCGCGTGTGTCCTCGACATCGTGTCCGTGCCGTACGCATCGATGGTCGCGGACAGGATCGGACCGCGGAAGATGCTGATCTTCGGGTCCCTCTACATGGCCGCGGTCGCGTACCCGTTCTTCTGGCTGCTCTCCACCGGGACCGCGGCCGGCCTGCTGCTGGCGATGATCCTGATCATCACGATCGGTCACGCGGTCACGTACTCCGCCGTGGCGGGATACGTCACCAGCCTGTTCCCGGCCGAGGTCCGGTACACGGGCGCATCCGTCGCCTATCAGTTCGGTGGCGTCGTCTTCAGCGCCCCCGCACCGTTCATCGCGGTGGCGGTGGCCGCGGAGACGGACGGTCAGTGGGCCCTGGCCGCGTACATCGCGGCGGCGTGTGCCGTCACCGTCCTCGTCCTGACCCTCGCGAAAACTGCAAAGGTGACCCACTGATGTCTCTCGACGGTGCACCCTCGTCCACCCTCACCGGCGCCTGGCACGAGATCGAATCCCTCCTGGACCGCGACCCCTTCGGCGGCGATTTCAACACCGCGCACGAAATCTGCACCCGCTACGCGTCGGACCCGAATCGGCTGGCGCTGACCGTCCGCCACGAGGACGGGTCGGCCGACCGCTGGACCTACCGCGAACTCGACCGGCTCGCAGCTAAGGCCGCGCGGGTGTTCGCCGACGCAGGACTGAAGCGCGGAGACCGCGTGGCGGGACTGCTGTCCCGGCAGGTCGAGAGCTGGATCACCGCACTGGCGGTGTGGCGGTCCGGGCTCGTGTACGTGCCGCTGTTCGGCGGATTCGCCCCGGACGCGATCGGTCTGCGCCTCGACGCGGCCGGCGTCCGCGCGGTCGTCGTCGACCACGCCTACCGGTCTGCGCTGGCGGAGGCGCAGTCGAGGTACGGACTCGATCCGGCCGTGTTCGTCGTCAGGCCCGACACGCCGGGCAGCGGTGACACGTCGTTCTGGTCCGCGATGGACGCCGTCGACGCCGACGGCCCACTCGCGACGACGGCCCTGGGGGACACCGCGACACTCCTGTTCACCAGTGGAACGTCCGGAACACCGAAGGCGTGCACCATGACCCACTCCGCGTTCGTCTCGGTCATGCCCTACGCGAGGAGCGTCCTCGGTCCTGCCCGCGACAGTGTCGTCTTCTCCACCTCGGATCCGGCGTGGGCGTTCGGGCTGCACAGCACCGGCGCGGCCGTCATGGCGCTGGGCGTGCCCCGGGTGATGTATTCCGGGAAGTTCGTCCCCGAGGCCTGGCATCGCGTCATCCGGGAGGAGAAGGCGACAATCCTGACAACGGCGCCGGCCGCGTTGCGGCGACTGACGGCCACGTTCGCGGAGAACGGAGTCCCCACGTCACTGCGCACCGTCGCCGCGGCCGGTGAACCGCTCACCGCCGCGGTGGCCGCCGCCTGGGCCGACACCGGCGCACCGGTGGTGCGCAACGGGTACGGACTGTCCGAGGTCGGCATGTTGCTGGGCGACACCCAGGGCACCGAAACCCTGGCCGGGCCGGGACTGATGTCCGCCACGATTCCGGGATTCGACACCTTCCTCGCCGACCGGGACGGCGAACCGGTGGACGCCGGCGAACCCGGCCTCGTCGCGGTCCGGCGGCCCCGGCACCAGATGTCCAGCGGCTACGAGAACGCCCCCGATCTGTGGGCCGCCCGCTGGCGCGGCGACGTGTTCCTCACCGAGGACCGGGCGATCCAGCACCCCGGCGGCGGGTGGCAGATCCTCGGCCGGGACGACGACATGATCATCGCGTCGGGGCACAACATCAGCCCCGTCGAGGTCGAAAACGCCTTGCTTCAACATCCGGCGGTCGCGGACGTCGCCGCCGTCGCGTACGAAGATCCGATTCGCGGCGGTGTCGTCCGCGCCGTCGTCGTCCGGGAACCCAGCCGCACGGACGACGAGGGAGCACTCACCGCGGAACTGAAACACCTCGTCGCGCAACGCGTCGGGCCGTACGCGGCACCCAGAGTCGTCGACTTTCGGCCCGACCTCCCGCGTACCGAGGTGGGCAAGTTGCGCCGAGCGGCGGTCCGCGACCTTCCGATCCACGCGGACAGGGGCCACTGAGTTGCGCGCAATGATGGTGACCGCACTCGACGGTCCCCGGGCGCTGACCGCGGTCGAGATCGACGACCCCGTCGCGGACGAAACCACCCTACTGGTCGACGTTCACGCGGTCGGGGTGTCGTTTCCGGATCTGCTTCTCACCCAGGACCGGTACCAGTACAAGCCGGACCTGCCCTTCGTCCTCGGCGGCGAGGTGGCCGGAATCGTGCGGTCGGCGCCCGACGGAAGCGGATTCTCACCGGGAGACCGTGTCGTCGGACTGACCGGTGTGGGCGGCGCGATGGCCGACGTGGTCGCGTTGTCCCCGGATTCCACGTTCCCTCTGCCCGACACCGTCTCGATGTCCGGGGGAGCGGCCCTGCTGTTCAACTACCTCACGGTGCACTTCGCGTTCGTCCACCGAGGCCGGCTCGAGAAGGGCGATTCGGTGCTCGTGCACGGCGCGGCCGGAGGCGTCGGCACCGCCGCACTCACCCTCGCCCCGAACCTCGGCGCGTCGCGGACCATCGCCGTCGTCAGCAGCGAGGAGAAGGCGGCCTACGTGCGGAGTCTCGGCGCGTCGGACGTCGTCTCCACCGACAACTGGCGCGACGAGGTCCACGCGATCACCGGCGGTCGTGGCGTGGACGTCGTGGTCGACCCGGTCGGGGGCGATCGCTTCACCGACAGCATCCGCTCCCTCGCCACCGGCGGCAGGGTTCTCGTCATGGGCTTCACCGGCAGGGACATCCCGTCCGTCAAGGTGAACCGGCTCCTCCTGAAGAACGCGTCCGTCGTGGGCGTCGCGTGGGGTTCGTGGTGGGCCGAGGATCCGGGACGGCTGTCGTCGCAGTGGAGCGAACTGGCGCCCCTCCTGGCATCGGGTGCACTCACGGTGCCCGAGCCGACGGTCTATCCCTTCGAGGCGGCCGCCGACGCACTGCTCGACCTCGAACACCGCCGCACCGTCGGGAAGAGTGTCCTCACCCTGCGGTGAGGCGGCTCCGCCGCCCGTGCGTGGTTGACGAGTCCCTGCACTCGTCAACCACTCACGGGCCGCAGGCCTATGGTTGTGCGATGGAAACCGAGTTCGTCCGCTGGACCGAGGACGGCATCGAGCATTCGGCGGTGTGGCGGTCCACCAGCGGCGCGACGCCCCCGAAGAAGGTCCGGGTGGCCGACGACTCGATGACCGCCGACGAGGCCTACCGCCTCGCGTGTGAGGGGACGGCGCTGCTGTGGCGCGGTGACTTCCACAACGCCCGCCAACTCGGTACCGCCGTCGCCGCCCGTGCCGACCGTAAGTCCCGCAAGACGTCGACCGATCCGGCGACGGCGTTCCACCTGCACAGGCAGACGCAGTCGCGGCGGGCGGGCATCCTCGGGATGCTGCTGGTGCCGTTCGACGCCGACCAGACCGTCCCGTTGCGCCGCGCCCCCGACGTGCGGCAGGCCGTGCTCGAGGCGTACGGACCGACGGATCAGCCCACCGTCAGCAGTCTGCGTGACCTGCTGGGGGCGATCGGCGCCCACGAGTGGCAGAAGAAGGGCGTCGAAATCCCCGCGCTCGGTGCGCGGATCCATCCCGGCTACGGCGTGTTCTCACCCATTCGCGGCGAATACGTGGACCTCGTCGCCGACACCCCGCTCCCGTCCCTGACCTCGGCGTTCGACATCGGCACCGGCACCGGGGTGCTGGCCGCCGTACTCGCCCACCGCGGTGTCGAGAAGGTGACCGCGACCGAACTCGACGCGAACGCACTCGCCTGCGCCCGGGCCAATCTGGACCGACTCGGATACGCCGACCGGGTGCGGGTGGTGGAAACAGATCTGTTCCCCGAGGGCAGGGCGCCGCTGGTCGTGTGCAACCCGCCGTGGATTCCCGCCCGGCCCACCTCACCGATCGAGTACGCGATCTACGACCCGGACAGCCGGATGCTCCGCGGATTCCTGGGCGGCCTGGCCGAGCACCTCGAGCCCGGGGGAGAGGGCTGGCTCATCCTGTCCGACATCGCCGAACACCTCGGCCTGCGGACCCGCGACGACCTGCTGGCCCTGATCGACGACGCCGGCCTGACCGTCCTCGGCCGACGGGACGTCTCGCCACGGCACGGCAAGGTCTCGGACCGCTCGGACGCGCTCCACGCCGCTCGTAAGCGGGAAGTGACGTCGCTGTGGCGGCTCGGTGCACAGGACGCGCCCACCGGGTAGCCCGGGGTGTGTCACTCGGCCGAACTCAAACCGACCATCGACCCCGACGTCATGTAGACCAGGCGGGTATCCGACGCCGCGACGACGGGCGTGCTGCCCCACGAGTCGTCGTCGATCACCGTCTGCAGCGGAAGTGACCACAGTTCCTCGCCGGACCGCGCGTTCTCGGCGCGCAGGGTGTCCGATTCCAGCACGACCACGGTGTCGCCCTCTGCGGCGATCACGGTGCCGTACGCGTCGGAGTCCCGGCGCCACAGCCGTTCCCCCGTCCTCAGGTCGACGGCGGCTCGGGTCCGGCCCTCGATGTCGCGCAGCAACGCGACGTCACCGACGACGGCAAACGCGGTGCCCTGCGTCGCGTTCGGACCGTACGACTCCGGCGTATTGACGTGCGGCGTCGACACGAGATCGGGGCTCGTCCACCGCAGTTCGCCCGTCGTACGGTCGTAGGCGCCGTCACCGAGCAACACCGGAACGGTGGTGTCGGTGGGGTGGTCGATGTCGAGGGTGTGCACGGCTTCCACGCCCGACGTCGCGATGACGCGACCGGTGCGATCGACGGCCTCCGAGCCGAGCACCCTGCTGAGACTGCAGTCGCTGCGGACACGGACGACCACCCCGCCCTCGGTGGCCCGAGCGGACTGCGTGCAGTCGGGCAGCGTGCGGGTGAACGTCGGACGTCCGGTTGCGAGATCGAACCCCGCCACCTCGCCGCCGAGTTCGAGCACTCCCTGACCGTGGTCGGTGCTCATGAGGTGGCCGAACGCGTCCTCCCACGCCGAACCGAGATCGAAACGCTGGGACCAGCGCGCATCGGGATCGGTGGGGACGCCGCTGTGCACCCGGATGTCGTCGGATTCCGGGTCGCCTTCCATGACGTACAGCCAGTCGTCGGCGACCGTCAGCGCGAGGATCGTCCAGTCGGTGGCAGTGCGGGTCACGGACCCGGTCTCGGTGTCGACGGCGAGGAGAACGGGCGCGCCCTCGAACGGGGTCGTGTAACAGACCAACCGGCCGGCGGCGAGAGCGCCGGCGCACCCGCCCAGCGACTCGACCGGCGTTGCCCACCGCACCGTCCCGGTGTCGGCGTCCACCCCGACCAGCCTGGTCTCGTCCAGCCCCGACGTCTCCTGGTTCACCAATCCGATCATGGTCACCAGCACGTCTCCGGCGTCGACGAAACCCGGCTCGCCCGAGTCGAATCCGCCGCCGGACCCGGGTTTGCGGAAGACCGCGAACTGTCGGTCGTACGTGGCGGCCGCATCCAGTGACCACTCCGCTCCCGGTGCGTTCGGGGACGCCTCCGGAGCGGCGGGACCCACCCAGCCGGTCAGCCCGGGGATGTTCACCTCGGGGTACGCCGGTTCGTGTGCGACCACGGTGGTGACCGCTCCGGCCACCGTCACGGCCGCCACGAGCGCTGCGGCCCACAGGTTTCGAGTGCTCTTGTCGAGGACCATGACGCCTACAGCTCCAGTCCGGGTGTCGTCGCCAGGGATTCGAGAAGCTCGAACGGCAGCGGGGTGGCCGGGGCGGTCGTCGTCGAGCTGACCGAAACCTGGGTGCCCGACGGCCGCGTCAGCGTGACGTAGCGGCCGGCCTCGGTGACGGACGGTGTTCCGGGCTCGGACCCCGTGGACGTGTACCCGTCCCGCCGCTCCAGCACCGAGCCGTCGGGCAGCCGGGTGGCCTTCGCGGCCTGCGGATCATAGGACGGGTCGTACTTGTCCGGCTCGGCGGGAATGGTGTAACCGCCCTCGATCGCGAAGCCCAGGGTGCCCTCGGATCCGGGAGTGACCACCTCGATGTCCTCGCACACCGAGTTGTCGCTGTACTCGGCCAGTTGCAGCGAGCCGAGCGGTTTCGACAGCGCGACGCTCTGCTCGCCCCAGGCGGCGTCGAGGACGGAATTCAACCGGTCGAGATCCTCGCGAGTCAGTGCCGGTCCGTCGTTCTCGGAGCCGATCCCGGACCCACACGACGTCGGGGGAGGCGGGGTGCCCGCGGGAACCGGTGTGCTCACCCGCAGTTCGGGCCGCAGCACGATGGCGGTGAGTTCCTCGGTCGACAGGGGGATCTGCCCGCTGTACTTCGTGCCCGGGTCGGACTCCGCGAAGTTCTCGTCGGTCGCGTTGGCATGGATCCAGGTGCCGTCCGGGAAGTAGCCGGCGACACTACGGGACAGCGTGCGGTTGCCGTCGTACTCGGTCCAGGTGTCGTCCGCATCCAGAACCGTGCCGTCGGGCAGAGTCGTCCGACGGTCGAGTTCCCCGGCCACACACGGCGGAATCGGCCGGTTCGCGTTGCTGACCGACAGCCACAGCGACCCGGGCGCCGAGTCGCGGAGCAGTGGTCCCCGGGCACTGGTGACGCCGCCGAAGTCGTCCTCGAAGTCCGGTGTCTCCGGCTGGTCGTACACCGGAATCGGCTCGAACAGCAGCGACTCGGTGGGGCTGACGAGGGGAATCGCCACTGCCTCCGGCAGAGCGTCGAGGACGGCGGCGGTCATGGCCGACGCCTTCAGTGCCGAGAACCACGGGAAGCGCGGGTTGTCGTAGCTCTGCTCTCCGAAGATCGAGATGCCGAAAGTTTCGCCCGCGGACGGTGGTTCCACAGCGTCGCAACCGGGAATGTCGACGGGGTACTCGACCGTCGGGGTGATGTACGACGGAAATCCGGGAGCGTCCTCGACCGTGGCCGTGCCGGACCCGGAGTCGAGCAGTCCCGCGACGATCACCCCGCACGCCATGATCGACACCACGACCAGACCTGTCGTCCAGTGGTCCTTGCGCCTGTCCGCCCCGTCCCGCATGTGCCCCCACCCGAATCGCAGGCGCCCACTCCGAACGAAGGAGCATCCGAAGTCCTATTCGCCGGAATCGTGACGAGCGTTACCGCCCGTGCGCGGTTGACGAGTCCAGAGACTCGCTAACCACGCACGGGCGCGGAGCGCCTACGGGCCCTGCGGATACGGAAGATGGCCGCTGCTGTCCTCGTTGACCAGGACGGCCCGGCCCAACCGGGGGAAGGCGCGCTGCGCGCACGCGGGCCGGTCGCACACCTTGCACCCAGCGCCGATCGGCACGACCGTGCTCGGGTCGTCCGTCTGGATACCGCGAGAATAGACCAGCCGATCGGCGTACCCGATGTCGCAGCCGAGGCCGATCGCGAAATTCCGCTCCGGAGCGAGGTAGCCGAGGCCACCGCTGTGGGTGGTGCGGGCCATCCACAGGTACGCGCGTCCGTCGGGCATCTTGGACACCTGCGTGAGGATGCGGCCGGGGTTCGCGAACGCCTCGTGGACCACCCACAGCGGACAGCTACCACCTACCCGCGAGAAGTGGAACGCGGTGGCGGACTGACGTTTCGAGATGTTCCCGGCGCGGTCGGTGCGGACGAAGAAGAACGGAACCCCGCGCTGCCCCGGCCGCTGCAGCGTCGACAGTCGGTGACAGATCGTCTCGAACCCCACCTCGAATTTCAGGCTCAGCAGGTCGATGTCGTAGCGCAGTGATTCGGCGGCACCCAGAAACAGTGTGTAGGGCAGGATCAGGGCGCCGGCGAAGTAGTGGGCCAACCCGATTCGCGCGAGCGCGGCGGATTCGGCGGTCAGCGACTCGTCCTCGGCGACAATCGCGTCGATCGTCTCCGACTGAGTGAAGAACGCCACCTGCATCGCGATCTGGAATGCGCGCTGACCGGCGGTGAGTCGACGGGCGAGCGTCAGTGTGCCTGCCTCGGCGTCGTACAGTCGCTTGGGGCCCAGCTGATCCGGTTCGTCGGTGCGGATGCGCACCGTCACCCCGTGCCGGTCGCGGAGGATGCGGGCCAGCTGCAGGTCGAGCGCGCCGATCGACAGTCCGTTGCCGGTGAACATCGCCTCGGCGGCGTCGTCGAGGCGGCCGATGTGGTTGCGCCGATCATAGAAGAAGTCCCGCACCTCCTCGTACGGCATCGGCACGTGCGCCGGATCCGGGGCCGCGTCCCCGGCGATCTGCGCCGAGAACTGGTCGAGTTGATCGGTGGTCGCCCGCAGCCGGCGGTGCAGCATCACGAGTGTGCGCCCAACGGACGGCATCCGGGCGACGAGTTCGTCGATCTCCGCCAACGAGACCTCGCCGGACTCCGACGTGTCCGCGAGCGCCTCGTGCACGTCCGCGACCAGGCGGGCATCGGTGTCGGAGGCGAAGAACTGGACGTCGAGGTCGAACACCTCGTTGAGCTTGAGCAGTACCGGCACCGTGAGCGGGCGCTGGTCGTTCTCGAGCTGATTGACGTAGCTCGGCGACAGCCCGAGAGTTTTGGCGAGGGCCAGCTGCGACAGTCGGCGTTCCTCCCGGAGCCGCCGCAGTCTGGGCCCCGCGTACATCTTCTTCATGCGTTCCGCTCCTCCCGCACCGCGCCCCCAGACAGTACCCAAACCGCATTCGCAGCATTCGCAGCATTCGCAGGATTGCCCGGTTCGATACGCACTAATAGGCCTTTGTGAGGCCTTTCTCGGCCTCTAGCCTCTGCGTACCGTGCGAAAGGAGGCAGGACGAGGACCACGGAGGACATGATGAAGACACATCTCGTACGCACGCGACGCTCGGCGGAGGAGTTCCCCAAGGACGAGCACCTGGCCTGGAAGATTGCGGAAGTCGCCACCGATCCTGTCGAGGTGTCGACGGCGACGGCGGAGATGATCGTCAACCGGATCATCGACAACGCCGCCGTTGCCGCGGCCTCGCTGACCCGCCGCCCGGTGTCCAACGCCCGGGCGCAGGCGCAGTCGCATCCCTACAGCCAGTCGTCATCGAACACGCACGGCGCGACGGTGTTCGGGATCGACGGCACCTACTCGCCGGAGTGGGCGGCATGGGCCAACGGGGTCGCGGTGCGTGAACTCGACTTCCACGACACGTTCCTGGCCGCCGAGTACTCGCATCCCGGTGACAACATTCCGCCGATCCTCGCGGTCGCCCAGCACGCCGGACTCGGCGGACGCGACCTGATCCGCGGTCTCGCCACCGGCTACGAGGTCCAGATCGACCTGGTGCGCGCAATCTCTCTGCACGAGCACAAGATCGACCACGTCGCGCATCTCGGGCCGTCGGCCGCGGCCGGGATCGGCACCGCCCTCGGTCTCGAAACGGAGACGGTGTACCAGGCGATCGGTCAGGCCCTGCACCTGACGACGGCGACGCGGCAGTCGCGTAAGGGGGAGATCTCCAGCTGGAAGGCGTACGCGCCGGCACTCGCCGGCAAGGTGGCCGTCGAGTCCGTGGATCGGGCGATGCGCGGCGAGGGGTCGCCGTCGCCGATCTGGGAGGGTGAGGACGGTGTCATCGCGTGGCTGCTCGGCGGACCGGACAAGGAATACCACGTTCCGCTGCCCGGCCCGGGTGAGGACAAGCGGGCGATCCTCGACAGCTACACCAAGGAACACTCGGCCGAATACCAGAGCCAGGCGCCGATCGACCTCGCCCGCCGGATGCGCGACCGGATCGGTGATCTGTCGCAGATCGCGTCGATCGTCCTGCACACCAGCCACCACACCCACGTCGTGATCGGCACCGGCTCGAACGACCCGCAGAAGTTCGACCCCACCGCCTCCCGGGAAACCCTGGACCACTCGGTGATGTACATCTTCGCCGTCGCCCTGCAGGACGGCACGTGGCACCACGAGCGCTCCTACGCCCCCGAACGGGCGCAGCGCCCCGACACGATCGAACTGTGGAACAAGATCTCCACCGCCGAGGATCCGGAGTGGACGCGTCGCTACCACTCGACCGATCCGGACGAGAAGGCGTTCGGCGCCCGCGCCGAGATCACGCTGAAGAACGGTGAGGTGATCGTCGACGAACTCGCCGTCGCCGACGCGCATCCGCTCGGGGCCCGGCCGTTCGCACGAGACCAGTACGCCGCCAAGTTCCGGACCCTCGCCGACGGCGTGATCGCGCCGGCCGAGCAGGACCGCTTCCTCGACGCCGCATATCGTGCCGCCGAACTGAAGCCCGGCGAACTCGGCCAGCTCACCTTCACCGTCACCGGCGACGTCCTCGCGCGGGCACCGAAGTCGCCGAAGGGACTGTTCTGATGACCGGGCTGATCGCCGCGGCGACATCGGCCGCGGACAAGCGGGCAGCGTTCCGGGCCGGGCTCGAGTCGGGCACGCTGCAGCGACTGCCCGGCGCCTTCAACCCGTTGGTGGCCAAGCTGATCCAGGAGATCGGCTTCGAGGGCGTGTACGTGTCCGGCGCGGTGGTGTCCGCGGACCTCGCCCTGCCGGACATCGGGCTGACCACCCTCACCGAGGTGGTGGAGCGGGGGCAGCAGATCGCCCGCGTCACCGACCTGCCGGTGCTGATCGACGCCGACACCGGTTTCGGCGAACCGATGAGCGCCGCCCGCACCGTCACCGTCCTCGAGGACGCCGGCGTCGCCGGGTGCCACCTCGAAGATCAGGTGAACCCGAAACGCTGCGGCCACCTCGACGGCAAGGCCGTGGTGCCGACGGACGAGATGGTGCGACGGATCCGGGCGGCGGCCTCGGCACGGCGCGATCCGAACTTCGTGATCTGCGCCCGCACCGACGCCCGCGGGATCGAGGGCCTGGATGCGGCGATCGCCCGGGCCAAGGCGTACGTCGACGCCGGCGCCGATCTCGTCTTCACCGAGGCCCTCGCCGACGAGTCGGAGTTCGAGAAGTTCCGTGCGGGAATCGCCGTCCCGTTGCTCGCGAACATGACGGAATTCGGCAAATCCGAACTGATCTCGGCGACGATCCTGCAGGACATCGGCTACAACGCGGTGATCTACCCGGTGACCGCGCTGCGGCTCGCGATGTACGCGGCCGAGGCGGGGCTTCGGCAGGTCGCCGAGGAGGGGACGCAGGCGGGGCTGCTCGACCGGATGCAGCACCGCAGCCGGCTCTACGAACTGCTCGACTACGAGCGCTACAACGAATTCGACAGCGGCATCTTCAATTTCCGGATCGAGGGGAGTGGGTCATGACCGAAGCAATTCCCACCATCTACAAGGGGCTGGCCGGTGTCGTCGTCGACACCACCGCCATCTCCAAGGTGGTGCCGGAGACCAACACGCTGACCTATCGCGGCTACGCCGTGCAGGACCTGGCGGCGCACTGCAGTTTCGAGGAGGTGGCATACCTGCTCTGGTACGGCGAACTTCCCGCCCCCGCGCAGCTGGAGCTGATCAGTCAGCGCGAGCGGGCTGCGCGCCGCGCCGACCGCTCACTACTGTCGCTGCTCGCGAAGATGCCCGACAACTGTCACCCGATGGATGTGGTGCGCACGGCGATCAGCTACCTCGGCGCGGAAGATCCGGCGGAGGACGACAATTCGCCGTCCGAGAATCTCGCGAAGGCACTGCGGATGACGGCGGTGCTGCCCACGATCGTGGCCGCCGACTTCCGGCGCAGGCGCGGACAGGATCCGATCGCACCGCACTCGCACCTGGGATTCGCGGAGAACTTCCTGAACATGTGCTTCGGGGCGGTGCCCGACCCGGCCGTCGTGAAGGCGTTCGAGGTGTCGCTGATTCTCTATGCCGAGCACAGTTTCAACGCGTCCACGTTCGCGGCCCGGGTGGTGACGTCGACGTTGTCCGACATCTACAGTGCGGTCACCGCCGCGATCGGGGCTTTGAAGGGTCCGTTGCACGGCGGGGCCAACGAGGCCGTCATGCACGACATGCTCGAGATCGGTGAACCCGACCGCGCCGAGCAGTGGCTGCTGGGCAAACTCGCCGCCAAGGACAAGGTGATGGGTTTCGGGCACCGGGTCTACAAGAACGGTGACTCGCGGGTCCCGACGATGAAGGCGGCACTGCTCGACGTCGCCGCCCACACCGGCGGCGAGAAGTGGGTGCGGATGTACGACATCCTGGAGAAGACGATGGCCGGCGCCACCGGCATCGCACCGAACCTCGACTTCCCGACCGGTCCGGCGTACTACCTCATGGGATTCGACGTGGAAATGTTCACGCCGATGTTCGTGATGAGCCGAATCACCGGGTGGACCGCCCACATCATCGAGCAGGGTGCGTCGAACAGTTTGATCCGCCCGCTCAGCGAGTATTCGGGCGTCTCCCAGCGATCCGTCGTCGCCTGACAGCGTTGTGCGCCTTTGTGGTTGCTGCTGCTACCAGAAAGGCGCACGGGCGCTAGCGCTTCTTGACGTGCGAGACGATTTCCGGATCACTCTGTCCGGTCGCCTTCATCTTCTTGTCGGCGCGCTTCTCCTTCAGCGATTTACCGGATTTCTTCGACATGGAATTGCGGGGCGATTTGTCAGCCATGGACCATCCCTGAATGCGGAACCTGGACGGCTCCGATAGAGCCGACAGTACGCCATATCCCGGGAAACCCGGACCGATCGTCGAAAGGGCACCTTCTAGGACGACGGATCGTCGAACAGGGTCTGCTCCTCGGGGTTGTTGAACAGGCCCATCTGCTCGGGCCGCGGCTTGGTGTCGGGTCCGCCTGCGGTCGGGGGCAGCACGACTGTCCGGAGGGCGTGGCGGAGGGTGCCCACGATCCGTTCCCAGTGATCCGCGGTCGCGTCTTCGGTTTCCCGCAACTGGGTGACCCAGGCGGTGCCGGTGTCGAGGAGCGCGAGGATCCGGTCGCGGTCGTGCCCGCAGACGTCGGCGACGACAGCCGGATCGCTGTCGGCCGCCGGTCCGGGATCGAGATGGAACAGCGTCAACAGTTCCTTCGGCAGGTCGGTGGACGACATCCGGCTCTCGGTGCGGCCGGCCGATTCCGGTTCGAGGTCCTCGTCCGGCGTGGACTCGCGGTTGAAGAACAGTTCGCCGCCGAATCGTGTCGCGAATTCGCCGTCGACGGTGCGCAGGAAATCGGCGAACGCCTTGCAGCTGTCCGTGAGGTGCTGCGGAACGAACGGGTTGCCCGACACTTCGAGGAACGCCGACAACCGGTCGTCGACCAGCACGAACTTGATCCGCGACCAGGTGCGGTTGAGGTCGGCGGTGACCTCGGCGGCGCGGGTGCGGTCGCTGATGTCGTGCACCAGCGGCGCGAACAGTTGCACGTCGACGGAATCGGCGAGCGGGCCGACGAACAGGATGGTGTTGCCCATCCGGATCGGGACGTCCCCGTCCGGGTCGCGTTCGGGCAGCAGACCGAGCATCGGCACCAGCGCGAGTGTGATCAGCTCGTGCAGGTGCTCGACGTCGCGCGGGACGACGGCCGCGGCGGGGTCGAGCTGCGCCACCAGCGGCGGCCGTACCGCGACCGGGTCGAACGTGGCCTCGGGATCGGTGCTCGACGTCTCGGTACTCAGGAACGCCGGATGCGTGATTCCCCAGACGTCCCGGAACGCGGCCACCGCCATCGCGGCCAGCTGATCCGACCATGACAGTGTCTTGTCGACGTAGAACGCGGGGGAGCCGTCGTCGGGTTCGTCGTCGGGGCCGCGGGTCGGCCGGTTCCAGCCCAGCTCGGTGAGGTACGTCTGCTCGGCGTCGGTCAGCGCGCGGTCGGGGTGCAGGTAATGGTTCGACGGCACCTCGCAGCGCACCGTGTCGCCGTCCCACACGACGAACTGGATACACGGCATCAGTCCCTGGGATTCGTCGAGCTCCTCGAACCCCGATTCGAGCACCAGAAGGTCCTCGTCCTGCATCGCCGCCAGATAGTCCGCGAGTCGCCGCTGGAACTCGGCCCAGTCGCGGTTCACGCTCGAATCCAGATCGAAGTCCTGCATGTCTGCTCCGTCCGGGTCGGCACGAGTCACCTATTCCGCTCTATACGGTAGCGGCGATCGCCCATACCGCAGCGCAGGAGGGGGCGGCAGGGTCAGACGGGGTGACCCGCGGCGATCCGTCCGGTCAGCCGGGTGACGGCGTCGAGGAGGTCCCACGACGTGCCCGGTTCCACCGCGACGGCGGTATCGCCCCACACCAGGTACCGGCCGTCGCCCTCGATGTCCCGCCACGCGAGACCGCCCACGGGCCGCGGCGAGTGCCGCCCGCCCCCGACGACGGTGACGACCCCCTGGCTCGTCGCCGGCCGGTCGAGGATCCGCGCCGCCGCCGGTGCGTTCCCGCCCGATGCCACCGGGACCACGACTCCCGCCGCCCCGCCCGCGTCGGTGTCGGGCAGCTGTGCGATCAGCTGCCGGCCGACGTCGTACGGTTCGCAGTTGCGCATCACCACCTCGGAGCCCGGGTGCTGCACCGCCGCGATCCCGTGCCCACGGGAGAGGGCTCCCGTCATACGGATCGGGGTCCCCGCGGCACCGATCGAACCGGAGATCTCGATGCGGAGGTCGGGGTCGGCGAGCACGAGCAACGCCGATTCGAGCGGGTCGTGTTCGGGCCCGGAGAAGTCGGCGCGGATCCGGCGCTGCTCGGCGTCGTACTCGTCGGCCGTGGCCAGCGCGCTGGTGACCTCGAACGGATACGGGATGCGGTCCTGGCCGGTGCGGGCCCACAACGCCGAGAACTGCGGCCCGCTCAACACCCAGTGCCCCACGACTACTCGCCGATCACGGCAGGCGTGACGAGCGGCAGCCTCCCGACGAGTTCGCTTCCCTCGTCGATGCTTTCGAGGTAGGTCGGGGGGTCCTCCTCGTCGTCACGCTCGGCGGGTGCGGCGGCCTCGCTCGGCCGTTCGGAGGTGGGGGCGCGGTGCGAGGCCACGACGTTGTGCGCGTACTGCGCCACCCCGCCGCCGACGGCCCCCGCCAGTGCCGCACCCGCGATCGATCCGGGCGCGGCCTGCGCGGTCTCCCGCGACATCTCGCGCCGGAAGTCCTCGCCACCCTTCCGGTGCTCATCGGAGGTACCCGCCTCGGAATCGGGCTCGGCCACCTGCCGATCGCTGGGTATGCCGTGCACCCCGTTCGGCCCGAGGTCGAAACCCACCGGCTGAGCGGTCGACGCGGCGTGGGTCGCGGCGAGGCCGTCAGCGGGCAGTTGTTCGTCCGCCACCAGGTACGCCGACGCGTACAGGGACTGCATGGCGGCCTTCGCGTCCTGTTCAGCGGCGTCGGCCTGGGCGGCTGCGGTCCAGTTCCCCGGCAGCACCCGGGTCCAGTCGGCCGGGGGTTCGAGAGGCTGACCGACCGCGCCGCGCACCGCTTCGGCGCCGGCGGTCGCGACCCGCAGCGCATTCCCGACCTCGGTGAATCTCCCGCTCACGTGTTCCGCCCCGGCGGCGTAGTTGTCGACCGTCGACGCCACCGCCGCCGCAGTCCGTCCGCGCCAGCCGTTGTCGATCGCAGCGCGGGTCGCGTCGTGGAATGCGGAGACCGACTCCTGGAAGGCCCGTCCGAGGTCGTCCCAGGCCGCGGCGACCGCCCCTGACTCGGCCGGGTTCAGGGCGTCGACCGCGGTCCTGATGGCGTGATGGTTCCACGTGCCCGACTCAAAATTCTCCCCGCCATTCATCCCCGACCTCCGATGGTTGGACGCTCCGGTCCCGGAGTGGACCCCCAATCCGGCGGGAAGCCACCTTACCGACTGCCGTGCCGGGCGCCGGCGGACCGGAGTGGCTACTGGCCTCGCGGCCTGGTGGTGAGCGGCGGGATGGTGATCACCGGACGCGTCGTCGTGGTGGTGGTGACCGGCGGCAGCGTCGGCTGGGTGGCGGACGCGGGCGGCGGGGCCGCGACCTGAGGCGCGGTCTGCTCGGTCGTCGTGACGACGGGCGGCCGGGGCACCGGCGTCGTGACGGGGGCCACGGCGATGGTGGGCGGTGGCGCGATGGTGGTCCTGACCGGCGGCGGAGGCGGGGGAGCGGGGGTCGTCGACGGAGCCGGCGGCGGTGCGGTGGTGACCGGTGCGGGTTCGGTGGTGAGGGTGACCGCCCGCGGGGTGGTGAGGTCTGCCATCTGCCAGGTGGGGGTCGGCGGGACGAACACCTGGAACGTGGACTTGGCCGGTTCGGCGCTGTACGGACCGGCGGCCTGCAGGCCTTCCGACGTCAGCGGCGGCGGCGCGACTGCCGGCCCGCGACTGCCGAACGCGCCGCCCGCGGCGCCGATCATCAGACCGGAGACCGCCGAAACGGTGGCAATCGCGAGTGCCCCGATCGCTACAGTCCTGTCGTCCATGCGTTACCCGTCCTCGGCGTGCAAATGCGTCCACCATAGAGGGCGCTGCCCCGCGCTGCCGCATGTGTCCGGGCGGCGAGTCGCCCGGCATCGTTCGCTCGATCGTTGCTGCGCGACCGCCGGGGTTCGGCGCACGCTGACGAGAACCCTTGCCGGTACCGGCCCGCGAGCCGACGATCGAGCCGTGTCCATATCGCTCCGACCGGGGGTAACGATGATTCTGCTCGCCAGGTTGTTCCGCCGTCGCCCGCTGTCCGAACGCACCGGGGCGGCTGTCGCTGCGTCGGCGATCCTGTTCGCTTCGTGACCGGACCCGAGATCGTCGCCGACGTCCTCGTGCTCGGCGGCGGGCCCGCCGGAGCGTGGGCGGCGCTGTCGGCGGCCCGGGAGGGTGCCCGGGTGGTACTCGCCGACAAGGGGTACTGCGGCACCAGCGGACCCACCGCGTCGGGCGGCAACAACCTGTGGAACATTCCGCCCGGACCGGCGCGCGAACGGTCGGTGCAGGCCCGCTTCGAGGACGGCGGCCGGCTGTCCGAACCGGCCTGGATGTACCGGGTGCTGGAGGAGACCCACCGCCGGGTGGACGAACTCGCCGGCGCCGGGTACCCGTTTCCGTCCGGCGACGACGGCCGGGACGTGCGCACCAGCCTGCAGGGACCGGAATACATGCGCCGGATGCGCAGACGTGTGCACCGCGCCGGGGTCACCATCCTCGATCACAGTCCCGCCCTGGAACTGCTCACCGCCGGTGACGGCTCCGTGTCCGGCGCCGCGGGTCTGCAACGGCAGAACGAGTACGCGCCCTGGTCGGTGCGGGCCGGGGCGGTGGTCGTCGCGACCGGCGGCTGCGCCTTCCTGTCGGGGAGTTTCGGAACGAACGTCGACACCGGTGACGGACTACTGATGGCCGCGGAGGTCGGGGCGACGTTCTCGGGCATGGAATTCTCGACGGCCTACGCGCTGGCGCCCACGTGGAGCGGGCACACCAAGGGGTTGATGATGCAGTTCGCCACCTACTACGACGCGGACGGTCAGCCTCTCGGCGACGGCGGCTTCTCCGCCCGCGAGGTGGCGATGGCACACCTCGCCACCGGTCGCCCGGTGTACGCGCGGCTCGACCGGGCCAGACCCGACATCCGCGCGGCCATGCGGGCGTCGCAGCCGAACTACTTCCTGCCACTGGACAAGGCGGGCATCGACCCGTTCACGCAGAAGTATCCCGTGCGGGCCGTCCTCGAAGGCACGGTGCGAGGGACCGGTGGTATCCGCGTCACCGGAACCGACTGCGCCAGTGACGTTCCCGGTCTGTTCGTGGCGGGTGACGCGGCCACCCGCGAGTTGATCACCGGCGGGCGCAGCGGCGGCGGCAGCCACAACGGGGCGTGGGCGATCTCCTCGGGAACCTGGGCCGGCGCCGGGGCGGCCCGGTTCGCGCGGGTGCGATCCGCTCCCGACAGGGTGCGCGGTGCGGGGACGGCGGGACTGCGCGGACCCTCGGCCCGCCGGCAGGCGTCGCGCGCCATCGTCGGACTGGTGCAGGAGCACACCCTGCCGCTGCGGCGCAGCTACCGGCGCACCGCGACGAGTCTGCAGGACAGCGTGACCGCCCTCGACGAGGCCTGGGCGGGCGCCGCAGATCTGCTCGGCGGATCCGAAAGGGAACTGCTGCAAGCCCGTTCGGCCGCCGCGATGCTGGCCGTCGCGCGGTGGGCGACGCACTCCGCGCTGGCGCGGACCGAGACGCGGGGCATGCACGTGCGCACCGACCTGCCCGACACCGATCCGGCGCAGACCCGTCGCCTGCTGTCGGGCGGGCTCGGCGCGGTGTGGGTGCGACCGGAACACGGCACCGCCCGCGCGGACGCCGGGACGGTGGCGTCGTGATCGAAGTCGTGGTCGCCGACCGCTGCGTCCAGTGCGACATCTGCATCAAGGTCTGCCCGACGGACGTCTTCCGCCGAGGCGCGGACGGGGTTCCCGTCGTCGCGCATCAGGAGGACTGTCAGACCTGCTTCATGTGTGAGGCCAACTGTCCCACCGACGCACTGTATGTCGCGCCGTTCGACACCCCGGTTCCCGAGGGCTCGACGCACACCGACGCCGAGGGGCTTGCGGAATCCGGGGCGCTCGGCGCCTACCGCGCCGTGATCGGGTGGGGTGGCGGGCGGACGCCGGGTTCCAGCCTCGACCGGAACCACCTCTTCACCCCCCTGTGAGTACTTGTTAACGTCCCGCGGTTAGGAAGTACTCACAGGGGTGGCTTTGCGGATGAACCGGCCGATCTCGCGGATGGCGCGGGTGCCCTCGGGCAGGAGACCGGCGGCCGCCTGGAAGACGTGCACCTGCCGTTCCCACACCTGCAGTTCGCACGGCACACCCGCCTGGGACAGCCGCTCGGACATCAGTTCCGCGTCGACGTACACCATTTCCTGCGAGCCGGTCTGGATCAGCGCCGGCGGCATCGAGGCGAGCGAGCCGTCCACGGGGGACGTGGACGGCTCGTGCCCGCCCCGGGTGTCCAGTCTTTCGATGATCCTGGACAGGGCGCCGACCGCGCGTTTGGGGAAGACAGCGCAGAGGTCGGCGTTGGGATGGGCCAGCTTGTTCACGGGGTCGAGGTCGGTCAGCGGCGACAGCGCGACGTCCGCGGCGGGGCGCGGCAGACCCTGCCGCAGGGCTTCGAGCGTGACCATGAACGTGAGGAATCCGCCTGCCGAGTCGCCGGCGACGACGATGCGGTCCGCGGTGTAGCCGTGCGCGAGCAGCCACCGGTAGCCGTCGACACCGTCCTCGACGGCCGCCCGGATGGGGTTGCGGGGGATCATGCGGTACGCGACGTTCAGTGTCGACGCCTGCGACTCCGCGGAGATCCGGGACACCATCTGACGATGCGAGTTGATCCCGCAGCACAGGAACGCCCCGCCGTGGAGGTAGAGGATCGCCCGGTCGCCGAGCTCACCGGGCGGGCGGATCCATTCGGCGCGACAGTTCGGCAGCCGGACCGGCCTGCGCTGGGTTCCGCGGATGGGTCCGAGCGAGTACCCGAACAGGTCGACGACTCCCGTCGGCCACGGCAGTTCGGGGTAGCGCGCCCACCCGTCGAGGAACGGCCGGACGGTGCGGCGCAGGGTGTGGGCGAGGGCCGTCGACTGCAGGCTGGTTCCGGCGAACTCCCGCCGCGTCACCGGGAGGGGTGACGGGCAGAATTCGTAAGTCGCAGTGCTCATTGCCTGCCTCCGTTCCGGCCTCGGTGCCCATCGACGTGCTGCCTTCAGGTTTTCCACCTCTTTGCGCCGTACGGTCTACATCGAAGTTGGTCGCACGGACGCTACGCCCGACGTAGCATCCAGGCGGAAGTCGTAATGGGATAGTGACCGAGCGGGGGTGAACGTCCAGGTGGGGATCATGCCGGTTACCGATTCGATATTCCTTCTCGGCGAATCGCGAGAGCATCCGATGCACGTGGGATCGCTCGAATTGTTCACACCGCCGGAGGATGCCGGTCCTGACTACGTGAAGTCGATGCACGAAACCCTGCTGAAACACACGGACGTCGACCCTGCTTTCCGGAAGAAACCGGCGGGCCCGGTCGGGAGTCTCGGGAACGTGTGGTGGGCGGACGAGTCGGATGTCGATCTCGAATACCACGTGCGTCATTCGGCTCTGCCGGCCCCGTACCGGATCCGGGAACTGCTGACGCTCACGTCCCGGTTGCACGGCACGCTGCTGGACCGTCATCGCCCGCTGTGGGAGATGTATCTGATCGAGGGGCTCGACGACGGCCGGTTCGCCATCTACACCAAACTGCACCATTCGCTGATGGACGGGGTCTCAGGGCTGCGGCTGCTGATGCGGACGCTCTCCACCGACCCCGACGTGCGCGACGCACCGCCGCCGTGGAATCTGCCGCGCAGGGCGTCGGCCAACGGAGCCGCCCCCGACCTGTGGTCGGTGGTGAACGGGGTCCGTCGCACGGTCGGTGAGGTGGCCGGTCTCGCGCCGGCGTCGCTGCGCATCGCCCGCACCGCGATGGGGCAGCACGACATGAAGTTTCCGTACGAGGCGCCCCGGACCATGCTCAACGTCCCGATCGGCGGGGCACGCCGGTTCGCCGCGCAGTCGTGGCCACTCGAACGCGTCCACGCCGTGCGGAAGGCGGCGGGGGTCAGTGTCAACGACGTGGTGATGGCCATGTGCGCGGGCGCGTTGCGCGGGTACCTCGAGGAACAGAATGCGCTGCCGGACGAGCCACTGATCGCGATGGTCCCGGTGTCGCTGCGCGACGAGGAGAAGGCCGATTCCGGCGGCAACGCGGTGGGGGTCACGTTGTGCAACCTGGCGACGGACGTCGACGACCCGGCCGAGCGGCTGACGGCGATCTCCGCCTCCATGTCGCAGGGGAAGGAACTGTTCGGCAGCCTCACCCCGATGCAGGCGCTGGCGTGGTCCGCGGTCAACATGTCGCCGATCGCCCTGACACCGGTCCCGGGGTTCGTCCGTTTCACGCCGCCACCGTTCAACGTGATCATCTCCAACGTTCCGGGACCGCGGAAGACCATGTACTGGAACGGGTCCCGGTTGGACGGCATCTACCCGACGTCGGTGGTGCTGGACGGGCAGGCACTCAACATCACGCTCACCACCAACGGCGACAACCTCGATTTCGGTGTCATCGGGTGCCGCCGCTCGGTGCCGAGCCTGCAACGCATCCTGTTCTACCTGGAGACCGCTCTCGGCGAACTCGAGGCCGCGTTGCTCTGAGACACAGGCTGTTTCAGCGTCTGCCCGACTCCTGCTCGACGAGTGCCCGCCTCGACTCCTCGTGGAGTACCCCGAGCAGTTCGTGTTCGACGTCTGCGAATTCGGGCGACGTCATCATCGACAGTTCGCGGGGGCGGGGCAGACCCACCGTCACCTCGCGGCGGACGGTGGCGGGCCGCGCCGACAGCACGACCACCCGGTCCGACAGGTAGACGGCCTCCCGGATGTCGTGGGTGATCATCAGGACGGTCCACCGGTAGCGTTGCCACACGTCCTGCAACCACGTCTGCATCTCGGTGCGGGTCAACGAATCCAGGGCGCCGAACGGTTCGTCGAGCAGCAGCACCGGACGGTCCTGGACGACGGTGCGGAGCATCGCGGCGCGTTGCCGCATCCCGCCGGACAGCTGACTGGGGCGGGCGTCCTCGAATCCGGCGAGACCGAACACGGAGAACAACTCGCGGGCCTTGTCCCGCGCCTGCTTGCGGGGCACCCCCTGCACCTCGAGGCCGAGGGTGGTGTTGTCGAGGACGCTGCGCCACGGGAACAGCAGGTCCTTCTGCGGCATGTACGCGCACTTCGAGGGACCACTCCCGGCGGGACGCACGGTGTCGCCGCCGATGGTGACGGTGCCGGAGTCCGGTTGGTCGAGGCCGGCGAGCATGGCGAACGCGGTGCTCTTGCCGCACCCGCTGGGGCCGATGACGGACACGAACTCGCCGGGTTCGACGGTGAACGAGATGTCGTCGAGTACGGGTCGGATGCCGCCGCGGACCGGGAATCCCTTGGTGAGCCCGGACAATGCGACGCGCGCGGTCTCACTCATGCCGGCCCCTTTCGTTCTTGATCCACGGGGCGACGACGCGTTCCACGGCGAAGGTGAGCAGATAGAGACTGACGCTGATCACCGCGGTCACGAGGACGGCGGCCAGCACGAGGTCGGTGCGGAAGGAGTTCTTCTGGGTCGCCATGTAGATGCCGAGACCGGACGTGGCACCGACGTATTCGGCGAACACCGCACCCACCACGGCGTACGTGATGCCGATCCGCAGGGCGGTGAAGAAGCGGGGGATGGCCGACGGGAGCCGCACGTAGCGGAACTCCTGCCACCGCGAAGCGCCCATGCTGCGCAACAGCGCCCCCGCCTCCCGGTCGGCCGCGGCGAAACCCTCGATCAGGCCGATCGTCATCGGGAAGAAGGTCGCGAGGGCGATCACGAGAATCTTCGGCAGCAACCCGAAACCGAACCAGATGATCATCAGCGGCGCGATCGCGATGATCGGCAGCGTCTGCGACACGACGAACAGCGGAACGAACGCGCGTCGCAGCCACGGCGAGAAGTCCACGAGCACGGCGAGCGCCCAGGCGAAGAGCAGGGACACGGCGAACCCGATCAGCGTCACCTGCAGCGTCGCGGAGGCGTGACCGGAGATGGCGTCCCGTGCCCGCCAGCCCTGCTGGATCACGCGCAGCGGCGACGGCAGCACCTGCGGCCGGATACCGCTGACCGTCACGTACACCTGCCACGCGACGACCAGCAGTGCCACGACCACGACCGCGGGCACCGCCCGTCGCAGCAGCGAGGACGTGCCCGGGGCCGTGGTGCCGCGACTCGTGTCAGGGCTGAGTGAGGTACTCATTGGTGAAATACGTCGACCAGTCGGGTTCCGTGGTCAGCGGTGCCCCGTCGGGGCCGGTGAGCAGGCCGTGCTGGAACAGGAAACCGGAATATCCCGCCCACTGCTCGGCCGTCTGGGTTCCGACCTTGCCGGAACTGTCCTTCATGTACTCGGACGACAGCATCTGCTGACTCTCCCGGACGAGGGACTCGTCGGTGAAGGCGCCCGGGTTGGCGTCGATCAGCATCTGCGCGGCCTGATCCGGCTGGTCGGCGGCGAACTGGTATCCGCGCTGCAGGGCCTGGACGAACTTGCGGGCCTGCTCGGGATGGTCGGCCATCCACTGCTCGTTGCCCTCGATGACGAGCGCGTAGGCGTCGGGGAAGCCGTAGTCGGTGTAGTGGAAGTAGCGCATCGGCGTGCCCTGGTGCTCGGCCTCGATTCCTTCCCAGCCGAAGAACGACACGGTGAAGTCGGCGGTGCCGGAGTACACGGCCTCGTAGGCCGACGTGCCGAGCGTGACGGTGGTGAATTCGCCCTTGCCGCCGTCGTTCCGGATGATCTGCTTCAGCGTCTCCTCGCCGTCCGGGTCCGCGAATCCGGCGTAGATCTTGCCGTCCAGGTCCCGGGGGCGGGTGATGTCGGCGCGATCCGCCTTCACCGCAATACCCGTCGCCCAGTGCTGCAGCGGGGCCATGACCGACGTCGTCTGTGCGCCCGCGGCCTTCGAGAATGTCGCGGAACTCTGGAAGCTCACCCCGAACTCGGCGTTCCCGGCGTCGACCAGGGTGTCGGGGGAGGTGTCGTTGTAGGGGAGTACCTGCACGTCGAGTCCTGCGTCCGCGAACCAGCCCTGCTGCTGCGCGACGAACAGACCGGTGTGGTTGGTGTTCGGGGTCCAGTCGAGGGCGAATCGGATGGTGTCGTCCGACTGCGAGTCGCCGGCGCAACCGGTGAGCAGCGACAGGGCGGCGACGAGGACGACGGCTGCCGTCGCAGCGCGTTTGGTGCGAGAGAAGAGTGTCACGACGCGGGCCATTCCTGGGTGTTGAGGGCGGTGTCCCAGAACATGAGTTCGTAGCGGCTGGCGATCACGAACGCCTCCACCATCGCCTCACGCTGGGCATCGGTCGCGGCCTCGGCGGCGGCGTCCACCAGTTCGCGTGCACGGGCGACGGCGGCGTGGAACTCCTCCGCGTCGTACGTGGTCACCCACTGTGCGTACGGGTGCGACGGGTCGGCGGACAACACGTCACGGGCACTGGCCGCGAGCCGGCGTCCCACGTCCGCGTAGATCCAGAAGCAGGGCAGCACAGCGGCCGCGGCCACGGCGTACGGCTCGGTGGCGGAGACGGCGGTCAGGTACGAGATGTACCCGAGGCAGGCCGGCGAATGCTGCGGCTCCGCGTCCGACTCGGGGAGTCGTCCGCTGGTCAGCAGATTCTGGTGCAGCGTCGCTTCGACGGTGGCGGCCTCGGCTGCCGAGCCCGCCCAGAATCCGGCCTCGACGGGTCCGGGCGCGTGCGCGGCCACCAGTGACAGCGCCTTCGCGTACCCGGTCAGGTACAGGAAATCCTGCTCGATGTACGTGCGGAACACGTCCAGCGGCAGCGTTCCGTCACCGAGGCGGCGCAGAAACTCGAGTTCGTCGATCGCCTCGCGCAGCACCTTCGTCCGGTCCCACAAGTGGTCCGTGAATCGGGCGTGCTGGCCGGCGCCGGCAGCGTCTTGGACAGAGCTATTCACAACGTTGACATCCCTTCGTCAGCATTACCTGAGCAGGTTCCCGGGTGTGTTCTCAGCCCCGCCCGTGCGGAGCACCCCGTGTCAGAACAAGCCGACCCTAGCACCGCCCGCGCCCGGGACGGAAAGGCCCGGGTGGGTGGACGGGGTCGGCCGCCGAGGAACGCGGCCGCGCTCGGCGGCGTCCGGCAGTCGCGCGCGTTCGATCGGTCCGGCCTGCTCATCGTTGGTACTTTGGCGAGAGATTCCCGGTACGTGCTGCGTGAGGAGATTCGTCCGTGGATGTCGAGAAGTCCGGCGACACGCTCGTCGTCCGCGCCCGGGACGGCGAGATCCGCGGCTACCCCGAGGGCGACGTCTACGCGTGGAAGGGCATCCCGTTCGCCGCCGCCCCCGTCGGCGATCTGCGGTTCCGCGCGCCGGTCCCTCCCACACCGTGGGAGGGTGTGCGCGACTGCGTCGACTTCGGCCCGATGGCGCCGCAAGGGCACGGCACCGCCGTCCCGATCGATGCCGGACTGGAAATGGACGAAGACTGCCTGTCGGTCAACGTCTGGGCACCGAGACCCGACGGCACTCCGCGTCCGGTGATGGTGTGGATCCACGGCGGCGCGTACTGCCTGGGAACCGCGGCACAGGGCATCTACAACGGGCGCATCCTGTCCACTCTCGGCGACGTCGTGCTGGTCTCGTTCAACTACCGGGTGGGGGCACTGGGGTTCCTCGACCTGTCGTCGTTCTCGACGGCCGAGCGCGTGTTCGAGACCAACTGCGGGCTGCGCGACCAGGTCGCGGCGCTCGAGTGGGTGCGCGAGAACATCTCGTCGTTCGGCGGTGACCCGGACGAGGTGACGGTGTTCGGCGAGTCGTCGGGGGCCGGGTCGATCACCACGCTGATGACGTGTCCGAGCGCGGAGGGGCTGTTCCACCGCGCGATCGCCCAGAGCCCACCCGCCACGTCGGTCTACGGGAGCGAGCGGGCCGCCACCGTCGGGAAGCAGTTCCTCGACATCCTCGAGGTGGCGCCCGGTCAGATCGACAGACTGCTGCACCTGCCGTACCACACGATCATCGAGGCCAGCGACACCCTCGTCAACGAGGTGCCCACCAAGATCCCCGGCACGCTCGCCATGGCGCCGGTGGTGGACCGCGACTTCCTGCCGCGCTACCCGGTGGCCGCGTTCCAGAAGGGCTACTCCCACCGCATCCCCCTCATCATCGGTTCCAACAAGGACGAGTCGTCGATCTTCAAGTTCATGAAATCGCCTCTCCTGCCGGTCACTTCGGATTCGGTGCAGGAGATGCTGAGGGCGATCGCGACCGATCACCCCGAACTGCCCGCCGCCCGGCTCGCCGACATCCTGTCGGCGTACCCGGACCGCGGGAAACCCCGGGGCGCGCTCGCGATGTCCCGGGACGCCGCGTTCCGGATGCCCGCCCTGTGGGTGGCCGACGCCCACAGTCGTCACTCACCGACGTGGATGTACCGGTTCGACCAGGCCACGCCGATGCTCAAAGCCGCACGCATCGGAGCCGGGCACGCCACCGAACTCCCGTACGTCTTCGGCAATTTCGACACTCTCAACATCGACCCGACGTTCTGGCTCGGCGGCCGGAAGACGGCGCTCGAGGTGTCGGGCCGGATCCAGCGCCGCTGGCTCGCGTTCGCGCGGCACGGCGTCCCCGCCGCGCTGGACGGGTCCAAGCACTGGGCGCCCTACGACGAGGAGCACCGCTCGACGCTGCTGATCGACGGCGCGGACACCCTGGTCGAGGATCCGGACCGAGAGATGCGGATCGCCTGGGGCAACGACGTCATGGGCTTCAACTGACGGGCACCTTCGCGTCCAGTTCCTTCAGGACGGGCAGCGCGAAGCAGGCCAGTCCGATGACCAGCACCGGAATCGCCAGCACGAAGAACGTCGGCTGGATTCCCCACTTGTCGATGACCGGCCCGGCCAGCAGATAACCCAGAGGTCCCGCGGCGTACGCGGTGGACGTCATGACCCCGGTGACACGTCCGCGCATGTGCTCCGGACTGCGAGTCTGCATGGCGTAGTTGGCGATCGGGCCCACGGGACCGAACACCAGACCCTGCAGCAGGGCCAGCGCGAGGATCGCCCACAGCGGTGGCAGGAACGCCATCGCGACCATCGCCGCGCCCAGCACCGTCACCGCCACCAGCATCAGCGTCCGGCGCGACACGAACGGCGCGAGCGGCCCGTACGCGAGCGCACCCACCACGCCGCCGATGCTGAGCGCCATCAGGACGGAACCCAGTTGCGCGGGCTTGTCCAGTTCGGTGAAGTACACCGGGAACACCACCGATTCGACGGGCATGTACAGCGCGACCACCGCCATGTCCACGAGCGCGATCGTGCGCAGGAGCCGGTTGTGCCACACGAACTTCAGGCCCTCGAGCGTGCCGTGCCAGATGGAGGTCGGGCGGGTGGCCGTGTCGGGCCTGCCGGCGTTCTCGAGCCGGAGGAAGGCGATGGTCACCACCGACAGAACGAAACCGACGGCGGTGACCCACAACGTGTTCACCGCACCCACCGTCGCGATCAGGACGCCGCCGATGCCCGGCCCGACCAGATACGCCACGTTGTAATTGGCCTCGTAGAGACTGTTCATCCGGTCGAGCGACCACCCCGCGGACTTGGTGGCGGCGGGCAGCATCGACTCCCGCGCCGCGATTCCGGCCGGATCGAACGCGGCGCCGATCGCGGCGAGGACGGCGATCGCCGTGACGGTGAGACCCGTCGTGTTCGCGATGACCGGGATGGCCGCCACGGACAGCGCGGACAGGCAGTCGGAGATCATCGACGTGCGCCGGCGTCCGAACAGATCGACGAACGTGCCCGCGAACAGGCTCGACAGCAGCAGAGGCAGGGTGGCCGCGCCCGCGACGATCGCCGCATCGGACGCGCGGCCCGTCTTCTCGAGCACGAGCCACGGCAACACCACGATCGCGATGCCGTTACCCGTGGACGAGAACAGCGTCGCGAGGTTCAGAAGGACCAGGGGCCCGAACCGGCGAGTCACAGCCGTCTCGGTGGCGGTCACGGCAAGGATCCTCTGGTCGACTCGATCGGTGGTCCTTCGACGCTAACAGCGAGGTCGGGGCTACCGCGAGCGAATTTCGGGCGCTACTGGTTGCGTTGCAGGGTCAGCTCGGCGAGGGTGCGGGCGCCCACGCACGGGTCGCCGGTGCCCGACCGCTGCTGCACCCACCACGTGATGACGCCGGAGTACGCGGCCGTGATCCCGCACGTCGCGGAATCACCCGGCCGACGGGCGCTGAACGCCGACGTGCCCGCGATCGTCGTGGCCTCCACCTGATACCCCAGCTGTTCCGCCACGCCCCGCTCCCGCTGCAACGAGTTGTTCTCGAACCAGCCGAACGTCACGTCGATCGATCCGGCGGCCGACGACACCGTCCACATACACACCGCACCGAAGAAGTACTGGTCGATGCCGGCGCCGCCGAGCGTCTCGGCGATCTTGTCGTTGGGCACGGCGTCACACTCCCGGAGAAGCTTGTCGAACTGCGGCGAGCCGCCGTCGCCGGAGTCGGCTGCGCCCTCCGGCAGCGGGGTGCCGGTCACGGACGTGCCGCAGCCTGCCAGGACCATCGCCGACGCCAGCACCGCGGCCAACCGGCGGCCGCCGGTCACTTGGCCTTCTCCAACGTGAGCCGACCGAGCGCGGTCGGGGCCGCGCACGGATCGGAGGGCGCGGTGCCCGTGCCGTAGCGGACGAGCCAGTGCACGAAGTCGGAACCCGTCGCGAGCGCGACCTCGCAGAAGCCGACGTTCTGCGAGGAGAATCCGCGGTGCCCGGCGATCTCGAGGTCGTGGACCTCGTGACCGATCCCCTTGGCCACCGACCGCTCCCGGTCGATGGGGCTGCCGCGGTACCAGGTGAACATCACGTACCGTTCGGCGCCCGCTTCCCACCGGCACTTGATGCCGTTGCGCGACATCGGGGCGAGCCCGGCGATACCGGCCCGCTCGTACACCTCGGCGTCGGTCAACGAGCCGCATTCACCGACGAATGCGCCGGGCTGCGGGGACACGGAGGTGGCCGGCGCGGACGCCGCCGGATCCGTCTCGGAACCGTTGCCGGAACCGCAGCCGGCGAGGGTGACCGCCGCCGCGATCAGACACGTCGCGCGGACGGCCGGGCCGAGACGATCAGACGAGCTCCGCATAGCTCGGATTCTCGGCGATGTACTTCTCCACGTACGAGCACGACGGGATCACGGAGAGCCCACTGGACTTCGTGTCGTCGAGGGCGGCCTTCACCACCACGGCCGCCAGCCCCTGCCCGCGGAACTGCGGGTACGTCACGGTGTGGTGGAAGTCGCGGGCACCGTTCCGCTCGAAGTAGTCGGCGTATCCGGCCAGCTGACCGTCGAGGTAGATCTCGAACCGGGATTCCGACACGTCGTGCTCCACCGTGGCCGCCACAGATCGCTCCTCTGCTCATGCGGCGTGCGCGCAGTCCGCGCACGCTGTCACTCGCAGATTACCGTCAGTCCGCGAGGTTGGTACGCAGCAGCATGACGTTGTAGTCCGACCACGTGGTGGCCAGGAAGTACAGATCGGATCCCTGCGCCCACGGGTGCATGTACGCGCCGTACAGCTCGGGTACGTCCCGGCTGCTCACGAGCACTTCGGGTTCGCTCCAGCCGGATTCGAGACGGTCGGAGCGGCGCATTACCACCGAATTGCCGGCGTCGGTGTACATCGCGACGAACTGGCCGAGGTACTCGTTGAACTGCACCGACAACTCGCTGACCGGTCCGGGGATGACCGGCGCGGCCACGACGGCGTTGGACTTCACCCACGCCTTGCCGTCCCAGTACTCGTACGCCGTGAGGTTGCGAATGTCCGCTTCCTTCACCCGCGACAACCGGGCGTCGCCGGAGCGCCCCGACGGGGTGCCGAACGCGTAGACGAACCCGTCGTGCTTGACGTAGGAGCCCATCTGGAAGTTCTCGGCGCCCGTTGTCGGCACGTTGGGCCGGAGCGTCAGCGGGTCGGTGATCCAGTTCTCGCCGTTGTCGACGGAGTACGCGATGCCGGAGGCGTTGGTGTCCCACTCGCCGGGTGCGCCCCAGCTCCGCACGGACATGTAGTTGATGTACTGCGTCGCGCCGGGACCCTCGCCGACGGAGATGCCGGTGGTGGGGATGACCGTCTGCTCCACCCCGGGGATCTTCTTGCTCTGGATGATCTCCTTGGAATGGTTCGGCCCGTCGACCGGAGAATTGTCGATGCCCATCCCGTTGGTGAGGTCGTGATCGGAGCTGCGCAACAGGATGTTGCTGCGCCAGTCGCCGACCAGCCCGCACAGCGGATTGTCGCTCAGCCCGACCGTGTCACCGAACGCGGTGAGGATCTCGCCTCCGCCGTTGTCCCACATGATGCCGAGGTCGGTGCCGAGTACCCGGAACCGGCCGATCGTGTCGTTGGAGCTGCGCGGCCCGGTGATGTGGGCGACAGCCTGAGTTTTGCCACGCAACTCGGGGAGGCGGCCGTCGCTTCCGTTGAGCCAGGGAATGGGGTTGATGCCCTGGTTCGAGCTCGATCCGAGGCTGCCGCTTCCGCCGAGGCACGGCGCCGCCGTCGCAACAGGGGGCGACATCGTGAAAAACGTGCAGGTAGAAGCCAGTAGAGCGGGCATCGCCAGGGAGGCGACACGGCGGAGTCTGGTCACGAGCGCACCTCTCTGCGACGAATCGAGTCGGGTCCGGTCACGCTAGCAACACCTCACCTGTCACACCAGTCCCTTGGGTAACCATTGGGTATCGCACCCGGCCCGGGTAGCTACAGAATCGCTCCGGGGTTGAGGATCCCGAGCGGGTCGAGTGCGTTCTTGATCCGCTGCGTCAATTCCATGACGTCCGGTCCCAACTGGTCGGGCAGCCAGGCCTTCTTCAGCCGGCCGACACCGTGCTCGCCGGTGATCGTGCCGCCGAGCGAGAGTGCGAGGTCCATGATTTCGCCGAAAGCCAGGTGGGCGCGCTCGGCCATCGCGGCGTCCTCGGGGTCGAACACGATGAGCGGGTGCGTGTTTCCGTCGCCGGCGTGCGCGATCACCGCGACCATCACTTCGCGCTCGCGGGAGATGGCCGCGATTCCCTCCACCAGCGCAGGAAGTTTCGGCAAGGGCACACCGACGTCCTCGAGCAGCAGGCTGCCGAGTCTCTCGACCGCGGGAATCGCGAATCGTCTTGCTGCGGCAAAGGCTTCGCCTTCGTCGGGGTCGTCGGTGGTGAAGACCTCGGTGGCTCCGTTGACGCGGCACGCGTCCGCCATGACGGAAATCTCTTCGGCCGCAATTGCTCCGGGCGCGTCCGATCGGGCGATCAACATCGCCTCCGCCGTCCGGTCCAGGCCCATCTTCAGCGCATCCTCGACGGCGCCGATCGAGGCGCGGTCCATGAACTCGAGCATGGACGGCCGCAGGGTGCGGGTGATGGCCAGCACGGTGTCGGCGGCGGCCTGGACGGTGGCGAACGACGCGACGAGGGTGCTCGAGGGCGGCTGGGCGGGAATCAGTCTCAGCGTCGCCTCCGTGACGATGCCGAGGGTTCCCTCGCTCCCGACGAACAGCTTGGTCAGCGACAGTCCGGCCACGTCCTTGAGTCGCGGGCCGCCCAGGCGTACGTCCGTGCCGTCCGCGAGAACCACCCGCAGCGCCAGGACGTAGTCGGTGGTGACGCCGTACTTGACGCAGCAGAGGCCGCCCGCGTTGGTCGCGACGTTGCCGCCGATCGAGCACATCTCGAACGACGACGGGTCGGGCGGGTACCACAGGCCGTGCTCGGCGGCCGCGGCCTTCACCTCGGCGTTGAGCAGTCCGGGTTCCACGACGGCGATGCGCGTGACGGGGTCGACCTCGATCCGGCGCATGCGTTCGGTGCTGACCACCACGCTGCCCGCCACCGCCGTGGCCCCTCCACTGAGCCCGGAGCCCGCTCCCCGGGGAATCACCGGGACCCTGTGCTCGGTCGCCCAGCGCATCACCGCCTGGACGTCCTCGGTGGTCGTGGGGCGGGCGACGGCGAGGGGGAGGACCGCCTCGGGGTCGCGCGCCCAGTCCTGCCGGTACGACGCCAGGATGTCCGGGTCGGTCACGAGGCAACCCTGGGGGAGCGCGGCGGCGAGCGTCGCGAGTGCGTCGTCGGTGACCGTCATCGTGACTCCTGGAATGCGGGTGTCGGGCGCCCCGACGGTAACCCAGCCGGCCACACCTGTCCTCGAATTGGTCAGACGTCCAACTGAACCGATTCCGACCCGGATTCGCGGATATCGCTCCAACCTGGACGTTCGGTGTAGAAGCGAGACTCCCTTAGACCATCTGTTAGTTACTTACGCGTAGGAGTCTCACGATGTGGGATCAGGGGGGTGAATTTTTTCGAGGTGCCCCACGGTGGGGTAAGGAACCGGGTATGGGGGAGAAGGTGCAGGTAGAGGCGTCTCGCGAAGCGTGAGAACCCGGACATATCGGGTGTAACACAGGTCACATTCGTCACTCTGTTACCGGATCGTATCGACCAGGCAATGCAAAACCACGCTTCTACGGGTTAGCGTCTTGCATCGTCAAACACCGGCGAAGCGTTACACCCAAACGGAGATTCTCACTAAATGTGAGCTAGAACACGGTTGGGGCCGGGTTTTGCCGCACCGACCCTGGAAGGACCCGCACCGATGAATGCACTCCACCGAGATCCCAGCAGCTACATCTCCGCGATGTTCTCGTACGAGTTCCTCGATGGTGGCATCGACTACGATTCCATCGAACAGATCCATCGTGGCGAGTTCGACGAATGGATCTTCGCATTGGCGGGTTCGGGATTGTTCACCAACGAGGAAGTTCGGTCCATGGTGCAGGAGTGGCGCCTGAACCCCAAGACCCTCCTCAACACGCTTCTCGCCGACGCGGACGAAGTCACCGCCAAGCGCTGCGAGGTCACCTGGGCCGCACTCGACCGCGTCGCCCCGTTCGCCCCCTCCGTGCCGGTCGCCGTCTTCGGCTGAAGGCCGTCCCGCCGCAGGGCTCGCCGTCGTCACACGAGTTCGGTTCGATCTCCGTTCACGACTATCGCCTGATCGTCCGTCAAGGTGCGGTATTCGATGCCGGCGAGCCTCAAAGCGGTGACAGTGCGCCGCACGGCGGCCGCGTCCTCCAAGGGCGCGACGTCTTCGGCCCCTGAAAGCCCCGCAGGCGGGTGATGCGGCACGATTGCGAAGCCCACCACGCCCAGGCCGTCCCAGAGCGGCTCCATGCCACAGGTTGCGACCACCTCCGCCGGGTCATCGGAGGAGTCGAGACCGTGCAGCGTCGGAGTCATCACACAGGCCCCCGCGCTGTAACCGGCGTACACCAGCGAGTCCATCCGCAGCAGTTCCGGGATCACCCGGTCCGCCCCGCTCCGGGCCATCTGCGCGCGCAACACGAATGTGTTCCCGCCGCGCACCCACAGCATGTCGAACTCGTCCAGCCGCTCCTTCAGTGCGGCGGAACGCGCATGCCCCTCGTCGCCGACGTAGTCGCGCAGATCCACCTCCTCCGGGGTGAACCCCAGGCGCGTCAGCGGCATCACGTCACTCACGACCGCGGAGGTCCGCGCCGTCCGCGGCCACGCGTCAGCCGCCGCCGCGATCACCCCCACACGCCCCGGACTCCCGACGAGCGACATCAACGGCGCAGGATCCGCACCGAACCGATACGAGGACAGAAACAGTCGCACCGCGATCAGATCGTGAACGCGAGGTTGTCGACGATCCGCTTGCCCGCGTCGGTGTCGCCGCTCAGTGCGATCTCGTCGCGGTGATCCGCCGCCCTCGTCCTGCCCCCAGCCAACCGCGTGAACAACCGGGAGTCGAGGGTCACGGTGGTCGTCGCCGCGGACGGCAGTTCGTCGACCACCGCGGCTCTGCCGTCGACCGCGATGTGAATGTTCCTCGCGAGCGGTCCGGTGAGTTCGAGGGTGATCCGCGACCCGTCCGGAGCCTTGCCGCGCTTGCCGACGAGGAACGCGACGGCGCCGGCGATCTCCTCGAACGCCGTGTCCCCGCGGAGGCCTCCCTCGTCGCCCGGCAGCGCGAGTGCGTCCCGGAGGTCGAGCTCGTGCATCCAGCAGTCGAACACGCGGATCCGCATGAACCGGAGATACGGCGCCGGACCGACCGGTGTGGTGGTCTCGGCCTCGAACGCTTCGTCGGTCATCTCGCCCAGCTCCGACCGCCTGCGGGCGACGATCGCACGGAAGCGTTCGAGCATCTCGGGGCCCGAGCAACCCCGGAGTCCCTCGACCCACTCTTCGTTGAACGCGCCGATCTCGTTGCGCACGTGTGCGAGGCCGCGGACGTCGATGCTGGTGTGGGGTGCGGAGATTCCGGCGAGGAGCGACTCGGTTCCGATCAGGTGCGCGGTCACGTCGTGGACGGTCCACCCGGGCAGGGCGGTGGGCGTGAACCACGCGTCGCCGGACAGCGACGACAGCACTTCGTCGAGCACGTCCCATTCCTCGAACAACGCGTCGAGGATCGGTTCCTTCTGCAGGGCATTCACGGGTCGTACGCCTCCTTTTGCCTCAACTCTAGGACCTCCCGGCGCAGGGCCCGAGTATTTTCGCCAGCGGCGGACGAATGCGCCGGTGACGGCGTCGAAGGCCTCCCCGTCCCGGGTTCCGTGTGGTAGACCGATGGTGAGAATCTCCATTAACAAAAGGAGTGCGGATGTTCCCTGGAAACTTCGTGGCGACCACCCCGGACAAGCCCGCCGTCGTTCGTCCGTCGACGGGGGAGCAGCTGACCTACCGGGAACTGGACGAGCGGTCCACCCGGCTCGCCCGGCACCTGCGCTCGCTGGGTCTGAAGGTCGGCGACCACCTGGCGCTCGTGTCGAGCAACGACCTCCGCGTCCTCGAAGTGTATTGGGCGGCTCTGCGATCAGGGCTGTACATCACGGTGGTGAACTGGCATCTCACCCCCGAGGAGGCCGGGTACGTCGTGGACGACTGCGGCGCCGAGGTGCTCATCGTCTCCGCCGACGCGGGCGGCGCCGTTCCGAGCGACCCGGGCGAGCTTCCCCGCGTCCGCCACCGGCTCGTGTACGGCGGCGAACTCGACGGATTCGACAGCTACGAGGACGCCCTGGCGGCGCAGTCCGCCGAACCGCTCGATTCGCAGCCTCGCGGGCAGGACATGTTGTACTCCTCGGGTACCACCGGCAGGCCGAAGGGGATCAAACCCGCTCTGCCCGAGGGTGAAGTGGACACGACGATGGATCCCTACACCGCGGTGTTCGCCCCGATGTACGGATTCGATTCCGACACGATCTATCTGTGCCCCGCGCCGCTGTATCACGCTGCGCCGCTACGCTTCTGCGGAACCATCACCTCCGTCGGCGGCACGATCGTGCTGATGGACCGCTTCGACGCCGAGGAGTCGCTGCGGCTCATCGAGGAGTACGGGGTGACGCACAGCCAATGGGTGCCGACGATGTTCGTCCGGATGCTCAAGTTGCCGAAGGATGTTCGCGACAAGTTCGACGTGTCGAGCCTGAAGGTGGCCATCCACGCGGCGGCGCCGTGCCCGCCCGACGTGAAACGGTCGATGATCGAGTGGTGGGGGCCGGTGATCCACGAGTACTACGCCTCCACGGAAGGCGCCGGAGCCACGTTCATCGACAGCGCCCAGGCGCTCGCCAAGCCGGGCTCGGTGGGCCACGACGGGGTCATGGGCATCGTGCACATCTGTGACGACAGCGGTGCCGACGTGCCCGTCGGCGACATCGGAACCGTGTTCTGGGAGCGGGAGGAACGGCCGTTCGAGTATCACAACGACCCGGCCAAGACCGAATCCGCGACGCACCCCGACCATCCGACGTGGACCACGAGCGGCGACATCGGATACATCGACTCCGACCGCTTCCTCTACCTCACGGACCGCGCCGCGTTCATGATCATCTCGGGCGGAGTGAACATCTACCCGCAGGAGTCGGAGAACGTTCTCACCATGCATCCCAAGGTGTTCGACGTCGCCGTCATCGGCGTGCCCGACGAGGAGATGGGCGAGCAGGTCAAGGCCGTCGTGCAACTCGTCGAGGGAGTGGAGCCGTCGGACGACATCGCCCGCGAACTACTCGACTACGTGCGCGACCGGGTCAGTCACTTCAAGGCGCCGCGCAGCATCGACTTCTCCGACGACCTGCCGCGCACGCCCACCGGCAAACTCGTCAAGCACAAGCTCCGGGCCCGCTACCTGAACGCCGGCTGAATTCGCGCACATCACCTGTCCCGCGCCGAACCGCAGCGCGGGCAGGTGCTGGCGGCGTGATCGGTGAGGAACAACCCGCAGTCGGGGCACACGCGGTCGAGCCAGCAGACGGGGTCGCCTCCGACGTCGTGGTCCGGTTCGCCGACGGGCTGGGCCTCGTCGCGGCGGGTCGTCACGACTGATCCCGCATGTACTCCGCGAGAACCTCGGCATGGCTGTGCGTGACGTCCTTGGTTGCCGTGAGCAGAACGATCGGCCGCCCGTTCGCGAGTTCCTGCACCCGCGCGACCGCCCTCCGGCCGGTCGGCGAATCCAGTTCGTGGACGTATCGCTCGCGGAACTCGCTGAACGCGGCGACGTCGTGCGAGTACCAGTGACGTAACTCCGTCGACGGCGCGAGGTCCTTGGCCCAGTCGTCGAAATGGAACGCGTCCTTGCGGAGCCCCCGGGGCCAGAGTCGGTCCACGAACAGTCGCAGTCCGTCGCCCTCGGTGGGATGGTCGTAGACCCGCTCGACCACGACGGGTGGGTCCGCGGTGACGTCCGCGGCGCTCCGTTCCTTCGGTTTGCTCATGATCGAACCTCCGCTTCCTTGCGGTGTCTACCGTCAGACTACGACCGATCACCCTGTGACCGGGTTCACAAACGGGCAGAAACATCTGTGAGAACGACTGTTCGGACTCGATTCAGACACCCACCCACAGACTTCTCTGTTCCCTACGTCACGCTTTCTCTGGCTACTATCAGCTCAACTCAGTCGAGGTCGGGGGAATTTCTCCGCTCATCATCGGTTGATCGCCGCTCGTCGCGGCACACACACCATCTACCGCAGGAAGTCGATAAATGGATACATCGCAGAGCGCGTCCACTGCGCGCCCGACGGTCGGCGTCGTTCGGGAGTCGAACGACGGT
>NZ_BCWY01000016.1 GCF_001894825.1 Rhodococcus jostii NBRC 16295 | reverse complement strand
GCCGCCGGGCTCGCCGCCGTCATCGCCACCGGCCGCGGCGCGGGCGAGGAGGCCGAATCCGCACTCGTCGAGGCGCTCGGCGCGAACTACACCGATCGCGACAAGGCCATCGAACGTCCGGGGCGACCGATCTGGCGGCAACTCCTCAACCCGTTCTGGATGCGGAACAAGACCGTCACCCGGGTCCGCAATCTCGCGTACGGGCCGGGCGGGCGCCGGGCCCGCCTCGACATCTACCACCGCCATGACCGGCCGGCGAAGAGCCCGGTCCTGCTCCAGATTCACGGCGGCGGATGGGTGATCGGGAACAAGGATCAACAGGGTCTGCCGCTCATGCTCGAAATGGCGTCGCGGGGGTGGGTGTGCGCGGCCGTCAACTACCCGCTGTCGCCGAAGGCGAAGTGGCCGGAACATCTGATCGCGATCAAGCAGGCCCTCGCGTGGCTGCGGGACCACGTCGAGGACTACGGCGGCAACCCCGACTTCATCGCCGTCACCGGTGGTTCGGCGGGCGGTCACCTCGCCGCCATGGTCGGGCTCACCGCGAACGACCGTCACCTCCAGCCGGGGTTCGAGGGCGTCGACACGTCGGTACAGGCGTGCGTCCCGTACTACGGCGTCTACGACTTCGCCGGCGACACCGGAATCAAGGCCGTCCTCCAGCGCGTGCACTCCGGTCTCATGCCGATGGTCCTGGGCAAGAACGCGAAGTTCCCCGACGACTACCGGGCCGCGTCCCCGCTCGCGCACCTGCGGTCCGACGCACCGCCGTTCTTCGTGATCCACGGCACCAGCGATTCACTCATACCCGTCGCCGAGGCGCGTATCTTCGTCGACCGGCTCCGGGACGTGTCCCGCAACCCCGTCGCCTACGCGGAACTGAAGGGGGCGCAGCACGCGTTCGACGTGTTCCCGTCGATCCGCAGTATCTCGGTGACGCAGGCCGTGGGCCGGTTCCTGGAATGGTCGCGCAGCGCCACGACCGACGTGCCCGCGGCGGGCACAGAATCGGCCTGACTACTTGCCGCCCAGCGTGCGCAGCTGCGACACCCCTGCGGGCGGCAGACCGGCCGCATACGCGAGCACCTCGCAGAACGCCTCGACGTGCGTGGCCAGTTCGACCGACGTCGCCGTCCACGACGCACGCAGTTCCAGCTGATGCGCGTGTGGGGGACCGGCGATGTCGCCGTACCGCACCGACGTCGTCGCGGTCACGGTGCCGCCGAGCGCGTTGAGGGGTTCGTGCCGCGATTCGAGAGCGTCGACGAGCCAGCTCCACGCCACCTCGGGAAGAAGCGGGTCCGACGCGACCGCGGCATCGAGATCCGCCTGAATGTAGGCGACCAACCGCATCGTGCCGTTCCAGGCCTCGTCGCCCTCGGGGTCGAACAGGAGGATCAATCTGCCGAACGCGTCACCCTCGCTCTGTTCGGCGACGACCCCGGTGTCCTCGTGCACGACCTCTGCGCCGACGGCGTAGCTGTACGGCGCGAGCCGCTGTGGGGGCCGGATGGGGCCCAGTTCGATGTCCGCGCGAACCTGCGCGGAGTTCATCGCTTCGACGGCGGCGCGGAACTCGGCCGGTTCGGCGGGCGATCCCGAAGTCGTCACAGCTCGGGACGTTAGACCCGCACCAACGCATCTCGTCGGAGGCGCGCCGAGCAGGGTCGATCGGCGGCGGAGTCCCGGCATGGCAGCATGAGAGCTGCCGAAATTCGAGCAGGCAGAGAGCGCGAGGACCGATGAGCGGGTTGGAAAGCACCAATGCAGGCATGAGTGAGCGGGCGACGTACGCCGCGAGGCGGGTGCTCCCCGATGCACCCCTCCTGGCGGCCGCCGAGGGTCGCGCTCCCCGCCATCGCCCGGTGTGGTTCATGCGGCAGGCGGGCCGCTCCCTTCCCGAGTACCGCGAGATCCGGTCGGGTATCGGCATGCTCGAATCGTGCTTCGACCCGGCACTCGTCTGCGAGATCACCATGCAGCCCGTGCGCAGGCACGGCGTCGACGCCGCGATCCTGTTCTCCGACATCGTCGTGCCGCTGAAAGCCGCGGGAATCGATCTCGACATCGTGGCCGGCACCGGTCCCGTCGTCGCGAACCCGGTCCGGTCGATCGCCGACGTCGCCGCGTTGCCGCGCCTGGTGCCCGAGGAGGTCGGCGCCGTCGCGCAGGCCGTGCAGCTGCTCACCGCCGAACTCGGGTCGACGCCGCTGATCGGTTTCGCCGGCGCCCCGTTCACCCTCGCCTCTTACCTGGTCGAGGGCGGTCCCAGCCGCAATCACGAGCGCACGAAGGCGCTCATGCATTCCGACCCCAAGACGTGGCATGCGCTGCTCGGCACCCTCGCCGACACCACCATCACCTTCCTGCAGACCCAGCTGCGCGCCGGCGTCGACGCGGTCCAGCTGTTCGACTCGTGGGCCGGAGCGCTCTCGCTGGCCGAGTACCGGGAGTTCGTCCTGCCCCACTCCGAGCGGGTGTTCGCGGAGGTGGAGAGCGCGAAGGTGCCCCGCATCCACTTCGGGGTCGGCACCGGTGAACTGCTCGGCGCGATGGGCGAGGCGGGTGCCGACGTGGTCGGCGTCGATTGGCGCATCCCGCTCGACGTGGCCGCGCGCCGGGTCGGCCCCGGCAAGGCGCTTCAAGGCAACCTCGACCCCGCCGTGCTGTTCGCGGGACCCGCGGCCGTCGAGAAGCAGGTCCGCCGCATCACCGCGGAGGCCGACGCCGCCCTCGCCGCCGGCGCCACCGGGCACATCTTCAACCTCGGGCACGGCGTCCTGCCCGACACCGATCCGGGCGCGCTGACCGCCCTGGTCGAGCTGGTGCACTCGCTGTGACCGGGTCGTCGCCGAACGTTCTCGTCGTCGGCGGCGGCATCTCCGGGCTGGTCGCCGCGTACCGCCTGCGGCAGCGGCTCGGCGCCGGCGCGCGGATCACCGTCGCCGACGGTGCGGGGCGGCTCGGCGGCAAGCTGCGCACGGTGGAGCTGGCGGGTGAACCCGTCGACGTGGGCGCCGAAGCGTTCATCGCGCGGCGCCCGGAACTGCCCGCGCTGCTCGGCGAACTCGGCCTCTCCGACCAGCTGGTGCACCCGGCGGGTCTGCGTCCGCTCATCTGGTCCGAGGACGCACTGCACCCGCTGCCGGCGAACACGCTCATGGGGATACCCGCCGACGCCGACAGCCTGCGCGGCCTCGTCGACGACCGGACACTCGCGCGGGTGGCGGGGGAGCGGACGGTCCCCCTCGACTGGACACCGGGCGCGGACATCGCCGTCGGTGCACTGGTCGGCGACCGGTTCGGCGCGCAGGTGGTCCAGCGGTCGGTGGATCCGCTTCTCGGAGGGGTCTATTCGGGCCTCGCCGACACCATCGGTGTCCGTGCCGCGGTTCCCACGCTCGCCGCCGCCCTCGACCGAGGTGCCGCAAGCCTGTCCGCGGCCGTGGCGGAGGCCCTCCCCGCGCCCGCCGCCGGTCCGGTGTTCGGGGCGCTGCGCGACGGCTACGGCGTCCTGCTGCGGGCACTGTCGGCGGCCGCGTCGGCGGAGATCGTGCACGAGCGCATCCGGACGCTCACGCGCGACGGCAACGGCTGGTACGCGGACCCGGTCGGCAGGGTCGACGGAGTCGTGCTCGCCGTGCCCGCTCCGCAACTCGCCGACCTGCTCGCCGACGTCGCCCCCCGCGCGGCCGCGGCGGCCGCGGACATCCCGCTGGCCTCCTCGGCGGTCGTCGCGCTGGCGCTGCCGACCGACGCGGGCGTCCCGCAGAACTCGGGGATCCTCGTCGCCACCGATGCCGCGCTCGGCGCGAAGGCGTTCACCCTGTCGAGCCGCAAGTGGCCGCATCTCGCCGAGCGCGAGGTGACCCTCGTCCGGGCTTCGTTCGGCCGGTTCGGCGACGCCGCCGTGGTCGACGCACCCGACGACGAACTGATCGCCGCGGCCCGGCGCGACCTCGCGACGGTCACCGGGGTGTCCGCCGAGCCCGTGGCGGCGCACGTCCAGCGCTGGCACGGTGGCCTGCCGCAGTACGGTCCCGGCCACCTCGACCGGGTGGCGGTGATCGAGCAGGAAGTCGCAGGTCTGGACGGTGTGGAGGTGTCTGGAGCGCTGCTGCACGGGGTGGGTGTTCCCGCGTGCGTCGCCGCTGCGACGACGGCGGCTACACGGCTCGCGGGGCGAGTGGCACGATAGACCCATGGCACGCCTCGACTTCGACGCATTGAACTCTGAAATTCGCTACCTCATGTTCTCGGTGTTCCAGGTGGAACCCGGTGTTCTCGGGGACGACCGGGAAGCCGTGATCAAGGAGGCGCGGATCTTCTTCGAAGGTCAGTCCGAGAAGGGCGTCGTGGTCCGCGGCCTGTACGACGTCGCCGGACTGCGCGCCGACGCCGACTTCATGATCTGGACGCACTCGGCGAGCATCGAGGCCCTCCAGGCCACCTACGCCGACTTCCGCCGCACCACCGCCCTGGGCCGCGCGAGCAAGCCGGTGTGGAGCAACGTCGCGTGCCACCGTCCCGCCGAATTCAACAAGAGCCACATCCCGGCGTTCCTGGCCGGCGAGGACCCGGGCAACTACATCTGCGTGTACCCGTTCGTCCGCTCCTACGAGTGGTACCTGCTGCCCGACGACGAGCGGCGCAAGATGCTCGCCGACCACGGCATGGCGGCCCGCGCCTACAAGGACGTGCGCGCCAACACCGTGCCCGCGTTCGCGCTCGGCGACTACGAGTGGATCCTGGCGTTCGAAGCGCCGGAGCTGTACCGCATCGTCGACCTCATGCGTGATCTGCGCGCCACCGAGGCCCGACTGCACGTCCGCGAGGAGGTGCCGTTCTTCACCGGCCCGCGGGTGGATGTGGAGAAGCTCGTCACGGCTCTTCCGTGATCTGACGCATCATCGATGAGTGACGCCGACGGGGCCCGCACCGCGCCCCGCTATCAGCACATGTCGCACTGGGGCATGTTCGAGGCCGAGGTCGCCGACGGTGACGTCGTCGCCGCGCACCCGTACACCGGTGACGCGGACCCGTCACCGGTGCTGGGCAACATCGCCGGGTCGGTCCGCACCAAGGCGCGGATCACCGGACCGGTGGTGCGCCGCGGGTGGCTGGAGAACGGTCCGGGCCCCAGCGGTTCCCGCGGCTCCGACGAGTTCGTGTCGGTCGATTGGGAAGAACTGACCCAGCGGCTGGCCGGCGAATTACGCAGGATCGTCGACACCTACGGCAACACCGCGATCTACGGCGGCTCGTACGGCTGGGCCAGCGCGGGACGTTTCCACCACGCGCAGAGCCAGGTCCATCGGTTCCTGAACACCCTCGGCGGCTACACCCGTTCCGTGCACAGCTACTCGCTGGGCGCGACGGGTGTGATCATGCCCCGGGTCGTGGGCACGCACTGGAAGTTGTTCGCCCGCTCCACGTCCTGGAAGGTCATCGCCGAGCACACCGACCTCATGGTGTGCTTCGGCGGCGTCCCGCTGAAGAACACCGGCATCAATCACGGCGGCACCAGCGACCACCCCACCCGCGACGCACTCGACGCGCTCCGCCGCCGCGGCGGATCCGTCGTGTCGTTCAGTCCTCTGAGCGACGACATGCACGGCGCCGCCGAACGGCACGCCCCGGTGCCCGGCACCGACGTGGCGGTCATGCTCGCGCTCGCGTACGTCCTCGCGACGGAAGGCCTGCACGACACGGCTTTTCTGGACAGTCACTGCGTCGGCTACGACCGCTTCGAGAACTACCTCCTCGGCCGCACCGACGGGGTGCCCAAATCGCCGGGGTGGGCCGAGCGGATCTCCGGCATCCCCGCCGCGGAATTCGCCGCCCTCGCGCGGCGGATGGCGTCGGGCCGGACGATGGTGACCGTCACCTGGTCGCTGCAGCGGGTCCGGCACGGCGAGCAGGCCCCCTGGATGGGGGTCACCCTCGCCGCGATGCTGGGCCAGATCGGCCTGCCCGGTGGAGGTTTCGGCCACGGCTACGGCTCGATGAACGAGCCCGGGCTCGCGCCCGTCCCGTACCCGCTGCCGACGCTTCCCCAGGGGCTGAACCCCGTCCGCGACTTCATTCCGGTGGCCGCGATCTCGGACATGCTCCTGAACCCGGGCGCACCGTTCGACTACGACGGTCAGCGGCTGACGTACCCGGACATCAAGATGCTGTACTGGGCCGGCGGCAACCCGTTCCACCACCATCAGGACATTCCGCGGCTCCGCCGGGCACTGACCCGGCCGGACACGATCGTGGTCCACGACCCCTACTGGACACCGATGGCCCGGCACGCCGACATCGTGGTCCCGTCCACCACGTCACTCGAGCGGGCCGACATCAGCTGCACCCGCAACGACCCGCTGCTCGTCGCCATGCACGCCGCGGTGCAGCCGTACGCCGACTCTCGGGACGACTACGACACGTTCGCCGCGGTGGCGCGGAAACTGGGCGTCGGCGAGAAGTTCACGGAGGGCCGCTCGTCCGAGCAGTGGCTCGAGCACCTGTACGGGCAGTGGCGGGACTTCGTCCGCGCGGACGGCGGTCCGGCCCCCGACTTCGACGAATTCTGGACGCGGGGGCAGGTGCGGATGCGCACCGAGGACGACCTGATCCTGTTCGGCGACTTCCGGGCCGACCCGGTGAAGTTCCCCCTCGCCACCCCGAGCGGGCGGATCGAGATCTTCTCCGAGGACATCGACGGATTCGGCTACGACGACTGCGCGGGCCACCCACGCTGGTACGAGCCCGAGGAATGGCTGGGCGGCCGGCGGGCCGAGCGATTCCCGCTGCACCTGATCGCCAACCAGCCGCGCACCCGCCTGCACAGCCAGCTCGACCACGGCGGCGCCAGCCAGAAGTCGAAGATCCGGGGACGCGAACCGCTGCGCATCCACCCGGACGACGCGGCCCGGCGCGGTCTCGCCGCCGGAGACGTCGTCCGCGTGTTCAACGACCGCGGCGCCTGCCTCGCCGGTGTGGTGGTGGACGAGGGCGTGCGCCGCGGTGTCGTCCAGCTGTCGACGGGCGCCTGGTACGACCCACTCGATGCCACCGATCCGGATTCCCTCTGCGTGCACGGAAACCCCAACGTGCTGACCCCGGACGTGGGCACGTCGTCACTCGCCCACGGCTGCACGGGCCAGCACGTGCTCGTCGACATCGAACGCTACGACGGCGAGCTGCCGCCGATCCGCGCGTACGATCCGCCCACGATCATTCGCCGGTCGGTTCCAGGACCAGCGAGATCGAATTGATGCAGTAGCGCTGATCGGTGGGGGTGGGGTAACCCTCACCCTCGAAGACGTGGCCCAGGTGGCTGTGGCACGTCCTGCAGACCACCTCGACGCGGCGCATGCCGAGTGAGCTGTCCTCGCGCAGGATGACGGCGTCCGAGTCGGCCGGGTCGAAGAACGACGGCCACCCGCAGTGCGATTCGAACTTCTCCGTGCTGCGGAACAACTCGGCCCCGCAGGCGCGGCAGTGGTAGACGCCTTCCGTCTTCGTGCCGGTGTACTCGCCGACGAAGGGGCGCTCGGTGCCGGCCTGGCGCAGCACCGCGTACTCCTCGGGAGTCAGTTTCTCGCGCCACTCGCTGTCGGAGAGAGCAACCTTCGGTGCGGACTGCGTGGGATCCTGCTGCTGCGAACTCATGGCTCCACGCTAATACGTTTCGCCGATTCCGGCCGCGACGCCCGCCCCGCGACGCGGCCTACGTCTTGGCGGCGGCCGACTCGACCTGTGGCTGTTCGTCCGGCTCGGGGTCCGGCAGAGTGTCTTGTGCCTTCTGGTCCGGTTCGAGCAGGAACGCCGGGTCGATGCCCCGGTCGAGTCGCCCGTCCCGGCGCGCGGTGACGTACCGGACGGTCAGCACACCGAAGATGACGAGAAGGATCAGGCTCCACCCCAGGGTGGTCTTCATGTACTCCGCGGTCCGGCCGGCCTCGATGAACCGGCTCGACAGCCAGCTGTCGTAACTCATGAACCCGTACACGGCCAGCCAAGCCGGCCAGTTCCGCATCACCGAGTTCTTCAGCACCACGGACATCAGCAGCGGGAACAGCATCATCGAGTAGTACATCTGGCCCAGCGAGCCGAGCAGCCAGGACGCGGTCAGCAGAACCCCGGACGTGGTGACCACGAAGAACAGCTCGTCGTGGCGGTAGTAGCGGTACAGCAACCACAAGGACCCGAGCACGATGGCGGTGAAGACGCCGCGCAGGGCCCAGACCATGGCGGTCGGGAGACCGTAGTACTTGCCGTTGCCGACGATCGCGCTGTTGAAGTAGTCGCGCGACTCCATCAGATACGGCACGGTGTGGTGCACGAAGTCCATCGGGTCCGCGGACAGCGGCCACGCCACCGCGGTGAGGATGAGGGGGATGCCGATCGCGGTGACGAACACCTTCCACTGGCCGCGCACCAGCGGGAGCAGCAGGAGAGGGGCGAGGATCGGTTTGACCGCGAACGTCAGCCCGATCGCGACCCCGGACCACATGTCCTTCCGCTTCATGAGCAACACGAGGAACGCGATCTCACCGAGCAGGACGAGGCCGTTGATGTTGGTGAAGACGAGGGTGTTCGTGACGGTCTCGGACGAGAACGTGGCGAGCAACAGGATTGGCGCGGCGATGGAGTTCAATCCCAGCCCGAACAGCCGCAGCAGCAGGTACAGCGCGATCATGATCGCGATCGCGTTGGCGATGATGAACAACCACCGGGACTTCTCGGGGTCGATCACCGCGATCGGGGCCATCAGCAGGGTGCCGGACGGCGGATACAGGTAGTGCGGATCCACCCAGTCGAAGTTGGCGGTGTACACGGGTCGCCCGTTGAGGAACGCCAGCGCAGCGTTGTAGACCGGACGGAAGTCGTCGGTGATGTACCCGTTGACCGCCTTGACGACCACTCGATGCAGCACGGTCATGACGGCGATCGGCCACAGCGCGAAGTTGATGACCTCGTTGGCAGTCCGCCCGGTGCGCGGTTCGAGTTGTCGAAGGAACACCACGGCACGGTACACCGAGAAGCTCTGACGTGCGGTCACGCACCCCCTGTGGGTGTCGGGCCGAACACGTCGGCTAGGCGGGGCAGGCGCTGCCGTCCGGGGGCAGCACACCGTCCGTGACGTAGGTGACGATCGACTTCTGCGCGCAGTCCGAATGGGTGGCGGGGTGGCCGCTGCCGTGCCACGTCAGGGTCGCCGTCGCGGCGCCTGCGCTCGACACGGCCCCGGTCACCGTCCCCACCCCGGCGTTCCCGACGACCGGGTCGGCGGTGCCGCTCAGCACCAGGACCGGGAGTGTCAGCTCGCCGGGCAGGGCGGGCGGCGCGGTCGCGGGCCAGGAGGTGCACGCGAGCAGTCCGACGGCGGCGTTCGGGCCGAACAGCGGGAACCGCTCGCCCCACAGCTTCTGCAGTTCGCGAACACGGTCGGGTGCGGGCCACTGCTGGCCGTCCGTGCAGCGGGTGATGAACTGGCCGTCGGTCTCGTAGGCCGCCTCGGCCTGCGTGATCGCCGCGAGGATCGGCGCCGTGTTTCCGGCGAGGGCGGCGGATACCGCATCGGACAGGGCGCGGACGCGGCCCTGCTGGTCGCCGCCCGCCGCGGCGAGCGACCCGGACACCGCGGTGAGGAGGGCGTTCGCGGAGACCCGCGGGATCTGGCCGTTCGCGGCGCGGGTGACGGCGTCCGACATCGCGGCGCGGGGATCGGCACCGAGGGAACAGTTCAGGGCCGTGCACTGGCGGGCGAACGCGTCGAACGCCGCCTCCTGACCCGCGACCTGCTGCTCGGTGGCGGTCGCGGCATCCACCGTCGTGACGGCGGGGGAGTCGAGGACGAGCCGGCCGACCCGACCGGGGTACTTGGCCGCGTAGCTGAGCGCGACGGCACTGCCGTTACCGGTGGCGAGGATGCCGAGCGCATCGACGTCCCAGGTGCGGCGCAGCTCCTCGATGTCGTCCGCGGCGTGGGTGCTGTCGAACGCGAGTTCCTGCGGCTGCAGGTAGTCGGTGCACGCGATGGTGGCGTCGCGGCCCAGCGCGGTCACCTTGTCGACCTGGTCTCCCGTCCCCGGGTCGAACTGCCCGAGATTCGCCAGGCTGCTGCGGAGCTCCGGGGTGAGGCATTCGATCTCCTGCGAGGAGGCGATCCCGCGGCGGTCCACCGCGACCACCGGCCGCGTCGACAGCAGCGATGTCAGACCGCCGGTGCTCAGCGCTGCGAGCGTCGCGGTCGACGACCGGTCCGATCCCGACGTGAGCACCAGCGGGGCCGCGTTCTCGGGGGTGTCGGCGAGCCGTGCCCGCATCGCACCCATCGTGAAGGAGCCGGGTAGGGTGCCGCTCTCGTCGACGGCCGACTCGTACGAGCCGCATTCGAAGACGAGCCCGGCGGGCGGTGTCGTTCCCGGGCCCAGGGCGGCGAGCGTGCTCTGCGTGCAGTCGGTCCACGCCAGATCGTTCTTCGGGGTCTGCAACACGGGCGGGGGAGCGTCGGGGTTCTCGGTCTCCGTTGCGGTGGGTTCGCTGCCCACACCCTCGCGTTCGACCGCCACGTGCGGCCGGTTGGACGGTCCGGCTCCGCACGCGCTGCACACCACGAGAACCATTGCGAGCAACACCGATCTGCGCATGGCGACCAGCCTGCCAGGTTCCGCTACGGGCGGGGCAGGCGCACCCATCTGGTGAGGACGGTGCCGTCGGTGTCGGTGAGGATGTGCGCGGGAGTCATCGCGGTGGTCCGGGCATGCGGCGACGTGGCCACGCGGCCCGCGGTTCCGCCCACGAGCACGGGTGCCGTGGTCAGGCAGACTTCGTCGACCGCGTCGTCGTGGGTCAGCTGACCGAACAGGCTGGGTCCCCCTTCACACAGCACTCTGCGCAGTCCGAGGTCGTCGAGCGCGGAGATCAGTCCAGCGCCGGTGACCTGTCCCGCGCCGGCCGTCACGATCCGCGCACCCGCGTCGGCGAGAGCCTGGACCCGCGCCGGGTCGGCGCCCGTGCACGTGACGACGATCGGTGGCACCTCCGTGTCGGTGAACAGGCGTGAGTGCGGGTCGAGGAGGGCGCGAGCAGACACGACGGCGATCGGCGGTACCTCCGCCATCCCCGACTCCGCGCGGCGTCGCCTGCCCTCCGCGCCGACGCGCACCCCGCCGTAGTTCTCCGCCCGGACGGTTCCCGCCCCGACCACCACGACGTCGGCCAACTCGCGGAGGGTGTCGAAGACGAGTTTGTCCGCGGGTGTGCCGAGCGCCCCGCTGACGCCGTCGACGGAGACGGCGCCGTCGATACTGCTCACGAAATTGACGCGGACCCAGGGCCGCCGTGTGTCTTCCGGGTACGCATAGAGCTCACGCAGGGTGTTCGCGGTCGATTCACTGGACTCCTCCCGGGAAGGAGGGGCGTCCGGTGTGAAAAATGTCGCAATATGTACACGGTGCATGTTGGTGATCACAACACGTGGATACCCTGCTTGTATGCATGCACGTCTTGTCGATCGCAGCCCCGTGGTGCCGGCTGATCAGTTGGTAGCTCAGATGGTGCCCCCGGCCATGTTCGACGAGGTGAGCTTCGCGTCGTACATCCCCGACCCCGCAGAACCCAGCCAGGCCGCCGCGGTCCAGAAGGCCGAGGAGTTCGCGAAGAAGGTCGTGAAGATCCGCAGCGGCGGTCGACGCGGCCTGTTCGGGAAGAAGGCGCCGTCCACCGGCGCCGGTCTCTACCTCGACGGCGGTTTCGGTGTGGGCAAGACCCACCTCCTGGCCTCGATCTTCCACAGTGTCCCGTCGCCGAAGGCGTTCGGCACGTTCGTGGAACTGACGCACGTCGTCGGCGCTCTCGGCTTCAACAAGGCCGTCGAGCAGCTGTCCGATCACAGCGTCCTCTGCATCGACGAATTCGAACTCGACGACCCGGGCGACACCATGCTGGTGTCCCGCCTGCTGTCGGAGTTGTCGGCACGGGGTGTCTCCATCGTCGCGACGTCGAACACACTGCCCGGTCAGCTCGGCGAGGGCCGCTTCGCCGCGCAGGACTTCCTGCGCGAGATCAAGAAGCTGGGTTCGATCTTCGAGACGATCCGCGTCGACGGACCCGACTACCGGCACCGCGACCTGCCGCCGGCCCCGGACCCGATCTCCTCGGAGGAGCTCGCCGAGCGCGCCGAGAGCATCCCGGGCGCCACGCTCGACGACTTCGACGAGCTGTGCAAGCACCTGAGCACGCTGCACCCGTCCCGCTACAACAAGCTGGTCGAGGGCATTCCGGCCGTGTTCCTGGACGGCGTCCACCCCGCCGAGGATCAGTCGGTGGCGCTGCGCCTGGTGGTGCTCGCCGACCGCCTGTACGACGCGAGCATCCCGGTCACCGTGGCGGGCGCGAAGCTCGACGCGATCTTCACCCCCGAGATGCTGGCCGGTGGATACCGGAAGAAGTACCTGCGTGCCACGTCGCGGCTGCTCGCGTTGTCGCGCTTCGAGGTCGCCGCGAGCTGACCCGGCTCGTTACAGCGCCCGCTGCATCACGAAATCGTGGTGCAGCTGGGTGCCCACGAGGAACGTCTTGGTCCCGACCTTCGTGAATCCGTGCTTCGCGTAGAAGCGCTGGGCCCGAACGTTCTCCTGGTTGACTCCCAGCCACAGTCCGGCGCATCCGGCGGCTTCGGCGCGTTCGACGATCGCGTCCATCAGCGCCGACGCCACGCCGGTCCCGTGATTGCCGGGCAGCACGTACAGCTTGCTGATCTCGGTGGTCGGTCGCAGTGTCACGGCGCGGCTCACGTCCGCGTCGGCGGGTTCACCGTCGACGAGCATCGCGTACCCGACGATCGCTCCGCCGTGGGTGACCTTCAGGACGGTGCGATTCGGGTCGGTGAGGTACTCCGAGAACCGTTCGGCCGACAACACGTCGTCGATGAAGGCAGCGATGTCGTCCTGGGTCGCACCGGGCGGGCACGCGAGAGGGAAAGTCGCCGCGGCGACATCGGCGATGGCCTCGGAATCCCAGATGCCCGCCGGGTCTATTTCGACAGTCACAGCTGATCCACCGTGTCCTTCGCTTCCCGAAGTGTCATCCCCGTACTGTCCCGCAGCGGTGTGATCGCCGCAATGGTCTCGGCGGCGTGGAGCCGGCCGTACTCGACCGTCGCCCTCGCGTGCCGCACTCCGATCCCGTCTCGCGCGACGAGGACCTTGATCGCCGCGCGCGTTCTCCCGCGGTCGAGGAGACCTGTCACCTCGCTCCGGACGGATTCGTCCAGCTGCCGCCACGTCGATGCGGGATGCAGGTCGGGTGGTGTGTGCGAGCCGCCGCAACCGGAGCGTGACGAGACCAGAACCGCGACGTAGACGATCGCCACGGCGATCACGAACCATCCCCAAGTCGGCATGACCTAAGTAGAACATCTGCCGTCATTCACGTTCCGGGGCCCACTCGGATCGCCTGTCGCGGTCCCGGTCCGGGGCGAACGCGGGGGCGAGCAGGAGCAGCGCCACCGCGAACAGAAGCGGGACGACGAACCCGATCCGCAGGCTCGTCGCGGCCGCGACGCCGCCGACGATCGCCCCGCCCACGAGGGTTCCGACGTAGTTGAACAGGTTGATCCGCGCGACGACGTCGTCCACCTGCCCGGTGGGTGCCAGCCGTCCGGCGGCGCTGAAGCACAGGGGAGCGACGACCGGCACTCCGAGGCCGACGACGAGGAACCCGGCGATCGCGATGGCGGGGGACTGGGCGAGCGCCACGATGGTCATTCCGGCGATGCCGATCGCGGAACCCGCACGGACGACGGCGATCTCGCCGTACTTCGCCACCCAGAAGTCGCCGCTCAGCCGCGACGCCAGTGCGGCGCACTGGTAGGCGGCCAATGCGAGGGCGGCGGTGCCGGCATCCGCGAACAGGACGTTCCTGAGGTACAGCGCGGACCAGTTGCCGACGCTGAAGTCGATGGCGTAGAACAACGCCATCGCGGAACCGAGTGCGAGCAGAGCGCGGAGCGGAACGATCGCACCACCGGCCGTCGGGGGTGTGGTGCGGTTCGGCTCGGTCCGGACGAGGAGCCGGGGGCCGCAGAGCGCGAGACCGACGGCCACCACGAGTGCCGCCGTCAGCTGCGCGGCGGCGACACCCACGTCGAGTGCGGAGGTGGCGGCGACGAACAGCGCGCCCGCGATCGCCCCGACACTCCACACGGCGTGGAAAGAAGACAAAATGAACCGGCCGTAGGCGTGCTGGATCGACACGGCCTGCATGTTGGCGGCGGCGTCGACCATGCCGAGTCCGGCGCCGTACACGGACAGGCAGGCGAAGAAGGCCGCGGTGTTCGGGCTGAAACCGAGCGCGCCGCCGGCGACCGCGATGGTCGCGAGCCCGAATCGGAGCGCGGACTTGCTGGAGAATCGGCGGGCCAGGTGCTCGGCGAGGACGCTTCCCGCGCCGGCGACGAGAGACACCGTCACGACGGCGACCACGATGACGGTGTCGTCGAACCCGAATCGGTCCTGGTACTGGGGCAGTTGGGTGAGGATGGCCGCGAGGAGAAAACCCTGCAACCCGAAGGCGGCCGCGGCGGCGATCCGTGCCGGGCGAGGGTACGCGGACGCATCCGCGTGTGGTGAATCCGTCATGGCGAGGCGGCCTTCGGTCGTGGACATCCGGTTGGACGAGTGTCCAATACTTTGCCGAGATGTGCAGCGTTCTCCGAATGGGCGGGCGAAATGTCCGAAAACCCCGAAGGTCTGGAAACCGCGCAAGGCTCCTGGCACAAGACTGAGCCCCAGCCGTGGATGGGGGGTCATGGCTGGGGCTCATTGCCATCGGGGGGGTGGATGGCTAGTTAGACGATACATGAGGATTTCCTCACGTTCCAGATGCAGCGGTAACGATTTCGTCACCCACCCCACCTGTGGTCGGTGCGAGAGCGCGAACCGGGGTTGTCCCGGCGGACGGTTGTCGCTTACAGTGTCACCCATGCAGCGCATTCTCGTAGTTCTCCGCCGTAGCGGGGTCTGATACGGACCGACCCCTCGCTGCGGGTCGTTGAACTACGCGTTGGTCCTCCCTTCTTGCAGGAAGACCACGAGAATGAGCACCTCCACTTCTTTCGCCTCATCCTTTCCCTCGTCGACTCCGGCCGCCGATCCGTCCGCTGCGCGCCACCTCGAGTCGCTGCCGCGGGAACTCCGGAACGAATCCGCCGGCATGACGTGGTCCGCGTTCGAGAGCACCTACGCGCCGTCCAGTGGGCCGTTTCGTCTGGGCAGCTGGTCGGAAACGAAGATCGGCCCCGGAATGTGGGACTTCGAAGCGACGCTCGGTATCGGCGAATCGATCTGCAAGACCGGTGCGAGCGCGCCCGGCCCGGTGGCCGCCATGACCTCGATGCTGTACGGCGCCGGCTGTGCGATGGAAATCCTGTCGTTTCATCAGCGCGAGATCGGGCACCGCACGGCGACGTTCCTGCTCTGTGAGAGCGACGGCATCCGGCTCTGGGCGATGGGCATCGGTGAATCCCACACGGAATCGACTCTGCGGGCGATGATCTCCGCCGCCAACCGGCTGCGGCGTGCCTGACACGGAACAACAGTTCAGCCCCGGTCGACGACCGGGGCTGAACTGTTGTTCACTGTGCGATTGATGCGAAGTGGTGCGCGATACTGGGATTGAACCAGTGACCTCTTCCGTGTCAGGGAAGCGCTCTCCCGCTGAGCTAATCGCGCGGGATGGAAAAAAGAGAGCGGACGACGGGATTCGAACCCGCGACCCCAACCTTGGCAAGGTTGTGCGCTACCAGCTGCGCCACGTCCGCATTCGTGAAAGCCCCCGCGAGGGGGCCGTCACAGTCGAGCAAGTCAAACAGTCGAGCATCTATCATCTATCTCGGTGCGCGATACTGGGATTGAACCAGTGACCTCTTCCGTGTCAGGGAAGCGCTCTCCCGCTGAGCTAATCGCGCGAGGTGGAGACGGGAATCGAACCCGTGTGCACGGCTTTGCAGGCCGTTGCCTCACCACTCGGCCACTCCACCGTGAAGGTTGAGTCCAACCTCTCGAGCGGACGACGGGATTCGAACCCGCGACCCCAACCTTGGCAAGGTTGTGCGCTACCAGCTGCGCCACGTCCGCATGCACCGTGTAACTCGCGGAGAATGTTCTCCGTGGTGCGGTTGAGAACATTAGCCGACCATCCGCGATAGTTACAAATCTGCAGGTCAAGGGATCAGGCGGTGAACTACGCATGAACGACGCCGGGTCTCGGGCACGGCCCGGGTGGGGGTCGGCGCGAATCCCATCGACGTGATTTTCGTTCGGCGGCTCGGTCGTGTTAATGTTCCAACTCGTTCGAGCGCGAGTGTTTGGCGCGCATCGGTCCCGTGGCTCAGTGGAAGAGCGTCCCGTTCACACCGGGGAGGTCGCTGGTTCGATCCCAGCCGGGACCACAGAAAGAAGAGGGCGTTTCCGTAATCGGAAACGCCCTCTTCTTTTTCGTGTGTTCACCCGAATAATTCGGTTGTTGCGGCTCCGCGGCGCGGCGGACAATGAACTCAGCCGGCCGAAACTCCCCGGGCGATCCGCTATCGAAGGACCGAGTCGAATGTTCCCCGTGAGGCTGGAGGGCACCACCGCGCCGACATTGATGTGGGCGGAGGAGTGGACCATCGAGCAGGCTGCGTTGCAGCAGCTGCGGAACATGGCCGACCTGCCGTGGGTCCACGGTGTGCGCGTCATGCCCGACGTCCACGTGGGCAAGGGTGCAACGGTCGGTTCCGTCATCGCGATGCGCGCGGCGGTCGCCCCGGCCGCGGTCGGCGTCGACATCGGGTGCGGAATGACGGCGGTCCGGACGGATGTCACCGCGAGCGACCTGCCCGACAGCCTGCGGTCGATGAGGTCGCACATCGAGCGTGCGGTGCCGGTGGGTTTCGCCATGCACGAGCGGTCGGTGAACGTCGGCGCACTGGGTGTCACGGACGCGGCAGGGGTGAAGAAGGGATGGGACCGCTTCTGGCAGGAGTTCGGTGACCTCCATTCCGGTGTCCAGTCCCGGGAATCGAAGGCGATGAAGCAAATCGGGACCCTCGGCGGCGGCAACCACTTCATCGAGGTGTGCCTGTCGGATGCGGAGGAGGTCTGGCTGATGCTCCACTCCGGTTCCCGCAACATCGGCAAGGAACTGGCGGAACGGCACATCGCGGTGGCGCGGGCATTGCCCCACAACCAGCGGCTGGTCGATCGCGATCTCGCGGTGTTCCTCGCCGGGAGCAAGGAGATGGAGGCGTACCGCCACGACCTGACGTGGGCGCAGGAGTACGCGGCCCGCAACCGTGCGGTCATGCTCACGTTGGTGATGCGGGCCTTCCGGCAGTCCCTGCCGGGCAGGACCGTGCGGTTCGACGAACCGATCTCCTGTCACCACAACTACGTGTCGGAGGAAATCGTCGACGGCGAGCCGATGCTCGTCACCCGCAAGGGCGCGATCAGGGCAGGTCGGGGTGATCTCGGCCTCATCCCCGGTTCCATGGGCACCGGTTCCTATGTGGTGCGGGGCCTGGGCTCCGAGCTGTCGTTCAATTCTGCGTCGCACGGGGCAGGACGGACGATGAGCCGGACGAAGGCGAAGAAGCGCTTCACGGTCGACGACCTCGTGCGGCAGACGTCCGGAGTCGAATCGCGCAAGGATGCGGGCGTGATCGACGAGATTCCCGGCGCCTACAAGGACATCGAGCAGGTGATCGAGGCGCAGGCCGATCTCGTCGAGGTCGTGGCCCATCTGCGGCAGGTCGTGTGCGTGAAGGGCTGACCCGCGAGCGGCTGCGGCGGTGCGACGACGCGCCGCCGCAGGTCGCGGTCGGTAGGGTGGACTGGTGACTAGCGGAGAAGCTCGGCCGGGACCCGCTCCCGAGAACGTGGACGTGGACGATTCGGATCTGTCCCCGTTCCAGGAAGCGGAGAGTCGCTGGCGCCGGTGGCGAGAGCACATCGCCGCGCGGCCGAGCCTGAACCTGACGTACCGCATCGCGGTGGGTGTGATCGGCGCCCTCGTCCTCGCCGCCGGGATCGTCGCGATTCCCTACCCGGGTCCCGGCTGGCTGATCGTGTTCGCCGGACTCGGGATCCTCGCGTCCGAATTCGCGTGGGCGCACCGGCTGCTGCACTATGCGCGGAAGCGCTACGACAACTTCATGGACTGGTTCTCGCGACAGTCGCTGGTCGTCAAGGGTGCGGGCGCACTGTTGACGGGTGTCGTCGTCCTGGCGACGCTGTGGTTGCTCGGGACGTTCGGTCTCGTCGGAACGTGGATCGGCCTCGACTACTCGTGGCTGGAGAGCCCGCTCTAGCCGGACGCGTGGTTGGGTGTGACTGCTGGGCCGATAACATGGGCTGGCACATTCACCATGTCTGCACCGCACACCTCACCTAGGAGAACATCGCCGTGAGCACCCCCGCACCCGCCGCCCCAGCCGCCCTCGTCCGGGTGCCCGCGGGGACTACGGCCGGTACCGCGGTTCGGGAGGCCGGCTACCCGAGCAAGGGTCCGGACGTCGTCGTCGTGGTCCGTGACCTGGAGGGCCAGCTCAAGGACCTGTCCTGGGCGCCCGATACCGACGTCGAGGTCGAGCCGGTCGCGGCGAACACCGACGACGGTCGCAGCGTCATCCGCCACTCGGCCGCGCACGTGCTCGCGCAGGCCGTCCAGCAGGAATTCCCCGAGGCCAAGCTCGGCATCGGCCCGCCGATCAAGGACGGCTTCTACTACGACTTCGCCGTCGACCGCCCGTTCACGCCCGAGGATCTCGCGAACCTCGAGAAGCGGATGAAGAAGATCGTCAAGGGGTCGCAGCGGTTCTCCCGCCGCGTCGTCGAGTCGCTCGAGGACGTACGCGCCGAGCTGGCGAAGGAGCCCTTCAAGCTCGAATTGATCGACGACAAGTCCGGGATCGACGATCCGGAGATCATGGAGGTGGGCGGCAACGAGCTCACCATCTACGACAACCTGGATCCGCGGACCGGTGAGAAGGTCTGGGGAGACCTCTGCCGCGGCCCGCACATCCCCACCACCAAGCACATTCCGGCGTTCAAGCTCACCCGCAGCTCGGCGGCGTACTGGCGCGGCAATCAGGACAATGCCGATCTCCAGCGCATCTACGGGACCGCGTGGGAGTCGGCGGAGGCGCAGGAGCAGCATCTGGAGCTGCTCGCCGAGGCCGAGCGCCGCGACCACCGCAAGCTGGGGTCGGAACTCGACCTGTTCAGTTTCCCCGACGAGCTCGGCTCCGGTCTGCCCGTGTTCCATCCCAAGGGCGGCATCATCCGCACCGAGATGGAGGACTACTCCCGGAAGCGCCACGTTGAGGAGGGGTACGAGTTCGTCAACACCCCGCACATCACCAAGGGGCACCTGTACGAGGTGTCGGGTCACCTGGACTGGTACCGCGAAGGCATGTTCCCGGCGATGCACATCGACGAGGAGCTGAACGAGGACGGCACCGTGCGCAAGCCGGGCCAGGACTATTACCTCAAGCCGATGAACTGCCCGATGCACAACCTGATCTTCCGCTCCCGCGGCCGGTCGTACCGCGAGCTTCCGTTGCGGCTCTTCGAGTTCGGTTCGGTGTACCGGTACGAGAAGTCGGGCGTCGTCCACGGACTGACCCGCGTGCGCGGCATGACGCAGGACGACGCGCACATCTACTGCACCAAGGAGCAGATGCGCGACGAGCTGACCACCACGCTGAACTTCGTGCTGGGCCTGCTCGCGGACTACGGTCTCGACGACTTCTACCTCGAGCTGTCCACCAAGAACCCGGACAAGTTCGTCGGTGACGACGCGGTGTGGGAGGAAGCCACCAACACGTTGGCCGAGGTCGCCGAGGCGTCGGGCCTGAACCTGGTGCCGGACCCGGGCGGCGCCGCGTTCTACGGGCCGAAGATCTCGGTGCAGGTACAGGATGCGCTGGGCCGGACCTGGCAGATGTCCACCATTCAGCTCGACTTCAACCTGCCCGAGCGCTTCGACCTCGAATACACCGCCAACGACGGCACCAAGCAGCGTCCCGTCATGATCCACCGCGCGTTGTTCGGCTCCATCGAACGGTTCTTCGGGGTGCTCACGGAGCACTACGCGGGTGCGTTCCCGGCGTGGCTGGCGCCGGTCCAGGTGGTGGGCATCCCGGTGGCCGAGGCGTTCGCCGACCACCTCTTCGACGTGGTGAAGCAGTTGAAGGCGGCGGGTGTCCGCGCCGAGGTCGACGCGAGCGACGACCGCATGCAGAAGAAGATCTTCAACAACACCGCCCAGAAGGTGCCGTTCATGCTCCTGGCCGGTGCGCGGGACGTCGAGGCGGGCGCCGTCAGCTTCCGATTCCGTGACGGCACCCAGGTCAACGGCGTGGCCGTCGACGACGCCGTGCGCATCGTCACCGAGTGGATCGGCCGCCGCGTGAACGCTTCGCCGACGGCGGAGCTGCTGCAACCCGGTAAGGAAGGGTGACGTACATGACCGGAGGTGAGGACGTGACAGCCGACGAGATGCTCGCCGGCCCCGGCCGCCTCGTGGACCGCGGCCCCGGAGAACCCGATCACCTTCAGCGGATCTGGTCGCCGCACCGCATGTCGTACATCGCCGAGACGCCGAAGTCGCGGGACACCCCGAACGAACCGTTCATCGACATCCCCAAGATGGACGACGAGGACGGGCTGATCGTGGCCCGCGGGGAGCACGTGTACGCGGTGCTGAACCTGTACCCGTACAACCCTGGGCACCTGATGGTGGTTCCCTACCGCAAGGTCGCGGCGCTGGAAGACCTGACGGAAGAGGAGAGCGCCGAGTTGATGTCGTTCACGCAGCAGGCTCTGCGCGTGATCAAGCGGGTGTCGCGGCCGGACGGTTTCAACGTCGGTCTCAATCTCGGGGCGGCGGCCGGCGGGTCCCTCGCCGAACACCTGCATCAGCACATCGTTCCGCGCTGGGGCGGAGACGCGAACTTCATCACGGTCCTCGCCGGGGTCAAGGTCATGCCGCAGTTGCTGCGGGAGACCCGGGGGCTGCTGGCGAAGGCCTGGAATGAATGACTCGATAGATGAATGACGCGCGAGTCGCAGACTCACGCGTTCGGGGTTCCTGGCGGGAAGTGAAGAACGGGGTGGAGAGGTGCTGAGCTTCTTCGGACGGGCATCCGTGTCCAAGGTGACGGCGCCATTGGGGAAGGCCCTCGTCAAGACGGGGCTCACCCCGGATTCCGTCACCGTCATCGGCACCGTGGCGACCGTCGCCGGCGCGGTCACACTGTTTCCCAGCGGACATCTGTTCTGGGGAGCGATGTTCATCTGGCTGTTCGTCATGTTCGACATGCTGGACGGCGCGATGGCCCGTGCCCGCGGCGGCGGAACGCGGTACGGCGCGGTCCTCGACGCCACCTGCGACCGGGTGGCCGACGGTGCGATCTTCGCCGGTCTCGCCTGGTGGGCGGTCTATCACGAGAACAGCAAGCCGTTGCTGATCGCGACGCTGCTATGTCTCGTCACCTCGCAGGTGATCTCGTACGCCAAGGCGCGGGCCGAGGCGAGTGGACTGTCCGCCGACGGTGGACTCATCGAGCGACCCGACCGGCTGATCATCGTCCTGGTCGGGGCCGGTGTGACCGGTCTCGGCGTCCCGTGGGCCGTTCACGTCGCGATGTGGTTGCTGTCGGTGGGCAGCGTGATCACCGTGTTCCAGCGGGTTCTGGCGGTTCGCCGGTCGCCGGGCGCGCGGGACGTGCTGCCCCTGCCGCCGTCGGACACGACGCCGCCGGACGGACAGGCGACCGCGCAGTGAGCGGCCTGTCGGAACGGATCAGCGACCTGGGGTATGCGGCCGGCTGGCGGCTGGTCCGCGCGCTGCCCGAGAAGGTCGCGGTCTCCCTGTTCGACAGGGGAGCCGACTTCGCCGTACGGAACGGCGGCCCGGAACAGTTGCGCCGCAATCTCGCCCGCGTGCTGGGCGTGCCCCCGGCCGAGGTGCCGGACACGCTGATGAAGGCGTCGATGCGGTCCTACGCGCGGTACTGGCGGGAGGCCTTCCGGCTGCCGTCGATGGACCTCGTGCAGACCGGCGCCGCGCTCGACGAGCTGATCGAAGGCCAGAAGCACCTCGACGCCGCGAAGGAAGCCGGCCGCGGTGCGATTCTGGCGCTGCCGCACAGCGGCAACTGGGACATGGCCGGGGTGTGGTGCGCCCAGCACTGGGGTGGACTGTCCACGGTCGCCGAGAGGCTGAAGCCGGAGTCGCTGTACCGGCGTTTCGTCGACTACCGGGAAGGGCTCGGGTTCGAGATCTTCCCGCTCAGCGGGGGAGAGCACCCACCGTTCGTGGAATTGTCGGCGCGACTGCGCGGCAACGGGATCGTGTGCCTTCTCGGTGAACGCGATCTGGCGAAGAAGGGCGTCCCGGTCACGTTCTTCGGCGAACCGACCCGCATGCCCGCCGGTCCGGCGAAGCTGGCGATCGACACCGGCGCTCCGCTGCTTCCGGTGCACTGCTGGTTCACGGACGGCGGCTGGGGCTTCCGTATCGACCCCCCGATCGACACGAGCGTCGGGGTTGCCGGGGCGACGCAGGCTCTCGCGGAACGGTTCGAGGTCAACATTTCGGCGCACCCCGAGGACTGGCACATGCTTCAGCCGCTGTGGCTCTCCGACCTGTCGCAGGCGAGGCTCGCTCGCATGGAGAACTCGTGAAGATCGGAATGGTCTGCCCGTACTCGTTCGACGTGCCGGGCGGAGTGCAGGCCCACGTCGTCGACCTCGCGGAGGTCCTGATCGAGCGCGGGCACAAGGTGAGTGTCCTGGCCCCGGCCTCCGACGACGTCGATCTGCCCGACTTCGTCGTCTCCGCGGGCCGCGCCCTCGCCATTCCGTACAACGGGTCGGTGGCCCGGTTGAGTTTCGGCCCCGCCGCGAGTGCCCGCGTCCGGCGGTGGATCTCGGACAACAACTTCGACGTCCTGCACATCCACGAGCCGAATGCGCCGAGCCTGTCGATGCTCGCCATGCGTGTGGCCGAGGGCCCGATCGTGGCGACCTTCCATACGTCGACCACGAAGTCGTTGGTGCTGAGCACGTTTCAGGGGGTGCTCCAGCCCTACCTGGAGAGGATCAGCGGACGCATCGCCGTGTCGGAACTCGCGCGTCGGTGGCAGGTGGAATCACTCGGCTCCGACGCCGTCGAAATCCCCAACGGGGTCGACGTGCCCGCGTTCGCCGACGCCGAGCCGCTGCCCGGATACCCGCGTCCCGGAAAGACCATCCTCTTCCTCGGACGCTACGACGAGCCCCGCAAGGGCATGGCCGTGCTGCTGAAGGCGCTGCCGGCGCTGGTGGAGCAATATCCCGACCTCGAGGTGCTGGTGGTCGGTCGCGGCGACGAGGACAAGCTGCGCCGCGAGGCGGGTCCCCTGTTCGGGCACCTGCGTCTGCTGGGTCAGGTCGACGACGCAGAGAAGGCGTCGGCACTGCGCAGCGCCGACGTGTACTGCGCCCCCAACCTCGGCGGCGAGAGCTTCGGCATCGTGCTGGTGGAGGCGATGGCCGCGGGAGCCGCCGTCGTGGCCAGCGAACTGGACGCGTTCCGCCGGGTCCTGCGGGACGGGCAGGCCGGGGTCCTGGTGCCCGTGGGGGATGCCGCTGCGCTTGCCGCCGGCATCGACTCGGTACTCGGAGACCCCGAGCGCAGTGCTGCGCTCACCGACGTCGGCCGGACCGTGGTCGCCGAGTACGACTGGCCGGTGGTGGCCGAACAGATCCTGCGGGTCTACGAGACGGTCACGGTCGGCCGCGACGGCGTCCGGGAGGTCGGCTCGTGACGTTCTCCGCCCTCACGATCCTGGTTCTCGCCCTGGTCGCCGCCGTGGTCCTGGCGATCGGGCTGTGGGCGTACGGAACGGCCAATCGCCTCGACCGCCTGCACGTGCGCTCCGATCTGTCCTGGCAGTCCCTCGATGCTGCCCTCGCCCGCCGGGCGGTGGTCGTGCGGGCGGCCGCCGCCGCGATGGACCCGCCCGAGGGCAGATCGCTCGCGGCCATGGCCGCGCGGGCCGAACGCTCGGACCGGGCGGAACGCGAGATCGCCGAGAACGCGCTGTCGAGTGCGCTGTCGTCCCTCGACCTCGTCACTTTGCGACCCCAGTTGGTGGCGGAACTGGCGGATGCCGAGGCGCGGGTGCTGATCGCCCGCCGCTTCCACAACGACGCCGTCCGCGACACCCTCGCGCTCCGCACCCGGCGGCCGGTCCGCTGGCTGCATCTGGGGGGCACCGCCCCGCTGCCGACGTATTTCGAGATCACCGAACGATCGTCTGCCGCGGCGGTCACCGAGGGCCTGTCCCTCGACTCTGTCCGCACGTCCGCCCGGGTGGTGCTGCTCGACGGTCAGGGCCGGGTCCTGCTGCTCCGCGGTCATGACCCCACCGTCCCCGACGTGTACTACTGGTTCACGATCGGCGGCGCCGTCGAGAAGGGCGAGAACCTGCGGGCCGCCGCGGTCCGGGAGATCGCGGAGGAGACCGGGCACACCGCATCGGCCGACTCACTGCGCGGGCCGATGTGGCGGCGGGTCGCGATCTTCTCCTGGAACGGCCAGCTCATCCGCTCGGAGGAGCTGTTCTTCGCCCTGCGCACCGACGGGTTCGAGCCGCATCACGGCGGCTTCACCGAACTCGAGAGCCGCACCATTACCGGTCACCGGTGGTGCACCGCGGACACGGTTCGTGAACTGGCGGCGGCCGGTGAGGCCGTGTATCCGCACGACCTCGCGGACCTGCTCGACGAGGCCGGCGCCGTCGCGTCGGCGGCGGACGACCCCGAGGTGCGGGCGATCACCTGAGCCCGCTCGCTTCCCGAGAAAGCCAGCAATCGCGGACTGGCTACGGAAGTGGACTGCCGCTCGTCCTAGAATCGGGTACTGCAGCGTGAACGTCGTCGCTCACGCATGCCGCTATTCGAAGTCAATCCACGCCACACCCCAGGAGTTCGTTGTGAGCACCCCCGACACCACCCCCACCACCGGTACTGCGCGCGTCAAGCGCGGCATGGCCGAGATGTTGAAGGGCGGGGTCATCATGGACGTCGTCACACCCGATCAGGCGAAGATCGCCGAGGACGCCGGTGCGGTCGCGGTCATGGCGCTCGAGCGGGTTCCCGCGGACATCCGCGCCCAGGGCGGCGTGTCCCGGATGAGCGACCCGGACATGATCGACGGCATCATCTCCGCCGTCTCCATCCCGGTGATGGCGAAGGCCCGCATCGGGCACTTCGTGGAGGCGCAGATCCTGCAGTCCCTCGGCGTCGACTACATCGACGAGTCCGAGGTCCTCACCCCCGCCGACTACGCCAACCACATCGACAAGTGGAAGTTCACCATCCCCTTCGTCTGTGGTGCCACCAACCTCGGTGAGGCCTTGCGCCGCATCACCGAAGGCGCGGCGATGATCCGGTCCAAGGGTGAGGCCGGCACCGGTGACGTGTCCAACGCCACCACCCACATGCGGACCATCGGCGGCGAGATCCGCCGGCTGACCTCGCTGAGCGAGGACGAACTGTACGTCGCGGCGAAGGAACTGCAGGCGCCCTACGATCTCGTCGTCGAGGTCGCGAAGGCCGGAAAGCTGCCGGTCACCATGTTCACCGCCGGTGGCATCGCCACCCCGGCCGATGCGGCGATGATGATGCAGCTGGGCGCGGAGGGTGTGTTCGTCGGTTCCGGCATCTTCAAGTCCGGCAACCCGGCGGAGCGGGCCGCGGCGATCGTCAAGGCCACCACGTTCTTCGACGACCCGGACGTCCTGGCGAAGGTGTCCCGCGGGCTCGGCGAGGCCATGGTCGGCATCAACGTCGACGATATCCCCGTCCCGCACCGGCTCGCCGAACGCGGCTGGTGATTCCCGCGCTCGATCGGTGATCGATCGAGCGGCACTCACGGCACTGCTCCACCGGCACCGCACCAGGTCACCCGGCCTCGTGCGGTGCCGGTGTGTCGGCGCGGCGGATCCGTGTGAGAGTGTCAGCGGACGAGCATCGGAAGGGGCCGTGAATGGCGACGATCGAAGAGATCCTGGAAGTGGAACGCCTCGAGGAGAACATCTTCCGGGGCATAGCGACCGAGACCATGCTTCCCCGCACGTTCGGTGGGCAGGTGGCCGGTCAGGCGCTGGTGGCGGCGGTCCGCACGGTCGAACCCCGTTTCATGTGCCACTCGCTGCACGGCTACTTCATTCGTCCCGGACACCCCGCGAAGCCGATCGTGTATCTCGTGGACCGGATCCGGGACGGTCGCTCGTTCGTCACCAGACGGGTCAGCGCCGTACAGGACGGTCAGGCGATCTTCACGATGTCGGCGTCCTTCCAGGTCGAGGACGAGGGCATCGAGCACCAGGACGAGATGCCCGTGGTCCCGCCGCCCGACATGCTGCCGTTCGCCAGTGACTCCGAAGACCCGGAGATCGCGTGGCTCGCCCAGGAGTGGTCCGACTGGGACATCCGGATGGTCGGACACGGCGAGGTCGACCGTCGGCGCGGTGCGGCCGCCCAGCAGCAGGCGTGGTTCCGATCCCGCAAGACGCTGCCCGACGACCCCGTCTTCCATATCTGCGCTCTCGCCTACATGAGCGACATGACGCTCATCGGTTCCGCCATGACACCGCACCCCGGTGTCGAGATCAACAGCGCTTCACTCGATCACGCCCTGTGGTTTCTGCGCCCCTTCCGGGCAGACGAATGGCTGTTATACGACCAGACGTCACCGTCCGCCGGTTTCGGGCGAGCGTTGGCGCAGGGCCGGATCTTCGACCGGAAGGGAAACCTGGTCGCGGCGGTGGTGCAGGAAGGGCTGACCCGGTTCCTGCGCACGACGTGAGCGGATCAGCGGCCCGCTCGGACGGCGGGTTTGGGCGGATGGTCGTACCGCACCAGCAGGTCGGGTTCGTCCGAGTTGCCGGCAGCGTGCCGCAGCAGGGCCGGCACGGTCCAACGCTGATCGCCCGGGGTGCGGCGGTTCAGCGCCCCCTCACCCAGGTGGAGTTGCACGGTGACATCGAAATCGAGGTCCCGGCCGAGCAGCATCGGGCCGGCCACGACAACCACCTGACCGTCGGCGGCGGGAACACGGGCGCACCGGGCCGAGCGATCCTCGCGCTCGTCCCACAGCCTCGGTAACCACCGGCGGTCGGTGCGCACCGACCGCACCACCTCCCGGTTCAGCGCGTCGTAGTCGAACCAGAGGGTGCGGTAGCTCAGTTCGTCGTCGCGCCCGTGCTCGAGGCGCAGCGAGGCGGGCCGGACGTAGTCGTGGAGAGACACGACGTCGCAGGGCCGGCCCTGCTCCCGCAGCGACGCGCAGACCGAGTCCGCGAGGGGTATCGGGTGCGCGCCGTCGGGGGCGTCGATCGCGACGACAGCGGTGCCGTCCACTGCGAGGCAGCGTTCGGCGACGAGTGCGACGAGACCGTCCGGGCTCGTCGGTGTGAACATCGTCATGGCACCCATGGTGCCTCGAGCCCGCATCGGGCCGATAACCTTGACCAGGCACAGAAGGAGGGCTGATGGCGAGCATCGAGGACATTCTCGAACTCGAGGCGCTGGAGAAGGACATCTTCCGCGGCGCGGTGCATCCGTCTGTTCTGAAGCGGACATTCGGCGGGCAGGTCGCGGGTCAGTCGCTCGTCTCCGCCGTCCGTACCGTCGACGAGAGATACAAGGTCCACTCCCTGCACGGGTACTTCCTGCGGCCCGGCAATCCGCTGAAACCCACCGTGTACCTGGTCGACCGGATCCGGGACGGCCGATCCTTCTGCACCAGGCGTGTCACCGGCATCCAGGACGGCAAGGCCATCTTCACCATGTCGGCGTCGTTTCACAGCGAGGACGAGGGCATCGAGCATCAGGACACGATGCCATCCGTTCCCGCGCCCGAAGAACTTGTCGACGCACAGACCGTCGAGGAACTCGCCGCCACCGACCTCTACCGGGAGTGGAAAGAATGGGACGTCCGTATCGTCCCGGCCGACTCCACGCGGAAGACACCCGGAATCGCCGCGCAGCAACGTGTGTGGATGCGCTACCGCAACAAGTTGCCGGACGATCAGGTCTTCCACATCTGCACCCTCGCCTACCTCAGCGACATGACGCTGCTCGGCGCGTCGAAGGTCCCGCACCCGGGCGTGGTGACGCAGACCGCGTCGCTCGATCACGCGATGTGGTTCCTGCGCCCGTTCCGCGCCGACGAGTGGTTGCTGTACGACCAGACCTCACCCTCCGCCGGCTTCGGCCGCGCCCTCACCCAGGGCCGCATGTTCGACCGGAACGGCACCATGGTGGCCGCCGTCGTGCAGGAGGGGTTGACCCGTATCCAGCGCGATCAGGACCAGCGCGACATCGAGACAGGAAACATGGCATGACCCGTCCCCTCGTCGGAGTACTCGCCCTCCAGGGCGACGTCCGTGAACACCTTGCCGCACTGAATGATTCGGGCGCGGACGCGGTCGGCATCCGCCGCCCCGAGGAGCTCGAGAAGATCGACGGCCTCGTCATCCCCGGTGGCGAGTCGACGACGATGAGCAAACTGCTGCAGATCTTCGAACTGCTCGAACCGCTGAAGGCGCGGTTGCGCGGCGGGTTGCCGGCCTACGGTTCGTGCGCCGGGATGATCCTCCTCGCGAGCGAGATCCTCGACACCAGACCCGATGCGCAGCACCTCGGCGCGATTGATATGACGGTGCGCCGCAACGCCTTCGGCCGTCAGGTCGATTCCTTCGAATCCGACCTGGATTTCGAGGGCATCGTCGGCGACCCGATGCGGGCCGTGTTCATCCGGGCCCCGTGGGTGGAGCGGGTCGGCGACGACGTGCAGGTCCTCGCCCGCGTGCCCGAGTCGGGTGGCGCGGCCGCCGGCCGCATCGTGGCCGTCCGGCAGGGTTCCGTGGTGGCGACATCGTTCCACCCGGAGGTCACGGGGGACCGGCGGGTGCACGAGTTGTTCGTCGACATCGTCCGCAAGGTCTAACCCGCCGGCCGGGGTGCGACGAGCGAGTTGAGGAGCGCCGCACCCTGCGCGGCGCCGTCGACGGTGACCGCGAACGGGCGGCCGTCCCTGCGGGTCGCCACGATGCCGTCGCCGCCGCGGATCACGACCGCGGTCCCTCGGGGTGTGGAGCGGTAGCCCCAGCCGCCCCACTCCATGGGGTGGATCTCGGTCACCCGGGCCTCGTCGACGGAGTCGAGGGGGATCCTCCGCCAGCGCACGTTCCACGACGACAGCGTCAGTCCCGTTCGGTCGATCTGCACGGTGACGGACGCGAACGCGCCGCCGAGAATCGCCAGGACGAGGAACAGGACGGCGAGCCACAGCGCTCCCACCAGCGCGGACACGACGGTCGCCAGAGCCATCGCGAGAGCGAGCACGCCCGCCCAGCGTCCGCGGGCGTATCCGGTCCAGGCGGCGCGTTCGCCGGATGTCAGGGGAACGGGCAGGGTCGGTGCGGGGCCGTGCGGCGCGGATCGCGGCGTCCGGTGGAGCAGTGCGAACGTGGCGATCGCCCACACGATTCCCAGCAGCGGAATCACGATCCACCACCCCAGCGTCGCCGCTTCGGGGGAGCCGGCGTCGATCGTGGCAGCGACGCTGACGATCCACGCCGTGGCCACCGTCCACCCGGCGAGAACGGCCGCGGGGAGCCACAGCGCGGCGTCGGTGCGGACCCGGGCCGCCACGACACCGCCGATCACGGTGGCCGCGGCGCAGACGGTGAACGCAATCCAGAAATAGGTATCGGTGTCGCTGAACCCGTCGGGTTCGGTGCCGGACCAGTGGCTGGCCACCACCGGCGGCAGTTCGCCGCTCCAGGCGAGCCTCGCGATCACGAGCGCGAGGAGTGGTACAGCCGAGGTCGCGGCGAGGAGGCGCGTTCGGGAGGTCGTCATTGTCTGGTGGTCTCCTTGATCATGTCGAGCATCTGGTCGGTGTCGAGTCCGAGGCGTCGTGCCTCGGCCACGAAAGTGCGTGCAGCTTCGGTCAATCCGGTGTGAATCGGGTCCGTGTCTGCGCGAACGACCGCGCCCCGGCCCCGGCGGAGGTCGATCAGCCCCTCGTCCCGCAGTGCGGCGTAGGCGCGCAGCACGGTGTGCAGGTTGACGTCGATGGACTCGGCCAGTGCCCGGGCGGAGGGAAGCCGGTCGCCCGGACCGATCTCGCCGCGCAGGAACGCTCCGCGCACGTTCGCGGCGATCTGTTCACCCAGTGGGGTGGTGGAACTGTGGTCGACCCGCATCAACATGTTTGCATTATATGCAAACAATGGCGACTTATGCGAGTTGTTACCCCGGGAACGCACAGCGGCGACAGGGCTGCGGGTAACATCGTCAAAGCTGAAACCGCGCATTCGGCGTGCCAAAGGCAGCAGGAAAGGGGCTTGAATCGCATGAGCGGCCACTCCAAATGGGCCACCACCAAGCACAAGAAGGCTGTGATCGATGCCAAGCGTGGCAAAGCCTTCGCGAAGCTGATCAAGAACATCGAGGTGGCGGCCCGTACCGGCGGTGGCGATCCTGCGGGAAATCCCACCCTGTACGACGCGATCCAGAAGGCGAAGAAGACGTCGGTCCCCAACGACAACATCGAGCGCGCCCGCAAGCGCGGCGCCGGTGAAGAAGCGGGCGGCGCCGACTGGCAGACCATCATGTACGAGGGCTACGGGCCCAACGGTGTCGCCGTCCTCATCGAGTGCCTCACCGACAACCGCAACCGCGCGGCCGGTGAGGTGCGTACCGCGATGACACGCAACGGCGGCAACATGGCAGACCCGGGTTCGGTGTCCTACCTGTTCACCCGCAAGGGCGTCGTCACCCTGGAGAAGGGTGACCAGGCCGAGGACGACGTGCTGATGGCCGTCCTCGATGCCGGTGCCGAAGAGGTCACCGACCTCGGCGACACATTCGAGATCGTGAGCGAGCCCACCGACCTCGTCGCCGTCCGCAGTGCACTGCAGGAGGCGGGAATCGACTACGACTCCGCCGAGGCGGACTTCCGCGCCTCCGTCGAGGTCCCGGTCGACGCCGACGGAGCCCGCAAGGTGTTCAAACTCGTCGACGCACTCGAGGAGTCCGACGACGTGCAGAACGTCTACACCAACGTCGACCTCTCCGATGAGGTGCTCGCCGAACTCGACGACTGATCGCACGACGCGCTGGGCAGGGGAGCGGACGCTCGCCCGCCCAGCGCCGTCCTGCGTGTTGGTGCGCCGACTCGTCCGACCCCACGGCTAAGCTATCGAACAGCTGTTCGGCGTGGGAGAGGTGGCTTTGCGTGCGTGTGCTGGGTGTGGATCCCGGTCTGACCCGGTGCGGATTCGGAGTGGTCGACGGCGGCAGCGGTCGCACCGTCACCCCGGTGGCCGTCGACGTGGTCCGGACCCCGGCAGATCTGGAGCTGTCGTCCAGGTTGCTGCGGATCTCCGAGGCCGCCGAATCGTGGATCGACCTCCACAGGCCGGAGGTCGTGGCGATCGAGCGCGTGTTCTCCCAGCACAACGTGCGTACCGCGATGGGAACCGCGCAGGCGGGTGGCGTCGTCGCCCTCGCCGCCGCGCGCCGCGGGATCCCCGTGTGCTTCCATACCCCCAGTGAGGTCAAGGCCGCCGTCACCGGGAGCGGTTCCGCCGACAAAGCTCAGGTGACCGCGATGGTCACCCGGATCCTGAAACTGGCGACCGCACCCAAACCGGCCGACGCGGCGGACGCACTGGCACTGGCGATCTGCCATTGCTGGCGGGCGCCGATGATCGAACGCATGGCCCGCGCCGAAGCCGCGGCCGCCGAACAGAAACGTCGCTACCAGGCCCGACTGGCCGAAGTGAAGAAGGCAGGTACACGATGATCGCGTCCGTCCGCGGCGAGGTGCTCGAGATCGCCCTCGACCATGCGGTAATCGAATCCGCGGGAGTGGGATACCGCGTGAACGCGACTCCGGCCACCCTCGGCGGACTGCAGCGGGGGTCCGAGGCGCGGCTGGTCACGGCCATGATCGTCCGTGAGGACTCGATGACCCTGTACGGGTTCCCCGACTCGGAGTCCAAGGAATTGTTCGGGCTTCTCCAGACGGTGTCGGGTGTCGGTCCGCGACTCGCGATGGCGACCCTCGCCGTCCTCGAACCCGAGGCGCTGCGGGCGGCGCTGGCCGAGGGCAACGTCACCGCACTCACGCGGGTGCCCGGCATCGGCAAACGCGGGGCCGAGCGGATGGTCGTCGAACTGCGCGACAAGGTCGACGCGGTCTCCTCCTCGTCCGGCGTGGTCCCGCTCGGTGCGGCCGGCGGCGGATCGGTCCGCGACCAGATCGTCGAAGCCCTCGTCGGGCTCGGCTTCCCGGCCAAACAGGCCGAACAAGCCACCGATTCCGTCCTGGCCGAGGCGCCGGAGTCGACCACCTCCACGGCGCTGCGCTCCGCCCTGTCCCTGCTCGGGAAGACCAGATGAATCCCGAACCCGGTGGCGACCACGACGGGGCGTCACCGGTCTCGGCCGACCTCGTTGCCGGCGACGGCGACATCGAAGCCAGCTTGCGACCCAAGAACCTCCACGATTTCATCGGCCAACCACGGGTCCGGGAGCAGCTGCAACTCGTCCTGACCGGCGCCAAGATGCGAGGCGGCACCCCCGACCACATCCTCCTGTCCGGACCGCCCGGGCTGGGGAAGACCAGCATGGCGATGATCATCGCCGGTGAACTGGGCTCCTCGCTGAGGCTGACGTCGGGTCCGGCGCTCGAGCGCGCCGGCGACCTCGCCGCCATGTTGAGCAATCTCGTCGAGGGCGACGTGCTGTTCATAGACGAGATCCACCGCATCGCCCGGCCGGCCGAAGAAATGCTCTACCTCGCGATGGAAGACTTCCGGGTCGACGTCGTGGTGGGCAAGGGCCCCGGCGCCACGTCCATTCCCCTGGAGGTCGCGCCGTTCACCCTGGTCGGGGCCACCACCCGCTCGGGTGCGCTCACCGGGCCGCTGCGCGACCGCTTCGGGTTCACCGCCCACATGGACTTCTACGAACCCGCGGAGCTGCAGCAGATCCTCATGCGTTCGGCGGGCATCCTCGGGGTGCAACTCGGTGAGGAGGCGGGCGCCGAGATCGCAAGCCGGTCGCGGGGCACGCCCCGCATCGCGAACCGCCTGCTCCGCCGCGTCCGTGACTACGCCGAGGTCCGTGCGGACGGTGTCGTCACCCGCGAGATCGCGCACGCGGCCCTCGCCGTGTACGACGTCGACCAACTGGGTCTCGACCGCCTCGACCGCTCGGTCCTCAGCGCCCTGGTGCGGAGCTTCGGCGGCGGACCGGTCGGGGTGTCGACCCTGGCCGTCGCGGTGGGTGAGGAGCCCGCCACGGTCGAAGAGGTGTGTGAGCCCTTCCTCGTTCGCGCCGGAATGATCGCCCGGACACCCCGCGGCCGCGTCGCGACCGCGGCCGCCTGGACGCAACTGGGCCTGACACCTCCGCCCGACGCTGTGACCAGCGGAATCGACGTCCGCGTCAACGAGCCGCAGGCCTCCCTGTTCGATCCGGAAGACCCCTGATCGGCCCCGGAAGAAACGCCCGCCCCGTGCCGACCGAACCGGTGTCCGGGCCGGTGATGGCACACTGGTGTATTGCATCGGTCCAACCGGGACCAGTGCTTCGGACCGTGCGACATACCTCGAGGTTGACTTACAGATGGATTTTCTCTTCCCGCTCCTGATTCTGGCGCTGCTCGTCCCGATGTTCCTGGGGATCCGCCGGCAGAAGAAGGAGGCGGCCAAGGCGACTGCCCTGCAGGACTCGATCTCGGTGGGTGACCGCATCCTCACGACTGCCGGTCTGCACGGAACCGTCGTTGCGCTCGGCGACGAGACGATCGACCTGGAGATCGCCCCCGGAGTGGTCACCACCTGGTCGCGTCTGGTCGTCCGCGAGCAGATCGTCGACGCCCCGCTGCAGGGTGACGGCGCCATCGACCACGAGTCGATCGACGCCGAGGCCCCCGCCGCCGACACCGTGCGCGAGGATCGTGAGAACGGCGAGGACACCACGCCGCGGCTCAACAAGGATTGATCGACGCTTCCGCGGCGTACCCGCAGCCGTCGCGTCGCGGGCCCGCCGGGCGCGGCAACCGGGGCTCAGCCCTGCGTCTGCTGTTCCGGTGCGCTGCGAACGTTCCCACTCGAACTGCACGTACTGAGGAGACATAGAGATCGTGGCACCTTCCACAGGATCGGTGCATCCCGTCCGCTACCTCACCGTTTTCGCGGTGCTCGTGGCGGTTCTGTATGCCCTGGTGTTCTTCACCGGCGACAAGTCCGCGACACCCAAGCTGGGCATCGACCTGCAGGGCGGGACCCGAGTCACCCTCACCGCACGCACCCCGGACGGCAGCAAGCCGACGCCGGACAGCCTGCGGCAGGCGCAGGAGATCATCGAGACCCGTGTGAACGGACTCGGCGTGTCCGGTTCCGAGGTGGTCATCGACGGCGACAACCTCGTCATCACGGTCCCCGGCGACGACAGCGCGCAGGCGCGTTCGCTGGGTCAGACCGCGCGGTTGTACGTCCGTCCGGTCACGACGTCGCAGGCCGCGGCAGCGACCGGCGGAACGGCACCGGCCACCGGTGAGACTCCGGCGGACGCTCCCGCCGGTACCGAGACCCCCGCGCCGCAGAACCGGCCGTTCCCGGCGCAGGATCCGTCCACGTCGCCCGAGCCGGCCCCAGCGACGGAACCCGCGTCCGGCACGGAGACCGGCGAGGCGGCCGACGAGATCGCGGCCGCCCGGGCCACGCGTCAGAGCACCGACCCCGCCGTGCAGCAGCAGGCGATGGCCACGCTCGACTGCGGGGTTCCCGACCCGCTGCGCGGCAACGACGACCCCGCCCTGCCGCTGGTCGCGTGCTCGACCGACGGTCAGGCGGTGTACCTGCTCGAGCCGGCGATCATCGACGGCCAGGAGATTGCCGACGCATCGTCCGGCTACAACTCCCAGCAGTCGCGGCACGAGGTGAGCCTGACGTTCAAGACCGAGGGCAGCAACACCTGGGCCACGTTCACGTCGCAGAACATCGGCAAGCAGGCCGCGTTCACGCTCGACTCCAAGGTGGTCAGCGCACCGGTCGTGCAGGGTGCGACGCCGGCGGGCAGTTCGACGTCGATCACCGGTTCGTTCACCGCGGACAGCGCGAAGGAACTGGCGAACACCCTGAAGTACGGTTCGCTACCGCTCTCGTTCGCGGCGTCGGAGGCGGAGACCGTGTCCGCGACGCTGGGTCTCGCCTCGCTGCAGGCCGGCCTCATCGCCGGCCTGGTGGGCCTGATCCTCGTGCTGATCTACTGCCTGCTCTACTACCGCATGCTCGGGGTGCTCACGGCGCTGTCGCTGGTGCTGTCCGGCGTGATGGTCTACGCGATCATGGTGCTGCTCGGCCGGTACATCAACTTCACGCTCGACCTCGCGGGCATCGCCGGTCTGATCATCGGTATCGGCATGACGGCCGACTCGTTCGTGGTGTTCTTCGAAAGAATCAAGGACGAGATGCGGGAGGGACGCAGTTTCCGGTCCGCGGTTCCCCGCGGCTGGGCCCGTGCGCGGCGGACCATCCTGTCCGGTAACGCGGTCAGCTTCATCGCCGCCGCAGTCCTGTACATCCTCGCGGTCGGCCAGGTGCGCGGTTTCGCGTTCACGTTGGGCCTGACCACCATCCTCGATGTCGTCGTCGTGTTCCTGGTGACGTGGCCGCTGGTGCATCTGGCCTCGAAGTCGCCGTTCTGGTCCAAGCCCGGGGTCAACGGGCTGGGTGCCGTGCAGCAGATCGCCAAGGAACGCAAGGCTGCCGCAGCGTCGGCGAAGGAGTCACGAGTATGAGCGAGTCGACCACGTCGTCCCAGTCTGCAACGCAGACGGAACCCGAGTCTTCGCTGTCCGATTCGGGCGTCAACCAGTCGTCGATGCCCCAGCACAGCCTGCTGTCCCGGCTCTACACCGGAACCGGCGCCTTCGAGGTCGTCGGGCGCCGCCGCTTCTACTACATCCTGACCGGCACGATCGTGCTGATCTCCCTGCTGAGCATCCTCGTCCGCGGGTTCACTCTCGGTATCGACTTCGAGGGTGGATCGCGGATCCAGTTCCCCGCAGGCGGCGGTGTCGACACCGCGCAGGTGGAGGAGGTCTACTCCGAGGCGCTGGGAATGGATCCCGTCTCGGTGCAGACGGTGGGATCGGGTTCGAGCGCGACCGTGCAGATCCGCTCCGAGGCGCTCGACGCAGCGCAGGTGGTGACGCTGCAGGACGCGTTGTACGACCAGTTCCAGCCGAAGGACAGTGACGGCGCCGTCAGCAAGAACGTGATCAGCGTGGCCGACGTCAGCGAGACGTGGGGCGGGCAGATCACCCAGAAGGCGCTGATCGCGCTGCTTGTGTTCCTGGTGATCGTCAGTGTGTACATCGCCGTCCGATTCGAGCGGGACATGGCGATCGCCGCGATCGTCGCGTTGTTCTTCGACATTGCCGTCACGGCGGGCGTGTATTCGCTGGTCGGGTTCGAGGTGACGCCGGCGACGGTCATCGGCCTGCTCACCATTCTCGGTTTCTCGCTGTACGACTCGGTCGTGGTGTTCGACAAGGTCGAGGAGAACACGCGGGGGATCCTGCACCTGACCCGCCGTACCTACGCAGAGCAGGCGAATCTGGCGGTCAACCAGACGCTGATGCGGTCCATCAACACGACGTTGATCAGTGTGTTGCCGGTGCTGGCGTTGATGGTGATCGCGGTGTGGATGCTCGGTGTCGGAACGCTGAAGGACCTGGCGCTGGTTCAGCTCGTCGGCATCATCGTCGGTGCGTACTCGTCGATCTTCTTCGCGACACCGCTCCTGGTGACGCTGAAGGAGCGGTGGGGTCCGGTGGCCGCGCACACGCGCAAGGTCCTCGCTCGCCGCGCCACCCTCGCCGAAGGCGGAGCTCAGAAGGCGGGAGCCACGGCCACGGCCGGAGCCGCAGCACCGGATGCGGGCCCCCCGCGACGCCGGACCTCGGCAACCGCACCCACCCCGGGTTCACGTCCCACCGGGAAGCGCAACAAGAAGAGGCACTGACATGCCCGCATCGCACAGCACCCGGCGCGGTGCGTTCACCCGGCACGGCCGCACGACGGCCGTGTCGGGCGCCGGCCTCCTCGCGACCGTGCTCCTCGCCGGCTCGCTCGTCGGATGTTCCGAGGAGGGCGAGCAGATCCCGTCGATCGGGTACGCGATCGACAACACCGTCACCACCTACAACGCCAACAGCGTTGCGGGTGCGGTGTCGGGAGCGCGGCAGGCGTTCGCCCGGGTGCTGCCCGGATTCACCTACACGGGCCCTGAAGGCGGACCGGTCGCCGACACCGACATCGGCACCGCCAATGCGATGCCCGGGGACGCGCTCACGATCCAGTACAAGCTGAACCCCAATTCGGTCTACTCCGACGGCGTCCCGATGTCCTGCGACGATCTGGTGCTGACGTGGGCGGCGAACAGCGGTCGTTTCCCGATGTTCGACGCGGCGAGCACCGCCGGCTATTCGGACATCGACCGGATCGACTGCCAGACCGGCGCGAAGGATGCCGTCGTCACGTTCAAGGCGGGACGGAACGTCACCGACTGGAGGTCGCTGTTCGGCGCGACGTCGATGATGCCGGCGCACGTGGTCGCCGGTGCCGCGGGTGTTCCCGACATCGTGGCCGCCGTACAGAATTCGGATGCCGGCGCGCTCTCGCGCGTCGCGGACTTCTGGAACGACGGCTGGACGATGACACCCGGCGACCTCGACCTCACCCTGTTCCCCGCGTCCGGCCCCTACAAAGTCGAATCGTTCTCCGCGGACGAGGGCCTGGTTCTGGTGGCCAACGACCGTTGGTGGGGGAACCGTCCCGCCACGTCCCGGATCGTGGTGTGGCCCAAGGCTTCCGACGTGAGCGCCCGGATCGGTGACGGTTCGGTGGAGGTCGTCGACGTCGCCGCGGGTTCGGCGCCGGATCTGGACCTCGGCGGGTTCGACGTGACGGAGGTGCCCTCCCGCAGCGTCGAGCAGTTCGTCCTGTCCACGTCGGGTCTGTTCGAGACCTCCGCCGGCCGGCGGGCGTTCGCGCTGTGCCTGCCCCGCGAGGAGTTGGCGTCGAAGTTCGGGATCGCCGCGGATGCCGGCGAGACCGGCGATGCCGGCGAGACCGGCGATGCCGGCGAGACCGGCGGTGTCGGCGCGACCGGTGGATCGGTCGACACGCGTGTCACGGCCCCCGACAGCCTCGTCCACCAGTCGGTGGCCGGTGCCGTGGGCGGCCCGTACGAGACGGCGGACACGACGGCGGCGGCCGCCGCCCTGGCCGACACCGACAACACGTCGGCGACCGTCCGGATCGGGTATCTGGGGCCGAACCCGCGCCGCGCCGAGATCGTGTCCGCGGTGGCGGCGGCCTGCGCCCCGGCGGGAATCACCGTTCAGGACGTCGCCTCGCCGGAGTTCACCCCGTCCATGCTGCGCGACGGCCAGGTGGACGTGGTCCTCGCGGGGACGGCGTCCGCTCCCGGTGCGGCAGGGACCGCGGCGGCCACTACCGCGATGTATGCCCTCCGCAGTGGAATCCGATCGAACTTCGGCGATTACAGCAACGGCCGTGTCGATCAGATCGTCGACCAACTGGCAGTCGACAGCTCGACCGCGAGCCAGCTGTCGTTGTCGACGGAGGCGGAGAACATCCTGTGGTCCGAGGTGCCGACGGTGCCGTTGTTCGACCAGCCGCGCACGGTCGCGTTCGCGAACGGTCTCCAGGCAGGAACAGTCAATCCGACGCGTTCGGGCGCCGGCTGGAACATGGATAGGTGGGTTCTGCGCAGGTGAGCGACCATTCTGCGGCTCGTGACGCCGTCACCCGGCTCACCCGGTGGGCCGAAAACTTCCCTCAGCCCGGCGTGCGGTTCGCCGATCTGACGCCGGTCTTCTCCGATGCTGCGGGTTTCCGTGTCGTCGTCGATGCGCTCGCAGCCTGCGCGCCGGAGGCGGACGTGATCGCCGCCGTCGACGCACGGGGGTTCCTCCTCGGCGGCGGGGTGGCCCGGGAACTGGGATCGGGTGTGGTGGCCGTCCGGAAGTCGGGCAAGCTTCCGCCGCCCGTCCTGTCCGAGTCGTACACCCTCGAATACGGCACGGCGACGCTGGAGATTCCGGACGGATCGATCGGCCTGGACGGCCGCTCGGTGCTCGTCGTCGACGACGTCCTCGCCACCGGCGGAACGCTCGACGCCACGGCGCGGCTGGTGGAATCTGCAGGTGCCCGGGTGGTCGGTGTCGCGGTGGTCCTGGAGATCGCGGCGCTGGGCGGCCGCGAGCGGCTCCGAAAGTACCCGCTCACGTCCCTCGTCACGGTCTGAGTACTAAAGTTGTGCCTGGTGGTCGTCGCGGCCACCGGGGCGCATGCCCGAGACCAACCAGGGCCGCAGGGCCCGAGCCATTTCAGTGGTAGGAGGTGACGGCATGACTTCGAATCTTGATCGGTCGCAGAACACGGGATCAACCTCGTCTGCGCAATCCGATGCCGAGTCACCTGCAGCGAACCCGGCTTCCGGTAACAACCGTGGAGCACAGGGATTTGCCGTTCCGGCGTCCGCATCGCGCCGGGTACGAGCGCGACTCGCCAGGCGCATCACGGGGCAGCGGAACACGACCATCCGGCCGGTTCTCGAACCCCTCGTCAGCCTGCATCGCGAGCTCTACCCCAAAGCCGACCTGGCGCTCCTGCAGCGCGCCTACGACGTGGCGGAGGAACGACACGCCAGCCAGCGCCGCAAATCCGGCGATCCCTACATCACGCACCCGCTCGCCGTCGCCAGCATCCTCGCCGAACTCGGGATGGACACGACGACCCTGGTCGCGGCGCTGCTCCACGACACCGTCGAAGACACCGGGTACTCCCTCGAACAGCTGACCGACGAGTTCGGTGAAGAGGTCGCCCACCTCGTGGACGGCGTCACCAAACTCGACAAGGTGGTGCTCGGCAACGCTGCCGAGGGCGAGACCATCCGCAAGATGATCATCGCGATGGCCCGCGATCCCCGCGTGCTCGTGATCAAGGTCGCGGACCGGCTCCACAACATGCGGACCATGCGGTTCCTGCCACCCGAGAAGCAGGCCCGCAAGGCCCGCGAAACCCTCGAGGTGATCGCGCCCCTCGCCCACCGGCTGGGCATGGCGACCGTGAAATGGGAGCTCGAGGACCTGTCCTTCGCGATCCTGCATCCCAAGAAGTACGACGAGATCGTGCGGCTCGTCGCCGACCGTGCGCCGTCGCGGGACACCTACCTCGCGAAGGTCCGTGCGGAGATCAACGCGACGCTGACGGCGTCGCGCATCAACGCGGTCGTCGAGGGCAGGCCCAAGCACTACTGGTCGATCTACCAGAAGATGATCGTCAAGGGCCGCGACTTCGACGACATCCACGACCTGGTCGGTGTGCGGATCCTGTGCGACGAGGTCCGGGACTGTTACGCGGCCGTCGGTGTCGTCCACTCGCTGTGGCAGCCGATGGCGGGCCGGTTCAAGGACTACATCGCGCAGCCGCGCTACGGCGTCTATCAGTCGCTGCACACCACGGTGGTCGGCCCCGAGGGTAAACCTCTCGAGGTGCAGATCCGCACCCACGACATGCACCGGACCGCGGAGTTCGGTATCGCCGCGCACTGGCGGTACAAGGAGACCAAGGGCAGGCACTCGGGCGACGTCGCCGAGGTCGACGACATGGCCTGGATGCGTCAGCTCCTCGACTGGCAGCGTGAGGCCGCCGACCCGGGGGAGTTCCTCGAGTCCCTGCGCTACGACCTCGCCGTCAAGGAGATCTTCGTCTTCACGCCCAAGGGCGACGTGGTGACGTTGCCCGCCGGGTCGACCCCCGTCGACTTCGCGTACGCCGTCCACACGGAGGTCGGGCACCGCTGTATCGGCGCCCGGGTCAACGGCCGTCTGGTGGCGCTCGAACGCAAGCTGGAGAACGGCGAGGTGGTGGAGGTCTTCACCTCCAAGGCCGTCAACGCCGGTCCGAGCCGCGACTGGCAGACGTTCGTCGTGTCCCCGCGGGCCAAGACGAAGATCCGGCAATGGTTCGCGAAGGAACGCCGCGAAGAGGCGCTCGAGGCGGGCAAGGACGCGATCGCGAAGGAGGTCCGGCGGGTCGGTCTGCCGTTGCAGCGGCTGATGAACGCCGAATCGATGGCGTCCATCGCGCACGAGCTGCACTACACCGACGTGTCGATGCTCTACACGGCCGTCGGCGAGAGCCATGTGTCGGCGCAGCACGTCGTGCAGCGGCTGGTGGCTCACCTGGGCGGGGTCGGCGACGTCGAGGAGGAGCTCGCCGAGCGGTCGACTCCGTCCACCATGCCGATGCGCCCGCGCAGCACCGGCGATGCGGGTGTACTGGTTCCCGGAGCGGAAGGCACGGTCGCCAAGCTGGCCAAGTGCTGCACACCCGTTCCCGGCGACGAGATCATGGGGTTCGTGACCCGGGGCGGTGCGGTCAGCGTCCACCGCACCGACTGCACCAACGCCGGCTCCCTGCAGGAGCAGTCCGAGCGCATCATCGAGGTCAAGTGGGCGCCGTCCCCGTCCTCGGTGTTCCTCGTGGCCATCCAGATCGAGGCCCTCGACCGGCACCGACTGCTGTCGGACGTGACGAAGGCCCTCGCCGACGAGAAGGTCAACATCCTGTCGGCGTCGGTCACGACGTCCGGTGACCGGGTGGCGATCAGCAAGTTCACGTTCGAGATGGGCGACCCGAAACACCTCGGGCACGTGCTGAACGTGGTCCGCAACGTCGAGGGCGTGTACGACGTGTACCGGGTGACGTCCGCCGCCTGACAACGACGAAGGGGACGGTCGTTCGATCAGATCGAACGACCGTCCCGTTCGCGTGCCGGGGGAGAGGTCAGCCGACCTTCGCGGTCTCGATCTGGACCGGCGTGTTGGGCTTGCCGCCGCCGGCGGACATCGATCCGTCGTCACCGTCCGCCGCGATCTTCTCGACCGTCGCGAGGCCCTCCTCGGAGATCGAACCGAAGACGGTGTAGTTGGGCGGGAGCACCGAGTCGGCGTAGACGAGGAAGAACTGGCTGCCGTTGCTGCCGGGTGTCCCGCTGTTCGCCATGGCGACGGTGCCGCGGGGGTAGACCACCGGATTCGCCAGGGCCGGGTCGTTCGGCGCGAACGCCGTCTCCGGGTACTCGGTGACGAAGCCGTAGCCCGGTCCGCCCGTGCCCTTCCCGCTGGGGTCGCCGCACTGCAGCACCTGCAGCCCCAGCTCCGTCGTCAGCCGGTGGCAGGGTGTGTCGTCGAAGTAGCCCTGCCGGGCCAGGCTGGTGAAGCTGTTGACCGTGCACGGGGCCTCGGCGCGGTCGAGGACGAGGCCGATCGGTCCGGCGCTCGTCGTGAGATCGACCGGGACGGTGCCCTCGGTGGACACCCCGGACGTGGGCGGCGGGGTGACGTCCTTGGCAGCGGGCTGCCCTTCCGGATACGTGCAATCCACGGTGGCCGCGGCGGGCGCCGGGACCGGCGGCAACGTGCCGAACTTGGACAGGTCGAGCGACTGCGCAGCCGCGCTCGTGGGTGCCGCCTTCGACGAGGTGCTGGTCGACGAGCCACCGGAGTCGGACGAATCCGAACAGCCGGCGAGGAGGACCGCGAGGCTCACGCCTGCGACGAGGATCGAGGTGCGTTTCATCGGTCCATCCTCACACGAGACGTCAGTCCATCCGGACGGACGTGATGTCGATGGGCAGGTTGGGCTTGCCGCCGCCGGCCTGCATCGATCCGTCGTCACCGGCCGCCGCCACCTTCTCGATGGTCGCGAGACCCGTGTCGTCGACCTTCCCGAACGCGGTGTACTGCGGGGGCAGCTGCGAATCGGCGTAGACGAGGAAGAACTGGCTGCCGTTGCTGTCGGGCTGACCGCTGTTGGCCATCGCGATGGTGCCGCGCGGGTACGTCACCGGGACCTGCAGGGACGGGTCGGAGGCGTCGTACTGGTCGGTGGGGAATTCGTTGGCGAAGCCGTAGCCCGGGCCGCCGGTGCCCGCACCCGTCGGGTCGCCGCACTGCAGGACCTTGAGACCCTCGGAGGTGACGAGCCGGTGGCACGGGGTGTTGTCGAAGTAGTTCTGGCTCGCCAGGCTCAGGAAGTTGTTGACGGTGCACGGCGAGTCGGCGTTGTCCAGGGTCAGACCGATGTTGCCCTGCGTCGTCTGCATGCTGACGCTGACTTCCTGGAGGGTGGTGTCGATCTCGTCGGTGCGCGGCGGGTTCACCTGCTTCGCCGCCGGCGCCGGGCCGGGGGTGTAGGTGCAGGACACCTTCTCGGGCAGGGGTTCGGAGCGGCCCGCGGGCATCACACCGGGCGACTGGGGTGACGCCGACGCGGACTCGGCCGCCGATGCGTCCGTCGCGTTGTCGTCGCCGCTGGTGAGGGCGAACACGACCGCTCCGGCGGCCACCACGAGCACGACACCGAGTACCGAACCGGCGATGGTCAACTGCTTGCGCTTGCGCGCTCTGTCGGCGCGGCGTTCGAGCTGACGCTCGAGCTTTCGTTTGGCTGCTTCCCGGCGCTGCTCGTTGCTCGGCACTGCGGTGGTCCTCCCGTATCGGTCTGTCTGGAAGTCGGTCGATATAGCAGTCGGTCGGTGCGAACTACCCCCGGCACACGACCTCCAGAGTCTGCCATCCGAACCTGAGAACATCCTGGCCGGGCGGCGGCTTAGGCTGTACCGACTGCAATGATCACTCGAACAGGAGCGTCACGCGTGCTCGTCACAGGATTCCCGGCCGGGATGTTTCAGACCAACTGCTACATCCTCGCGCAGGACGATGCAAAGGAATGCGTCGTCGTCGACCCAGGACAGGACGCCGCCGAGCCGCTGTTCGAGTTCCTGGACCAGTCGAATCTCACCCCCACCGCGGTGCTGCTGACCCACGGCCACCTCGACCACGTCTGGAACGCCTACGACGTCTGCGAGAAGTTCGGGATTCCCGCATACATCCACCCCGAGGACCGGTACATGCTGTCCGACCCCGGTCGCGGCATCGGACCGACGATGAAACCGTTCATCGAGGGCATGGCGTTCGTCGAGCCGAGCGACGTGATCGCACTCGCCGACGGCGACGTGATCGAGCAGGCCGGGATGTCGTTCGCCGTCGATCACACCCCCGGCCACACCCAGGGGTCCGTGGTCTTCCGGACGCGGGTCGACACCGGGAACGGTCCCGTCGAGATCGCCCTCACCGGTGACACCCTGTTCCAGGGGTCGATCGGCCGCAGCGATCTACCCGGCGGCAATCACGAACAGTTGCTGCAGTCCATCGCCGACAAGCTGCTGATCCTCGCCGACGACACGGCGGTTCTTCCCGGACACGGCGGGTCGAGCACCGTCGGCGCCGAACGTGGGTCGAACCCGTTTCTCGTTGGACTCTCGGGAACGAAATAAGGAAAAGTAACGACAGTGAGCAAAGCCAGCACCTTCTCCGCCCCCAAGGGCGTTCCCGATTACGTCCCACCGCAGTCCGCCGAGTTCGTCGCGGTCCGTGACGGACTCACGCGCGCGGCGCGACTGGCCGGGTACGGCCACATCGAGCTTCCCATCTTCGAGGACACCGGGCTCTTCGCCCGCGGTGTCGGCGAGTCCACCGACGTCGTCAGCAAGGAGATGTACACGTTCGCCGACCGCGGCGATCGTTCGGTGACCTTGCGCCCCGAGGGCACGGCAGGCGTGATGCGTGCCGTGATCGAGCACGGCCTGGACCGCGGCCAGTTGCCGGTGAAGTTGAGCTACGCCGGCCCCTTCTTCCGGTACGAGCGTCCGCAGGCCGGACGTTACCGTCAGCTGCAGCAGGTCGGGGTGGAGGCCATCGGAGTCGACGACCCGGCCTTGGACGCCGAGGTCATCGCTGTCGCCGACGCCGGTTTCCGGGGTCTCGGTCTCGAGGGGTTCCGGTTGGAGATCACCTCCCTCGGCGACGACACCTGCCGGCCGCAATACCGGGAACGGTTGCAGGACTTCCTGTTCGCCCTTCCCCTCGACGAGGAGACGCGCCGGCGGGCGGAGATCAACCCGCTGCGGGTCCTCGACGACAAGCGCAAGGAGGTCCGCGAGATGACGGCGGACGCGCCGCTCATGCTCGATCACCTCTCCGACACCGCGAAGGCGCACTTCGACGAGGTGCTCGCCCACCTCGACGCGCTGGGGGTGCCGTATGTGGTCAACCCGCGCATGGTCCGCGGCCTGGACTACTACACGAAGACCACGTTCGAGTTCGTTCACGACGGTCTCGGCGCGCAGTCGGGCATCGGCGGCGGCGGACGCTACGACGGCCTGATGGCGCAGCTCGGCGGTCAGCCGTTGTCGGGCATCGGTTTCGGGCTCGGTGTCGACCGCACCGTCCTCGCCCTGGCTGCGGAGGGTAAAACCGCGGGGTCGACTGCCCGTTGTGAGGTCTTCGGGGTTCCGCTGGGCGACGAGGCGAAGGCGAAGCTGGTGGTGATCGCTCAGCAGTTGCGCGCCCAGGGAATTCGGGTCGATCTCGCCTACGGCAACCGTGGGGTGAAGGGCGCGATGAAGGCGGCCGACCGGTCCGGTGCCGCGCTGGCACTCGTGCTCGGCGACCGCGACATCGCCGAGGGAACGGTGGGAATCAAGAACCTCGCCACCGGCGATCAGGAATCGGTCTCCTCGGCGGACGTCGTCGCGCGCGTCGGAGCGATCCTTGGCGCCTGACGACACGCCGCCGGTATCACTCGACCTCGTTCCGATCGAGTTGATCGCACCGCGGCTCAAGCGGGTTGCGGCGATCGCCGTGCTGATCGGTGTGGTGGTCGGCGTCATCGTCGGATTCTTCGCATCGGTGTGGATCGGTGTGACGGTCGGGGCCGTGATCGCGGTCCCGACCGCCGCGTCCGCCCTCCTCACCTTGCGCCGTCGTGTCACGCTGCAGAACGGGCGGATCCGGTCGACGGGGGGACTGCGCAGCCGGCACGTCGACGTCACGCGGGCGGTCGCGGCCGAACTGGTGGTGCGTTCGGCGCGGGTGAGCGAGGTGAGCGTCCGGATCACGGATCCGGACGGCGCCCTCGCGGTTCCGCTCGCCCTCTACACGACCGACGGCGGTCGTGAACTCGAGGTGCTGGGGCTCCGCAGACTGGCCGACGCCCTGACCACGAGTGAACTGGTACCGGCCGCCGCGATTGCGTCGGTGCTCATCGAGCAGTTACGCGGCGAGGCGCGGGGCGCGGGGTTGTCCGAACGCCCCCTGTTCCGGGCCGTGGAACTGGTGCGTGCGGAAGGCCGCGTACCCACCACCACGCTCACCGATCATGAGGTGGCTGCACTCATCGACTGAGCTCGACCGAGTGGTCAGCTCCGATCGCCGAACGCGGTGTCGTCGAGTTCGTCGCCACCGATCACGGCGGGTGCGACCATCGGGAGATTGCCGACGAACGCGTTGTTCTCGCCGGCGTTGACGAGGTAGCTCGGTGTGGTCCGGCCGCTCAGCTGCTCGTCGCCCCCGCGTCCGGCACCAGCCATGCCGGCGCCGCCCATGCCGCCCATGGCGCCGCCGGGTGGCAGGGGCTGTGCGGGTGTGGGAGCGGAGGCAGTCGACGTGGCGCCGCCGGGTACCGCCGGGGGAACGACTGCTCCGCCGACCGTTCCGCGCGGCACGGGGCCGACTCCCGCGGAACCGCCACTCGCGGAAGCGCTTCCGCCTGCGCCGCCGCCGTACATGCCGATGCCCGCACCGCCGGCGATTCCCACCGCGCCGGGGACCCCGCCCGCGCCCCCGTGGGCGGAGGTCACACCGGATTTCGCTGCGACGGTGTCCGCGGGCAGGTCGCCCGACGAGACGCTCGCCGCCTGGGTGCTCGCCGACACCAGGTCGCCGACGCTGTCGGTGACGGCGGAGATCATCGGCTTGCCCACCTCCTCGATCACGGTCGACGCGAGGGCGAACGGAGACGTCGGGGCGGCCCCCGCCACGGCTCCGGGCGCCGGAGGCGGCGGTACCGGAACAGGCGCGGCGAGACCGTTCATCGTGAGGGTCTGCTCGTTCAGTTCGGTGCGCGTCTGCGTCACCACCCCGATGGCCGCCTTGATGTGCTCGGCGGCGGACGCGAGGAGCATCGCCTGCCCGGGTGGGGTCATCACCATCGGGGCGGCGGCGACCGCGGTGGCCGCGAACGACTCCGAGATCGTCATGAGATTCGCGTTGCCCCGCGCCACTGACGCGGCGGCGGTCTGCGTGGTGCCGGAGATCGCCGTGCCGCGTTCACTCAGTTCCGTACCACTCGACTGCGCCTGCAGGCCCTGGGACTGCGCCGCCTGCGCTGCCTGGCTCTGCCAGATCTGGTCGAGCACCTTCAGCCCCGCCATGCTCATCGACATCGCCTGATCGATCATGCCCGAGGACATGTCGAGAAGGGCCGTCGGATCGAACGAGCCGAACGTACCGGTGCCGAAACTCCCGGCGAGGTCGGTGAGCGGCTTGAACAGTTCGTCCACACCCGGCAGTCCGGGTAGAGCCTGACCCTGCAGCAGCGCATCGACCGGGTTCGGCGGCAGGGCCGGCAGCGCCGGCAGCGGCGGCAGGTCACCGAGCGGCGCGTCGAGCAACGGACCGAGCGGCAAGTTCTGCAGGGCCTCGAGCGGTGTGCTCGGCAGTGGTGTGTCGAGGGCGTCGCCGACGGGGGATCCCTGGATCAGATCGAGGATCGTTCCGTGTTCTGCGGGAGTTCCGGCGGCCGTCATGCTTGCCCTCCGATTCCCTCGCCGACAGTACCGATTACCTCGCCGACAGTGCCGAGGGCGGCTCGGATTCCCTCGCCGACAGTGCCGAGCGCGGCGCCGGTGGAGCCGTCGACGGAGTCGTAGGACTCCGCGGTGGTGTGGGCGGCGAGTGCGGTCTGCGCGTAGTGGGTTGCGAGTTCGGCGACCGACTTGGCGTGATTCGCCTGTGCGGCAGCGAAGGACGCGAGAAAGTCGGCGCCGATCGGACCGAACACGGGTGCCAGTGCCGCGAGATTTGTTCCGAGATCGAGCGCGGCGGCGCTGCTGATCTGTTCGGCGGCCTGCGCTGCGGTGGCGCTGTAATTCCTGATGCCGTCCGTGACGACAAAGACATCGCTCAAGATAACCCCCCAGTGATAAGCGTTCGCCAGACTTTATCTCACGGGACCGACGTGTACGGCTAGAGGTGACGGGGTGTTCCGGTCGCCGTCTCGGCGAGGAGTGTCCGCGACTTCGACCGGATATCGTCCATCGGCTTCGTCCATCCGAGGGCGCGGAGGCACGTGTCGGCGAGGAGTCCGGCGGCACCCTCGTTCTCGGGTCCTGGAAGCAGGCCGCGTTCGATGTCGGCGCGGGTTGCGATGGCGCTCTCGACGATTCGGAACGGCAGGTCGGCTAGGACAGGGGAGGCGTTGCCGGAGCCGTCGGCGATCTCGGTGAGCGCGAGGTCCGCGAGCTGTCGATAGTGCCCACGCAGCAGCGTGCGCTGGGTGCGGAACGGCTCGAATCGGTCGGTCAGCAGCTCCGGGAGGAGATACAGCGCACCGAGATTCCACTTGGTGGTGGTGAGCTGGGTGACGTCGAAGGTGGCCAGTGCGTGCAAGCGCACGGTGGCGGGCTCGGGGGCGCCGCAGATCCGGTCGGCGGCGGCCAGCGCGGGGGAGACGGTCTCCTCGAGGAGCGCTGCCAGGATCTCTTCCTTGTTGGGGAAGTGGTGGTACAGAGACGCCTGCCTGATGCCGACCATCTCGGCGATCTGCCGGGTCGACGTGGCTGCGAAACCCTTGGTGGTGAACAGCTCTCCGGCGGCGTCGAGGATCTCCTCGGGAGTGCTCTGCCCCGGTCTGCGCTGACTGGTCAGTCGGGGTCGTCCCGGCCCTGTGGTCACCGCTCCATGATGTCAGGTGACGTCCAGGATCGACGGTGGCCACCCGCCGTGAGGGTTTCGTCACGCCCCCGAAACGTAGGCAACGATGCTGTTACGACCGGCCGCGATCTGTATACGCGGGCGTCACCCACCGAGGCCTCTCCCCGAGAAAACTATCGAGCGACAGATATTGCTCTCGCCGAAGGAGTAAGCCCTTGAGTACACCCACAAGGACTGCGCAAGTGCTGTCCGCGCCGGCCGCACCTCCCCGCCCGTCCGGTGGGGCCGGCGGCGACGACACGGGCGACCTCGGCGAATTCGGCTACGAGCAGCAACTTCACCGTTCGCTGGGTAAGTTCGCCTCGTTCGCCGCCGGGTTCTCGTTCGTCTCCATCCTCACTACGATCTTCCAGCTGTTCGGGCTCGGATTCGGTTTCGCCGGACCGGCGTTCTTCTGGACGTGGCCCGTCGTGTTCGTCGGCCAGTTCATGGTGGCGCTCAACTTCGCCGAGCTGGCTGCTCGCTACCCGATCTCCGGCGCGATCTACCAGTGGTCACGCCGGATGGGCGGTGAGATCGTCGGCTGGTTCGCCGGGTGGTTCATGATCCTCGCGCAGATGGTGACGGCCTCCGCCGCGGCCATCGCCCTGCAGGTCGTGCTTCCCAACGTGTGGAGCGGATTCCAGATCATCGGCGAGGACAGCACATTGACGTCCGCGAGCGGCGCCGCCAACGCGGTACTGCTGGGCTCCGTCCTCCTCGTGCTGACGACGTTCATCAACTCCATCGGCGTCAACTGGATGTCCAGGATCAACAACATCGGCGTCACCTGCGAGATCATCGGCGTCATCGCGGTGATCGGCATGTTCTTCACGCACGCCCAGCGCGGGCCGCAGGTCGTGTTCGACACCGGCACCGCCGGAGCATCACCCGGATACGGCTGGGCGTGGATCGTCTCGGGGTTGATGGCGGCCTACGTGATGGTCGGGTTCGGTTCCGCCGGCGAACTGGCCGAGGAGACGAGGAACCCGCGCCGGGTGGCGCCGCGCACGATCCGCCTCGCGCTCTCCGTGTCGGCGCTGGGCGGCGGGCTGATGATCATCGGTGCACTCATGGCCGCACCGAGCCTGACCGACGGGCGCCTCGCCACCGAAGGTCTGCCGTACGTGCTCTCGTCGATCCTCAGCTCCCCGTGGGGCACGCTCCTTCTCGTCGACGTCGCGATCGCCGTGTTCGTCTGCACGCTCGCCATCCAGACGGCGGCGTCCCGGCTGGTGTTCTCGATGGCCCGCGACGGACGCCTGCCCGCCTCGCATCTCCTGTCGAAGGTGAACACCCGCACCGGAACCCCCATCGCGCCGTCCGTCCTGATCGGGGTCGTCTGCATCGGCATCCTCGCCGTCAACGTCGGGAACTCCGCGATCTTCGCGACCCTCTCGAGCGTCTGCATCATCCTGATCTACCTCGCATACCTGATGGTCACGGTGCCGCTCCTGCTGCGGAGGCTGAAGGGCTGGCCGCACGGCGGACCTCAGGTCGACGCTGACGGACGGAAGCTGTTCTCGCTCGGTCGGTTCGGACTCCCCGTCAACATCCTCGCGGTCGGCTACGGGGCGCTGATGGTCGTCAACCTGTCCTGGCCGCGAGCGGAGATCTTCGACCCCAGCGGCGACTACCCCCTCCTGCGGTGGGCCGCCCCCGTCACCGTCGCCGCGGTCGTCGCGCTCGGAATCGCGTGCTTCCCGCGCGGCCGCACGACCCCCAACCCCGTCACGATCGGAGCCTGACATGACCTCAGTGGACACCTCGACCACCAGCGCCGCGAGGGAACACGCGCGTGCCCAGTCGGGAGTGATCACCGACTCGATGCCGGTGGTCCCGGCGTCGGCCTGGCCGACGCCGCCGTCCGGTATCGATCCGGCACTGCTCACGTGGGCCGAGACGGTCCCCGGCGGCCGGTACGCCACGAAGGTGCTGGCCCGCGGAACGCGACTGCGACTGCGCGACGTCGACGGCCGAGCCTGCGCACACCTGCTGCTGTACCGGGCGGACGCGCCGTGGGAGCGGTTGAACGTCGCCGACACCGTCAAGGTGCCGTGGCAGGCGTATATCGGGGCGGGACATCCGCTGCTCTCCGACCAGGGTCGCGTGCTCGCGACCGTTGTGTCGGACGGGTCCGGGCACCACGACGCCCTCTGCGGCACCACGTCGCTCGCGTCGAACACCGCGAAATACGGCGACGGCAGGCTGCATTCGCCTTCCCCGGCCGGTCGTGAGCTCTTCACCGTGGCCGCCGCGAAGCACGGCCTCGAGCGGCGCGACCTCCCGCCGTCGCTGTCGTTCTTCCACGGGGTGCGGGTCGGTGCGGACGGGGCGCTGAGCAGCATCGGATCGGCCGGCGCGGACACCGCGGTCGACCTGCTGATCCACCTCCCGGTGATCGTCCTGATCGCCAACACGGCGCATCCGCTCGATCCGTCGCCGACCTACGACACCACCGCGCTCGAAGTGCTCGCGTGGACCGGGGAGGCAGTCACCGTGCCGGTCGACGCCGACCCGGAGTACCGACGCGCCTTTCTCAACACCGAAGACGTCTGGGCTGCCATGCAGTTCCAGGGACGGGAGCAGGCATGACCACCACCATCGAGACCGCACCGCTGGTACCGGGAACGGTGATCCTGGACGAGGAAGTCGGCGCCCGGGGGCCCTGGTCCGCCGTGGTCGAGGCCGGTGACGTCCTGACCATCGTGGATCTGTGCGGCAACCAGGCCGTGGACACTCTGATCTACGCGGCCGACGAGCACCGGCACCGGTACTCGGCCGCGGCGACCGTGTCGGCGCAGCGAAATCTGTTCCTGACGACGGGAAGCGTTCTGCGAACCGACGATCACGACGCGCTGATGACACTCGTGGCCGACGAGGTCGGCTCCCACGACACGGTGGGAGGCGCCTGTTCGCAGGAGTCCAACACCCTCCGATACGGCCACCACACCAAACACCAGCACGCGTGCGTCGAGAACTTCCTGGCGGAAGGGGCCCGATGGGGGATCGGGAAGCGGGATCTGGTGTCGAACATCAACTTCTTCATGAACGTTCCCGTCGACGCCGACGGCACCCTCGGAATCGTCGACGGACTGTCCGCACCCGGCCGTCGCCTGGCACTCCGCGCGGAGCGGGATGTTCTGGTACTGGTGTCCAATTGCCCGCAGATCAACAACCCCTGCAACGGTTTCGATCCGACCCCGGTCCGGATGATCGTGACCCGGCCGACGGGAGCATCGGCATGAGCGCCAAGATCACCGTTCTCCGGCCCGGCATGCTCACCACCGTCCAGGACTACCCTGGACGGATCGGGTACTGGCACGTCGGTGTGCCGCCGTCAGGACCCATGGACGACCTGTCGTTCCGGCTCGGCAACACCGCACTCGGAAACGCCGAGGGCGTCGCCGGAATCGAGTGCGCCATGTCCGGTCCCGCGTTGCAATTCGACGAGGACACGCTGGTCTGTGTGACGGGGGCGCCCGTACCGGTCACCGTCGACGGGGTGCTGCAGGCGCAGTGGCGTCCGGTGCGGGTTCCGGCCGGCGGAGTCCTCGACGTCGGGGCGGTCGCCGGACCCGGTCTGCGCATCTACGTCCTCGTCCAGGGCGGTCTCGACGTCGAGGGGTTCCTCGGTAGCGCGTCGACGTTCACCCTCGGCAAGTTCGGCGGTCACGAGGGGCGCACGCTGCGGCAGGGTGACGTGCTCGGGGTCGGCGAACCGGGCAGTGGCAGCCCGGCCGCGGTTCCGGCCGAACACGTTCCCGCCCTCTGCAGTCGATGGGAGATTGCGGTCACCGAGGGACCGCACGGCGCACCCGAGTTCTTCACCCGCGCCGACATCGACACGCTGTACGGGACCGACTACGAGGTGCATTTCAATTCGGATCGCACCGGGGTGCGGTTGATCGGGCCCAAGCCCGACTGGGCGCGTACGGACGGCGGCGAGGCGGGACTGCACCCGTCCAACATCCACGACAACGCCTACTCGGTCGGAGCCCTCGACTTCACGGGAGACACACCGATTCTCCTGGGCCCGGACGGACCGAGCCTCGGTGGGTTCGTGTGCCCTGTCACCGTCGTCTCCGCGGAACGCTGGAAGCTCGGACAACTGGCCCCCGGCAACACGATTCGCTTCGTGCCGATCCGGGCCGACCGGGCCGCGTCCCCGCGTGCGCTGGGGCCCGCGCGGCGGGCGGCGCACTCGACGGTCTTCTCCACCACCGGAGACCGCGACGACGGCGTGATCGCCCGGCGCGACGGCGAGACCGCCGTGACATACCGGCGCTCCGGCGACGACAACGTGCTCGTCGAATACGGCGACATGAGCCTCGACCTCGCACTACGGGCCCGCGCCCACGCCCTGCACCAGCGTCTCGAGGTCGAGAAGCCGGCCGGGCTGCTCGACCTGACACCGGGCATCCGGTCGCTGCAGGTCCGGGTCGACCCCGACGTGCTGCCGATCCCCACGCTCATGGGGCTGCTCGGCGAGGCCGAGGACGCGCTGCCCGCGGCGAACGAACTCGTGGTGCCCAGCCGGTCCGTGCGGATGCCGCTGTCGTGGGACGACCCCTCGACGCGTGAGGCGATCCAGCGGTACATGCACGGTGTCCGGTCCGACGCTCCGTGGTGCCCGTGGAACATCGAGTTCATCCGCCGCATGAACGGCCTCGGCAGTGTCGACGATGTGTTCGACACCGTCTTCGGTGCGGAGTACATGGTGCTCGGACTCGGCGACGTCTACCTCGGCGCACCCGTCGCGTCACCCCTCGACCCCCGACATCGGCTGGTCACGACGAAGTACAACCCCGCCCGCACGTGGACGCCGGAGAACGCGGTGGGCATCGGCGGCGCCTATCTGTGCATCTACGGAATGGAAGGTCCGGGCGGCTACCAGTTCGTCGGCCGCACCACCCAGGTGTGGAACCACCGGCACCCCGAGAAGTCCGGACCGTTCGAGGACGGCACACCCTGGCTGCTCCGGTTCTTCGACCGGATCTCCTGGTACCCGGTCGAACCGGAGGAGCTGATGGACCTGCGATCCGACGTCGCGGCGGGCCGTGGCGGCGGCGTCGACATCACCGACGGCACGTTCTCGCTCGCCGAACACCAGCAGTTCCTCACTGCGAATGCCGAAGCGATCGGGGACTTCCGGGCCGGACAGGCCGTCGCCTTCGCCGCCGAGCGGCAACGATGGTCGGAGGCAGGGGAGTTCGCGACGGTGGGCTGATCGGCGTTATGCGAGCAGGTCGGTGAAGCTGTTCGGCCGGGGTGGGTCCGCGCCTTCCCGGGGCACGTAGTGCACTTCGACCACCCCGTTGCCGTACGACTCGGTGCCCACCAGTTCGAGGCCACGCTGGTCGGGTATCTCCGAGAACGAGGAGACGCCCGGTGATATGACCGGGTAGACGAAGAAATAGAACTCGTCCACCAGTCCCAGCGCGAGGACCGATCGCGCGAAGGACGATCCGCCGGACAGGTGAATGTCTTTGCCCGGCTGAGCCTTCAGGTCCACGAGATATCGCGTCAGATCGTCGTCCGTGGCCACGATGACCTGTTCGGTATTGGCCCATTCGGTCGGCGGGTGGTCTCCGGAGCGAGAGAAGACCAGCTTCCGGTAGGTGTTCATTCGTTCGGCCATGACCTGGTTGGTTTCGGTCCCCGCGTGTTCGGACAGCGCGCGGGGCCAGTAGGCGGCCATCTCCTCGTAGGTGGTGCGCCCGACCAGCACCGTGTCATAGGTCGAATAGATTCGATCGATCTCGCGGTACTGGTCGTCGACGACGTCGTGGATCCACGCTGCGGGGTCGTCGAGGCGACCGTTGAGTGTCGTCATCATCTGCAGGACGATCTTAGGCATGCCTGCCTCCTCCGTTATGCCTGTCGCTCAGCCAATTCGGCGAGCTGCTCGGTGACGGTGCCCCAGCCGTCGTAGAAGCCCATTTCTTCATGGGTCTCGCGGTCGGCGCGGTTCTTGTGCATCACGTGGGCGACGTACTCCGTGCCCGTCGGATGGTCGTTCAACGTGATGATCGCGGTCATGAACGGCTGTTCCGCGGGCCGCCAGCCACCGACGAGGGAGTTGGTGAACACGATGCGCTCGAGATCGTCGACGGCGAGGAAGCAGCCGGCCATGTGCGGCACGAAATCGCCGCCGTCCTCGCTGATCTGGGTCGTGAATGCCCCGCCCGGGCGTAGTTCCATGTCGACAACCTGGCACCGGGACGGCGCGGGGACCCACCATTGTTCGAAGCTCGCCGGGTCGGTCCAGGCGCGCCACACGGCCGTTCGGGGTGCCTTGATGATGCGCGAAATCGTGAGGTCGAGATCTGTTCTGGCAGTGTCGGTCATGGCGATGCGCCCTTCGTGTGTGTCGGGTCTGCGTGTTCGGTGACGAATTGCTCGAGCCTGTCGGTGCGGCGCTCCCAGAGGTCCTGTTGCTCCGCGATCCACGCTTCGACGGCGGTGAACGGCTCCTTCTCGATCGCGCACGTCCGGACGCGGCCTTCCTTCCGCGTCCGGATCCATCCGCTGTCCTCGAGGAAGTGGATGTGCTTCATGAACGAGGGCAGGGCCATGTCGAACGGTGTCGCGAGTTCGCTGACCGTTGCCGGGCCGCGGCTCAGCCTGCCCAGCACTGCGCGCCGGGTGGGGTCGGCGAGCGCTTGGAAGAGGCCGTTCAGCTGCTCCGAATACTGAGCCATAAGGAAAAGTATTCACCGTGACGATAGTTAGCGCAAGGGCTAAGTGATGTGGGTTCGCGTCAGCTGAGAATGTTGCCGAGCTTGCCGCGCCCGGGGGTGAGGGGGACGTCCAGGGCGTCATAGAGCCCCGGCGCGGCGGTTCGGAGCCAGGGGATCGCGTTGACCAGGCGGCCCACGGCCGTGGCATTGCCGCCTGCGGCCCGATTGCCGCCCTCGTCGGTGGCCTCCACGTTCACCTCGATGCGCGGGCGGCCCTCGATGATCAGCTTGTGAGCGCCGTCCCCGCCGTCGGGCGGCACAGGCCAGTCCGGGGCGCACGACGGATGGATTCGGGTGACGTGCTCGATGACGATCAGTGGCTCGCCGCCCACGATGCCCTGGACCTCGAAACGAAGCGCTCCCTGAGTGCCCGCCTCGAAATCGCCCATGAGGTCGGTGGTGATCGTCTCGTCGAGCGGACGACGCAGCAGTGTTTCGCGGATCTCGTCGAGCTCCACGTCGAGGGCCCTGGCGATGAGCCGGATCTGGCCGCCCCACACCATCGTGGGCACCGTCGCCGCGACCATCGGCGGTTCGTAGTCCATCGGCTGACCCATGCCGACGAGATATCGCACCGAATCGTGCTGGTCATAGGTGGTGTAGTCGAAGATCTCCTGGCACCGGATCTGGTCGATCGTCCCGGCGAGACCAGTCATGAGAATCGGCAGGATGTCGTTGCCCCACCCCGGATCGACACCCGACACGAACAGGGCGCCGCCCCCCGACTTCGCCGCCGCCTCGATCGGGTCGCGCAACTCGGGCGGCGCATTGCGCTGGTCGTACAGCGCATAGATCGACGGAGTCACCACGACGGCCCCCGCGGTGAGGGCGCGGGTGATGTCGGCTGCCGCGTCATCGGGCCGAATCTCGCCGGAGGCGGCGTAGACGACCGCGCCGGGGGAGTCCGCGAGCACGGCATCGGCATCGTCGGTTGCTGCCACTCCCAATGAGCGGCCCATCCGCGCGAGGTCGCCGGCGTCGCGTCCGACTTTCTCCGGGTCGGCCACCACGACCGCGGAGAGCTCGAGCCCGGGATGCGCATCGACCGCGCGGATCGAAGCTCGCCCAACATTTCCGGTGCCCCACACCACGGTCCGGATCTTCCCCTGGTCAGCCATGAAAACGGACCCTACCGAGTTTGCGGGTCGCCATTGCGTGAATCGGGCAACGTCGGAAGTCGAGACCGCAAGTTCGAACGAACTTGGGGGAGGTTGTGAGTGGGCGCCGCGGGACCTTGCGAGGCCGAGAATGGCCTGAACAAGGTGGACACCTTGTACACGGCAACTGTCGCGGGCGGTTGCGCGGCGAGGTGTGCCGCGTGCCTCATCGCAATTTTCAGGCCAGGGCGCTGCCGGCCAGCCACTGTTCCCAGGGCACGCTCCAGTCGCCGTTCTGCCACAGCTGCAGTGGGGCACCGCCGGTGCCTCGGACCTCGACGACGTCGCCGGGGGTGGAGAAGTCGTAGAACCAGCGGGCGTTGTCGGGGCTGAGGTTCAGACATCCGTGGGAGACGTTGGTGTTGCCCTGAGCCCAGATGGTGTCGGCGAGTTCGTGGAGGTAGATGCCGTCGTTGCTGATGCGGGTGGCGTAGTTGATCTTTTCGTTGTAGCCGAGCCGCGAGTTGACCGGCAGCCCGTAGGTGGAGGAGTCCATGACGACCGGGTTGGCCTTGTCGAGGACGGTGTAGACGCCGGGCTGAGTCCAGAACGACAGGGTCTGCCCGCCGACGACTTCGGTGCCGCCCATGCCCATCGACGTCGGCATCGTGCGGACCACGCTTCCGTTTTCGGTGACGGTGACCTGTTTGGTGGCATCGTCGGCGACGGAGATGTGGGCGTCGCCGATGGTGAACGTGGTGGCCGCATCCTCCTGCCCGAACAGGTCTTCGCCGAGCGCCTTGCCGTACACGTCGGCGCGGACGGTGACCTTCGTGCCCGGCGCCCAGTAGTTCTGTGGACGCCAGTGCACGTTCTGATCGTCCGCCCAGTACCAGGAGCCGCTGATCGGGGGTGTGGTCTCGACACTGAGCGCCCTTTCGGCGGCGGCCTTGTCGGTGATCGGCTCGTCGAAGTGGGTGACGATCACGATGCCGACCCCGAAGGTGCCGTCGTCAGTGAGGAGGTTGCCTCCGGTGGTGACAAAGGTGGGTTTGGTCTGATTACCCGGTGTCACGGTGGAGAACGTGCTGGTGTGTTCGCTGCGCGCGCCTGCGTCGCCGACCGCGGTCACGGTGAGGGTGTAGGTCTTGCCGTAGCCCAAGGGAACCCCGGGCTCCAGGACAGGTGGTCGGGGGTGAAGATGCCGTCGATGGCGCGGCCCTCGTCGTTCGTCATCGCGACCGCTTCGAGTGTGCCGCCGCCGCTGGTGGTCACCGACACCGGATCGAGCGGGTTGACCGCGGTTGCACCGTTGGCCGGCAGCACGGTGATCGGCGGCCCCGCCGGTGGTGGGGTGCTGGCCGGCGCGGGTGGCGTCGGCGCGGGTGCGCAGGCGCCCACAATCAGAGCTAGTAGCACCAGGGTCAGGAGTTCGGCGAGCCGGTGGGCGCGTGAGGGGTGCATGAGTCCTCTATACGTGTTGGTGCGGTGTGACACTCGGGCGTCGAGTGCCGTGGTGAGGGGGGTGGTCGAACGAGTCCCGATCGGCGGGGCCGGAGCGGTGTCCTCTCAGGTGTCGCGGGCTGGGCTGCGGCGTTCGAGGAAGACGGTGTCGCGCCAGGTGCCGTCGAGTTGGGCGATACGTTCACGGACGCCGATGGTGCGGAATCCGGCGGAGTGGTGCAGGGCGATGCTGGCCCGGTTCTCCGGGAAGATCGAGGTCTGCAGGGTCCAGAGGCCGGCGTCGTCGGCGGCGATGACCTGGGTGCGCAGCAGGGCCTTGCCGACGCCGCGCCCACGCATGCCGTCCCCGACGTAGATCGAGTTCTCGGCGACGCCCTGGTAGCAGTCCCTGCTGGAGGTCGGGCTCAGGGCGGCCCAGCCGGCCACTGTGCCGTCGATCTCCGCGACCCACCGGTGATCGGAGAGCCACTGTGCGTCCAGAACGTCGCGGGTGGGGACCGCGGTGGTGAAGGTGGCGGTGCGGGTGGCGATTCCCTGGTCGTAGATCCGGCGCACCGCGTCCCAGTCCTGCTCGGCCATCGGACGCACCGTGACGTCGTCGGGGAGGTCGTCCGGGCTGCACGGGCGCGCGGCGAGCGCCCCCATGACCGCATCGGCCGCGTGCGGGAGTCCGGTGTAGCACGACGGGTTCACCCTGACGACGGTGCTGGCGCCGTCCTTGTGGACGGTCACGAAGTCGACCTCGGAGAGCTTGCGGACGTGATGCGAGACGGTGGGCTGCCCGATCCCCAGTGCCTCGGCGACCTCGCCGACGGTGATGCCCGCGGGGTGGCCGGCGACCTGGTGCAGCAGCCGCACGCGGGTGGGGTCGGCCAGGCAGGCGAACCGCCCGGCGAAGGTGGCCGCATCGTCCGGTGCCAGTGCATCCGCACCGGCGGGGCGGGCAATGCTCGAGTCCGGCGCATCCAGGGAAGTCATGGCCCAATATATCGATGAGTGTCGATGGAAGGAGCCCCGCGCTGACCACCTGCCCGCAGTCGTAGGCGAAGACCGGTCGGTGCGCGCGCCGCCGCATCGCAAGCCGGCCGTGGTCGCACCCCAAATACCCGGTCACGACCGTCCTCAGTCGATTGAGCGGGCGCGGTCCGGGGTAGTCGATCTGAGTAGCGCGCACAGTTAAATCCATGCGTGGGAGTCGGCGATGATGACCAGACTGCAGGTCGCGATCGCGGTGATCGTGGGCTATTGGCTGGGCCGAGCCCGCCACACGAAGCCGGGCATGATGCTCGCCGCCGCGAGCGCGGGACGCCTCGCCGGCAGCCCTCAGGAGATGGTCGACCAAGCCACGAAGCTGCTCCAATCAGCGCCCGAGTTCGCGGCCCTCGACGAATCGGTGCGCGGTCAACTCCTCGAATCGGTGAGGGTGGCGGCCATGACCGCCGGCACCGCCCGGATCGACGCCGACACGGATCGCCTGGTCGCCGGTGGCGGTGACGAGGTCCTTCAGACGGCGCACAAAATTGAAGACACCGCGGACATGGCCGGAGATGTCCTCGACGACGACACCGTCGGACACCTCATCGACGGCACCGAAACCACCGCCACCGACGTCGGCAAGGGCGTCCTCGGCGTCGCGGGTGCGCTGACGCGCCGTAGGCGTGCGGCGAGACCGAGAGCGCCGGCCGCTGACACGTCCGAACACGTCGACGATGCGGGCCCCGGCGACGAAGCGGACACCGACAATGACACGAAGGCAGCGACGGCCGGCGACGCCCCCACCGCAGGCGACGATCACGCCGCCGCATCTCCACCGCCCACTGCCGAGGTGCGAGCCTGGGCCCGCGCCCATGGCCTTCCCGTCTCCGACCGCGGACGCCTACGCGCCGAGATCTGGGAGGCCTACGCCACGGTTCACCCCGGGCACTGACCTCACGGGGCGCTGCTCGGCTCCAGAGAGCCGCAGCCGTGTGTCAGAACGAACTCGCGGATGCGGGAGGATCCGGACCGGGATGCTCACGTTGACCGCATTGATGATTGGCTGTTGCATCGGTGTCGTGGCCGCGTCGTTCAAAGGACCGGTGACCGAGGGGATCTGGTCTACCCGACTTGCCCTACCTTAGCCGGGGTCGGGCCGACGAGTATCTGCGCGATCATCATTCGCGTACCTCGCCGAGAACTACGTGAGGCGATCGCTCATCCGTACTTCCGGCGGCTGGATCCGCACAGTGTGCGTCGCCTCGTCTTGGCACTCGTCCATCTCGCACGGGACAAGTTCTGCGGTCATAGGGACCATTATCGCCCGTGGATGCGGCCCGATCGGGGAGCCGCGTCAGATTCCACGTTGGTGGCCGTTCGAGTGAGGGAGCGTTTCGAGTGTCCTGTTCGAGTGTCCTGTAAGAGGATCGCGAGCGGGACGCTGGGCGCGCGTATGGACAATCGACTGGACGGGCTGCCTTTCATCATGACCACAGCGGGCAACTGGCCCGTCCCTGACGCCAATCGGGGAATCTATCGCACCGGCTATCTCGTTTTGCGGCGGTGATCTCGCGCCGCCTATGGAATGCGTTCGCAACCGAGCTGGCCGACTGCACGATTCGATTCATCACCGACCGAGCGTCCGCATCAGGATCGCCGGATTTCATCGGTTCTCAAACTTCCGGTATTGGGGGTGTGCCAGGATTTATCTGGGTAAATACTCGGGCCGAGCCCGAACACAAGGTTCGGGCGGTCGCCATTCAGGGTGGTCGACATGCGGTTTGCGAACCAGATAACGGCGATTGCGTTTGTCTCGATTCTCGTCAGCTCAGCGTGTAGCAGCAATTCCGATCCGTCCGGTTCGGCACCGGCGACCGTGGCTCATCCGCCGGCGGAGTTGGTCGAGGGTCCGTGCGCGAAGACGCCGAATCCGGTCCCACTGCTGGAGAATGCTCGCTGCGGAGACTTGGTGGTACCGGTGAACCGCACCAAAGAAGACAGCGGAACCTTGCGCTTGGCAGTAGCGATCGTTCCGTCGGAAACGCAGCCGCCGACCAAGGCTCCGATCGTCTTTCTCATGGGCGGGCCCGGTCAGGATGGGGTCACGGATCCCCCGATCAACCCGGACGTCCCGCTGAACCGTGATCGCGATCTGATCCTGATGGGACAGCGCGGCAACGCGACGTCCAGCTCGCCGTTGCCCTGCCCGGAGATTTTCGAGTTCTTCGCCCAAAGGATCGGAATGGCGTGGAACGCTGAGTCCACACGGGATGCGTACGTAGAAGCGGTGAAGGAGTGCCACGACCGCCTGGCCCCCACCGTTGACCTCTCGGCGTTCAATTCGACCGAGAGCACCTATGACCTGATTGATTTACGCAAGGCGCTCGGCCTCGAGCAGTGGAATGTGTTCTCCCACTCGTACGGTACCGACCTTGCGCTGATCTACATGCGTCAAGACGCCGACGCTATCGAGTCGATCGTGTTCGACGGAGTGACGCCTCCATCGGTTGGTGCCCTGGGGTGGACCTGGGCCAGCGCTCGCCAGGCATTCGACAACATGGTCGAGGCGTGCGAGGACCAGCCGGCATGCAAAGAGCGCTATCCCGACCTGGGGGCAACGTTCATCCGGCTGGTCAATGAGCTTGAAGCGAAGCCCATCACCACGACGGTCAACGTTGAGGGTGTAGGAGAGACGAAGGTTGTCGTCGACGGCGGAATGCTGCTGAACTGGTTTGTCCCCGTGGCTACCCATCTACCGAAAGAGTTCCCATCAACGGTCGATGAGCTCGCACACGGGAATGCGCAGCCCCTTGCGTCGCGTTGGGCCGAGGTTTGGGGGCATCCGGAGAGGGGCGTCCTCCATTGGGGCCTCACCCTGAGCATTTGGTGCCGTGAATGGATCCCGTTCGAGACCGTCGAGCAGTCAATGCAACAGGCGGAAAAGGAATTCCCTGAACTGCCGGAGTCCGTTCGGGCCCAAGCGCCGCAGCTGCCGTTCCTGCGCGACGCCTGCGAAGTGTGGGACGTGCCGAAGGCCCCTGACTCGATCCGAGACATCACCGTGAGTGACATCCCTTCGCTTGTGCTGTCGGGAACTTACGACGGGCAGACCGGAGCGGTGTGGGGCGACTACATCGCGAAGGATCTCTCGCAATCCATAGTCGCGGTAGTGCCCGGAGCTGCACACGGTGTGTATGCAGAGCCACCGTGCGGAGCCGAGATAATCGCGTCATTTTTCGACAATCCGGAAAAGCCGGACACATCCTGCACGGACACGACGCAACTGCCGGCATACGACATTCTCCCGCCACGCCGATGACGACCGAGGTGTTCGCCGTCGGTGGCCCTGAGTTGTCGCGCCGGGCGGTGCTTGGCGGGGCGGTCGCCGGGTTGGCGGTGCTCGTACTGCCGGCATGCTCGTCGAAGGAGTCGACCACCACAGCTACGAGCGTCCCGGCGAACACGAAGGAAGCGTTCAACGAGCTCGACGCCAAGATCGACAAGGCGATGAAGGACTACGCGATCCCCGGGGTCGCGGTTGGCGTCATTGCCGACGGTGAGGAGTACATCAAGGGGTACGGGGTCACCAATGTCGACCACCCGACACCGGTAGACGGCGACACCCTGTTCCGGATCGGCTCCACGACGAAGACGTTCACCGGAACGACCGTGATACGCCTCGTCGACGAGGGCAAGGTCGATCTGGAGGCACCGATACGCCAGTATCTGCCCGATTTCGCGGTCGCCGACCCAGAAGCCAGCGCCACGGCGACGGTGCGACAACTGCTCAACCACACGTCGGGTTGGCTCGGTGACGATCTCCAGGACTTCGGTCGAGGCGACGACGCGATAACCAAGTTTGTGGCGTCGATGACCCGGCTCCCACAAAAGACCCCGCCGGGCACGGTCTTCGCCTACAACAATGCGGGGCTGGTGGTGGCGGGGCGGATTGTCGAGGTCGTGACTGGATCGGTCTACGAGGACGCCGTCCAGAAGATGCTGCTGGACCCGCTCGAGTTAAGTCACACCCGCTTCTTCTCGGACCAGATAATCGGCCGGAATATCGCCGCCTCCCACAACGTCGACGACGGAAAAGCCGTTGTGGATCCGGGTTTCTGGTTCTTCTCGCGCAGCTGCAACCCGACCGGATCGTTGATTTCCAGCGTGCGGGATCAGGTGCGCTACGCGCGCTTCCACCTCGGCGACGGCACTACACCCAAGGGAGATCGGTTGATGAGCAAAGACTCGCTCATCGCCATGCGTTCCAATCCAGGCGTCGGCGGCACGCTTCAGGTCGAACTCACCGGCATGGGAGCATCATGGATGCTGCGGCCGTCCGCGGAGAACGAGACGATCGTCCAACATGGCGGGACCTGGGCGGGTCAACGATCCGGGTTCTTCATGGTGCCCAGCCGTAACTTCGCCATGACCGTGCTCACCAATTCCGAGGGTGGAGGGAAACTGCTCAACGAACTGTTCGCCGAGGACTGGTCGCTTCGCCGCTTCGCCGGAATCAGTAACCTGCCCGCGACGCCCCAGAAGTTGAGCACGGCCGAGTTGGCGCCCTACGAGGGGGCGTATGCCACTGACGACATCGATCAATCGGGCACCCTGGGGACCGTCGTGATCAACTTCCGCGGCAAAGATGGCCAGCTCGTCGGCAACATGAGCGACGCCCCGGATGGCACCTACCTGCCGGATGAGCAGACAGTCCCGAATCTCGGCCTTGCGTTTTACAAGACCGACTATGGGCTCGACCTTGGCCCCGACCTCAAACCCACCGGTACCCGATCCAACTTCGTTCGGGGGTCCGATGGGAATGTCGCCTGGTTCAGCAACCACGGCCGGCTCTACCGGCACCTGCAGTAGATAGCCGATCTACCCCGGGGAAGCCGGTGGCGCAATGCGAAATTTGAATCAGTTGGGGTGCCGGTAAGGATCGTGTCACCAGCCGCAAGTCGGGGTGAATGCCGAGCGCAGGGCAGTAAGGGTCGTGTCGCGTTCCGCAATTGTCCTGTGCTGATGGTGATCTCGTTTTAGCTTGCGCGGCTGTGGTGCGTGAGGTGGACGAGGACGAGCTGATCGACGCGTGGACGATCGTTGGAGACGAGCCGGCGTTGATCGGTGGCAAGCGGGGTCCCACTCGGCTGGGGTTCGCGCTGCTGCTCCGGTTCTATACCGAGCGGGGCCGGTTCCCACGAGGGCGGGCCGAGGTCCCGGACGAGGCGATCGAGTACGTGGCACGTCAGGTGGGAGTGGAGCGCACGGAGATCGCGTTCTACGACTGGTCCGGCAGCACGATCGAGCACCACCGTGCCCAGATCCGCCAGGCCCTCGGGTTCCGGGAATGCACCGGGGCCGGTGCGGACGCGCTGACATGGTGGCTGGCCGATCATGTGACTCAGATCGAGCGCAGCGGTGATCGGGTGCGGGATCATCTGCTGGCCGAGCTGCGTCGCCGGAAGCTGGAACCGCCGACGACTGGCCGGATCGACCGGATCGTCGCGTCGGGGTTGAGCCGCGGCGAGGACGTCCCTTTCGACAAGGTTCTGTCGCGGTTGTCGACCGAGGTTGTGGCGAAGCTTGTGGCGTTGGTCGCCCGGCCGGCGACGAGAGCGGCGAGCTGGAGGGTGGCACCGCAGTGCTGGCGTCGATCCGGTCGGATCCGGGCAATGTCAGCCTGAACCGATCGCTGGGGGCTGTACCTCGCCGGCGGCGGCCTGATCGTCGCCCTTCTCGCGCTACTGATACCGAAGGAACGACCAACGGCGGCGTGATTCGCGTGCCTGACCCGGGGACAGTCAGCGGCGACCGTCGCGATCGGCCGCTGAATCATCAAAGCGGACGGTCGACATGGGGCGGGGTGGATGCTGAACGCGTTTCGTAGGTGATGTCGTCGGCTGCTGCTGACTCCCATTAGGTTCGTGGTCAGAGCCGGTTGTTGCACGGCTGACCCCGAGTCACCGTGATGCCCGCATCATCATTTCCGGTGGCACTCGAGGGCAAGGTCCGCTGGATCTGCGACAGCCCGATCCGTCACTGACCACGGCGGCGAATGCGGGGCGTCGCCCGTGAGTAGTGAATTGGACCGCCGCGATGACGAAGAATTCCCCGAAGAAGAAGGCCGCCCGCACCTATCAGGCCGCCCACCCGGGAACGACCTTCCCCGAGGCACTCCGCGCGGTGGAAGGCTCCGCGTCCATCGCGGACGATGCGATCGCTCCTGTGGATGCGCAGCCCGCTCCTGTCCCCGCCGAGGACTGGCCGATCGGCCGCCTCGTCGAAACGATCTGGGCCATGGACGCGGAGACGAACGGCGGTGTCGACGCCCTGCGCCGGAATCGGCTCGCCGACTGGGTCGCCCGCGCCCGCGCCGTACACCGGTGCGGATGGACGGCCGCCGAACCCTGGTCGTCCGGCGAGCGGGAAGCCGCCGCCTGGATTCTGGACGATCACGACGCGATGGACAGGTTCGACACCACACCGGCAGAGATCGTCACCCGCCTCGGCTACGACCTCCAGGCCCGCAGCCGCGGGGAAGCCGAGCACTACTTGACTACCGCCAAGGCCGCCTTCGTGGGCGAGCACGATCCCACCACCGGACTGGCCTCCGGCCAGAACGGACGTCGTCCGGGACCAGCCGAACACCATCTGGGCTATCTCCGACCGTCGATTACGCGATCTGGAAGCGCTCGTCGCCGAGTTCGACCTCGACGCGTAGTGCTCCGCCGACGGCTTCGACATACCGGCGCAACGTGTCGATCTGCACACGCTCGAGGTCGCCGTGCTCGATGTTGGACACCCGGTTCTGCCCGACTCCGAGCCGCTCGGCCAGCTGCTTCTGTGTCATCGCCACCGATTCGCGCAGCTCCTGAAGTCGATACGCACGCACCTCGTCGATCATGCGGGCCTTGTGTGTCTCGACCGCGCCGCGATCGACAGGACGCTCGACGAGCATCTGCTCGAGACTCTTTGCCATCGTGTTCACCTACCTTCCAACTCGTCGAGATGGGCCGCGAAGCGGTCATCGGCGATCGGGATATTGACTTTGTACCAGGTCTTCCATTGTCCGGCCTTGTTGCCGGCCACCAGCAGGATCGCCTTTCGCTCGGGGTCGAACGCGAACAGCACCCGCAGCTCCGAGCGGCCACTGGACCCCGGCCTGAGTTCCTTCATGTTCTTGTGACGTGACGCCTTCACCGTGTCGACTAGAGGTCGGCCGAGCTGCGGTCCGCGCTCCGCGAGCAACTCGAGCGCGGCCACCACCTGCTCGTACGACGACTGATCCAGTGCCAACAGCCACTCTTCGACCAGCCCGACCTCTACGGTCCACGTCCCCACCGCGCGAGAGTATCACACCTACATGATATCACCCTTGCATGATAAGTGCCGGTCGCAGGTAGAGCGACGAGTGTGACCGCGTACGCCTGGGTCAGCCGACTGGACGATGTGGGTCGAGACCCTTCTCGAGTCAGACCCTCTGCCCGGGCACCACCAGGCCCGTAGGGCGCGCGACGTTTTCTGATACTGCCAGTACTGTCATCCGGTCGGTACCGGAGAACGAGGAGTGGAATCTGTGGCACGCAAGGTCGTAGTAGAGATGGTCGACGACATCGACGGCACCGCCTTCGGTGAGAACGGCGAGAGCATCCACTATGCAGTCGACGGCGTCGAGTACGTGATCGACCTGAAGGACGAGCACGCGAAGGAAATCCGCGAAACCTTTGAGTACTACATCGCGCACTCCACCCGGGTCAGCGGCCGCAAGCACCGCTCGGACCGACCGGGCAACGCCAATGTCGTGAAGCGGCCATCCGACGAAACGAAGAAGATCCGCGCCTGGGCGCGCGAGCAGGGCCACGAGCTCTCCTCTCGCGGCCGTATCCCCACCGAGATCGAGCAGGCCTTCCACGACGCCCACTGACGGCCTCACCCGCCTCGTCGGTGCGCCGTGGCACGCTATCGGTATGTGCGGTCGCTACGCATCGACGACGAGCCGGAAAACACTGCTCGAGACCTTCGAGATCGACCCCGAGCGGGCCGACCCGGAGATGGCGCCGGACTACAACGTGGCGCCCACGAAGACCTCCCCGGTCGTGATCGTCCGCGTGCCGAAGGACACCGACGACGAGCAGCCCCAACGACAGTTGCGCAACCTCAAATGGGGGTGTTGACCGGACTAAGCGACGACGCGCCGTCCTGGTTGCGGTTCGAGTTGAAGGCAGTGGCATAGACCTCTTTTGATGGCAACGGCTCTCGGAAGGGGTGGATGGTGGATCGCTTACGGATTGAACTTGAGCGGTGGGGTTCGGTGGTCGAGGCTTCCGGTCCTTCTCCATGGCTGGTGGTCGACGATGTCGGCGGAGCGATCGAGCCGATTCGCCGGTATCTGGTCGAGTTCTCCGCACTCGGCAACCGGCCGGGTAGCGCGCGCAGCTACGCCTACGACTTACTGCGGTGGTGGCGATGGCTGCGGATAGTCGGCGTGCCGTGGCAGCGCGCGACATCAGCGGAGATTCGCGACTACGCCCTGTGGCTCGGTGCGGCGACCAAGCCAGGCGCGTCCGCGCGCACGGTGTCGTCGACGACAGCGGGAACAGTCAATCCAATCACTCGCAAGGCATACCTGAACGACCGCTACCAACCGCGGACGGTCCGTCACGCGTTGGCGGTACTACGGGAGTTCTACGAGTATTGGGCGGATCTCGGCGAGGGACCGGTCGTCAATCCGGTGCGGCGGGCGGGGCGCGCTCGGCCCAACGAGCATCACAATCCGATGGAGCCGTTCCGGCCCGAGGGTCGACTGCGCTACAACCCACCGATCGCGAAGCGGCGGCCGCGGACCCTATCGGACGAGCAGTGGCGTGATGTGTTCGCCGCGTTGCGCTCGCACCGGGACCGGGCGCTGTTGGCGCTGGCGCTGAGCAACGGCGCGCGCGCTGGTGAGTTGCTCGGTCTTCGCGGTGTCGACGTCGATTGGGGCGATCAACTGGTGCGCGTGATCCGCAAGGGCAGCCGCGCCGAGCAGTGGCTCCCGGCCAGTGCCGAAGCCATCGTTTGGCTTCGCCTCTATCTTGGCGGGAGCGCCCCCGTCGGACCGAACGAGCCGATCTGGCGCACGGTGCGTCGACGTGACAGGGGCACTGGACCTGCGGAGCAACCACTGACCTATGACGCGCTGCGGGCGGTGTTCCGGCGGGTCAACAGCGCGCTCGGGACGAACTGGACGATGCACGACCTACGGCACACCGCGGCGCTGCGGATGTCACGCGACTCGAACCTGACCTTGCGTGATGTGCAGGTGATTCTCGGCCACGCGGACATTGACACCACGGCGTCGATCTACCTGAACCCTCGGGAATTGCATCAGACGGGCGAAAATCTGCTGGTGGCCTGATGGGAAGCAGGGTGAGAATACCGTAGCGGTGACGGGAGAATGCCTGTTGGCCAGCCGGTTTGCCCTAACTAGCCCGTCTGATGCATGATTCTCGCACTGTTCGGTGGCGTGAGGAGTGTGGGTTGCGGCAGGTCGATCTCGCTGGGGCGGCTCGTCTGGAGCTGGTGTCCGGGGTGGCGCAGTTGCGCCCGCAGGATGCGATGGCAGAGGGAATGTTTCGTGGGTGGCGGGCCCAGCAGGCTGCCCGCGGGCTGCGCGAGGAAACGATCACGGCCCGGGAGAAGTTGGTTCGGCGGTTCATGGAGTTCGTCAATGACTATCCGTGGCAGTGGACCCCGACGCACATCGATGAGTGGTCGCTGTGGCTGACCAGCGAAAAGCACCTGGCGTCGTCGACGATTCGGGGCTACCAGTGCGGGTTGCGGTTGTTCAGCGAGTATCTGGTCGACGGCCGATACGGGTGGGCTGTCGCGTGCGAGGAAGCGTTCGGCACCCATCCGGTGGCGATCTGCCACGAGTGGAACACGATCGCTCATCTCAACGACTACGAGGGCCGGCCGGAGGCGCGCCCGTTCACCCGGGAGGAGATGCAGCGGTTCCTGGACTATGCCGACGATCAGGTCGAGCGCGCGGTGCGCGCGAAACGCAAAGGGGCCCTTGCTGCTTACCGTGATGCGACGATTTTTAAGGTTATATACGGGTGGGGCCTCCGCCGCTCCGAGGCGGCGAAGCTGGATCTGGTGGACTTCGGTCGCAACCCGGCGGCGCCGCAGTTCGGCCGTTACGGCACACTCAACGTTCGCTACGGGAAGGCGAAACGGGGCCAGCCGCCGCGGCGGCGGAATGTGCTGTCGGTGATGGATTGGGCGGTGGAAGCCGTGGTCGACTACGTCGAGAACGTCCGGCCCCGGTTCGGCTGCCCGGATCATCCGGCGCTCTGGGTCACCGAGCGGGGCGGGCGGATCAAGCCCGCGGAGATCAACGCCCGGTTCGTCGCCTACCGGGATGCGCTCAAGCTCCCGAAGGCGCTGGTCGTGCACAGCGCCCGGCACTCCTACGTCACCCACCTCACCGAGGATGGCGCCGACCGTCGATTTATCCAATCGCAGGTCGGGCATGAAAGCGACAGTTCGACGGCCATCTATACCCACGTCAGCACCGACTACATGAACACCATGCTGCAGAAGGCGCTGGCGCCCGTACTGGCCCCGTCAGAGAAGGACCGATGATGCCCGCCAAACTCGACTACCACTGGCACCTGCGCAAGGTCATGGCCGACCGCGGCATGTTCCAGACCACCGACCTGATCGAGCCGCTGGACAAACGCGGCGTCACCTTGTCCTCGAGCCAGGTCTATCGGCTCGTGGTCGAACGGCCCGAACGGATGAGCCTGAAAATCCTGATGGCGCTGCTGGACATCCTCGACTGCACCATGGACGACCTGATCGAACCGGCCGTTGCCGCCGAGGCCACCACGCGCGGCAAGAGGGCTGTCGGCGCCGAGGCCGGTATCGGGGACCTACGCCCCCGGCGGGCGCGGATCCGCGGCGTCGAGCTGCCGTGACCGCAGTTGACCACGGTCGCGTGATCTCGGACCCCGTCGGGTTCGTCACGGACCTGGTGCTGGCGGTCGATGGTCGGCTGACAGCGGACCAGGTCCGAGCCGTTGTCGCCGGAGTCGCTGGCGGGCGGTCGAAGTCGCGGCGGCTGGCGGCCTTTCTCGCCGAGCGCTCGGTGACCTTGACCGACGGTCGTTCCCCGGCGCCCCGGGCGATCGGGGATCTGCTGATCGCTCTGCGGGAGGCGGGCGCGGAGGTTTCCCCGCCGGTCTGCGCCGGCTGCGGCAAACCGATGCGGACCCTGCAGCGGCGCGGTCAGGACTGGTACTGCGGGTCCTGCGGCATCCGACCCCTGACCTGCGCGGCCTGCGGCCAACAGCGCCATGCCGCGACCCGGGACCGCACCGGGCAGCCCCGCTGCGCCCGATGCCCCGACCGCGACGACCGCGATCCGATCGGCGTCATACACAGTGTGATCGCACGGTTGGACCCGGACGTCGACCCGGACCTCATCGCCGTCGCGGTCGGCAAGCTCGCCTCCCGACCGTCCCATCAGCGCGGGATCGGCTGGGCACTGGAAGCTCAACCCGAACTGCTCACCGGCGCTGGGCACCTCGCGCCCGTCCGGGCGATCCTTCCGTTGATCGAAGCCCTACATGCCGCGGGCGTCGCCGGGATCGTCCGACCGGCATGCCCCCGCTGCCACCGAGTCGTCCGGATCGACAAACCCCTCGACGGACAACGCGTCTGCCGCACCTGCATCGCCCACAGCCGTGTCGAGGAATGTGTCCGCTGCGGCGCGAACCGCGAGCCCGCGACCCGGGACGAACAGGGCCGGCCGCTCTGCCCGAACTGCCTGGTCACCGACCCCGACAATCTCGAAGTCTGCCTCAACTGCGGGCGCCGCCGCTCGGTCAGTCTCCGCACGCCGGAGGGCCCGATCTGCGGAACCTGTCCGCCCCTGCCGAACTCTGTCTGTTCGATCTGCGGCGAAGAAAAACCCTGCGGCACCTCCCGAATCACCGGCCGTCCATGGTGTCCTGTTTGTCAGGGGCGCACGGCACGGTGTTGTTCCTGCGGCCGGACCGCGTCCATCGTCTCAGGCACCCTGGACCAGCCACGCTGCGCGGACTGCACCACCCCTGCCGTCTGGCATGACTGCCCCACCTGCAGTGACCCCGCCCACCCGCATCCCGGGCAATGCCCCCGCTGCCTGATCAACCAGGGCCTCAACGAGATCCTGGGCCCGTCCTCGGCGTCTCTGCATCCCGGGCTGCAAGCGCTGCGGAACAACATCGCGACCGCCGAGCACCCGATCACTGCGATGCGATGGCTGAGGAAGAAGTCCGTCGCACCCGTCCTGGCCGACCTCGCCGCCGGTCGGCGGGCGTTGACCCACGAAGCGCTGGACGAACTGCCCGACAGCCAGGCTCTCGCTCACCTGCGGCAGGTCCTCGTCGGTGTCGGCGCCCTGCCCGAACGTGACGAGCACATGATCCGCGCCGAGAAGTTGCTCGGCCGCGTCGTGGCCGCCCAGACGGATCCCGAGCAGCGGAACGTGCTGCACCGCTACACAACCTGGCAGCTCGTCCGCCGATTGCGGCAACGCAACAACGGCGCCGTCACCACGATCCAACAGTTCAACTCCGTCCGGCAGCGCACCTACGGAGCCGTCGCCTTCCTCGACTGGCTGACCGATCACCAACTCACCCTCGACACCTGTCAACAAGCAGACCTCGACCAATGGCTCACCGACGACACCGCGGCCAACCGCGGCTCCGCCGGGCACTTCATACGCTGGGCCCACAAGAACAAGCTGATCAGCGCCCGCGTCCCCGCACGCCGCTGGATGGGGCCCACCCGGCCGCTCGATGACCAACACCGATGGGACATCGCCCGCCGGCTGCTACACGACGACACGATCAAGGCCGAGGACCGGCTCGCGGGCCTGCTCGTGCTTCTCTACGCCCAAACCCTGGCAGCAATCTCGCGGATGACCATCGTCGACCTCGAGACCAGCAACGGCGCCGTCAGGCTGCACCTGGGCTCCTCACCGATCAATCTTCCCCACCCCGTCGACGAACTGGCACGGACCGTCGCCGAAAAACGCAAGGGGCACGCCACAATCGGTGCACTGACACCATCGCTCTGGCTGTTCCCAGGCGGGCAGCCCGGGCGGCCCATCAGCACCGGCCAACTCGTCGAACGACTGAACAAGCTCGGCATCCGGCCAGGCGCCGACCGCAGCACCGCCCTGTTCCAGCTCGCCACCGAGATCCCCGCAGCGATCCTGGCCCGCACCCTCGGCATCCACACCGACGTCGCAGTCGCATGGCAGCGACTCTCCGCCGGAGACTGGACCAACTACGCCGCCGAGATCAGCCGACGATCACCGAGAGCATGAGGCATTCGGACAGTTCGAATATCCGACGTCACCATTATTCGAGGAAGATATTGAGGTCGCCAAGCGAGTTCTGACACATCTCGACCGGCAACACGAGGCGGCTCCGGAGGCACCACCCGTGGCCAATCGGTACGACCCCGCGGACCTGACCGTGCTTCTCGGTGGAGCTGCGAAGTGAGAGCGCCGGCACCGACACCAGCCAAGCGGTCACCGGTCTGGCGGGCTACCGACGAGGAACGCGCGCGCTGGGGCGCGCGGGGCGGCGTCGGCGGTCCATTGGACTGCACGGCTGCCGAGGATGTGCTCACCGCCTTGAGAGCCTCGCCCGAAATGACCCGCCGCTCGCCACGACAACAAGGGCCGATCATCGCGGCGACGCGAGTAATCCTCGACTGGCTAGCCACCCACCCCGTCGACGGTTGGCAGGCACGCTGGGAACTCGCGAACCCAGACGACACCCTCCACTGGATCGAAGCGATCACCCGGGACGATCCCCGCTCCCGGCAGGCCAAGCGGCTTGTCTTCATCGACGCCCTGGGTTGCTTGATGCTGATCCGGTTCATCCTGCCCAGCCACAGGCTCCTGCGTACCCTGTCCTCGCCGATTCTCTACGGAAAAGCCCGCGCAGCCTTCCGACCGGACCTGTTCGCACTGACCGAACAGAACGCCGAAAAGCTGCAAATCCGTAAACCCCAGCGAGTCAACGCACTCAACACCCTCACCACGCTAGTCCTCCATTGCGGGCGCAACCTTGACGAGCTTACCTTCGACGACTTCATGAACCTGCGATATGCAATTGGGCGACCCGGCGGGCAAACCCGCGGAAGTATCAGCATCGGTTGGGATCTAGTGCGAGGCATCGCGAAGATCCCGGACGCGCCGTTTCACACGATGCGGATGCGCGGCCAGTTGTCGACCGGTGAGATCGTCGACTCGAACAACCTGATCTGTCGGCCAATCCGCGACGTGATCGTCCGCTACCTCGACGAACGACGCCCAGCATTGGACTACAGCACTTTCGCCAACCTCGCTCGTGTCCTTGCCGCATTCTGGGCCGACATCGAAGCCCACAACCCAGGCATCGACTCGCTCCACCTGCCTCAGGACGTCGCCGAAGCCTGGCGACAGCGAACACGAACGGTCGTCCGAGCCGACGGCACCGTCCGCGAACGACTGGCCGTCTTGAACATCTTCGTACCCGTCCGAGCCTTCTACCTCGATATCGCCGCCTGGGCGCTGGAAGACCCGTCCTGGGCTCCCTGGGCAGTGCCGTGCCCGGTGCGGCGTAGCGACACCGAGGGCTATATGAAGAACAAGCGGCAGGTCACCGCGCGTATGCACCAGCGTGTCCGGGACCGGCTGCCGCACTTGATGCGCCTGTCCGATTCTGTTGCAGACCACCTACGACAGCAGGGCGAGCTTCTCGTCGCCGGCCAATCCGCGGGGTACGACGAGACCTTCGAACACATCGGCATTCGCTACCGCCGATTAGCGCTGAGGGTTGATGGGCATGGCCCCGTCCGCCGAACAGTCGAGGAACCGGTCAAGGTTGAAATCGTCGCCACCGCCGAGCGGCTCGACCTGACTTACCTCGAGGACGAAGCGTTCTGGACGTGGGCAATCGTTGAGACGCTGCGCCACACCGGCGTCCGAGTCGAAGAGCTGCTCGAGCTCACCCAACTCGCTGTTGTCAGTCACCGCGTGCCGGATACCGGTGAGGTCATCCCGCTGCTCCAGATCGTGCCGTCCAAGACGAACCAGGAGAGGCTGCTGGTCGTCACGCCCGAGTTGGCCAGCGTTCTCGCCAGCGTCGTCAGTCGGCTGCGCGCCATCGGCGGCGGATCGGTCTCGCTGGTGGCTCGCCACGATGCCCATGAGCGATCCTGGGGACCACCGCTGCCGCATCTGTTCCAACGCCATCGCGACTACCAGTCCAAGGTGATCATCGCAGGGATGGTCAACCAACTACTCGCGCAGGCATGGGAGCGGATGGGAGTGTGCAACGCCGCCGGTGAGCCGATCAAGGCCACCGCGCACGACTTTCGGCGCATGTTCGCCACCGAGATGGTCACCGGTGGCCTGCCGATCCACATTGCCGCGAAGATTCTTGGGCACCACCGACTGGTGACGACACAGGGCTACACCGCTGTGTTCCAGGAGGAACTGATTCGCTCGTACCGCGCCTTCCTCGACGGCCGGCGAGCCGTGCGCCCGGCTGACGAGTACCGGGAACCCACCAGCGCAGAGTGGACCGAGTTTCAGCAGCACTTTCAGACCCGAAAGCTTGAGCTCGGGGACTGTGGCCGCCCTTACGCCACTCCCTGCAGTCACGAACACGCCTGTGTTCGTTGTCCGATGCTGCGCGTGGATCCGCGTGCACGAGCACGGCTGGGCGAAATTATCGAGAACCTGCGCGACCGCATTGCCGAAGCCCGCGCCAATGGCTGGCTCGGCGAGATACAGGGTCTACAGATCAGCCTCGATGCGGCCGCCGGAAAGATGGCCGCTCTCGACCGTGCCGAACGTCGGGCCGTTGGACCGGTACTTCTCGGAATACCCCGATGAGCTCGACCATCATCCTTTCCTGGCCTACCGACACGCGAAGAGACGCCTTCGCTCCGTTTGGCACCCCGGCAATGGGAATGTCATCGGACGGGTCTAACGGGTTCGTGCTGGTCAGCGCGTCCCGCTCACGGGCCGGCTTGCGGGAAGAATCGGTAGAGGTTCGGCCAGGTGATGCCGACAGCACCCACAGCGGTGTTCGGTCGAGGGCTTCTAATTCGTGGCCACCCAAGTACAACGAGTTCAGGGCCTTGAATGGGAGAGCTTGCCCCGCACACTATTTGTGACTATCAACGGCCATACTCGCAACCGCCGGCCATTCCGGAGCCCGTCAAAAGGTCCACCCGAGTATCCGTATAGAGGCCACGAAGATGACATCGGTGGGTGGGTCGGTTTCACCCCTATCGACCAGTGACGAACTCTTCACCCCGGATGACGAATCTCTATTCGGCGCAAAGTTGCACCTGCTTCTGGGCTCGGTCCGTATCGTTCGAAACGGGAGTCGTCGATGAATGTTCGTAGTCTCGTCTTGGAAATCTCGCGCGTAGTCATACTGGCGCGTGATGACGGAACGTCATGTGTTGCGACCCCTGAACGGCTTCGCGAAGTTGCTTACTGGCCGACGACGGTTGGTTCCATGTGGAGGCCACCACTCCTTAACAACGCGGAGAGTCTGATCGAAGAGCACACGCCGGGGGACGTCCCCGGGGCCTCATGGTGGGTGCTCCACGGTAACGCCGAGCCCGAGGTCCAGATCGATCTCACTCTCGAAGACGGCAGCTCACCGACGGTTCACCGGCTGGGCAATGTCTGGGCCATCGAGTGGGTCAGCATCCCGCAAAAAGCCTTCCTCTACAGGTCTGACAGGCCAGAAGATAGCCAGCCCCACAGGATTCGAATGATCCGTCCAAGCTACCTACCGCCCGCGCCATATCCCGACAACCACTGGTAGATGTTGCTTCTTGCGTCTGAATCATCCCGGTGGACGATCCCCAGCCGGGACGAGCGCCAACCGCTGCGGGCACGTGCTGGGCCGATCTCGTCCCGGTGAGGGGAGCGCGCTATCGCTGTTTCCGGACTCTCACTCGCACTGATATGCGGTCTGGGTACTTGAACTTGGATCTGGGAGGTTGGCGAAAACGGTCAATATGCCGCAGACGTAAGCGCGGGACAGCTTCCATTCGTTGTTGGAACGCACGAAGGGGATCGGTCCCACCGGGTAAGGGGCCATGCGATCAAGGCGGCCCTGCCCAGTCGCGTTGATCATGTCTGGGCCGACGGGTTCCACGGTGGTGAACTGGATGTATTGGGGTGAGGGTTGCGCACCCCAGGCCCGCGCGATTCGCAAAGTCGTCTGGTCGCTGGGGCCCTCCAAGCGTCGCGCGCGGTCCTCCTCACGTACGGAGTAGTTGGTTGTGGCGTTGTAGAGGGCGGTCAGTTGTTCGGCGGTGGGGACGAGATCGGTGATCGGTGCCGGCGGCGGTGCGAACTGGGTGGATTGGACGAAGACGGTCGGATCGCGCGATTCGGTGTCCGCGGGCGAGCAGGCGCCGGCGACGGTTGCGATCGCGACAAGAGCGCTGGCACCTATCGCGGCTTTCCTCACCCTCATGATCTAGGTATCGCCCCGAGTCCACGCAGCGTGACAACCCGTGCCGCACGAGATCCCTCGAAGCATCTCCATCAGCGATCGGATGTCCGCTAGCCGATCCTCATCCGGCGCTCATTCGGCGTTCCTCATTGACCTGGCAGGGGCGCGTTTCGCTAGTCCGGAAAAGGGTCTGACGCCGTTCTGGTCTAAAAGTCCGAAGGTCGGCTCCCGCATGATCAACGCCCGCGCCGAGACCGTGCTCGAAAAGACTGCGTACAGGCAGTGTTTCAAGTCGCGGCGCGGGATTGTGCCGGTTTCCGGGTTCTACGAGTGGTTCCCGACCGACGAGGTCGGCAAGTGTCCGGGAAACCGCTGAAACCGCCGTACTTCATCCATCCGGCCGAGGGCGACATTCTGCCTCTGGCCGGCATCTTCGACTTCTGGCGCAACCCCGACGTCCCCGACGAGGCTCGGGCGGCAGCATTTCGCAAGCAGTGCCGAAGTGGTCGTAAGATTCGGCATGACCTCGCTCTGGTTGGGATGCCGCTATGAGGGGGTAGGTCGCGGCACAACAGTCGCGATCAACGTCAGGGCCACGCTGGTCGCGAGAATGCGGTCGGGGCAGAGTTTTGATGATGTGCAATCCGCAGCCTTCCCCTTGGGTCGCCCGTGCGAATGGCATGAGCCGCCGCGGGCTCCTGCCATTCGCTACTGAAGCGGTGATTGCGGCAACGGCCATGCCATCGTCGAATCTGCGTCAGCGATCACCTCGGGTGCTCCAGGCGGCGGCCAGGCCTTCTCCTCGTACGCTTGCTTGCGTTTTGCCAAACGCTCATTCGGAGAGTCGAAGGGCCAGATATGGATGATCCGGTCAACGCCGTCGAGTGCGTACATCACGACCGCGATGGGATCGATGGAGTGCCTACGTGGCAACGCTGTTCGCCACCCGGTGATGGTCGCCGGCAACCCACCCGGGACGAGACGATAGTCGCGGATCTCGTAGGCGGGACCGTGAGATCCGGCGGTCACGGTCGGTACGAATGGGAAGGCGGCGAATGTCTCGACGGAGAGCGACCGGACCGACGAAACCTGTGAAAGAGGGTGGCCGTGGAGGCGTTGCTGCTCGCGAGCGGCCAACAGCGTATCGATCCTGTCGAAACGCCGCAGAACCCAGATCTGTCCCAGTTTGCCGTTCTCTGCCGACCACCCCCCGAGATATTCTCCGCCGTCGGCCGCGCTCAAAGCCCAGGCGTCAGCCTGTTTCGCTACTTCGGTCTGATCCACCAGAGCGAATTGCAGAGTGGTCCACTCATAACGGATTGCTGTGACATCGGCTGGCTGGTCCTCGCCTGTTATCGCCTCGGGCTGTTGTGGATTCACTTCTGCCTTTCCTTGTGGTTCTGTTCCGTGCTCAGCGGGAGGTGGGATCGCCGATGGATCTGCCGCCGCAGACCGTCAGAACCTGACCCGTCATGTACGAACCTTCGAGTGCGAGGTACCGCACCGTAGCGGCAATATCCTCCGGAACACCTCCCCGCTGTACGGGGATCGAGCGCAGCGTCTTGTCGAGCACCTCCTGCGGGAGCGTTGCAGACAGAGGCGTCGCAATATAACCCGGGGCAATGCAATTCGCCGTGATCCCAAGCTCTCCCACTTCGAGTGCCAATGACCGGGTTGCGCCGATCAAGCCACCCTTCGACGCCGAGTATGCACCGGAACCAAAGATGCCCAGCCACGCCCGAGACGCAATGTTGACGATCGCGCCGCCGCGAGCAGCCTGCATCAGCGGCAGTGCCCTACGAATCAGAGAGAATGCACTGAGGAGATTGATGTTCAAGGTGAACGCGAGATCCTCATCCTTGATGTTCGTCAGGCGAGCATCACGACCCACACCGGCGCAATTGACGAGGATGTCAAGCTTGCCGTGTCGTCCGGTGATGGTGTCGATCACCGCCGCACGCGAACTGGCGTCCTGGACATCGAGAGCGTGCGTCTCCACGCCGGGCGGAAGTGCTGTCTTATCGTCGAGACTGTCGATGACGTGGGGCAGGTCGGTGATGAGAACCGTGGCGCCGTCGTCGGCCAGTCGTTCGACGATTGCTCGTCCGATGCCGCTCCCCGCACCGGTGACGAGGGCGACTCTGTTGTGCGCGGTGCTCACGGCTTGATCCTTCCGAGGTTCGGGCCGGAGGAGGTGTAGGTTTCCTGCCCTGTCAGGGTGGTTGCAGTCCGATACGTCTCGAGCAGGGTGCTGATCGTGGATGCCTCTGCGTCGTCGTCGAGGTTGCCGTACAGAACGCTGTTTGCGGTGATGGCATCCTTCTTCAGCTCGATGGCCATGGTGCGTGTGAAGGACAGGACGGCTCCCACGAGCATGCTCGGCAACACCGAGTCCCGAGTCCCCAGTGCTGCGTCTGAAGGGATCAGGATTGCGATGCTGTGGTGGGACTCGCCTTCTCTATTTTCCCGGACAGCGATTGTTGCGCGTTGGAGTGCGTGGACGAAGGCGAAGAACGTAGCCTCGACGGCCTCGAGGTCGTGGTCATTTGTCGAGGAGAAGGGTTGCGGCGCCGGAGGCCGAACGAGGATGACAGTTTGGTGACGCGCATCGATGTCGGCGACGTTGGCAAGTGAACCGGCTTCCAACCCCAAACGGGTTGCCAGGGCAGCTGGGTGTTCGCCTTCGAGCCCGACGAGGGCGGTGGCGGGACGCGTCGAACGGGTGGTGTTGGTCATGCCTGCATCACCAGCGTCGTCACAGAGGCGCCGTCGGTGCCGGCGACTGTTCCGCCCTTGCAATAGGCAAGGGCAGTACGCGCGCCCTCGACTTGTCTGGCCCCGGCCTGACCGCGAAGCTGCCACGTGAGCTCACAGGCTTGGGCCACTCCGGTCGCACCGACAGGGTGTCCTCGCGAAAGCAGGCCACCGGACGGGTTCACGGGGAGTTTGCCGCCCAGGGCGGTGTGTCCTTGCTCTGCCCATCGTCCTCCCTCTCCACGGGGAATGAGACCGAGACCTTCCATTCGGACGATCTCGGCGATGGTGAAGCAGTCGTGCATCTCCACGAAGTCGATGTCGTCCGGACCGATCCCGGTCAGTTCCCATGCGGCTTGTCCGCCACGGCGGGAGATGTCCTCTTCGTTGATCGAGCGTTCGCCGTCGTGCACTGTGCCACTGACGAGGCCACACCCGAGGATCTTCGGGTTGTCTCCCGCGCGGAGTCCGAGCCGTGTCAGGCCGGCTTGGTTCGCGATGACGATCGCGGCGGCGCCGTCGCTGATCGGACTGCAGTCCAATAGTCCGAGTGGATCAGCGATGGTCCGTGCTTCGAGGACCTGCTTCAGAGACACCGCGTGCTGGTACTGGGCGTAGGGATTGTGTACCGAGTGTGCGTGGTTCTTGACGGCGATGCTCGCGATCTGCGCGCGGGTAGCTCCGTGATCGTGTATGTACCGGCGGGCGCTCATGGCGTGGTTGGCTGCCATGATCATGCCCATCGCCGCATCCAGGTCTGTGCGGTCGGCGAGGATTCCGCCCTTGATTCGGTCGGTCATCTTCTCGGCGCCGATGACGAGCACGAGGTCGTGCTGGCCGGCGGCGACAGCCATCGACGCGACGCGTAGCGCGGTGGCTCCGCTCGAGCACGCGTTCTCGAGGTTGGTGACAGGCTGGCCGGCGAGCCCGAGGTGAGCCGCTACGCGTTGTCCGGCAACCGAGCCTCCGAGGACGGTTCCCAGGTAGAGCGCATCGACGTCGTGGGCGAGGGATCCGGCCTCGGACAGAGCCGAACGGGCGGCCTCGACAGCCATTTTCTCGAGGGTCACCTCTGCCGGGTACTTGCCGAATCGAACCATCCCGACGCCGACTGCGTGTACGGCGTTCGCATTCATGACTGCTCCTTGGGGACGAAGGCGAAGCTCAGATGGGGCTGCCCGTCGATCGTTGTCTCGTCGGCCGCCAGCTGGACCTGTTGCCCGATCTGTGGACTGAGTCCAGGCGGGAATTGCAGGCGCGAGAGGAGCACCACCGGTCCGTCCAACCGCACGAATCCCAGCTGATAGGGCACGGTGAATCCCGGGGGTGCCTGGTGGACGGTCGTGAAGCTCTCCAGGGTGCCGTCGTGCGGTAGCTCCACCGTGTGAACATCGTCGGTGTAGCAGCGGGGGCAGAACTCCCGAGCAGGAAACGAGACGTGTCCTTGCGGACACGCTGAACCGATCAGTGCGAATGGCTCGGTGGTGAACAAGTCGTCCCTCAGTGGGGGCAGGTCGAGCGTGTCGGTGCTCATGTGACCTCCTTCAGTGTGTCGAGGTGGGGATGGCTGGCGTGCACCAGTTGTGTGCAGCGGTGGCGAGATCGATGCGTCGTGCTCCGGTGTCGCTGAGTTCGGGACCGGTCCTGCTCATGCGCGGCGCGGCAGCCGGGAACACGGCGCCGTCTCTCTCGACCAACATCGATCGGGCGCGAACGTGCGGATCAGAGGCGACTTCGTCGACAGCATTGACCGGTGCCACACAGGCTTCGGCTCCGGCGAACAGTTCGGTCCATTCGGCCCGGGTTCTCGTGGCAAAGGCTTGCGCGATCTTCTGTTTCGCGGCGGGCCACTTCGTCCGGTCTTCACGGGCGCCGTCGAGCGCGTCCTCGAGACCCAGTATCCGAGTCATGTTGGCGTAGAACTTCGGTTCAGCTCCAGCGACGGCCATGTAGTGTCTGTCGCTTGTTCGGTAGCTGTTGTAGTGCGGAGCACCGGAATCCATGTCGTTGGTGCCCGGTACGTCGGACCATTGCCCGTCAGCCTTGCGCTGCCAGAGCCCGGACATCAGCAGAAGCGCTGCATCCGTCATCGCAGCGTCGATGACCTGGCCGGTCCCGGAACGAGTCCGCTCGAACAATGCGAGGCCGATACCGTAGGCGAGCATCAGTCCTCCGCCGTAGTCGGCGACCATGTTCAGTGGCGGGACGGGGTCGTGCCCCTCGCGCGCGATCGAACGGGCCGCCCCGACCATGGCCAGGTAGCTCAGGTCGTGGCCGGGCTCGTGTGCGGCTGGACCGGTCTGACCCCATCCGGTCATGCGGGCATAGACGAGTGCCGTGTTGGCGACCGTCAGCTTGTCCGGTCCGAAACCCAGCCGCTCCATCACGCCGGGACGAAATCCGTCGACCAGAACATCGGCGGACGCCGCGAGCTCGTAGACGAATGCTCGGTCCTCTTCGCTCTTGAGATCGGCTTCGACCGTTGTGCGACCGCGCAGCGTGAACGAGGGCCGTGTGGCGGCGCTGCCCGGCCGTTCGATGCGGATCACTTCGGCACCGGCGTCGGCGAGGAGACTGCACGCGAACGGTGCCGCCCCCAGTCCGGCGAACTCGAGGACGCGGATTCCCTCGTAGGGACGAACGCTCACTGGTTACCTCCTACGGCCACGTCCGAACGGGCCGGAAGAAGCGGTAGCCCGGGATGGACGGCAGGCATCGCAACGACCGACCCGCCCTTGGCAACCGTGACGACGAGGGTTGCGAGGTCCCCTCCCGCGAAGCAGATGCTCGTGACGAGAACCCCTGTACCGAAACTCAATTCACGGACGACTCGGCCATCGGCATCGAGCGCGACGACATTGTCTCCGGATCCACCCGCCACCCACAGCCATCCCTGGCTGTCGAGGGCGATTCCATCCGGGGTCCCGCCGGGGACGGCGGCTTCCCAGCCGTCCCACTCGCATCGCGCTCCGTCGACGTGGTAGCGGCGCACGACGCCCCGCAGCGTTTCGGCGACATAGATCTGCGTGTGGTCGGTTCCGAGGCAGAGACCGTTCGGGAAGCGGAGTCCGTCGAGTGCGGTCGTCACCGTGTTTGTGCTGGGGTCGAGAATACGTAGAGCTCCTCGCCCTTCACCTCCGTCGTCGGAGTGCCCGCAGGGGTCGGTGAACCAGACCCGTCCTGCATCGTCGACGATGCAGTCGCTCGGCGAGGATACGTTGCCTTCGTGGACGGTTGTCACCGTGCCGTCGACGATCTGCTGAATCGAGGGTGCGGCAGAGATTGCGGACTTCGACGGCATCGCCGTCCCGCCGTTCTGGGTTACCCAGATCTCGCCCTGGATGCCCACCGCCAAGCAGTTCGGTCCGCCACCGGTTTCTGCGATCGTTCGTGTGGGGCTCTCGGCGGTGAGATCGACGCCGTAGACGATTCCGCGGTTGAGGCTGACGACGCCCACCTCACCGGAAGGCAGCAGTGCGGGTCCCTCGGTGAAGCCGAGACCTGAGGCCACGAGACGGGCGCCATCGGGTAAGACCAGTTTTCGCTCGGTCTGTGCTTGATTCGTCACTGGTGTTCCTTGTCGTGGTATTGGTGATGTCAGTCGAGGATCTCGATCCGGCTGGTCACACGGTCTGTCGAATCGGTGACCAGAGCTGTTCTGTCCGTGCACGACAGGACCATGCCTTGGTCGATAGTCAGAGGTGAGGTGTACCGGAACGTCACATGCCGTATGGGTTTTTGCCGGAGCGTTCGGATCCGGCGGGTTGCGGCGATCAGTTGGAAGGGGCCGGGCACCACCAGACCGGAGTAACCTTCCACCGTTCGTGCGTAGTTCTCGTCCCAGTGAATCCGGTGGGATGCACGCATGAGTGCGGAGAATCGGAACAGCGTCGTCGCGTCAATGGGGAGCGTGACGCCGGACGCCGCAGGGGCAGCTGGTTGAGGCGTCGCCGCGGTGTGTGGCCCGTAGTGGTCGATGACGTCCTGCTGCTCACGGAGACAGACTCGCCCCTTCTGAGAGATCAGGTGCTCAAGTGTGGTGATGGTGAACGTGCCGCTGCGTCCCCGAACTTGTTTCGTCCCAGTCGCTTGCGAAGTCCGTACGGCCCGCGCGCCCAGAAGCAAGTCATGGTGGAATTCGATCGAGCCGCCCCCGAGAAGGCGCCTGGTTCCCTGCTCCGGCCGTGGAAGGATGTCCGATTGAGTCGGAAGTCCGGCAGCGTCCAGCTGGGTCGGGGACGGGTGCTCGTGAAAGTACATCCAGTGTCCCATCAGCGGCACCGGAGTTCCGTCCGTGGGGTAGTTCACATCCAGTCCGAAAAGCGCGACGAACTCCCGGGCCGGGGCTGCACCGAGTGTCTCGGTTCGGTCCGTGCGTGGGAGGGAGGTGACTGTGGTCATGGAACCAGCACCGCGCGTCCGACAACCGAAGACTTCTCGACGGCGCGGTGAGCACCAACGACGTCGTCGAGGGTGTAGTCGGTCGTGACTGCCCGCACCTGGCCGGAGTCGAGCAGTTCCAGTGACCGTAGGAACGAGTCCGTCGATGTCGATGCGGAACCGGTGATCACCGCTTCCTTGAAGAACACGAAGGCGGGATAGACGCTGATCTTTTGGCGTTCGAGTTGGCCCGTAAACACGTAGCGACCGCGCTGGGCGAGTCCTTTGAAACCGGTGTCGAACACCGTCGGCAAGCCGACGTTGTCGAGCACGACGTCGACGCCGCGTCCGTGGGTGAGGTCCGCGATGTGGGTGTTGGGGTTCTCGGTGGTGATGACGACATCGTGTGCTCCGTACGCGCGGAGGGCGTCGGACTTCGATGCCGAGGATGTCAGCGCGATGACACGGGCGCCCATCGACGCTGCGACCTGCAGGGCATGGATACCCAGTCCTCCCCCTGCGCCGGTCACGAGGACCGTTTCGCCGCTGCGAAGGTGTGCTGCACCGCGCAGGGCTTGGACGCAGCTGCCGACAGCGCACGCGGCTATGGCGGCTGCCTGTGCCGGTATGTTGTCGGGGACCTGAGCGAGGGCGTCCTGTTCTAGCAGAATGAATTCTGCGTAGCCCCCGTAGACGAATGTCTTGCCGGTGCAGTCGAGTTCGCGTCCGGTTCGGCACGGACCACACCATCCACATGTGTGGTGCTGTTTACACGCGACCCGATCGCCTGGCTCGACGTGTGTGACCGATTCCCCGATTTCGACGACACGTCCCGCCACTTCATGGCCCAACACGTGAGGTAGTGAAATCTTGGTCAAACCCGCGCGGTCGGCGATGTCGTGTCCGCAAACTCCGACGGCTTCGACCGCGACGAGAACCTGGGTGCCGCGGGGTGACGGGCGGTCGGTCTCACTGAGCTCGAGTACCTCGGGTCCGCCGTACTCCGGTGTGGCTACTTGGCGCATGACTTGGCCCCCTGGATCTGAGGATCGACGAACTGCTCACCGATCAAGCGCTTGCTGACTTTGCCGGTGGGGGTGGTCGGCACTTTGTCTGCGTCGAGGAACACGAACCGCGACGGGACCTTGTACGAGGAGATGCGCTGTCGGAGCCACTGCCTCAGCGCATCCGACAACTGCTCCTCGTCTGCGTCTTGTGGCGCCGCGAGTACGATCGCGCAGCACAATTGTTCGTCACCGGACACACTTGTCCAGCCGAACGCAAACGCGTCCTCCACGTCCGGGTGACGAGCGACGAAATCCTCGACTTCAGCGGGCGATATCGTGATCCCGTTGACCTTGACCACTTCCTTGAGGCGTCCGGCGAAGTGCAGATGCCTATCGCTGTCAAGCCAGCCGAGGTCGCCGGTACGAAACCATCCGTCATCGGTGAACGATGCGGCATTGGCGTCCTCGTTGTTCAGATAGCCGGGGGTCACGATCCCCCGCACTTCGATTTCCCCGAGCTGCTCCGGATGGCCGACCTCGATGGGTTCGCCTGTCTCGAGATCGGTGCACCGGATCTGTTGGGTGTCGAGCGCGGTTCCTTGGGTCTGGACGAGAGTGTCCACATCGTCTCCGGGCTCGGTCATCGTTGCGAGTCCATAGCATTCGGTGAGGCCATACGTACTACGCGCTCCGCGTAGGCCGAGGGTATCGATCGCGATACGTTTGTCTTCCGCAGTCACACCGATCACACCCTTGGTCAAGCTGGACAGGTCGAAGGGTTGCGTCTGCTGCTGCTTGGCAAGGCCGCGAATGAGTGGGCCGAGTCCGTAGAACACGGTGCACTTGACCCGTTCGATGAACTGTGCCGACGAAGCCGGCTCGAATCTACGCTGGAGGCAGAGGGTGGCGCGGTGGGTGAGCGTCACATGGATCACATTTGCGCAGCCGAGGCCGAAGAACAGCGGTGCAGCGAACCAGATTCGGTCTTCCTCGGTCACCCCGATCCGCGCGCCCATCGCGTGGCCGTTGCGGACGAGGCCGCCGTGTTCGAGTATGACAACCTTCGGTTCGGCACTGCTGCCACTGGTGAAGGCGTACATCGCCGTGTCGGATTCCGTGATGTGTGCCGGAGGCACCGGGTGCCCGATTGTGCGATCGAGCCCTGTGGGGAGATCGGGGCCGGCCCAGAAGAAGGTCCCGAGATAACTCCGGGACGAGTCCGGATCGACCAGGTCGGCCTCGGCGAGGATTTCCGTGTAGTCGTGGCCGTGCAGGTCGGGTTCCGAAATGAGGGCTCGCAGATGCACTTTCGCGCTCGCGGAACGGAGTTCGGCGGCCTTGTACCAGGTGTTGAGTGGGACCGCGATCATTCCCCCGCGGGTGACAGCAAGGACTGCAGCAACCCATTTCCAGCTGTTTCCCATCAGGATTCCGACGGTGTCACCCTTGGAAAGACCCAGATGTTCAAGGTTTGCCTGTAGCCGAGTGCAGTAGTCGTACATTTCGCGTGCTGTGACCGTACGGACGTCGTCGATCACGATCGGGTGGTCTGGGGACTGAGTCGCGTAGGCCTCGAATGCCAACGGCACTGTCGATGCAGCGTCCGTCGTAGAGGCCGGTACAGGTTCGTTCATCACACTGCCTCACATACTATTTTCTATAGATAATAGCCGTCGGTGGATTGTTTTCCAACCGCCTCATCGCTTGGCGCCCAGGGTGTCGCCCGAGACCGTTTTCTCGGCAATGCCGCGCTGAGCCACCTTTGCCTGCTTCCGGGCCACGGAGTCCTGCGCCGTCAAGAGGTAGGCCGCCGCGGCGCCCAACGACGCCATGATGAAGATGTAGATCGAAAGCGCCAGGTTGGAGCCGGTGGCGTTCAACAGGGCCTGAGCGATCACTGGCGCGGTTCCGCCCACGACCGCGGTTGGAAGCGCGTGGCTCAGAGCGGTGCCGGTGTAGCGAGCCAACGGCGGGAACTGACGTCCATAGACGACCGCCTGCGGTGCCTGAATGAGGGCATGAGACAAAGCGAGGTACATGGCGAGGCCGACGAAGACTCCGATGACGCCGAGGCCGAGGAGCCAGAAGAACGGGAACGACAGCAGCACGCCGAACACGAAGCCGGTGACGAGCACAATCCGAGGACTCCATCGGTCCGCGCACCACCCCGCGACTGGAATCGCGACGGAGTAGACGAGGGCGGCGAGCGTCAACGCATCGAGAACCGATGTGCGGTTGTATCCCAGAGACGTGGTCGCGTAAGCGATTCCGTATGTGGTGATCGTGAAGTACACGACCACGCCGCCGCCGGTGACGAAGAACCCGAGCACGATCGGCTTCCAGTAGGAGGTCAACGTCTTCGCCAGCGACAGTTGCGCCTCCGGGGATGTTTGGCCCTTGGCTTCGGTGTACTCGGCGCTGTCCTCGATGTTGCGGCGGATCCAGAAGGTGAACAGGAACATCACGAAGCCCAGCAGGAATGGCAGTCGCCACCCCCAGGTGATGAAGTGCTCGCCGGTGAACTTCGATGCCAACGTGGTGGCCATAGAGGAGAGCATCAGGCCCAGCGAGCCGATCTGAACCATGCTGGCCATGAAGTTCTCGCGCCCGGGCTTCGAATTCTCGATCAACACCAGCGAGGCGCCCGCCCACTCGCCGCCCAAGGACAGACCCTGGAGAAACCGCATCGCCACCAACAGCAACGGTGCTGCGATTCCAATCATCTCGTAGGTGGGCATCAGGCCAATGGCAAGTGTAGAGAACCCCATCAACGACAGGGAGACCATCAGGGTCCGCTTACGCCCGAGGCGGTCCCCCATGCGCCCGAAGACCAGGCTGCCGATCGGCCTGGCGATGAACCCGAACGCGAAGGTTGCGAACGCGGCCAATGTTCCTGCAGCCGAACTGAAGGACGGGAAGAACACCTTGTTGAACACCAACGCTGCCATCGTCCCGTACAGCAGGAAGTCGTAGTACTCGATGGTGGAGGTGGATATCCCCGCGATGATCAGTCGACGTTGACTCGGGGGTCGGGAAACTGTACTGCTCGCCATTTCACACTCTCTTCCGAATTTTCTATAGAAAAGAGTTTATATGCGGTGATCGGCGTCACGTCAAGAGCGCGTGGTCGCTGCTATCGCACAACTACTGCTACGGCCGAGCGGACCTCGCATCGCAACCGGCACCAGCATTGATCAGCCAAACGGGTTGCGTCATTGGTCATGCAACTGGAGTGGCCAGCGACTATGCCTGTTCGGTCGACTCCAGCGCCGCGACTCCCAGTTCGACAGCTGTGTTCGCAAACACCGCCGTCAGAGCCAGTGCAGCCGCCGCCTGACGGCGCGTGGCGCCGTACTGCAGTGCGTTCTCCACGTGAAGTGCAGCACCTTGTGAGAACAGGTGAGTCGTGGACATGTCGGCCACCGCAAGCGCCAACTCGCGCCATTTCGGTTCGAGTTCGCTGTGCTCCCACACCGCACGCCCGAGCCGGCGGTAGGAGTCGAAGAACCCGGGCAACTCCTCGGCGAGCATGCCGTGCACGCCCGGAAATTTGTCTTCGAACGGGCGCCAATACGCGCCCTTGGTTGCTGCAGGGACCTCGTACGAGTTGACGTCATACACCAGGGGGAGCCCCTCCGTCACGCCATGGAGCGCCACGAACGGCAGAAGCAGCAGCACGTCGAGGACTTCACGGCGGGAGGCGCCGGCATCCAATGCTCGCCTCATCCGAAGTGCGACGCCACCCTGGTCGCGGACGGTGACCGAGGCATCGTGTGCCAAGAGCAGTAATTCGCGGATGTGCGGGGGCAACTCGTCCGAGTCGTAAGCGGCCTCGAGAAATCTCGAGAAGGCGTCCGCGAACGTAGGATCCAGCGCTATCAATTGTTCCCACTGCGCCGTAACGCACCCGAATACCTTCGATACTCGCGAGGAAACCCCGGTCTCGCGGCCCTCGTCGGCGGTCTCGGCTCTTGTCATCGTGTGGTCCTTTCGGGTCGAATGCAGTGTCTGCCCCAGGTCAAGCCGCGCTCGCGGAGTGGCGGTGGATGGCTTTCTGCGGATGTGGCGCAGTGTTGGCCTGGCAGGCAGGGATAGTCGGACTTGGCTAAATCAGGCCCTACCACTACTCTATTATCTATAGAAAGTGGTAGCCAAGGCGTAGGTATGGTTCCAAATGGATCCGTCTGCGGCCAGGAGCGCGGACAGTCGCCGCCCTCCGACAATGGAGAGGACATGAGATGCCCAAGGCCTTTGTCGGACGTGCGCAGCTATCAACCGAGGTCGAATCCTATGTGCGAGAACAGATTCTTACGGGCGAGTTCCCCGCGGGATCTCGAGTACGCGCCGAGAACCTCGCCGAGGATCTCGGTGTCAGCCCGACTCCAGTCAGAGAGGCCCTGCAGGCGCTACGTGGCCAGGGATTCTTGAGTCTCGAGCCCCGGAAAGGTTTCCGCGTTCTGGCGCTCAGCGATCAAGACATCGATGACGTCTTCCTCGCTCAAGCGTTCCTGGCAGGACAACTGGCGCGTCGCGCCGCCACGAACCTCTCCGACGACCAGCTCGACAATCTGACACAGATGCACGACGAGATCGATCAGGCGGCTGCGCTGAGAGACAGTGAGACCGTCCAAGATCTCAACGACAGCTTTCATCGAATCATCAACAAGAGCGCGGGTTCCCCGAAGCTGAGACTGCTGCTGAGCAATACACTGTTCTACGTACCAAGCCGGTTCTTTGCCACGAATCATCAGTACCCGTCATCGGACCATCGCCGGGAAGTCCTGAGCGCGCTACGTCGCCGTGATCCGGACGCCGCAGAGCAATCGATGTCCCACCTAATCTCCCATTCCGGTCACCTGCTACGTGAATTTCTCGGTAACCGAGGAATCGAAGATGCCAGTTAGCCGTCCATTCTCCCGTCCGGTGATGATTTTGCTGTCGGGGCGTAAATCGGGACACTCTGGACAATCGGGATCGCCTGTCGGCTAACTCCCGCTCCGACCTGGCCACCGTGATGTTCCCGGAAGAGTATGGGGCGGACGAGCCATGTCCGACCCGGCCAGAACAACCGTCAACGACATCCGGGGGCTACTCCTTACCTCGCTGTGGACGTTCCAGGCTGGAGGTGTTCGACCAGGCGCGAATGGTCGGAGCCCGCTTGATGGGTGTGGCGGTAGGTTGCGTGCGTCGCGGCGGAAGTTGTCATTCTCGATGGTCAGGACGTGCAACGCGCGAGCGAACGTTTCGCTGGTCAGGCGGTAGCGGTCCCGCTCGTCTCGCAGAGACTGGTTGGTCTTCTGCAAGGCGGCGATCTGCTCGCGGAGCTTGACCTCGTTGTCAGGGACGCCGTCGCGGGTTCGCCGCTGCGCGTAGAAGAGATCCTTGAGATCGGTGTGCTTGTGGGTCAGCTTGATTCGCTTCACCCCGGCTTCTTGCGCGAGACTGACGATGTCGAGCTTGCCCGACGAGCGCAGCGGTGTTCCCGCGAACAGTCGCTGCATGGCCGCGGTGATGGCACGCCGGTCGTCCTCATCGGTCAACGTCGGTCTCCTCGCGGTTCGTGATGCGGGTCCGCTCATGCTGCTCGACGAGCTTGTCCAGGTGGGCTGCTCGTTGACCGAGACGTTCACGCAGCGGCATCGGGGTGGCCGGCTCGACGATTTCCTCGCGGAGCCGGGCGATCTCGCTGCGCAGTGCGGCGATGTGGATGTCGGTGCGCGCGATGTTCGCGCAGGCCGGATCGCACCGGTCGATCGCCGGGGATGTCGACCGGCCGGGTGGGTGGGTACGGTCCGGGTGGCAGAGCGCTTTGGCTGGATCGTAGTTGCAGGTGAGGAACGCCTCCGGGTTGTCGTAGACGTGGAATTGCGGGACAGCGAGCAGTGCGCGCGCCTGCGTGGATGTCAGGAACATGCCCTCGAATCGAAGCTGGGCTCCGGTGGCGGCGCTGATCAGGCGGCGGGCAGCGGGCCCGGAGACGTGTTCGCCGTGGTGGAGACGATCGGCGACGGAGTCGAGATAGTCGGCCATGGCTCGTGCGGTTTCGATGTCGAGGATCCGGCGTAGTCCGTCGCGGGCTCGTCCGGCGTAGCAGTCGGTGACCGTGGAGGCGCGCAGGTGCCCATACTGCAGCGCGAGCGCGACGCGGCCACCGGGCAGGCGGGCGATGTGCCAGGCGAGGGTTCGCCGGAAGCGGTTGACATGAACCGGGCCGTGCGGATCGTTGGGGCGGGTGCGGGCCGGGTAGTCGTTCAGCCATGCGGTGAAGGCCGCGATCCGACCGTTGGCGCCCTGACAGGTCAGCGCCTCCCCACGCCGCTTCCGGGAGCCCGGCGTGGCCACGGCCCAGGCAGTTCTCGCGGGGAACAACAACGACCCGTCCGCCATTCGTTCCAACACCCGAACCGCGCGGACCACGGCCACACCCTGGTCCCGGTCGAGGAAGTCATCGCAGGACAGCGCACCCCCGACGTCGAGATCGACTGACCAAACCCACTGGCCGAGGGACGAGTTTGGATCGAGGCGGACGCCCGCCGCGAACTGCACCGCCAAAACTGTCGGCAGTTCTTCGCCGAATTCGATGCCGTGGTGTGTCCGATCACCTCATTGAGGACGCCAGCCCCTCGCCGGTGACCTACGACGGCACTCCCGTTCTGGCCTTCTCGTTGCCGTCCACCGGTGTTTCAGGACGGACGGAGGGCAGGAGTGGTGCAATGAAGGTGTGTGACGAGATGAGTGAGCGATGAAGCAGGCCCTGAAGACGGTGCTGGTGTGCCTGGTCGTCGGCGCCGCGGCGCTGGTGGTGTGGTCGGTCGCGTCGCGACCGGACTCGCCCGAGCCGCCGCGCCCGCTGCCCGATTCCGCGGTCATGGTCCACGGCGGACCGACGACGTGCAGTGAATTATTCGGGCAACCCTGTGATTTCGGGCTGCAGTCCGCCTTCAATCGGTGGGGGACAGGTCTCGCTCCGTTCGTCGATTCCGGGGTCCTGGGCCCGTACGCCGAGCGGATCGGGTTCGTGGCGTCGGCGAAGCTGAGTCTGGACGCCTGCGCACTCTCCCACACCACCGGAAAGACGGTCCTCGAATTCGTCGAGCAGGCGCAACGGCAACACCCGGACGCCGGGAGCCCTGAGCTGTTTCCGTTCTGGAACCGAACCCGGCAAACCCTGTGTCCCGTCTGACCTGCACAGTCGATTATGGCTTGATGTCGACGATGTTCCGCCGCATCACTTGTCGCAGCGATCCCGTCCTTGTCTCGGTCGAGCTTGGTATGAGAGCTACCCAGGCGGCATCGGCCGAAACCTCTGAACATAGGATTCCCAATTCCAGGTGGACAGGAAAGCTTGCGCCGCTTCGTATCCGTTCCGGTGAAGAGCTTCGATGTCCTCCTGGAGAAGGTCGAAGTCCAGGACCCCCACATCGGTGGAGTCCACCCTGATTGCGCGGACACTCACCCACGGCTGGTTGAGGTACGCCTGATCGCGGCCCACGAGCATGGTGCTGAGAACGCTCTCGAACAGGTGCGGTGGTCCGAGAAGGCGCAGGAGTCTGAGATGGGGGATGACGTCATCGTTCCCAGCCGGCAGATTGGGCAGGACGGTGACCCCGAAGGTGGGCCATCGCGGCAACTGTCCATCGGTCCGATCCAGAGAATCGATCGGGAAGTTCGAGAGCACTCCGCCGTCCACCAGCGTCGAGGTCATTCCGGCGGCACTGGTCAACGAGACAGGGCGGAAGAAAAACGGGATAGCCATGGACGCCCGCACCGCGTCGGCTACGGACTGTGCATTGGGGTCGAGGCCGTAGACCCGTTCGAAGTCCCAGGGCAGTCGCACCAACTGCCCGGTCGTCACGTCGGTAACGGTGACCACCAGTCTGTACCGCCGGTTCAGCGGCAGGGTGTCGTCGTCGATCTGCAGGTCGCCGAAGGTTGAGATCCCCAGGGCCGCGAGCGTGTCCTTGATCCACTGGTGAACACGATCGCCCCGGTAGAGTCCGGTGCCCCGCAGCAGCGCCCACGATTGCCCGACGATCGGGATGTTCTCGAGGACGCCCGGATCGAGAAACTCTTTATAGTCGATACGGGTGAGCTTCTTCAGCTGCTCGCCGGTCACGGGTTCCCCGCTGGCTGTGGCGGCCGCGAGGATGGCTCCCACCACCGCGCCGGCCGACGTACCGGACACGCGATGAAACGTGTATCCGGCATCGATGAGCGCTGAGGCGGCGCCGACCAACCCGATTCCTTTGACGCCGCCACCCGCTAGGACGAGGTCGGCCTCCTTGCTGTCCCCTGATGCGGTCACATCATCCGTCCCCTGGTCGCTTGTGCGGAGTGGCCAAAATTCAAGCCTTCCTATCTTCGCCGCTTCGTCGTCAGTGAAGGACGGATTCGAGAGCTTATGTAGCGTCCAGATTTCAAGTCCATCAGAATCACCGGAGAGGCCGACACTCACATCGTCCGGTATTCGGCACGCCTACACGGAACGACAGACACCGTCGGCGCGGTCGCCAGTGCAGCCGGCCCCTCCTATATATGACGTGCGATTTCAGCCTGCTCTGCCGCGGTGAACTCGGCGTCGTCTAGCAGTCCCTGCGCACGCAGCGCAGCGAGACGCTCAATCTCATCTGTCAGACCGCCGGTCGACACGCCTCAGCACCAGGGCCCACGACTACCGATGTCGCGATCGGGCAGTGCCCCTTCTCAGCAGAAGCCGGATATGGCGCCGTACCGGACCTGACGGACGGCAGCTGGGGCGCGCATTCCCTCGAGATGCGATGCTGCTCCGAGCCTCAAGCATCGCTCGTGGGCAGACAGACCGCCCCATATCCCATGTGGCTCGGAATTTTCCAACGCGTAGGTACGACACCTGTCCGCGACTGCGCAGCACGCACAGAGCCCCTTGGGTATACGTTCACGCTTCGATCGCTGGTGCGGAGACTCTCCGTCCTGCGGGAAGAACAGTTCGGTTCCCATCCTGCGGCATCGGGAGTGTCGCTGCCATTCGAGTTCGTGGCCGAACAGGTCTTCGTCCATGCTGGTCGGGTCGTACCTTCTCTGCGGTGAAGATGTCCGCGGCCGTGACAGAGCCGTCCTCTCGGTGGAGGAGACCCAGTCGACCGCGTGGGACGTGCGGCCCGGCGACCGGGTCGCGCTGGAGGAATACCTGCCGTGCCTGCGGGAGGCCTGCCCGGCGTGCCGCATCGGGGACTACCGCATGTGCCCACACACCGATTTGTTCGCGGGAAAACGGCGAGTGGGTCTGGTCTCGGCGGACGACGGGGCCGGCCTGCACGGCGGCAACGCCGAATACATGCAGCTCAGCGCGAACAGCCTCGTCTACCGCCTACCGGCGGATCTCGACGCGGATCTCGCAGCGTGGACGCAGCCCTTCGCCAACGCGCTCGACTGGACGGTCGACGCCGGCGGCGCCAAGGAAGGCTCCACCGTCGTCGTCATCGGCCCCGGCTACCACGGCATCGCCGCGGTAGCTGCGGCCCGAGCCGTCGGCGCCGCCCGCATCGTCGTGATCGGGGTGCCGGAGTCGGCCGGCCGACTCGAGATCGTCGAATCGCTCGGTGCGGTACCGGTGATCAAAGGACGTCCCATTCATTCCATCGTAATCAACCTTCGCCAACCCTGAATTTGTCCGTCGGGCAGGTGACGGCGGCCTGCGGAAGCACGAATCGCTCTTTATGAATACCCTTGAGATCGCACGTAATCTAAGTGCGCGCCAGACGATTCAGGGGGCTGTATCTCGAATGATCGGTCAAAACGCATGTCCGGTTTCGCGAAGAGCAACGATCGGACAATCCGAGTGGCTTCCGCCGCTCCCTGCATTCGGTGCATGCCGGCGTCTTCTCACTCGATCGAGATCGGGCCACGATAGCCGATGGCATCGAGTGTCCGAAACGAATCCTCCGACGGAATGTCGCCATGACTGACCGACACGAATCCCACTGTCGCCGTGGATCCCCCACGGCAAGTGAGACCCCACGATTCCGGACATGCCGTTGTGGCGCCGCACCCGCGTGTCCTTGAAGTCCACGTGATAGATGTGGTCGCGAAAGTCCCAGACGAACGAGATAGAATCGATGTCTTGCCAAATCGCCTGGGACGGATCCCAATTGAACCCAAACTCAGGGTGGCTGTGTCGTCCTGGTCGTGGACAACACAGGATCGATGTCCACGCGATACAGGTCCGGTGAGGTCAAACGCATCATCGAGCGGATGGTGCCCGTGGCGGCCCAGCTCGATTCCGACGGAAACCTCGAGGTCTACGCCCATGCCGGCAGCAGCGTGGCCGGCCCTGCAGGTTGGTCGGTGGATGGTACGCAGGCAGCGGTCACGAGAGCGAGCAGTAGGATTACGAGGACGTGGACGAGGCGACCGGGATGGCGACGGGCGTGCATGGCACTGCTCCCGTGCGGGTCGGCCTGGGCGCATATTGCCGGCCACCGCCGCAGCAGCTACTGCTGAATGCAGTGTTTCGGCCGGAAGGGCGGCCTCAGAGGAGGGATCCGCCGGAGACCTCGATGCGCTCGGCGGTGACCCACCGCATGTCGTCTGAGGCGAGTGCGGCGATGGCGTCGCCGATCTCTACCGGTTTGCCGACCCGCCCGAGCGCGGTCTGTGCTGCGAGGGTGCTGCGGAGTGTGGGGTCGTCGCGCATGGCGCCGCCGTTGAATTGAGTGGCGCTCGGGCCCGGAGCGACCGCGTTGATGCGGATGCTGCGTGCTCCGAGTTCGATCGCCAAGCTGCGGGTGAGGACTTCGATGGCTGCCTTCGATGCAGAGTAGACCGATGTCCCCGGGCTGGCGTGGCGTGTCAGGGAGGTTGAGACGTTGATGATCCGGCCGCCGGCGGGGATGTGGGGACGAGTGCCTGGATGAGGAAGAACGTGCCGCGGAAGTTGGTGTTCACCACGGCGTCGAAGCTGGCTGCGGTCACTTCGGTCAACGGGTCGAAGAGCCCTATTCCGGCGTTGTTGACCAGGATGTCGAGCTTGTCGGTGTTCCACCGTGCGAGGAGCTGCTCTATCAGTTCGGCACCGAACGCGGCGAAGGAGTCGATGTCGCTGATGTCGAGCGGCATCGCCAGCGCGTCGCCCCCGGTGTTCTGGATCATGCGCACCGTGTCGGCGGTGCCTTGTGCACCTTCTCGGTAGGTCACTACTACCCGTGCTCCGCGGTGTGCGAGCGCGAGGGCGGCGCTGCGTCCGAGTCCGCGGCTCGCGCCGGTGACCAGTGCGCTCTGTCCTGATGTCATGAGGGGGGTTGAGCACCGTACCCATACGGCGCGCTACGTAGCGAACCCGTTTTAGTGGCTGCGGGTCGAACTTGACTCACAATGACTCGACCTGGATCCCGGCATGCCGACAGGGGTGAGCGTGGTTGTGTGAGCTGACCGTTCATGCAGCTGGTCGAGGCTTTCCAGCGTGGCGGCGGCATGATGGCTGACTTGTAGGCCTTCGGCTTCGCGTCCAGCCGTAGCTTAGGTGCCCGCGGCGATCGACGCCCTGGAGCGGGCCGCCCGCGGCAAGTGGGCGCTCTGTCGCTAACCGCCCCGCACACCCTGCTCAACGTACCGATCGGCGGGGAATGTCAGGTCGCGGCAGCCCCCGGATCGAACGAATTCTGTTGCTGGCCAAGCACGTCAACGACATCGTGCTGGCGATCTCCGCTGGGACCCTACGTGTGAATCTGCACGCTGGGTGGCGAGGCTGCACATCAGCACCCCACTCTATTCCCGCCCGACCCGGCTTCGGAGGCGGTGCCGGTGGCGCGCAAGGAGGCTGGGGCCATCGCGATCAATGGATCGACCGGCAACGCGTCGCGGGGCCTCCCCGATCCCGGGCACCGGCTCGAGACGGTGCGCGATTGAATGCGCGAGGGCAAGGTCGAGATGTCGGACGTATGATCGACGGACCGTCGGGGCGCCCACGCGGAAGGACGGACAATGGACAATTGGTGGCTGTACTACAGCCCGTTTCCCCAACCTGTCCGAGAGTGGCTGTGGCTGATGGTGCAGCAGTTGTGGTAGCCCGCTGACGGTCCCGGACGTCCACCTCCTGCTGCCCTCTTGGCAAATCTGCGTCCGTATCAGTTGTTGGTGACGACGAACCCCCTCCCGACGGGGTTGGGTTGGGCGTTGATGCCGTCGAGGACGGCAGCGAACTTGATGTACTCGAACGCGAACAGTGCCGTGTCGAATCCGCGGACCATGCCGACGATCTCGGTGTTGTTCTGAAGTACGGGACCACCGGAGTCGCCACCGCCTGATTGGGCGTTGCTGTAGAAGCGTGTCGTGTTCTGCGAGGTGATCGCCCCGCAGTGGACGCCGGTGCCGGCCCCGTCCTTGCAATGGGGACCGACCGGGTTGGGTGCGCCGATTCCGTCGACCCGGGCACTGGGACCATTCGATGTGAGTACCGCGTCGGCATTGAGGCGGATGACCACCCAGTCGACGCCGGTCCCGCCGCCGGGACTGCGGTACACGATGTTCCCGATGTGTTCCCGCGGTCCGGTCGGCGCGTAGCGGTAGACGGGCGCACCGTCGGGTGCGTCGTCGACGCAGTGGGCGGCGGAGATGCCGATCTTGTTGCCGAGAAAGTCGGTGCCCACGACGCCCATCGTGCAGAACTCGATGATGCCCGGCGGATGCGGGACCGGGTTCAGGTCGTCGGTCCATGCGATGCCGTTGGACACGACACCGGTGGCTGATGCCGCCGGTACGTTGACGAGGTATACGCCGAGGGTGACTGCGAGACACGCAAGAAGCCCGTAAACCGTTCGCAATTTGAGTTCTTTCTTTATTCGGGGCGTCGAGGGACTATCTGTAGGCCGCTCTTGTTGGTGGCCGAACTGGGCTCGACTTGATGATTTCTTCACGGCTGACTTCGGGGGTCGGAAGTAGCAGGACCCTGTCTGCCGGTCGCCGTTGGCTTCCGGCACGGCCGTCAGCAAGGACGTTAGGGCACAGGCATTGTTCGGAATGAACGGCGCGGTCGGCGGCAGTCCACACGGATCCGTGGTGGGATGGGCGACGATCAGAACCACACGAACAGCGGATATGGCTCGCCCTCCATCGTCCGGTCATAGCGGAACGCGGATCTTGCCCCGGGCACCCTGTGTGAGAGGGTCGTCAACCCGGGCGTATGCCCGACGGTCCGATCATCGAGCGTCACGGTCGTGACCGTGAAGGGGGTGAAGTCGGTGCCCCTCCGGCTCGGCGACAGCTCGATGACGGTGCACGACAGGATCGCGGCGTTCCCGACGAGGGAACTTTGCTGACTTCAGTGCTGCGGCACGACGAGCACGTGGACGCGTCGGCGGCGAGCATGGTGCGGCACTGATCGCAGCGGCACATGGTGAAGAAGTCGCGTGCGACAACGGGGGAGCGGTGGAGCTGATCGTGCATCGGGGGCCTCGACTTGCAGGGTGCGTGGGTTGTTCGACCCCACACTCCCCCCATGAGGTTCATCCGACGACGGTAGAACGACCCGTAGGCATACCCGTTTTCGCGCCCGGGGCTGTCCACGGGGTCGAGATCCGCATGGTGTGGGTCGTGGATGTGACGGGGACCGGGGCGTCCCGGATCAACGCCGATGCCTGGTTGTCCACGTGTGACGCCTCGGGGTATTTGCACACTCGTCGGTGGGTCGCCGCGATCCTCGCCGCGAACCCCGATGTCGATGGCGTGCAATATCGGCCGCGGGACGGCGAGAACATTCTCGCCTGGATGTCGGCCGATGACCTGGCCGTGCACACTACCCGGCCGTCTACGCCGTCGGAGGGGTGATCGCGCTCGACTCCGCCGCCGGGCACTACCTGTTGGGTGCGATTCTCACCGCGCACAACGCGGCACTCGGACGCTGATCCGGCCCGCGCTGGCACCGATTGCGGAGCTGGGGCAGGCAGCATTTGATCGTCGCGTGAGTGATCACTGGGGTTCCGTGCCCGTCTCCATGGGACTGCACACATGCTGCGGCATCGTGGTTCGCGCCAGCCCGACGACGAGGATCTGGTTCGCTACCTAACCCTGTGGAGATGCCAGCGGCAGGGGTCGTTGTCGGTGTCGGGTCTGCGCCGTCACGGCCCGAAGCGGTCTGGTGGGCAGGAGTGTTCGAGTACGAGACGGGGCGAGGGGCGACTCGTTCCGAGGGTCGACACGTCAGCCGAGGGTCGCCGTGTCGAAGGTTCCCAGTGGGGCGGCGACACGGTCGATGTGTTGTGGCGCAGCCAAGCGCAGCCCCCGCCAACGATGTATATCAGCTGGCAGGGGCGCTACACGGACAACCTGCACGTAGTAACGAGCAGCGCATCAACGATCTTCATGAGCCGGAGCCTGGAAGTCCAGGGAGTGTGATCCATGCCATTGCACTATTTTCGAACCGCTGAATTACCGACCAGTAAGTGCGATGTCGACGCTTCCTGCGGCGCGTGCACGATCCTGTTGGAGTTTCTGGGTCGCGATCGGCGCGAGCCTGCGACAGGGGTGGTACTGCCGGACCTGGCGTGTTCGGCTTCGCCGCAGCAGTGTCGGCGGATTTCGGCATCGAGTGCTTGAGCGACAAGCTTGAATCGTCCACTGGTTATTCTGTGCTGCAGGTTTCCGGGCGAATTCGTAGCTGTTCTGTGCAATAGAGTATGTGCGGCGAGCCGCTCACTTACCGTTGACGCAGACGACCAACGGCCCGGTCGGATCACTGCCCGCGGGCGGGCCGGCAACCCCGCACGATTTGTGCTGGTGTCGCGAAATGCTTGGGCGACATGGTTCGGACACCGGTTGTGTGATGTATAACACAGCTGAATTTGTGGAGAAGTCTGGTGCTCAGGGGTGTTCGGTTGCAACCCTAAGCTGAGACCCAAAGCTCCAGACCTAATTTCGGGTATGGGTGTAGGTATTTCGGCCAATGTGCAGGTGTCGAAGTCGGTCCACAGTGGCGGGTGCGCGTCGTCGACGTGGCAGTCGAGAATTATCTGCACGTGAGAGAAGAGTTGTCATGGCACGGATCGCCGAAAACTTGGGTATGAATCTGCTGAATACGTTGCGGGTCGGTGTGGTTGGCACTGTTCTGTACGCCGGGCTGATCATGGGCGTGGTTGCGGTAGCGGTGTGGAAGTTCCCGATGCCCGGCGTGTAGGCCCGGCGGACTCATGGTCGTGCGCCGATGCCGGCGAGTGAAACACTCGGTGGCAGTTCGGCGATAGAGCTGACAGGGGCGTGGTTGTGCCCGTGGCTCCGCGTGGCCGGCAGTAAACGCGCGATACCCGTGACGGGCCCCGTTTGCCGTGGAAGGGGCGATGATGTTCGGGACGAGCGTGGGTCTCATGGTTGGCCTGCTGGTGGTGACGCTTCTGGTGGTCCCCGTCTCGTTCGGTGTGGCGGCACGAGCGGACGCGAAGGTCCGCCGCCTTGCGGAGTCCCGAGCGTCCCATCCGAATCCGGTGGGCTCGGTCGCCGTCGCGAATGCGGACGAGCAGTGTGATCGGTGGCGGCAGCTGGCAACGAGGGCGTGGCTGATCTGCGGCGGCGCCTCGCTGGTCGCAGTAGCGGTCGTGGGTGCACTGATCTGCGTCGGTTGAGTGCGACGAGGTGCGCCGGGGCGCGGTGGTTGGTTCGCAGCTGTGGGTGCGGGAGGGGCTGAGCCTTCGACGTCGAGCCCGGGACTGGAATATCACCGGAATCTGAAACCATCTCGGCCGCTGTGGCATACGCGCCAGAGGGCTCCCGAGCTGCGGTGACGCCCCAGGTGAGCCGAAGCGGCCCGGTCGGAGTGTCGTCCGCTCCGGCCGGGCCTCGCCGGGACATACAACAGGTACCCGGCGCGGGAATCCTGACCGCGCTCCTCATTCAGTGCGCGTCCGGGAGGAGGCGTACTACGGTCGGGCGGTGCGGTTGCGCGTCGGTGTACCAGGGTGATGGTGTCTCTGATGTCTCCTCGGACGTGTGCTTCGTGTAAAGTTTTCGCCCGGATCTACGAATTTCGGCGGAGCGGTGTGTGCACCAATCGCTGCTAGCCAGTACAGGTTTGGCTGGCGCAGTATTGTTTTGGCGAACTGCTCCTTCGTGTTCCGGTGCGAGGAAATGGTAGGTCCGCAGCCCGCCCCGATCGGCGAAATGTGACCCGGGCCACATGACTTTTTCGGTTGCCCGCACTTCGGCCGGCGGCCGTCGGTGCAGGCGCCGATTCAAATACACGCATTCGAGTACGGGCGTTGGTTCTGACAGGACGGATTCGGTGCCTGACTGATCGACTCGCCTGGTGCCGAACTCTGCCCGCCCGGGCAATGAGAGATCGTCGACGTGTGGTGTACAGCGCCCGGCGGTGGATGCGGATGTTCGAGGTCGGACCGGTTGGTATGGACCTCGGGTAAGTGGGGTGTGTTGCGGTTGAATGGGGGATATGGGGTCGCCGGTGGGTGAGCAGCTGTGGCAGACGTTGTCGGATTCCGGGTTGGCGTTGGTGTGCGTCCGCGGACCGCAGTGCCGATGGGCGGATCTGCTCTCGCCCGGGGATGAATCGGTGGGGGAGCTGACCTGGCTGGCACGGGACGCCGACGAGATCGCCGAGCAGTACCGCCGCGACCACCGATAGCGACACACCGGAGCCTCGACGCCCCTGGCGTGGACCGGGCGGCCCGCACCGACGTTCCCGTCACCGGATCGTCCGGCCGTCAGAATTAGTCCGCTCAGCGCGCCGAAACGACTGCACATGCTCGCCGCAGGCCAATTAGTGCGCCATCCGCACGCCGCCGGCGACCGCGATCTGCACAACGGCGGGATGAGTACGGCGGGTGACCGGACCTGCTTCAGAGCGCACCTGGGCGGGTGTGTGAGCCTCTGAGCGTTCGGGGTGGGGATGCCGGTGCCCAGCAGCGGCCGGGTCCGGGTGTCGTGCCCGCAGGGGGCGTTGCTGCGGCGCGGTAATGGGGAGGGAATGTTGAGAGGTCGGCCGCGGAGCGCGGCGTGTGTGGGCGGTGTTCGTGCAGGTCGGCTCGCGTGCCGGTCCGGGCGGTGCTTATGCTCGATCCTGGGAGTTCGCGGAGGGAAGGTGGCGCAGCATGGTCCGAAACAGCGGCAACCGGCCGGTCGATGGCCCGGTGTTGACGGTCGGTGTCCGGGTGCTGGTCCGCAGGAGCGCCGCGGCCGATCTCACCGGTGTGGTTGTCGAGGATTATGCGGTAGTGACCGACCCCGGCGGTGGTGGGCACGAGTGGGCGCCGGTGCATCGGTGGGCGATCGCGGTCGACGACGGGCGGCTGATCTTCGCCGACACCGAGGACCTGACCATCGATCCGAGTTTCCACCACCGAACCCCGGACCCGGACCGCGATCAGGCCGCGCGCACATCCGGCCGGCACCGGGGAGAATGACGGCTGCGCACCACGCCGCCCGCGGACGGGTCCCGGCCCGCGAGGTGTCGGGATGCGGGGTGCCCCAGTGTCGTGCGGAGCCCGCAGGCGTCCGAGGTACCCGGCGAGGGTCCGGTGTTCGGTTAGGTGCAGTCCCGGCAGATCAGCTGCGCGGGGTCGGCGAGGCGGCTGCGGTGGTGAACCAGAAAGCAACTGGTGCAGGTGAATTCGTCCGCCTGCTTGGGGATGACGCGGACCGTGAGTTCTTCGCCGGACAGGTCGGCGCCGGGCAGTTCGCAGGATTCGGCGGTGTCGGTGTCTTCGACGTCGACGACGGGGGACTGGGTGTCTTTCCGGCTGGCGGTGAGCTGTTCGAGGGACGTATCCGGCTCGTCGGATTCGGTGATTCTGGGGGCGTCGTAGTCGGTGGCCATGTCTGTTTCGTCCTCATGCTCTCGGTGTTTCGAATCCGCCAGGTTAAAGGGTGCGGCACCGCGAGAGGCTTCCGGGGTCGGGCCGTGCGGGTGCGTCGTGTGTGGCGCGCTCGGCCACCGTGTCGATGCGGATGCGTTGTTGTAACGATGCGGGCTGGAAGTTCGGTGTACCTGACGCCTCGATCTCCTCTGCGGTTCAGCCGACCTTGGAAGGGTGTTGGTTGCGGCGGTCCGCTGGGTTGCGTCCCACCCGCAGAGTTGTTGCCCACTGACTGGATCTGGATGCCGGCCGACAGTGATGGAGTAGTCACCGTGTAGCTGGCCAGCCCGCTAATCATTGTCCGCCAATGTCATTCACTAGCCGGAAGTGTGGACGTTGCTGCAACGCAATATTTCTTGGCCGTAGGTTGCTCACAGGTTGTGCAGGCACTTGACCGTAGCGTTGGCGATCCGATCGACTGGGATGGCGAGCGGTCGACGGATCTTCCACACCGGCGTCAACCCCCAAGTCTCGTTGCAGTGGAATGTGGTGATTGACCGGTCGGAGGAGAATTGTTTCCCGGGTCGGTGAAGGAAGCATGATCGTGTCGTTACTGAATGTAGTGTTTACCTCATGGCGACACGCACGCTCGCTCGATTCCTGTGCACGGCGATGCTGACGTGTGCAGCGCTGCTCGGCGTACCCGTCGAACCCCCGCCCGCATCCGCCCAGCCATGTCCCGATGTCGAGGTGGCGTTCGCCAGGGGTACCGATCAACCGGATGGCGTGGGCAGCACAGGACTCTCATTCGTCGAATCGCTGCGCTTGTTCGCGGGCACGCGGTCGATCGGGGTGTACGCCGTCAACTACCCTGCCGGTAGCAATTTCGATGACAAACAAGCGTTTGTCCACACCTTCGTCGACGGGATGCGGGACATGCATTCCCGGATTCAGTTCATGGCGACAAGCTGCCCCAACACGAGGATGGTGGTCGGCGGTTACTCCCAGGGCGCGGCTGTGGCAGGGTTTGTCACCGCGGACGAAAATCCAGCCGGATTACCTACTGAGCTGGTCCTACCCGGACCGTTGTCGCCGGATGTGGCGAGCCACGTTGCCGCGGTCGTCTTCTTTGGAAAACCCTCGGATCGGTTCATGCGTGATGCAGGCAGTCCGCCGATCGTTGTCGGGCCGCTATTCGATCCTAAGACAATCGATTTGTGCGCTCCCGGCGACAACATCTGCGATGGTTCCCCTCTCGGAAGCCCCAATGTCGTGCACGCGTTGTATCCCGCGAACGGGATGACCATCGCGGCTGCACAGTTCGCCGCCGCTCGCCTCTAGCCGGTCCGCGCGCTTGGTGCATCGCCTCAGATCTTAGGGATCGGGCTGGCGCTTGCCGGCCGCGCACCGGAGCCCGACTGGCGGGGTCATCTCGGTGGCATGCCGCACTGTTTCCACGCCACGTCGGGGCCGTGCACTGCCCTGAGCGCCCCGGTTGCCCGGGTCACGTGAGCGGGATGCCGAGCTTACTCACCCACGGGATCCGCCTGTCCCACCAGGGGAGGGATGCGGGGGCCTCGACTTCGATGATCGCGTCGCGATATCGCTGGTCGAGCCGGGTGACTGCGACGTGAAGACGGTGAGCGCGTCGGCCGCCCTGCCGCATGAGGCGTTCGAGTCGGTCCCGGGGTCCGTCGCCGAGAAGTCGACTGTCGCATGCCGGGCATCCGGTGAGGGTGCCGGTGATGGTCACTCTGTTGTCGAGTGCCGGTCTCGGTCGCGGTCCGTAGCGCACCCGGCGTTCAACCGATTCCACACGATGACGCCATTGCGTGAGGTACACGATGGCTGCGCCGTCTTGCCGCGGTCGACGCGGTCGGTGCGGGTTCACCGGCGGAGTAGGGCTGTGGCCCTCTCTTCAGAAATTGTCATGTTGTGCGTCATGACGAAGACGCGACCGGTGAGGGGACAGGTGGTGCTTCGACGTACTCTACGTTGGTTTCTGCGTGTTGAGCGAGGATCCGCCTGCGCTACGTCTGGTGCGGGACACACCGCGGGCGACATGAATGGGCCTCTTGGTGCGGGGTTTCGCGGAGACTGATATGTCATGACCGATCAGCTGCACGCCGACCTCATTGAACGTCTCGGCCGGGCTGTGGCCCACGCCGCTATGGATGGTGATCCGCTGTTCGGCACGGTCGAGATCACCATTGCCGAGCTGGCCGAGTTGCTCGAACGCCTCATGCCTCCCAGCGATTGATCGGGGCATTCACGCTCCTGCGGGCGTGTCCGCACAACCGGCGAACGGCGCGGGACCCGCGGCTGACGCGGCGAGCCGCGATTCCAGCGTCCCAGGTCAGAAGCTTGGAGTTCAGAGCGGGTCAGTGGTGAGGTCGCGTCCCCGGGGTTCGACCATTTGGCACATCGCGACGATGGTGACGGGGCCGTCGCTGCAAATCCTGACGCTCAGCGGCCGGGTGCCTCCTGGAAGCCGCTAGGAGGCTGCTCGCGATCAACGGTGTAGAACCGGCGCCGATGAGACTGGCCACCTGAAAGCCCAGAGTCACCCCGATGTATCGAACACCGGATCCGGATGTCTTATGAAACCCGCTGCGCAAGAGGGAATCCATGGGGATCTCCAGCAGTGTGCGATTGTCGGGTTTGTTGTCATCATGACTTTGGATCCCGATTCGACGAGCGTATAGGGGAGGGTGTTCGGATGGCGTCGACCGGACGCACCGCTCGTCGGGCCACCCGGTCCCGCAGCGCGGTCACCAGGGGAATGCAGACCAGTAAGGCAGCTGACGTGAGCCTTGATCATTGCTGTCGATGCGCACGCTCACTTTGCCGCAGGGCAGGCCCGGGTGAGTGGCGTCGGGGCTCACCCAGACCGCCGCGCGGGCGCCTTCGCCCTGCGTGGCGGGAGGGCACGCCACCGTGCGGTGACCGATGCCGGTGTTGGGTTGATCGGGTTGGCGCGGTGGCGGGTCCGTCCACTGTCAGATGGTGCTTGACGACACCGAGGCGCGATTGCGGTGGGGTGAGAGAGGAGTCGTTCGATTCGATGGTGGGTATGAACCGGCGGTCAGGTCGGTGTAGGCACTGGGGCGGCGGTCGCGGAAGAGGCCCCAGCTTGCTCGCTGGGTGCGCAGCTTCTCCAGATCGAACTCGTGGAGAATGACTCCTTCCCTGTCATTGCTCAGTTCCTCGACGACTTCTCCCCGTTGGTTCGTGATGAAGGACTGCCCGAAGAATTCGATGTGCGTGGTGCCCTGGGTCTCGACGCCGATTCGGTTGGCTGCGACGATCGGCATCATGTTGGCGGCTGCGTGTCCGCGCTGCACGGTCTGCCAGTGGGTGTGTCGCAGTTCGGTATTCTGCAAGTCTCCCGGTTCGGTGGAGTGGTCACCGTGGTGGTCGTTCGGGGTGGGGCTTGATCCGATTGCGGTGGGGTAGAGCAGTATTTCTGCTCCTTGTAACGCCATGATTCTCGCCGATTCGACGAACCACTGATCCCAGCAGATACCGACGCCGATGGTGGCGTAACGCGTGCGCCACGCTCTCACGCCTGTGTCGCCGGGATTGAAGTAGAACTTCTCGTGATATCCGGGGCCTTCCGGTATGTGCGTTTTCCGATATGTTCCGAGGATCGTGCCGTCTGCATCGATGATGGTGACGCTGTTGAAGTACTTCTGACCGTCGCGTTCGAATGTGCTCACCGGTAGAACGACCTGCAGTTCGTGGGCAAGGTCGCGTCCCAGTTGCACCGCGGGGTTCTCGTCGATGGGTGCGGCGAGTGAAAAGTACTCGTCGTCGAGGCTCTGGCAGAAGTACGGCGTCTCGAATAACTCGGGGAGGGCGATGATCTGGGCGCCGGCGCCGGCGGCTTTGCGTACCAGGCGCTCGGCGGTGGCAAGATTTTCGTGTAGGTCCCAGGTGCAGGCGAACTGGGTGGCGGCCACGGTCACTGGCAGTGGCTTTGTTTCCGGGGTGGGTCTCATGTGGATTGCCTTCTAGGTGCGGGTGCTAATGGGTGGTGTATGGGAATTGAGGTCCACCGCGCGGTCGGGGTGGGTCTGGGGGTCCGGATCGGCGTCCGAAGCGTGCAGGCGGTCGAACAGCAGATCCACTCTCCGGCGTTCGGCGGTGGTCATCGGCGCTGCGTAGGTCAGGGCGACGTAGACGGCCGCGTTGACGAGTAGTGCTGCGACACCGGAGGTGAGGCCTCCGAGCCAGGGGATCGAGATCGGGTAGACCAGCTGGAGGACACCTGCAGTCACGAACCCGCTGGTCATCGCTGAGACCGCGGCCGTGGCGGTGCCTCTTCTCCAGAAGATCCCGAGGAACAATGTTGGGGCGAGCTGGCAGATCCCCTGGTAAGAGATGAGGGCGAGGGTGATCAATCCGGAGGAGGTGCCGGCGGTAACGAAGGCCCCGAGCGCGGCGAGCAGAGTCAGCACGCCAACGGTGATGCGTCCGATCCGCGGATCGGTGACTCGGACTCCCCGTGCAACGCCGACGATGTCGTTGGCGGTTTGGGTTCCTAGGGCCTGAAGATTGGCACCCACGTTGCCCATGGTGGCGGCGACCACGCAGATACCGGCGACGGTGATCAGGACGACACCTCCGACCCCGGCCGTGATGAACCACACGTCGTCGGGCGCCTCGGCTACGCCGGGGACGCTGGAAGCGGCGATCGCCATCAAGGTCAATGCCGCCCCGAAGATCAGCAGCACTGGCGCCGCTTGCACTGCCGAGCGTTTGATCGTCGCGACGCTTCTCGCCGTGAACAGCCGGACAAAGATGTCCGGCCAGCACCAACCTCCCAGCGCGCCGGTGAGAATCAGAGACAAGAGGTAGAGAGGTCCGAGCGAGCTGCCCGGTCCGGGCAGCTCGAAGTGGTCCGCGGCGACGTTGTCGAATCCGTGCCCGTTGCTGACAAGCCAGGTGAGTAGGCCGAGGACGATGAGGGTCCCGATGAAGTAGGCGGCGATGCCCTGCACCATGTCGCTGATGATCACCCCGCGCATGCCGAATCTGACCGTCCAGATCTGGCGGAGGCCGATCACCACGATGCCGATCAGCACAGCCGCGTTCGCTCCGACGTGCCCGAATGACAGATACTTGAATACCAGTGCCAGCGACTGCATCCCGAGAACGATCCAGGGAAAGGACGCGGCGATTCCGATCACTGCGGCAACTACCCGGACCGCGCGTGAGTTGTAGCGGGCGCCGAGCAGGTCGGCTTGGGATCTCAGGTCGTAGCGCTTACCCCAATCGTGTACGGGTTTTGCGAGGAAGAACATGAGCACGACGGCCAGCAGGGAATAGATCATCGAGTAGAAACCGATGACTCCGGCGCTCGCGGCGAGCCCGGCGAACGAGATGAACATCGTCCCTGGCAGCCACGTATTGAGGAACGCCATGGTTCCGAAGAACGATCCGAAGGACCGCCCGGCCGTCGCGTACTCACTGAAGGTTGCGTCTTTCCGCTTGGTGAGCTCCAAGGCCGTCACGACGACAACGAAGAAAACGGCGATGCCTCCGTATCCGATGAGCATGTTCATCAATGATCGCCCCCGCCCGCCGAGTCGAGTGCGGTCATCACGAACAGGCTCAGCGTGATGAACACACCGGCTGCGACGAAATATCCGATCGAGACCACGGCGGTGCCGTTGCCGGCCAGCCAGTGCAGCGTCGGTGCCAGCCCAATGACGAAGTCGAGCGCCAGGAGCCCCAGTATCAGGGCGGAACGCGACCTTCTCGCGGACGGTCGAGCTGAATATGACATGTGCAAACTCCGTGGTAGGGCCCTCAGGGCATTTGCCGGAACGTTCCGGCATATTTTTATCGTCACGTAACGCCGGTCACATGTCAAGGAGTGTTGTTGAAGTTTCCAAACCGGAACCTCAGTACGATTGCGGCATGCCGGCAGTGACGATCATCGATCTGGCTCGCGAACTCGGGCTGTCGAAGACGACGGTGTCCGATGCGTTGATCGGATCCGGTCGGGTGTCGGAGGCCACGCGTCAGCGGGTGATGACGGCCGCACAGTCGATGGGATACGTGTCGAATCGTGCCGCCCGGTCATTGCGTCGGCGAACGACCGGCGCGTTCGGGTTGTACATTCCCTCGGAGGTCCGAGGACTGTCCTTCTACATGCATTTCGCTTTCGGAGCAGCGGACGCAGCGGCGTCCGTCGGACGAGATCTCACGCTCCATACGCGAACGTCCGAACACTTCCAGGTCGACGGCGCGCTCGTCATCGATGCTCTCGACGACGACCCGGTAGTCGACAGGATGCTCCGGGCCGCGATCCCGATCGTCTTCGCCGGACGGAGCGGCCCCCTTCCGCTGCCCGCGCAACCGGTGGGAACGATCGAGATCGACCATCGCGCCGTCGTCGACTTTGTTCTCGAGCAACTCAAATCAACAGGTACGCGGCGTCCGGGCTACGTCGGCCTCGAATCACTACGCGGCCCCCATTGGGCCGCCGACTCGAAGAGCAGCTTCGAAGAGTGGTGCCTCCGTGAGGGCATCGAGCCGCACATGCTCCTCTTACCCGCAGACCCCAACGAGGACGAACTGTTCGCTGCTCTCGAAAAATTGACTGGTGAATGCGCCGTCGACGCAATCGTGTTCGGGCCCCAAGGATTGGCCGGGCGCGCCCTCCCGATGCTGCACTCGCTCGGGAAGACCCCCGACGTCAACAGCGATCACGATTTTCGCGTGGCCTCCCTTGCTGGCGACCCCGTCAGTGAGTTGGGAAGTTCTCAGATCTTCGCAGTAGACCTTGCCCCGCGCAGTTTCGGCCACGAGGCCATGGACTTCCTCGTTGAAGTGTCCACTTCACCTCCATCCGAACCACTGCACCGTTTTCATGCGGCGAACTTGCATCGAACTGTCGATGCCTCTGATGCACAACCGAGTTGAGGGCTGTCCGCCTGATCCCCACTGAGAGGCCGCGGAGACGCGTTTGCACCCCCATTAGGCTCTCACGGGGATCCTGCGCGGGGTCCAATACTCTTTCGAGGTTCCGCGACCGAGGGTATATTCGTACGACACCCTGCAGCATTCGGCGTTGGTTCCCATAGCTATTCGGGTTATTTGGCGTCGGTGATGCGTTCGTGGATCGAAGGTTTCGAGGTTTTGTCCGGTGGTGCGGGCGGCGCCCAGGGCGAGGGTGTATTCGTCGTCGTTGAGCCGGATGGGGATGCGGTGGGCGGGCCGGGGGTGGGCCTGTTGGCGAGGTTGTGCTGGGGGTGTCCGCGCACCTCGCTGATGTTGAGGGATATGGGGGCGGTGAGGATTTGAGCGCCGGTGGAGGCGGGGTCGTCGAGCATGGCCAGGAGGAGGTGGTCGGTGCCGATCCTCTCGTGCCCGAGCAAGGCCGTTTGGCGCAGGCTGCCCTCGAGGACCTTCGTCGTCTTCGCCGGTGATCGGGATGTGCTCGGCGACCGGGGCGGAGCCCGTCGGTGGGCTGACACGCTCGAGTCTGCTCTCGAGTGCCGGGGCAGTGACACGCCACGAGGGGAGTTGGTGATGGACTGCCTCGACATCGCAGGGAACCCCGTGATCTTCGCGGTGGGCTGGTGGGCGGTGCTGGCCGGTTTGTCGGCGGCGGGTGGTTTTCGCCCGTGAGGTGGGGCATCGGGTGAGGCACCAGCAAACAGCGGACGGGATCGGTGTCGTCTACCCGTGGCCCAATCGGGTCATAGCTTTTCCTCGTTGGAGCGACGATCGGTTGGCTCACAGGGCTCCTCGTAGCCCACCGAGGGTGGCGGTTCGCAGCACCTGAGAATGCCCGGTGTCAACGAGGGAAGAGGTGTTCCATCAGTTGCCCCAGGGAGCCCTCGTCCAAGCGGGGGAGGATGTCCATCCACACTCGCAATGGTGGCCGTCCGATCATGGGGACGTCGACGAATACGAGGGAGCGCTGCGGCGAGGTCCAGTCGCGCATGTCGAGTGTCGAGCACCCGGGGGTCGGTTCGAAGCCGCTTGTGCATACCACGCTCACCCCGGGCTCGACTGGAGTCAGAACGCGGGTTCCCGGGACATCGGGGTTCCAGAAGCCGGGGTCCTGCGGACCGAGCACGTCGTTGACGAACACGAGGGAGCCGCGAGGAATCGGCGGGGTGGCAGGGTCGGCGCCGGCGGAGGCTGAGCCGATCAGAACCGTTGCAGTGGCCAGAGCGAGAGCGGCACTGGTACGCCGTCCGGAGGGAATCGGCAGGGCCATGTCGGACTCCTTGGTCAGGGAACGTGCGAAAGACGTGTCCTCACGTTAGCCGTTGCCCGCATCGAGTTGCCGCTTCGCGTGGCTGACCGGTCGACAGTGCTCCTGCGGCGGAGGGGCCCGGACCATGCACTCTGGATCTGAAGAGTCGATGAGGTGATACGGGCTGGTATCGGATTCACGTCACAGCTATGAGGGCTGTTGCGGTGAGCGCGGTGACCGCCTCGCTCCTCGACGACTTCAATCTGACCGTGGGGTAATCGGCAGTGCTGCCGTGGCAGTTGAGCGCGGACTTTCACCTACCGTAACCGGTGGTCGGGCCTGACGGTCCCTCGATGAGCGCCGGCAGCTGGTGCTGGTCGTTCCTCAACCACGCGAGCCGGATTCGCCACGCAGGCGGGGGTTGAGCATGTGCCGTCCTCGCGATGGCCACTGGACGAAGTCGTATCCGGCGAGTTCGCCTTGCGTGGTGTCGGCGACCCAGACCGCGGCCTGCGGGTAGGGGGCATCCATCGATAGTCCGTGGCAGAGGTTGAATCCACCGACTCCTGGTCCGCGTCAGCCGATCGTGACGGTGTACTGGTCGTTGATTTCGAGTTCCCACACCAGTCGGTCGACCCGCACGTTGTGTCCGTATCGCAGGCACCGCAGATCGCGGGCAACGGCTCCGATCGCGAGCAGCCACGCGGCCGGTGGCTCAAAGCCGGGGGGCCTGGAAGTCCGGACTGTCGTCGGTCATGGCGAAGCGCCACGCCAGACTGTCCTGCTTCCATTCCGGGATCGGCGTGGAACCATCGTCGCAGTCGACGGACCCAGCGTGCGCCGGATGACATCAGGGCTGATGAATTCCCGTCTGCGGTGTCCGATACCGGCCTGCCCGAAGTTCCTCCCACACGCCGTCGAGTCGCCACAGGGTGTGATGGAGCAACACGAAAGGATACTGCCCGCGATGACCGTGCTCGCAGTGTTTCTGCTGCGGTGCTCGGTGAGCCCCGGAATCAGGTGGCCGGCATGTGTAGCTCGTCCCCGTGATTGCCAGCGGGGCAACATGGTTCAGTTGGCCGGGCTATCGGGTGGTTCGTCGGGTCGTGGTGCGGGCCTGGTCGGTGGCGGTGCGGCGCCGGCCGATCGCGGTGGTAAATGCTGATTCGGGGGTGTGCGGGTGGAGGACGGCTGCGGTGGTGAGGGCGTCGGCGATGGCGAGGGAGGCGCCTTGGCCTGCTGCGGGTGACATGCCGTGGGCGGCGTCACCGAGGATCATGGTTCGTTGATCGCCCCAGGTGGGGAGGTCGGGTACCTGTTCGGCGTTGCGGGCGTAGACGGTCGGGGTGTCCTCGATGAAGGGTCGGACGTCGAGGACGGGTGTGGGGAAGGCGGTGGTCAGCTCTCGATTCCGGTTGTGCGGAGGGTGTCGCCGACCCCGAGGGCGTCGAGGTCGGCGAGAGCTCGCCCAGACATTGTCAGGTAGGCACCGTTGTCGGCCGCGGAGTTGGGTTCCTGCCGTTCGTACAGGGTGACCCGGTGCCCGTGGCCGCGGGCGGCGATCGCGAGGGTCAGCCCGCAGATGCCGGCTCCGACGATGGTGACCTCAGACATGGGCTCTCCGTTCCTGGTGCGTATACGCGGGTTGCCGGGTCCATTGTCGCCGCGACGTGCGCGCTGGGGCGGACGCTGTAGTGGTGCGGGCGTGCCGTGCGGGCCCATCTGCGGCAGTGCGTAACCGAGTTCGGTGTCGATCCGCCGGTGGTGTCCGTTGGTGGCGGTGAGCTCGCTCGTCGGGGGGCGCGCCGAGCGCTCCTGGGATGGTCACGCGGGGGCGTGATCTGGGACCTGTCGCGATGGCATCGCCCTGTGCCAGGGGCGGGTAAGGCGGAGGCGGAAGGTTGAAATCTCACCGACGTGATCAGGGAAGCGCTGCAGGACTATCTCGCCCATTCTCCAAGATACGGAACCGCAGTGAACGTGGACGAACCCACCGGACGCGTCGGCAACCGCGCGTACTGGATTCTGCGCGATGGGACAGCGACGTGTCGGTCTACACGCGTCAATTGCGAGAGCAGCCAGGAACGAGCACCGTCCCTCCGTATGTCGGCATCTACGCTCAGGAGGGGGCCCTCGGTCAACTCACACCAGCGTTCGCACGCCGGTTGGCTGAGGTTCTGAATGCTGCGGCCGACGCCGCCGAGACGAGTGAAATGCTGGACGCGTACCGGATCTCCCCACCGGTGCTGTGGATCCGATGCCGAGGGTACACAGGACTTCTGATCACGGGGCATCGGAAGCCCTTGCACTCAAGGGAAACCACAGGAATCCGTGCACCCGGCTTCTGAATCCGATCGTTTCTGTCAGTTTCAGAAGACGAGCATCGACTGTGCGATACGCTATGCTGAGCAGCAGTCCCTTGACAGCCCGGGCTGCGGTGTTGACGCGGGCCGCTTCTCACGGCACTCCCGAGGCCACAGTCCCTGACGGCTAGCACATCAAATGCTCTTTTGCTTTCTCGGCGCCGGATCGCCTTCTTGCATAACCCAACCCGACCGATACATACCGTACGGTCCTTGACCAACCACACGACAGAATGGTGTGAAAGATTATGGACACCAACATAATTACTGCAGGCACGGAGCGGTCGATCATCGAGGACATGCTCGACCGGAACCGCGAGGCACTGATCGAGACCGCACGCGGCCTCTCTGATGGCGACGCCCGCCGACGACTCGTCGTATCGCTGACGACACCGATCTCGTTGATCAAGCATGCCGCTGCTGCTGAACGGATCTGGTTCCAACGGTTCTGGGCGGGACTCGACGAATCCGAATGCGATGGATACTCGCGCCGCGACGAGGGTACCTTCGCCGTCGCCGACGACGAGTCGCTGGCAGATGTCATCGCTGAGTTCGAGCGAGCAAGCCAACGATCACGTGAGATCGCGTCCCGCTTCGATCTCGATGACCACAAGGACAATCCCCGCGAGGGAAACGTCAGCATGCGATGGACACTGCTTCTGATGATCCAGGAGTTCGCCAGGCACGCAGGTCACGGCGACATCCTTCGCGAACAGATCGACAATCCTCTGCTGTGACAGCCGAACTCGTGACAATTCTCGTTACCTGACGCATTTCACTCGCAATGGGGTGTTCTACCGAACGGTCGCGTGCGAGGAGCTACCGTCGCCGCAACAGCAGCCACGACTGTTGGGGCACGCCACGTGCACCGGCGGCCGTGTACAGCACTGATGAACACAGATAGTCGGAAGATAACTGCATGCGAACCGAAATCGCAGGTTCCCGTGCAAGTCGTCTTCTGAAACTGACAGGTTCGCGGTGGAGCACCGTTCTCGCATGTGCCGACAAATGTTCAAGGTCAAAACGGACCCTGGTGACGGCAGAGAGGCACTCAGTCTGTTTCGCTTCCGCGGCTGCAGGAGGCGCCGTATCGGAAGGGCTGCATTCGGTCCGGGAACTGCGGCTGCTCGACGTCGGCAGGTTCGGGGCCGGCCGCTGGCCGACCCGGGTCGGTGGCACTTCCGCCCTCGATTCCGCCGCGCACGGAATCACCCGGCGGTGGGCCCGAGTCATTGCGGCGGCGTATCCCGGGCTCGATGGGCTGCTGTACCGGGGTCGGTCTTCCGGCGGGCCGTGTGCCGCGCTGTTCCCCCAGCCACTGATGCCTTCCCTGTCCGGCCGGCCACGTCGAACCCGCTCGCGCATCCCGCTCGCGCATCCCGGTCTGCAACGCCGTCTCGCCGCGGCCGCGCAGACGCTCGGATACACCCTCGTCTGAGGTGCGCCGACCCGACCGGGGGACGCCGCCGGCGGCGGCCGCGGTCATTCGCGCGCTGTCAACCGTGAGGTGTGTCGCTTCGCCACGTCGAGGTCGGCGTCAGCGATTCCGAGCGTGTCCTGAGCGGCGCGGAGGGCGTCGACGGCGCTCTCTAACGTCTCCGGTGCCGTAGTCGGGTCGCCGAGTGCGTCCACGTCGAGCGCGTTCGCATCGAGGTCGGCGTAGGTGCGCTCCAGGTCGAGGAGGGTTCGACGTAGGGCGCGCAGCGCATCCCGGACCTTGGTTACCTGCTCGTCGAGGTCAGCGGGCGTGCTCACACGATCACGTCCCAGAGCACCGCGGCGGTGGTGAGGTGCAGCTGCACGTCGGCCTGAGCGCCCAGTTGCTCGCGCACGCCGGCTGTTGGCTGGTCGAGGTCGGTCATGCGATCACTCCATCTGTTGTGAATGACTCAAGCATGTCGTGCAGGCGGCCCGCTGGATTGCATTTCGGCAAGAAGCGCGGTCGTGGTAACAGACCCGTGTCGGGGGCTGTGGAGCGTACCCGTCGCGGGGGTGTGGGGGGTGCCGTGCACAGGAGCGGGTGAACCGGGATCCTAGTTTGTTCACCAGTTCACGGAGTGCACTTCGGGGTCGTTCCTCCAGTCCCATTGCCCGTGCATCACGTTGTGCCCGAGCTCCCTGTTCTCGATGATCTTCGACAACGAGAGCATCCCGGTGCCCAGCACCCACAGCGAGCGCCTGCGGGAGCCGAAGAGCACCGCGCGGCCGCCGAGTTCTCAGCTGGTCGGGACTGGCGGCGGGAGCGGCGCCGAGGAAGGCTCCTGCGGCGGCGGCTGCTGGGTGGGCGGTTGCGTGGTCGGGTTGTCCGACGGCATAGGTGGGGGTGGTTGTGTGGTCGGGTTGTCCGACGGCATAGGTGGGGGTGGTTGTGTGGTCGGGTTGTCCGACGGCACAGGCAGGGGCGGCTGCGGAGGCGGGACCATCGTGATGGTGGGTTCAGGGCTGGTGGACGGCAACGTCTCGGGCGGAAGCGTGAGCGTCGTCGTGGGTAGCGGCGGCAGTGAAGTGGGCGGCTGTCCCGGAAGCTGCAGATCCGTGGGCAGGGTTCCCGGCAGTTGTTCGACTCCCGGCGCCGTCGTGGAACCGGGTGTCCCCGGCACGGTGGGAGGTAGTTCGGTGGTCTGCGTCGGCGCGTCGGTGGTGGCGGTACCGGGCGTCGTCGCCGGCGGCGTGGTGGGAGCGATCTTCGCGAGTTCGGCGGCCAGCTTCGCACGCCACACGTCGAGTTCGTTGCGCGTGTCGGCGTCGCGTACCCCGCCGGCACGGTCGGCGGCGCCCTCGAGCACGTTCTTCGCCGCCTCCGCGTCGCCCGCGGAAATCAGACGCTCGGCTTCCTGCAGCTGAGACGTGGTGTCGATCTGCGCAACGGTCGAATCGGCCTGCTGGCTGAACACGACCGACTTGACGCTCCACAGCGGATCGCCCGGTTCGGCGTTGTACGAGAAGATGGTGGCGCCGCCCATGACGACCGCGATCGCGGCAGCAGCGCCCGCGATGGGTCGCAGCAGGCGGAGCTTGCTGCGGGCGGCACTGCGCGCCGAGCGGGCGTCCGAGGCGTCGATCGCCGCGATCACGTCGTCGAGCAGCGGCCCGGTCGGCATCGGCGTCGCCACGATGTCGGCGCGCCAATTGGTCAGCAGAAGCGCGAGCTCGTCCTGCTCCGGCGAATCCGTTGCGACGGGACCGCCACCGGCGATCGCGTCGATCAGCGCATCGTCGCGGCGAACTGCCGCGACGTCCACCGGTGCGTCGTCTCCTGGGAGATCGGCATCGGGATTGCCGTTGCGCTTGATGCCCCTAGCCAAACCTCTCACCTGCCCTCGTCACCCGCGATGGCTCGTGTTGAGCCACGCGGACAGCTCCCGCGGTACTACCCCACGGCCGGGGGCCGTCTCCTCGGCTGACATACCGACCACCACGCGGAGGATCAAGATCTCCCGGTGCCTTTCCGGCAGCGTGCTCAGCAGTTCGTTCATCTGCCTGCTCGCCTCTCGAGTCCAGCGCCCGCTGTTCGGGTCCGTCATCGTTGGCTACGACATCTAGTACGTCGGTGACGGGCTCCGACTTGTTACCGCATGTCAGAGAAGAGCGACAAGAAATCGGAGCCCTCCGTGGTGGTTGGGGGTTCCCGGTCTCGGTCCGCACGCAGTCGGTTGCCGCACGACCACACCCGCCCTATGTGGGCCGACCCCGGCGCACTCGGGCGGTCCTGAGGCCCTGGGCCGGGGTCGACGTTTTGCGAGGCCGATCCTCTTAGTTGGATTATCCCACCAGCGGCCCGTACTCGGCGAGGCTCAGCAGTTGCCGCACGTCATGCGCTTCCGCAAGCGCGGTCGCGTCGTCCAGCGTCGCCAGTCGTCGATACTGGCCTTGCGGGCCTCCGCGATCCGATCCTATAGGTGGTGCCTCGATCAGTACGGAGGAAATCAAGGCCCGGATCAAGGCCATTTCCTCGACGAACCCGGTCGCGACGACCGTCGCGTCCCGCCCCGCCTCCTGGACGGAGAGCGGGAATGAAGTTGACCCCGTTGCTGATGGTGCTCGCGGTGGCGATCGGTGCCGTCGCCGCAGTGCTGTCGGCCGGGCGTCGCGACGCCACCGTGTAAATGCCTCGTCGACACGAGCGGGCCCACCAGTCTCACCTGCCGCTGAGCTGGGTGGCCGGCGCCCCGCGTCGCCCGAGATGAGTGCGGAAAAACAATTGGCGGCAGAACGGGGGGTCGGTAAATTCGGTGGCTGCCCCGCCCCTGTTCCATCGTTGGCAGAGATGTCCCCAGTTCCCACCATCCGAAAGGTCCACCGTGACCGAACCCGCCGGCCTCGTGAACGACGAGGCAAGAGCCGACGACCGGATCGAACGCCGACACCTCCAGGTGATCGGTGTCCTGTTGGTGGCCAGCTTTGTGGTGATCCTCAACGAGACGGTGATGAGCATCGCTATCCCCGTCCTCCAGGTCGAATTGGGTGTGCATCCCAGCGTGGGGCAGTGGCTGACGACCGCATTCATGCTCACGATGGCGGTGGTCATCCCGCTCACCGGCTTTCTCATCCAGCGCATCCCCACGCGCACCCTGTTCGTGCTTGCCATGTCGCTGTTCACGGCGGGAACGTTGATCGCGTTCGCCGCACCGGGCTTCGGTGTGCTGCTGTTCGCCCGCGTCGTGCAGGCATCCGGGACGGCCCTGATGCTGCCGCTGCTGATGACGACGATCATGACGCTGGTGCCGCCCGCCCGTCGTGGCGCGATGATGGGCAACATCTCCATTGTGATCGCGGTTGCGCCTGCTCTCGGCCCCACTCTGTCCGGCTTCATCCTCGACCACTTCGGGTGGCGTTGGATATTCGGGTTTGTTGCCCCCATCGCGTTGGTCACCTTGGTCCTCGGCGCACGATTCGTGGTTTCGGTGTCCGAGACGACGAAGGCCGGCATCGACCTTCTGTCGATCCCCCTGGCGGTACTCGGATTCGGTGGCCTGGTGTACGGCCTGGTGAGCATCGGCGAGTCGGCCCAGGGATCCCCGACGATCCCGGTGGGGGTGCCGTTCCTCATCGGTGCGGCCGCGATGTCCGGGTTCCTCGCCCGACAGTTCCGGCTGCAACGCGAGGACCGCGCCCTGCTGGACCTGCGCGTGTTCGGATACCGCCAGTTCAGCATCTCTGTCGTCGCGATGCTGGTCGGCATGGCAACGATGATGGGTACCTTCATCATCGTTCCCTACTTCGCGCAGTCGGTGATTCACCTCGATCCGTTCGAAACCGGTCTCATCACACTGCCCGGCGGCATTCTGATGGGTCTGGCGGGACCGATCGTGGGCCGCGTCTACGACCGGTGCGGTCCTCTCGTGCTGGTCATCCCCGGTTCGATCCTCGTCAGCATCGGAGTGTGGATGCTGACGACGGTGAACACGTCCACCTCGTTGTGGTGGCTGCTGTTGTCGAACATGGCGCTGTGCCTCGGCCTGGCGGCGACTTTCACGCCGCTGATGACATCGGGATTGGGATCGGTGGCGGCTCACCTGTATGCGCACGGCTCCGCAGTGGTGGGCACGTTCCAGCAGGTGGCCGGCGCCGCCGGTACGGCGCTGTTCGTCACCGTAATGACGGTCGTCGCCTCACGATCCGGTCACCCTCACGATTCACCGGACGCCATCACCGAGGGGGTGCGCATGGTCTTTTTTGTCGCCGGGATCCTCTCATTCGTGCTGATCGCCGCATGCGCCTTCGTGCGCAAACCGGCGAACCCGGAAGACCACGCACACCCTGCATCCGTGGATGCGCCCGCTCAAACGACCTGAACGGTTGGCGCGTGCCGAAGGGCGGCGCGCGAGCCGGAGTTCGAGCCGCCTGGATTCGGTGCGCTTGCCGGCTGAGCGGTGCAGGGCTGGAGTCGGTAGACGAGTTGTTCGGCGTCGAGTTGGCCGATGGTGTAGCTCAGAATGTAAGCCTGGGTAGCGTCCATCCGGGGGCCGCCGCGACTGGAACGAGTAACGCGCAACCATCGTCGTCGGAGATGCTGCATTCCAGTTCGTCGCTGAGGACGGCGACGTCGGGACCTATCGGTTGATGCGTTAATAATTCTCCTCCGTTGTCGTAGTCGACACGGATCAGTGACCTGGCGCTCGCGGCCAGCTCGGCTTCGGTCGGCACGTATCCGCGGGGAACTTCGGGCCCAGTTCGAACGGTGGCCCAGTCGTCGAGAGCGGCACGGAATGCGGCGCCTGCCTCGGCGGGGGTGGCCTCGAGCAACAGGGTCCGCCCCCGGCGGGCACGGCCGCGGTGGACCCGCACTGCGACCCGGTGCCGACCTCGATCCCGGTGCACTGCCGGGGCGGTGAGCACGGGCGACTCCGGGTCTGATGCGGCGGTATCGGCCGATTGGGGCGCCCGCGCGGTGGCGAACGCGAGCAGCGCGTATCTCTTGCGGAGCAGTTCGGCACCGAGGGCGGCGATCGCTCCGAATTCCAGGCTCAGGTCCCTGTGCCGATGACCAGGATCTGGGAGTCGAGCATGATTGCGATTTGTGGCGAGCGCGGTGGCCGGCGTCGACTCGCTCAGGAGCGGCAGCGAACGTCGGTCCGTGTCGTGATCGGCCACGGTTTCCCAGAACAACTGCGTGTTACTTGAATTCTCACGAAAACCGCTGAGAGATTCAAGATCAATTCAGCGGATGCCGCAACCTGATCGTCGAGTCGATGGCGGGGTACGCTGCCATGGCTGCCGTAACCGACTCGAATGCCGGGCGGAACACAGTTGAGACAGAGCGCAAGGTGAGTTTTTGCACCCTGGATAATCACATTAGCTCTCTAATCGATTCGAGATTCGATTGGAACAGGATATAGGAGTAAGAAAGGATGACGACATCCGGAAGCGATGCGATATTCGAGACTCTCTTGGAATCGGCCAAGCGTCTCTCATTCGATCCCCGTGACCCGCTAGTTTGCGAACCCGATTCAGATGGCGCCGAATTTCACGGGATGACACCTGAGTGGTCGCCTCTGTTCGGCACCGCTACGTGGGACTCCATGACCGAGCCGGAACGCGTCCGCCTCACCAGAAGCGACGTCGCGCAGTTCCTGGGCGTCGGAATCTGGCTGGAGGTGGGATTGCAGGTGGCATTGCTGCGGGCGAGCCACAGTGCGGACCCCGCCCGCTCGGACGTCAAGTTTCTGTTCAACGAATGCGCCGACGAGAACCTGCACTCGTTGATGTTCGTCAACGTCATCGACAGCATCGGATCGCACTTCTATCGACGCGACCGCTCACTGGACTTTTTCGGATGGCTGTTCAGGACCATCGCGTGGGACGAGGTGGCGTACGGAATCGTACTGGCCGGAGAAGAGATCTTCGACGTCATGCAACGCGACTGGATGGCGAGCGAAGACGTCGCCGCGCCCATCCGCCGGGCTTGCTATATCCATGTTATTGAGGAAGCCCGGCACATGGCGTATGCGCGTCAGAAAATCCGGACTCGGTTGATCAAGATCTCGCGCGTCCGACGGTTTATCAGCACCCTGGTCATCGCGATGGGAACGCATCTCATCGCAAAGAGCCTGATCAATCGTCGAATGTACGAGGACCTCGGCCTGGATTGGAAGGTCGTGGGGCCGGAAATCGACGCAAACGAACACCACCGGATAATGTTCCGCAGGGCCGCAGAACCTTTTATCGAATTCCTGAGCAGGGAAGGGCTGCTGAATTTCGGCGCGCGATGGATCTACCGAAAATCGAATCTTCTCTGAGCAAGCAGGAGTCGTTGTGACCCATGTTGTCCTGGGGCATTGTTGTAAGGATGCCTCGTGCGTGCGGGTGTGCCCGCAGAACTGCATTCATCCTGCCCCCGGCGAAGCGGGTTTCGAGTCGGCCGAGACGTTGTTCATCGACCCGCGCTCGTGTATCGATTGCACCGCCTGCGTCGAGGCCTGCCCGGCGTCTGCCATCAAACCCGAGTGGGCGTTGACCCTCACCGAACGGCCCTACGCGGCCCGCAACGCAGAGTTCTTCGAGCAGGCTCCCGCCAAGTCCCGGCCCCGGTCGCGACGGATCCGCTTCGAGCAACCGCTGGGCAGGCCGAGCGACAGGCTGAGGATCGCCGTCGTTGGATCCGGGCCGGCGGCGATGTACACCGTTCGCGAACTCCTCCGGCGATCGACCTCGGTGCGCATCACCGTCTTCGAACAGCACGGCGAGATCGGGGGCCTACTGCGCCGGGGAGTCTCCCGGGACCACGTCGGCGTTCGCGACATGATCCGGCTCTTCGACGTGCCCTTCGGCGACGATCGCGTCACGATCATCCACAACACAGAAGTCGGTGTGGATGTCTCGGTCGACCACCTCCGGACCAGATTCGACGCCGTAGTGCTCGCATGTGGCGCTTCACAACCGCGCAGACTCGGACCCACGACTGCGGATCGCGGCGAGGGTGTCTATGAGGCCATCGACATTCTGGTGGCCGAGAACAGTGGGGTGTCCGGCTTTCGCCCGCGCGGGCCGCTGGGACCGAGATCCCTCGTGATCGGGGCGGGAAACGTCGCCTTCGATGTCATCCGATGGATGGCCAAGACACGCGACCGAGGTGCCGCGGCCGAAGCGGTGACGGAGGTGGTGGTGCTGTCGCGATCGGCCCCGGATCGCGCCTCCTTCACGCCGTCGGCGTTCTACGAACTTCTGGACCTCGAGAACACCGAGGTGCTGATCGACCGCTCCGGCCGCCCGCCGGGCGCCGGTGCAGACGCCCCGCTACTACGTGACATTTCCGCCCTGCCCGCTGCCGATATCTGGGCGGCAGACGGCCCGACCGCCGCCGCGGGCCTGCTGCGCGTGGTGTTGTCCTTCGGGCAGGAGGTGACCGATCTCGGGAAGACAGAAGCCGGCGGCGTCGCCGTCACCACGACGACCGGTCGGACCTTCCTCGCGGACTCCGCGATATGCGCGACTGGATTCACGACGAAGCAGATCGACGGCATCCCCGTCGACGAGCGGGGGGTCGTGCCCAACCGCCGAGGACGAGTGATCTCCATCGAGACGGGCGAACCGCTCGACGGACTGTATGTCGTCGGCTGGGCGAAACGAGGCGCCTCCGGCGGCGTCGGCGACAACCGCAGCTGCGCCTCGGGGACCGTGACACAGCTCGCCGCAGACCTGCACTCGCGGGCGTGACGCCCGGGTCGGCCGACCGACTACGACGCACCCAGAGTTAGCAACACCGACGACGAGCCATCCGAGGACTCGCTCGACCAGCTCGAGGCCAGAAAAAACGAATCACAATCGGCCGTGGTCGACGTCGAGGAGACGGACACCGCGGAGTCCTTCGCGCTGCCCGGGGCCGACCTGTCCGGCGAGGAATTCACGGTGCGGGTGACACCCGAGAAGGCAGACGAATTCACCTGCACCAGTTGTTTTCTCGTCCATCACCGCAGCCGCCTCGCCGACACGGCCGGTGGGCAGATGATCTGCCTGGACTGCGCCGGCTGAGCACATCCCGGCACAGGCTGGGATCCGAAAACCGGACCGTGTATGACTGCATATCTATGCGCGGCCGGGCCAGGTCATCGTGCGCCTGCCCGCATGGATGCCGGATGGGATTCATGTAGGCCTGGCTGAGGATCGCGATTCCGGACAGATGGTGTGTTGTGAGATTCCCGCAAGAGCTGGAGTCGGCGGGTCGAGCCGGTTCCGCCGGTCGTCCGCTTCTCCTATCCTTAGTGGGTATCCATGTCCCGGTACGCGGTAGGCGGGCGGGTGTCTGTGCGCGCAGACGGGTTTGGTGTACACCGAGAGCCTGTGCGTCCTCTGTCATCGCTGCGACCCCGTGGGCGCGGGTTGCGGTACTTGTAACAGGAGGTATGAGCGGGTCTCGTCGTATCGATACGAAGGAGGCTGAGATGAGTCAGCCAACTATGGATCCGACCTTCTACCGCAGCGCAGCCGAGGCGGCCGCCGCCGCACCGGAGCAACTGGCCTACGTGGTTGCGTTCGATCGCGCAGCGGAGAAGCCCGATGCGCTGAGCGTGATCGACGTGGATCCCGGCTCGGGCACATACGGCCGGGTGGTGGGCTGGACCGAGGTACCCCATCGGGGCAACGAGTTGCACCACTTCGGCTGGAACGCTTGTAGCAGCGCGCTGAAACACGAGGGTCACCACATGGAGGGGTTGACTCGCCGGTACCTGATCGTGCCGGGTCTGCGCTCGTCCCACCTGTACGTGTTCGATACTCAGCCCGATCCACGTCAGCCCACGCTGGCCAAGATCGTGGACAGCGCCGAGCTCGCAGCCAAGGCCGGTTACTCCCGGCCACACACGTTGCACTGCGGGCCGGACGGCGTGTTCATGACCTGCCTCGGCGGCGCCAATGGATCGGACGGGCCGGGCGGGATCGCATTGCTCGATCACTCCACATTCGATGTGCTCCGGCAATGGGAGACCGACCGGGGGCCTCAATATCTCGCGTACGACGCCTGGTGGCATCTGAACCAGAACACACTGATCAGCAGCGAGTGGGGCACACCGTCGATGATCGAGGGCGGGCTGGTACCGGAGCTGTTGCTGGAGAACAAGTACGGCCACGCGATCCACTTCTGGGACCTCGCCACCGGCAAGCACCAGCAACGAGTGGATCTCGGCGCGCAGCACCAGATGCCGCTCGAGCTGCGCCCGTCACACGACCCGGAGGCCACGTGGGGATTCCTCGGCGTGGTGATCTCGACTGAGGATCTGTCGGCCTCGGTGTGGCGTTGGCACCGCGACAGGGACAGCTGGGCGGTGGACAAGGTGATCACTATCCCGGCCGAGCCGGCCGATCCCGACCTGTTGCCGCCTGCGCTGAAACCGTTCGGTGCGGTGCCACCGCTGGTCAGCGATATCGACCTGTCGGTCGACGACAGATTCCTCTACGTCTCCTGCTGGGGTATCGGGGAACTCAAACAGTTCGACGTGCACGACCCAGCCAGCCCCATAGAGACCGGGTCCATTCGGCTCGGAGGGATCGTCGGCCACAGCGCCCATCCGGCGGCACCGAACCAGCCGCTGTCCGGTGGCCCACAGATGGTCGAGATCAGCCGTGATGGTCGGCGGGTCTACGTCACCAACTCCCTTTACGGTGCCTGGGACGACCAGTTCTACCCGGACGGCGTTGGTGCCTGGATGGCTGAGATGCACGCCGATCCTCGCGGCGGAATGACCATCGACGAGACCTTCTTCCCTCATGACGAGGACTTTCGGGGTCTGCGGGTGCACCAGGTTCGCCTCCAAGGCGGCGATGCCTCCTCCGATTCATACTGCTATCGGTAGCAGTCGGCCTGGCGCGCCGCGTGCCGTGCCGCGAGCCCCGGGGCTCGGCATCGCGTACAGCGAGTTGATCGCTCAATTCCCTGTCCTCGCGGCGATGGTCGGAGGGGCGCCGTACGTGATCGCGCCCATCGCCGACGCCTGATGACGGGCAGCCGGATTCCCCGGCTGCCAACGATTCCGGGTAACACTTTGGTGACGTGTCCTGGTGGAGGATCCGCTCTACAGGACGGGCTCCACGCGAAATCGTGTCTGGGTCGAGCCGTGACGTTTTACGTAGTCGGGTCGGTATGGTGGCCCGATGACGAGAGCGGTTACCGCGATACCGGGGGACGGCCGGGGCGTAAGTTTCGGACGTTGCGAGTGCACGCGGTCAGTTCGGAGAGGGCCCGGTGTAGCTGCCCGGTCACGTCCCACACATCGGGGACGAGGTTTCGGCAGGCGATGATGCCGACGTCGAGGTGCCGGTCGTAGGACATGGCGGCGATGGTGATACCGCCGGCCACGTCGCTGACGGCGGAGACGGGAAAGTTCCCGGTCACCTCGATGCCCGCGGCATACAGCGGCCGAGCAGGGCCGGCGGCGTGGGAGATGATCAGGTTGACCGGTGGCGTGGGCATGGTCAGCGTTCGCAGCGGTGTGCGCGAGATCAGACCACGCAGCGCCCGCGGAAGCGCGGCGCCGAAGTCGCGGGCGAGGGTGGCGGGTGCGGCGCGGAAACGTTGGGGTGCCGCTGTGAGCGAGGTGTGCACCTTTTGGAGGCGGCGTGCCGGGTCGGCTTCGGTGATCGGAAGGGCGATGGGCAGGAGGGAGAGCCGATGGCCGGCGGCCGCGAACTGTGCGTCGGCGCGCAACGCGATCGGCATGGCCGCGGCCAGCGCCGTGTCGGGCAGGGCATCGTGGTCGATGAGCCAGCGACGCAGCACGGTGGTGCACAACGCCGTCACCACATCGTCGACGGTGAACCCCAACGCGGTCCTGACCGCCTCGACCTCGCCGAGCGGCAACGAGGTGAACGCGAAGCGTCGGAGCGCGGTGACGGGGCCGTTGAATGGGGTGTCGGGCGGTGTCGGTGCCCCGACCGTCGGCTCGTCAGCCGACCACCGCCGCGCGCCCGAGGTCAGTCTCCGGGCGAGTGTGCCCAGCAGGTCCGCGCCGGGGCCGTTGAGGGCGCGGGCGAGCTCGGGCAGGTGCGGCGCCAGCCGGAGCGAGGACCACATCAGTCGCGCGGGCAACAGTGCGAGATGCCAGGCACTGTTGCCGAGCATCCCCAGGGCGCCGGCCGCCTGGTACTGCTCGTCGCTGAGCCGGTGCGGCACCGTGCGGGGTCGCGGGCTGGTGTCCATCAGCACCGCGAGGGCCTGCGCCGCGGTCAGGCCGTCGATCACCGCGGGATGCACCTTGGTGTATATCGCCTGCCGGCCACCGGTGAGCCCGTTCACCAGATAGCACTCCCACAGGGGCCGGTCGCGGCTCAGTGGACGTGCCGCCAGACCGGAAATCTGCTCGGCGAGCTGTTCGTCGGTGCCGGGACCGGTCAGGGCGACCTCCCGGACGTGATAGCCGAGGTCGAGGAACTCTGAGTCGACCCAGTAGGGCCGGTCGAGCCCGAGGGGCACCTCCTGTAGCCGCCACCGCAGTGGCCCCACCAGGTGTAATCGGCCGTCTGCGAGCGTCCGGAGGTCCTGCACGGTGAGCCCGCCGCTCGGCGTGGTGGGGCAGAGGATACTCAGGACCCCGACATGGGTGGAGGTGGTGGATGTCTCGGCGTCGAGGAACTGCGCATCGAGTGAACTGAGCTGGTGCATAAGGTTTTACCTGGATTGGGTGAGCCGACTTGCTGGGCGAGCCCACGAGGCGTCACCACAACGCTACGCCGCGGCGCGTCCCCGTGGTGTCCCGTGCAATTCGTTTACCGAGTCCTCAGAGAGCTTGGATCGATCCATTTCGAGTTGGCGCACACCGAGTTTCGATGTGCGGCCGCTGGTACGGCCGCAACCGGGCAGTCGCGAGCGTTCGTGCGGACATTGCGGCGTCTACAGGTAACAGAGAACTCGGCGATCGTGCCGAGTATGGAAAAGTACCTACGCCGACCGTGGTCGACGTGTCCACTCCTTGGTCGAGTGCCACCAGTTGTCTGGCCCAGCCCCGCGGGGGAGGGTCAAAGAAGTGGGATCGACCCGTCGGCTCCCGGTGGTCGAGGACCATCGGCTGATCGGCCTGATCAGCGAAGCCGACGTGGCCTCTCACCTTCCCGACGAGTCGGTCGGACGGGTTGTCGAGGCAATCTGTGCGAGAGCCACGACATAGCCTCACGCAGGCGACAACCTGCGCGGCCCGCATCGGTGCGTAGCCCGATGCGGGCCGACACCAAGGGTTAATCCTGCTCGCATGCCCCCGATACCGTTGGGGCCTTCGAGCCGGGCCGCGCTGTCACCGAAGCTGTCCACGATCGGCTCGGGCGGCGGGAAGTACCGTCCTAGCTAACTCACCTCTCACCTGGACGTAACCTACCGTTGCGTAACCTACGCTAGCGTAAATTCATGGCGATTTCGGATGTCACAGACTACGCCCACCTGACCGGGGAGGATGTCGAGGCGTTGTGCGTCGAGTTCGACGCGATCCGGCGTGATATCGAAGCCTCGCGTGGCGAGCGTGATGCCCGGTACGTCCGAAACGCGATCCGGCTGCAGCGGTCCCTCGAAATCGGCGGTCGCGCAGTGTTGTTCGCGAGTGTGTTCCCGCCGGCTTGGCTTGCCGGCGCGGCGATGCTCGGTACTGCCAAGATCGTCGAGAACATGGAACTCGGCCACAATGTCATGCACGGTCAGTGGGATTGGATGAACGATCCGGAGATCCACTCGCTGTCGTGGGAGTGGGACATCGCCGGCGTGTCGGCGCACTGGAAGCAGACCCACAACCACATCCATCACAAGTACACCAACGTGCTCGGGATGGACGACGACGTGGGCTACGGCCTGCTGCGCGTCACCCGCGATCAGCGCTGGAACCCGTTGAGCGTCGGCAATCCCGTCTACAACCTGCTGTTGCAGCTGTTCTTCGAGTACGGCGTGGCGTTCCAGCACTTGGAGCTGGGCAAGGTGGCCAAGGGCGGTGTCGATCGTGTGGAGTTCGAGCGCAGATGTCGCGAGGTGCTCGAGAAGGTCGGCAAACAGATCGCCAAGGACTATGTCGTCTACCCGGCACTGACCGGACCGGCATTTCTGCCCACGTTCACCGCGAACCTGACGGCGAACATGATCCGCAATGTCTGGACCAACATGGTCATCTTCTGCGGGCATTTCCCCGACGGCGCGGAGAAGTTCACCGAAGCCGAGGTGGAGGACGAAACGCGGGGGCAGTGGTACCTGCGCCAGATGCTCGGCAGCGCGAACTTCGAGGCGGGGCCGGTCATGGAATTCATGAGCGGGAACCTCTGCTACCAGATCGAGCATCACCTGTTCCCCGATCTGCCGAGCAATCGGCTGCGCGAGATTTCCGTGCGCGTTCGTGCGCTGTGCGAAAGGTACGACCTGCCCTACACGACCGGATCGCTGCCCGCTCAGTACCTGAAGTCGTGGCGCACCATCGCCAAGCTGGCGCTGCCGAACAAGTTCCTCAGGGCGACCGCCGACGACGCACCCGAGACGGCGTCGGAATGCAGGTTCAACGACTCGGGGCCGCAGATCGACCCGGTCACGGGCACGCGCCGCGGCCTGTTGACAGCTATTCGCGCTCGTGCGGGAGTCTGATATCGCCAGGGGCGTGATTCGAACACAGGCGACCTCGCCGATTCGTTGGGGAACCTCGGGGTGTCGCGAATCTCGGGGCGCGCCAATGGGTGTTGGCTCGTGTGGTGAGGAAGGCCGGTCAGCAGTTGCTCGCATCCGGCTCGCTGAGGAAGTGAGCGCCGAGCTAGTCCAGCGCGGCCGGAACGTCGAGCACCGTGGTGGTCAGATGATCCATGAACCCTCAGCGATTTTCGATCCCGAAGACTTACCTGCGTTGTGGTTCTCGAACAAGCATTCGGGCCGAAGTGAAGGCTGGGTGGCCACCTGGCCGTGGCTGATCGGCAGTGTTCGTCTCGGTAGGCGGATGCGACGTGGTCGACCGTCGGCGAACCCTGCCCGCGGCGTTCGCGGAGAGCGTCGAGCACACTCGCATCCGGACACCGGTAGCCCACACGGCACGGATGAGGTCGACCGGGCGCTCGGGTCCTGCTCATGGGGCTCGGCAGCGCGGCGTCCGGTTCCCGAGGGCAGCCGGCAACAGGCCGGGCTATCGCTTGGTCGTGCCCGCCACCATCAGGATTCGGTGCGCTTCCTGAGCTGCCTTTGCCGCCCGGCTACGGGGAGGCTCCTCCGTCGGGAGTTCTTCGAGGCCGTGGGCCAGTGCCGAAACCGCGTCGGTCAGCGCCTGCACCCTGTCCTCCATGGCGTTCAGCCGAAGATGCTCGGCGGAGGTTCGCGGCGCGGCGGCCGGGGTGGGGGTTTCGCTCGCGAGTTCGCCGCGGAGCCCGGTCGGCATCTGTGCGAACACATGGTCGAGCTGCCCGGGCGAGAACAGCGTACCCAGCCCGGCGGAGATTGCACTGGCGGTGGCGGGGACGTCGGCTGGGCTGATGCCGCCTTCGTACGCGAACAGGGTGGTGAACCCGGTGGTGTCGTAACGGATGGGCACCTTGCTCGGTACCCAGCCCTCGAAATAGATTCCGCGCAGGAACTCGGGCAGCTGGGCGGCGAGATGCACTGCGCTGTCCACAGTGAGCCGGTCGCGAACCAGATGTAACCATGCCCGCAGCACCCGGTAGGTGTAGTTGCGATCTTCGGTCCCGAGCCGCTCGGCGACAACCTTCAGCCATTCATGTGCCGTGTGCTGGGCGTGCGCGAGAGGGTCGTTTTGGTGCGTCATGAGGTCCTCCTGCAGAGTCGTGCGTGTCTCCATGATCGCCCGCCCCGATGGCCGCCAACAGGGGCGAACGACCTCGAATGCGGGGCAGTTTCCGGCTTCGATCACATCGCGTGGACGGTGCAGCCGCGGGCTCCCGATTGCCGGTGTCCGCGGTTGTCCCTTGACCACGCCGAGCGGGACCAGCAGGGCGACCTCGAGGCACAGCCCAGCGCCGACGGCGGCATCCACCGCGGCGTCGACTCCCTGGTACTCCAGGGTGCGGTCGGTGCAGGTGTGCTCGGGGAGCCTTATCGCGATCACGTCGATCCCGGACCACCGCGATCCGGACCGGGGCCGTCTCGACCCGCTGAGCAGGCGCCCACGGTCGGGGGCGTACACCCCCGAGTGTGTTCGATCTGAAGTGGACGGCTCGTCTATGGCGACGAACTGGATTGTGCGGGTCGGGACACTTCACGGTCACGCTCCCGGTGAAGAAGAACGGCGCCATGTTGCCGAAGCACCTTCGTGAAGCCGCCCAGCTTGCCGACGCCGGCGGTCACGGAGTATCCGCGCGCGGCGTCCGAAGGGCGCCGAGATGTCGGATTGTCTTGTTCCTGAGCTGTCGGTTGTTCTTAGGTTCCCGCGCCGACTTCTGGTCTTCGATCTGCCGGATCAGCTCACGCTTCGCTGCGCCGAGAGCCTGATCCAGGTGCGGATCGGTGGCGGCTGCCACTAATGGCGGAAGGCCGGGGAGCGTCGTGCGTAACGTGACTCGCTGTTCCTTGCCGCCCCGGTCTTTCACCGAGACTTCCACGTCCACATCGCTGGGGTCCCAACGCCCCAGGTGCGCCGCGAGCGCCGACAACACCTCTAGCACGTGCGAGCGGTCCTGCTCTTTGAAGCCCGCGCCCATGTGGAGCGTGTGCTCGTCGAGGACGTCTCGTCGCTTGTTATCGGTTGTACTCACCGTGGCCTCATCTCTGGAGTCTCACCTCGACGGTAGACCTTTCTGCGGATCGTCGTTCGAGGTCGTGCGGAGTGCGATGTGCGATGTGCGACGTGCGACCGAGCAACCGCAAATCGGTGTGGAGTAGACGTCCTTGATCGCGCAGAGATACAGGTTGCACTCACCCGTGTGTGCTCAATGATGTCGGTGAGCCACATGCCGCAAGAGCGACGACGCCGACGCGGTCTCGGTCGGGGCGCCGCGCTGACCGGCCACGGGCTGAGCATCGCCCGGATCGATGCCGTGGTCACCGCGCTGCGGGCGATCGTCGAGCAACGCGACGATCTGGTCAAGACCCGTACTTACCGTCAACCGGCTCCACGTCGTGCTCACCCACCCGGTTCCCGCCGGAGCTCCCCGGGGGTTGAGCGCTGACCAGGCGGCCGAGATGCTGCGTCGGGTCCGTCCTCGCGACGTCGTCGGCAACCCTGCGCGGTCTCGCTGTCGACCTGGTCGCCGAGATGCGGCAACTGGATCGGCGGATCGCCAAGGCCGGCAGCGACATCGAGGCAGCGGTCGCCGACTCCGGAAGCTCAATGACTTCAGCTGTGCGGGATCGGGATCGGGGCGCTGAACGCGGGCAAGATCCTCGCCCGGGTCGGTTCGTTCCACCGATTCCGTTCGGCGGTCGCGTTCGCCTCCTTCACTGGCACAACCCCGATCGAGGCGTCCTTCGGGAGCGCCAGGTCGCCGATCTGGTTGCCGAGGGCCTGACCAAATAGGCGATCACCGCCAAGGTCATGATTTCGCAGCGCACCGCGCAAGGGCATGTGGAACACATCCTGACCAAACGGGATTTACCTCGCGGACACAGATCGCCGCCTGGGTAGTGGAGCAAGGTGGAGACGGGTGACTAGGAGTGGAATCTCGCCCTCGAGGCTCCGGAACCGAGCCGGATAGTCGACATGACGCACGCCGACACGTTCGGCTGGAGACGCCGTTCTTCTCGGGTCCGCGTACCGACCTCCACGCCCTCGTTGCGCGACTACCTTGACGACCGCCGACTACCGCCAGAATGATTCGTGCAATATTAGTTATTGCACGAATCATTCTGGTAGTCTGGTCGCATGACCGCAGACATCCAGCAGGGGAAAGCCGGCGACGATCTACTCGCTCTCGACCGGCAGGTGTGTTTCGCGCTCGCGATCGCCAACCGGGCGGTGCTCGCCGTCTACCGTCCCTTGCTCGAGCCGATGGGGCTGACGCATCCGCAGTATCTGGTGATGCTCGCACTCTGGGGAAAGGCCCCGATGGCGGTCAAGGAGATCGGGACCGCACTGCAACTCGATTCCCCCACCCTCTCGCCGCTCCTCAAGCGCCTCGAGGCGTCCGGACTGATCACGCGCACCCGCAGCCGCGCCGACGAGCGGCAATTGGATGTCGAACTCACCGAAGCCGGTGT
>NZ_BCWY01000015.1 GCF_001894825.1 Rhodococcus jostii NBRC 16295 | reverse complement strand
ACTCAACCTCGGCTTCCCCCAGAACGCATAAGTGCTGGTTCTCCGCGCCGGACCGTCCGCGGTCCGGCGCGGAGTCCGTTCGATCGAAAGGAACTTCATGAGCGACACCGCTCTCGCCCGCCGTCATCGCGTCGTGGTCATCGGATCGGGATTCGGCGGCCTCTTCGCCACCAAGGCCCTGAAACGGACGGACGTCGATGTCACTCTGATCGATCGCACGACGCATCACCTGTTCCAGCCGCTGCTGTACCAGGTGGCGACGGGAATCCTGTCCGAGGGCGAGATCGCTCCCGCGACCCGGCTCGTCCTCGAGGACCAGCAGAACGCGTCCGTCCTGATCGGCGGAGTCGAGAAGATCGACGTCGCCGACCGGACCGTCACCTCGACGCATCGCGGCCGCACCACCGTCACCGAATACGACAGCCTCGTCGTCTCGGCGGGTGCCCGCCAATCCTATTTCGGCAACGACCATTTCGCCGAGCACGCGCCCGGCATGAAGACGATCGACGACGCCCTCGAGTTGCGCGGCCGCATCCTGGGCGCGTTCGAAAGCGCCGAGGTGAGCACCGATCCCGCCGAGCGGGCGCGGCTCCTGACGTTCGTCGTGGTCGGCGCCGGACCCACCGGCGTCGAGATGGCGGGTGAAATCGCCCAACTCGCGCACCGCACGCTCGCCGGCGCCTACCGCACCATCGATCCCCGGGACGCGCGCATCATCCTGCTAGACGCGGCGCCCACGGTGCTCCCACCCTTCGACGAGAAATTGCGTCGCGCTGCCGCCGACACGCTCGGGGATCTCGGAGTCGAGATCCAGCTCGGCGCGATGGTGACCGACGTCGACGACGACGGACTCACCGTCCGCGACCAGGACGGTGTCGAGCGGCGGATCGAGGCTGCGTGCAAGATCTGGTCCGCCGGTGTCGCCGCCAGCCCGTTGGGCCGGCAACTGGCCGATCAGACCGGTGCCGACACCGACCGCGCCGGCCGCGTCCTCGTCGAACCCGACCTGACCCTGCCCGGCCACAGCAACGTCTTCGTCGTCGGAGACATGATGAACCGGGACGGCCTTCCCGGCGTCGCCCAGGTCGCGATCCAGGGCGGCCGCTACGCCGCGACGCTGATCGCGGCGGAGGTGCGTGCCCACCGAAAGGGTCACGACAAGCCCGAACGCGCCCCGTTTCGGTACACGGACAAGGGCAGCATGGCCATGATCTCCCGCTTCCACGCGGTCGCGAAGGTGGGCCGTCTGCAACTGACCGGGCTGCTCGCCTGGCTGCTCTGGCTCCTGATCCACCTGGTCTACATCGTCGGTTTCAAGAGCCGACTCGCTACCGCAATGTCGTGGACCTGGTCGTTCCTCGGCCGGACACGCGGGCATCTCGCGGTGACGGAGCAGCAGGTGGTCGCGAGAACGGCCATCAACCGGCTCGACGCCTGGGAGGATTCCCTGGCGGTACCCGAGGCGGCGACGGCCTCGACACGGTGAGTACCGTCGGCTCCGTGCCTGCTTCCGCTCTCACCGTCGGCATCGACGTCGGTGGTACCAGTATCCGTGCCTGCGTGGTCGACGACACGGGCGAGGTGCTCGACTCCGTGCAGGCGCCCACCCCGCAGTCGGCGAAGGCCCTCGAAGATGCGCTCGACCGCGCCGTCCGCGAGCTCGCAGGGCGCCATCCTGTTTCGGCCGTCGGGCTCGCCGTGGCCGGATTCATCACCCCCGACCTCACCACCGTGCGCTTCGCCCCGCACCTGCCGTGGAAGAACGTGGCGGTGGCCAACGACCTCAGCGACCGGCTCGGACTGCCGGTGGTCCTCGAACACGACGCGAACGCGGCGGCATGGGCGGAGCATCGTTTCGGTGCAGCCGCCGGCGGTCGCAACGTCGTGATGGTCGCGATCGGCACGGGTATCGGTGCGGCCCTCCTCATCGACGGCATGCTCTACCGGGGCAGTTACGGCGTCGCTCCCGAGCTGGGCCACCTCCAGGTGGTACCCGGCGGCAGACCCTGCGCCTGCGGCAAGCGGGGATGCTGGGAACGGTATTGCAGCGGAACCGCTCTCGTCGACACCGCCATCGAGCTCCTGGCCGCCGACCCGACCAGTTCGACGGTGCTGGCGCGTGAGGTGGCGAGCGATCCGGGATCGCTCACCGGACGTCGCATCGCGAGCGCGGCACGGGACGGCGACCCACTCGCCGTGCGCACCATGGAGGAGTTCGCACGCTGGCTGGGCGTCGGACTCGCCATGGTCGGCGACGTCTACGACCCCGATCTCGTCGTCATCTCCGGTGGTGTCAGCGGTTCGGCTGCGCTGTTCCTCGACCATGCACGGGACGTCTACGCTTCCCTCGCAACCGGTTCCGGGCATCGCCCCCTCGCACGCATCCGCGAAACCCAACTCGGCGAATCCGCACAGCGAATCGGGGCCGCGACGATGGCAAGGGACGCGCTGCTGAACGGAGCTCCGCTCCCCGTGCGTGGCTGACGAGACTCTGGACTCGTCAACCACGCACGAGCGGCGGAGCCGCAGTTGCCGTACCGATCAAGAAAGCCTCGAACTATGTGGGTGAGTCGACGAGAAAGAGATTCCGGTCTTGTCCGCATCTGGAACGAGGGATGCAGGCGACGCACAACTACATCACCGATGACGCGGTGCCTACTACGAGCAACGCGTCGTGGCGGACTGTCTCCCTGACTGGACCACGCAGAGGAGCACTCGACGGCGTCGCCTCCGGATTCTCCGGTCCCGAGAACGGGAAGCTGGACTCCACCTCGCGCACATCACACCTTCGCGTCAGCCGCCCCGGAGGGTCTCGAGACTCGTGGCCAAATCTCATCTCGGATGGCCACTCAGTGTCCAGTCGGCCAATTGGGTGAGACTGCATTCGACGTGGCGGCGTGCCGGGTCTCGAATCCGGTGGCGGTGCCTCTCTATTGTCAAGCCGCCCTGTCGGATTCTTTCTCGTGTTGCCGGTGGCTGCGCTTTTCGTCGGCGAGCATGATGCGCCAGACGTGATCGGACAGGTGCCGCTTGAGGCTGCGGATCGCTGCACGGGGACTCTTTCCCTCGGCGATCTTCTTGCCGTAGTACGCGCGCCCGGCGCTGGCGGGCATCCGAACCTGGACCGTCGCAATGGTGTAGAGGGCGGAGTTCAGCTGCCGGTCCCCGTACCGGGACAGGCGGTGGTGGTCGGTGTCGGCGCTGGCGATCTGCACCGGTGCCGATCCGTTGTAGGTCGCGTAAGTGGCCGCCGCCGGGAACCGGCTCGCTCGTCCCGTTCGACCGATCAGGCGGGCGGCGGTCACCGAACCGATCCCGTCGACCTCGCGCAGACCGGTGCCGTGCTCTTTGAGCGCACGGGTCATCTGCTTCTCGTACTCCGCGAGCTGACCATCGAGGCGCCGGATATCGGAGATCAGGTCGCGACAGAGATTGACGCGGATTCGATCGACCTCGCTGCGGGCGCGGAAGCCCCGCAGCAATGCGGTGGCCGCGGCCGCGGTCAGCGAAGTCGGCGCACCGCCGGCCAGCAGCTGCCGCAACAGCGCGTGCAGCTGATTGACGATGCGAGTGCGACTGTTGCACACGTTCGTTCGACGCTCATCGAGCCAGGCCAGGACATCGGTCGGGCCTCGGGGTCGACCGGGCGGGCATCACCCTGCAGGCGGCCACACACGCGGCCGCGGCCGCGTCGATGCGGTCGTTCTTGCGCCGGCCGCCACGGGAGAGTTGCCGGACCCGGGAGGTGGCGGTGGCCGGAACGTCGAGGACGGTCTCCCCGAGAACCAGCAGCCACTGCGCCAGGTGATGACCGAGCCCCTCGGCGTTCTCGACCGCCCACTGGCGTTGCGGCCAGGCCTTGGCCCACGCAACCAGCTTCTTGTAGTCAGCGAGGGTGGCGTCGATGCGCAGGGAGCCGAGGTCGGTGTTGGTGACGGGGTCGACCGCGGTGGCGGTGTGGGTGGACTTGTGGGGATCGATGCCGATGACGATCATGGAGGACGGTTCCCTTCTCTGTCGTGATGGGAGATCCGCGGAGGACAATCCGACTTCAAGTACCTCTCACAGCAGCTTGGGGTCACGCCTCTCTTCAGTCACTCCGCGAACGCAGGCCGGAAGGGGCGACACACCGCCAGAAAGTCAACCCGCAGGATGGGGTGACAGGAATCTCAGGAGTCAACCCTTCCGGTCTGCTACGGCACATTACGGGCAGCTAACCCGGACCACGGACCGCTCCCACGAACATAAGTCGGAATCTCACGGCGAGTGGCGGGTCGGTGGCGGATCTGCCATCGTGGTGAGACTCGGCCATCTTCGGCCTGATCCAGTTCGGAGTGTCCCGATTGACGCCCCGAAAGCAATGACATCGCCGGACGGGGCTACCGGAACGGCGCTGGTCAGCGAGTTCCGGTCAACGGCCGGCTTCCGGGACGTGCCGGTGCGGGTTCCGTCAGCGGACGCTTCTCAAGCGCAGTCAGGTTGTGCAGCGGTCCCGCAGTGTGGGCATGCCCGGCCCGGTGAGGTCGTCACAGTAGGCACCACGACCGGCCATGGCCATCGTGAGCGCCAGGGTCGTGCCGCTGACCATCGGGCCGGCTCCCGTCGTGAAGGGCCCGTCGGTCGCTTCGAGACGAAGACCTTCGATGGTGCTGCGGCCGGCCACGGTGAAGTCCCGCCGGGCGTAGAAGCGGGCAACCTCGGTGACCGTCTCGACGGCGGGCGTGCGCACGAACCCGAGCGGCCGCCGGATGTCCTGGGCATGCACCACCACCTCACCAAGCCACGCCGCGGTGGGACCCGGCGCCGACGTCGTGCTGGTGACAACCCGCTGGAACCACTCGAGAGTCTCGGCGGGGGTCGCGCCTCGGTACTCGGCCAGACGCCGGTCGTTGTGCAGGTCAAAGTCGAACCGTGCCCCCAGGACACTGCCAAACCAACGAAGCGCACCGATACTCGCCGCCGCCGTGAGGTGAGCAACGACCTCCTCTACCACCCACCGTCCGCACAGCGACTGCTGCGCCCACTGCGCCTCGTGAAGATTAGCGAGGTCATCGGCCAGAGCGGCGCGTTCGGTTGCGGCCGCAGACCATAGGGTGGCGCGAGTGAGGGAATTGCGCACGGCGACCTCCAGGTTGAACGGCTGACACCAATGGAGACTGCGCGCGAGCGCGAGAATCATCGGTCAATCGGTAACCAAGGTAGCGAGTGCATGCGCCACCGTTGCCGGAGCGACCGGTGTCCGGCTACCGATCCATTACCGGGACTGCCGGGTCTGATCCCAGTACCACCCGCCGGAATCATGAGAACCTACTGTTCATGTGGACTGCGGACAGCTTCCAACGTGATGTTTCGGCAGGAAAATGGATAGATGAGAGTCTGAAGCGATTCGCCAGAGACCACCGCGCCGTCGTCGTCGGTTCGGTGTGCCGACCGAATTCGACTCCTACGCAAGCATATTCCACCCCGCCCACCGGCGCACCGGTCCCTCCGCTGGTCAGGTCGAACCGGTCACCTGGCGTGCAGTCGCTGCGGCGAACGGGCGCACCGCGCATCGACTGATGGGATGGGAGTTCCTGCTTCCCACCACCGCGGCCAGATCAGGGCAACCCGGGCTGTGGGATAAGGCGCCTGGCACCGGCGAACTCGCCCGCCCCACTGCCGAAGCCCTCGCCGGTGTTCTCGCAAACTTCACGACAACCACCGACCAGTGTTGGTACGCGATATGGGAAGGCCACACGATCCTCGATGACGTCCGCCGAAATGCCGGCCGCCTGGAGATATACGACAAGGGCATGTTCCTGATCAAAGATTCCATCGCGGCTGCAGGAAACCGCTTCCGCAGCCTCTTGTCACCGAACCTCTGGTGGTCGGACGACCGCGCCTGGTGCGTGGCAACTGACACCGACCTCATGGCTACCTACGTTGGTGGATCCGCGGCGTGTATCGACGCGATCATCAACTGCCCGGATCTGGAAGCGCTGGAGGTGGCCGCCACGATGAGCGTCCAGTGGGACAGCGACACCATCAATCCTCGTCCGGACCGCCAATGACTGCAGTCAATCCGCACAGGGCGGCGCTATGGTCGTTGAGCTGTCACCGCTAGCGGATCCGCTTACGGGAACGAGGGCCGACTACCGCCAGCATGCGCTGGGACCCACTTCGTCCCGGTGCAGGTTCGGCTTTCGGGTTCGCTCGCTGGCCGCCAGCGGTCTTGGACATACTGAGGTCATGACGAGCCGTGGAGTGGTCCGCAGTTGGGACGTGCGGGGTATGCAGGGCGTGATCGATTCCGCAGACACCCCCGGCGGTAGCTGGACTCCATGGATATCCGTAGCGGTTCCTGGGTTCCCCGGTTTGGCTGAAGGTCAGGAAGTCGAGTTCGATTGGCATCAACTCGACGAGCCGGCAGACGGTTACGACTTTCACACGGTGCGCGCATGGCCAGTCGGCACCGAGCCCTACACGCGGCCGGGGCCGTTCAGCTCCAGAGCTTGGCATATCGATCCCGACGGCAGTGCCCACGAGATCACCGACCTCGACGACACGATCCCGCCCCGGACCGGCACCCCAGCAAGCGGCGTCGTCACCACGTGGAATGACGACGAAGGCTGGGGAGTCATCGACTCTGCGGGCACACCGGGCGGTTGTTGGACCTTCTACAGCGCCCTACACCCCGACGAAGTCATCAATGCCCAGCCGGGCGACAGTTTCAGCATCGGCGGAGGAATCCGTGGTCTCGATGTCGGCGAGCAGGTCGACTTCGAATGGGAGCCGGTCATCGATCAGGACGGATACAAATTTCGTGCAATCAAGGTTCGGCCGCGGCGGGAGATCCCGCCTTGGCGCGTCGAACGAATCGGTAGGTAGCGCTCGGAGTTGCCAAGGATCGGGTTCGGTCGGCGATCGGCAACGGTCACCGATCTGAATAGACCGGTTGCGCGTGCCGGGCGAAGCCTCAGCCGCAGACCTGTGGTGCGGAGAGAAACAATCCGCCACAGACGAAGGCGCGGGATAGCTTCCACTCGTTGTTGAAACGCACGAAGGGAATTGGTCCCACCGGGTACGGTTCCATGCCTTCGATGCGGCCCTGCCCAGTCGCGTTGACCATCTCTGGGGCGACGGGTTCCACGGCGGTGAACTGGAGGTATTGGGGTGAGGGTTGCGCACCCCAAGCCCGCGCGATCGGCAGGGTCTGGTCGGTGGGACCATTCAGGAGCCGCGCCCGGTCCTCCTCGCGTATCGAGTAGTTGGTGGTGGCGTTGTACAGGGCGGTCAGTTGCTCGGCGGTGGGCACGAGATCGGTGATCGGCGCCGGCGGCGGTGCGAACTGTGTGGATTGGACGAAGACGGTCGGATCGCGCGATTCGGTGTCCTCGGGCGAGCAGGCGCCGGCGACGGTTGCGATCGCGACAAGAGCGCTGGCACCTATCGCGGCTTTCCTCACCCACATGATGCAGGTATCGCCCCAAGTCGACGCAACGTGACAAGCCCATGCCACACCAACTCCCTGGTCGCATCTCCATCATCGATCGGATGCCGGTCATCGATCGCTCAGCGGGCCGGCCGCGCGGGTGGTGTTGTCCTTCAGTGAGTAACTGCGACCGTGATCGCGCGGTTGTCGGTTGATGTGTCGACCGTGACCTCGGGTGTGCTGCTTCGGGTTCCGACGAAGGATTGCGCCACAGTACCGCTGACCTGCGACATCGTTCGAGTATGAACGGGCAGAACTTCACTGCGGGTAACTGCGTGCGACGGACAGCGCGGGTTCGGTAGCGTTCATTGATGGACCTGGTCACTCTTGTTCTCGCGTCACCACGCGGACGATTTTTCTGCGCGAACGTCGCGTACATGTGCCGTACGGACGAGCGAGCCGCCCATCCACGAACGCCTGCGGACGTGCTCGAGAGGATCGAGGCAGTCGATGTTCAAACCATCTCGGGGCTGGCCGAACTGGACCTACTCAACGCTCTCGCTATCGCGACAGACTGGGCACGGTACTGGCAACCGCCGGACGAGGAGGACGTCATGTTCGCCACGCCGGACACCGTGGCGGCTTTACATCCGGTAGCTGCCACCGTTCTGGAATCCCCGCTCACCCGGTGGTGGGCGGAGCCAGTCGACCTCGACAACCAGCGGATGATCGGCCGACTGCCTTCGAACGAGGAGTGGCCGGAATCGACGCTGCCGTACCGCAGTACTGCTGTCGGTCTCGATCAATGGCGTGACCACGTCCTCGCGGACGAAGCACAGTTTCGCACTTGGCGCGCGGAACGTCCGGACAACGCCATCGGTGGTGAATGGTGGTCGACACCGTTGCCCAGTGCCGCCTTGGAAACCAGCCGGGCGCGGGATTGCGTGGGCGCACTGGAATTGCTCCTGGAAGAAGACTCGTTCGGTGGGGACGAAGCGCGGGTCTGGACGGTCTCTATCCGCCGCACACCCCGGGTCTACGAGATCACGAATCCGATGGACTGGGCGCGTTTGGTCGACGCGTATCCCTTGGCCGTCGTCGAGTCCAAGCGCTCCGATTGGTTCCACACCACCGGTGAGTATCACGACTGGTTCATTCCCGACTGGACTGCGGTGGCCGACGACTACGACGCCGTGCACCTCACTTTGCACGGCTACCTGACCACACCCGGCCTCGCAATCCCATTGGCAGACCACAAGGGTGCAACTGTCCTGGCCGGTTGGAACCCGGACGCGACGTGGTGGCTGAACAACGACGTCGCGCACGTCGACGACGAGCCAGCCTTGTGGCGATGGTGCGACGACTACTGGGTACGAGCCTGAGCCCCGGAGAAGGATCCCAGAAAGAGCGTAGAAAACAGGGTCACGGGCCCGCTGTCTCGTCCGACAGCCGCGGACGCGGCATCGGCACCGGCACCGGCATCGGGACCGGCACCGGCACCGGCACCGAAATTCTCGCCATGATGTCCGCGTTTGCTGGATCGGTATACGGATCCGGCTGAATCCAGTGCACCGTGCCACGAGTACGCACATCGAGATCGACTCGCCGGCGCGTGCCGTCCGGAGACTGGGCGGTGAGTTCGACGACGGCGATCCATTCGGTGTCGTCGGCGCCGCGAGCCTTGTCGGCACGTCGCGGCTGAGCCGTCACCCGGGCAACGGTTGCCGGATCATCGACCGGGATGAACTGCCGCTCGTCATCGAGCATCCGCACCGGGTGAGCATCGGGATCGACGCGCACCACGCCGTATCGGCGGTCACGGTGCAGCGCCGGATACATGGAGCCGACAAGGAACAGTCGCCCGTCGACGACGACGCTGCTACCGCCTTCGGCACTGACGCGTTCAATGGTCAACGTCCCGTCTCCGGCACGGTCGCACCGGAACACTTCGTGTCGGGAGGTGATCCAGCACCCGTCGCGGTCGGCGTGGACCTTGCGGGTCCACTGGTTTTTCGGTGGCTCGATTGTCAGCGGCAACAGGTACTCGACGATTCGTGGTGGTGTCGATCCCGTATCAATGTGGAGCAGGACAGGATTCGACCGATCCATCACCCACACGTCGGGTCCGTCGACGGAGACCGCGCCGGCGACGAACTCCATCTTGGTGGCCGGTACGTCGTCGAGGTCCAGGTCGACTAGCACTCCAGTCCCCTGGAAGTGGTCCTCGGTCGAGGGCGTCTCCCAGTTCGACCAGTAGCGGTGCGGGGTGGACTCGACCTCGGTCAGTCTCTCGGTGCCGTCCACGGCGCGCAATCCACTGCCGGTGTGTTCGATGCGCTGTTCGACAAGCTGGACCCGTCGAACCCTGCCGCGAACCAGTACGGGATTGTCGGACCCCGTCCAGAAGATATCGACGACGAGTCTTCCGGTGAGTTCGACTCGTCCGGTCAGGGGCCGGTCGGACATCCACTCGGCGGACCATCCGTCACCGATTGCCTCGAGCGGCCACCGTAGTCCACCCTCCGGGTGGCTGTAGGGGGTGTGTCCGAACACTGGCCGGACGGTTGCCCGCACGGTTTGCCCACATGGCGAGGGTGTGTGGCCGGTGGGGTGGAAGGTCAGCACGACTTCGACGATGTCACCGCGAGCGGGTGGTGTAAGCGAGCGGTCATCGAGAACCCATCCAGGGACGAACACAGCAAGAGTGCGATTAACCGTTTCGGCGATCATCGTCACACCCCACGCACTCGACGAACCGATGGACGACGCCATCGGGCGCGGGGCTACCTTGCGCTGAAGAATACCGCCACGGTCAGAGCCCGCGATAGCTGTCCCGTAGAGGATCCGTTAGCGGAGAGATCTCGGGCAACGCCATGTCACCGCGCGAAGACAGTGACACCGAGCGGCGCGGCGACGCACTGACCGAGCGCAGCGGGGCGCAACACAAAATGGTTAGGTACCGCTCCGCACGGGGTCGATCAAATGGCCCCCACCGTCTTGCCCGACGCCTACCCGATAACGCCTCGCCCGGCAGGTGCTCGTCAGCTCGGGCGCTCGGGCCGCAGGGTTGGATGATGGATGGGGACTGTCTCGCCGCTGGCAAGGGTTACGGCGACGTGCGGTTTCTCTCTCCACCGCGCGCGGAGCACCGCAAAGACGACTCCGTCGGCTCCGACACCTCCGGTGTCTGTCTCGAGCGACGACCTCACTTCGAACTGAGACACGCCTTCGGCAGCAATTCCGGCCAGCGCCATCCATCCGAACTCTGGTGGTTCCCTCGCGACGGACGGATCGCCGGATTGATGGACGTTCATCCGCTCCAAGTACGACGCTCGAAACGAGCGACCGAATCCAACGCGGGGATTGGGTACCCCGAGGATGAGGGATGCCTTCGGTGATTCGCTCCCTGGCTGAACAAGAACCGCCCAACGGGTCGTATCTGCGGCGAATACGACGGCGAAATCGGAGTCGCGCTCGATGAGCCGGACTGGACCGAATCGCTCTCCGGCCGTGGTGCGTTGCATCAATGGGACCGCTTCGCCCGCAAGCCTCACCGCTGGGTGGGTTCGTAGGTCTTCGTCGATTCTGTCGCGAACCGGAAACAACGTGCTCCCCGGTTCGTCATCCGGTGTGCTCGACGATATTCGGATGCTCATGAACCCTCCAGACCGTGCCCTGAGACCCGACGGATAGTCAGCAGTCCGTACATCGTAGAAGAACAGCTGGCGTGGAATCCGGCGATGTAACCGATCGGTGCGGACTTCATGCCATAAGACGATCCGCTTATGGGAACGAGGGTCGAATAGGGTCCTCGGGACGTTGTGAACCGCCGACGCGTCCCCGCCATACGGTCCGTGCGCTGACACTTCTGCTGTGTGAGGGTTGTTCACCCGCGGAGCCAAAGGGGCGGCGGGGAAGTGTAGCCTCGTGGATGTCGAGGGTCATTCGAATATGCGCGGTCAAGCCATGTCGTCCTCGGCGGCCAAACCGGCCCGAAGTCAAAGGGTCGAGAACTGGAGCGCCGCCATGGCGTCGAACCCGACCGATGTGTCGAACTCTCTAGCGGTTTCCGAGTCACCTAGCCCTGCACGGGCACTGGAATCGACGCTGTCCTGCACGGCATGTCCGCACAGCCCGGATTCCCACGATGCGCTCGGTATTCGGTTTTGCGCCGTGACCTCGGACCGAAACCTCGACCGAAAGTGCATCTGCGCTGGCGAACAGGCGACTGGACAGCACTACTCCCGGTACTGAACGAGACGTTCACCCAAACGGGAGCTTCGCCGGCGGTGCCGAGGGCACGGCATGTTGGGTGGATTGAGGATCTCGAATTCGCCAGTTTCTCCGAACTCACGCCGCTCCAGCTCGGACTGAGCTGGCACCCGGCCCTCTGTCAAAGCAGGACCACGACGGAGATGAGCGCGAGCAGTGCCGCGACGTTGGCCATGGGACTGTGCGGCCCCGGTGCCCTATCGCGACGCTCGGACTATTTCGATAACGCGGAAGACCGACCTGGTTCCAGTGGTCTAGCCGCGCCTCGCTCGTGGTTGTCATCGAGTACATGCCCACCGATGCGGAGAGTCAGTGGCTTCAAGTGGGCTCGGGTTTGATGGCGAACTCGCGCCCGGCCGGGGTCCCGGTCCTGGCCTTGGGCAAGGACCACCCAGAAATCTCTCTGGTTCAACGTGATTGCAGGGACAGTCGGGTGGGTCGCGGTCAGGTGGTGCGTCCCCGGCGTCGGAGCCGCCGGGGCCGCGGGTCGTCCGTCGTGTTCGGCGCCCGCGGCGGGGATGCCCTTACAGGTGCGGCAGGCCGACCTCGAGGTCGGGGGTGCACGCCGCATTCAGGCGAGTGTCGTAGTAGCGGTCACGCAGTCGGTGCAGTGGTAGACGATCATCCGAGGACTAGCGGCAGTTTCGCGGCGAGCTCGCCCAGTTCTGCCTTCTCCGCGTCGGTCGGGGCACGCCGTCCGGTGCCGACCAGCAGCGCGTCCTTGTCGGAGAACGACGTGGGAAATGCGGTGCCGGCGATCTTCTCCAGCATGTCGCGGGACTGGGCGAGTCCCTTCGCGGGCGGTTGCGCGGCGTCCGGGAGGTGTGCGACGAGGTCGAGGTGGTGCAGTGTCCACTCCAGCACGTACGCGGTGAGGTAGTCGCCGGCGACGAGGACTTCGTCGCGGGTGCCGACCCGCAGGTCGGGGTCGGCGAGTTCGGCGGCGCGGCCGGCTGCGGAGCCGACATCGTCGAGATGGAACTGGAGCAGCCGAGGCTCCTGGTACGCGGCGGCGAGCCGGACGATCAACGCGTCGAGTGGGTCGTCGCCGGTCGGCGGTGTTTGGGCGAGGTCCCAGTAGGTCACCGCGTCGTGGGTTGGTTCCGAGTCGGTCGGGGTCGCGAGGGTGATCAGGACGTCCTGAGCGTCGATGATCAGGTGGCACACCAGGTCCCGCACGAGCCAGCCGGTACAGCCGGAAGGCTGTGTGAAGTCCTCGTCCGGGAGTTCGGCGACTGCCGTGCGCAACGCTGTCCAAGAATGTGAGAAGAGGTCCACAACGGCAAAGGTAGTGCAGTGCGGCAATGGCGGACAAGCGTACTCGCCACGGGCGTCAATACCTTCTCGAGTTTCGGTTCGGGATCGCCGCAGGCACGTCGATGCGATCAAGTGGTTGGCACGGCTGGAGATCGGGTGCGGAGAGAACGCGCCACTACATGGGCGAGTCCTTCTTTCATGTCGCGTCGCCACCGCAGCCTGCTATGCCCCGGTGAGGGATCGCTCAGCGGGCAGCCGCGTGGGTGTTGTTCTTCAGTGAGTGATTGCGACCGTGATCGTGCGGTTGTCGATTGCTGTGTCGACCGTGACCTCGGTTGTGCTGCTTCGGGTTCCGACGAAGGATTGCGTCACAGTGCCGCTGCTCGAGTAAACGAGGACCTCGACCACTGCCGATGCGTCGCCGTCGGGCGTGAGTCGCATCGGCAGTCCGGGCCGTCCCCGGCTTCATTGGAGTCCACGGAGGTCAGATCGATCTGCAGAATGCACGAACCCGAAATCGGCACGGCGCCGTCCGTTCCTCGAAGGAACGGCGTCTGGACTAAGCGGACGGACCAGCCCATCGGCCCGTCGCCCCCGAGACTGAATGTCACGGTCTCACCGTCCGAGGTCCTTTCGAGATCGACCGAATCCAGCCTGGGTCGAGCCGGACCGGGCATATGTTCGCCAGGTTGCGCCGGAAGACAAAGGGCGAGGGCTGCCACGCTTACGTTGTTTCGCTTGGCGGCAAGCATGTTGCAATCCTTCGTGGTCAGCGTTCGCAAGGGATATCGCTCACCAGGTCTATCGTCAGACAATTTCGTTCCGTTCCACCAGGACCCTCACCCCATGGGTGAGGCCGTTGCCGTTAACGCAACCTGCACCGGGACGAGATCGGCGCCCAGCGCGCAATCGCAAGGGTCAGGCGCTCGTCCCGCAAGCGGATCCGCTTGCGGAACCACCTGTCCGTCGGCGCGCTGTCGGGCCGGACCGTCCCGCTGGTGGTTCCCTTCCGTACGCACATCCGCTTGGCGTGGTGGTGAACCGGCCCTCGGTGTGGCCTGACCGATGATTTTTCCGCGCCGTGCTGGTCTGTACACCGAGTACCGACTCACGGGAGGCTGACACCATGCGGAAACTGACCTTCGCCATGAACGCGAGCCTGGACGGTTACATCGCCGCGCCCGGCGACGACCTCGGCTGGAGTGTGCCGAGCGACGAGCTGTTCCAGTGGTGGTCCGACCGGGTGAGGGCGACAGGCACGGCGCTGTACGGGCGCAAACTGTGGGAGACGATGAGCTCCCACTGGCCGACCGCCGACCAGCAGCCGGGTGCCACACCGGCGGAGATCGAGTTCGCCCGCCGCTGGCGGGACATGCCGAAGGTGGTGTTCTCCTCGACGACCAGCACGGTCGACTGGAATACCCGCCTGGTCACCGGCGACGCGGTCACCGAGATCACCCGGCTCAAGGCCGAGGACGGCGGCCCCATGGATATCGGCGGCGCCACACTCGCCGCAGTGGCCATGCGGAATGGGCTGATCGACGAGTACGCGATCGTCACCCATCCGGTCCTGGTTGGTGGCGGCACGCCGTTCTTCGCGGCCCTGGACAACTGGGTGAACCTGACCCTGGTGGAGACCGGGACGTTCCCTGACGGCGTGGTCCTGACCAGGTACGAGACCAGGCGCTGAGCCGCAACAGCCGCAACAGACTCGCCGTCGCCGATTGCGACGTATGGATTCGCCCCGCGGAGAACGGTATGTCCTACCTCGACGGCCACCTTCCCGCCGCCGACGCCCACACCCTCGCGATGCGGTTGCGGGAGATGTCCATCCACGACGTATGTGCCGACGACCCGCGCACTCTCCCCCAGCGGCGCGCCGACGCTCTCACCGCCCTGTTCCCCCAAGCACTTCGTGCAGGGAGGTGCCCCCAGCCGATTTCGCGCGAATACTGGCCGCCGAGGACGACGCAGGTGGGCACGTCCTCGGGATCAGCCGCGTTCAGAAGACTCACGGAATACCCGCGACATACATTCGGAACGCCGCAGGCACACCCGAGCTCAGCTACGCACCAGGGACGGCTCTCGGCCGCCGGATCAGGGCCCGCGACGGCAACTGCCGCTTCCCCCACTGCCAGGTTCCGGCGCGGCTCTGCGACATCGACCACACGACCCCGTTCGACCACGACGACCCCGCGAACGGTGGTCTCACGGTCGAGTCGAATCTCGCGTGCCTCTGCCGCCGTCACCACCGGCTGAAAACCGACGGCTCCTGGACCCTCCGTCAGACCGGCGCGGGGAACCTCGAATGGACCACACCCCGCGGCGAAATCATCCGAACCGAACCCGAAGGGGCAGCAGTCGAACTCACCCACAACCACGTCCGAACGGTGCAGCACTCCAGTGCCCTTCGCCTGCTCACCGAGCGTTCCGACGACCAGCAGGATGCGGAGTACCTGAATGAACTGCGTGGGCGGCGGGGACGAAGAACACCCCAACGCGCCGGTGCCACCACCCGAAGGCGGCGGCACCGGCGCGTGAGAACTGAGGATCAGTGAGCGGCGACGGCGGCGGCGCTTCCCGCAGCCGGGGCGCCGGGCCTGCCTGCGCCGAGGCGGTCCTCCAGCTCTTCGAGGCTGCGGCCCTTGGTTTCCGGGACGAAGCGGTACACGAAGAACACCGACATCAGGTTGACGAGCACGAACAAGCCGAACGTTCCGGTGGATCCGAGGATGGAGTTCAGGATCGGGAAGACGAAGGAGATGAGGGCATTGGTCGTCCAGAGCACGAATACGGCGATGCCCATGGCGAACCCGCGGATGGCCATCGGGAAGATCTCCGACAGGAGCAACCACACGCAGGTTCCGATGAAGCACTGTACGAAGGCGACGAACACCATCATCGCGGCCAGGATGATGTAACTGCGGCCCGTGGACGACGGCAGCAGGAACACCAGGGACAACGCGGCCTGCGAGGATGCGACGCCGATGAAGCCCGTCAGCAGCATCTTGCGACGATTCACGAAGCCCAGCAGGATGATTCCGAGGATAGTCATGACCACCGACGTGACACCGACCGCAATGGTGGCCACCAGCGCAGCACTGACGCCCAACCCGCTCTGTTCCAGGATCGTCGGGGCGTAGTAGTTGACCGTGTTGATGCCCGTCGCCTGCTGCACGATCGCCAGACCACACCCGATCCAGAGGATCCGGCGCATCCAGGGATAGTCGCGCAGGTAGTGGACGGCGCCGCTGACCTTCGAGTTGCGGTCGCGGGCGGCGTGGAGGCTGATGCTGGCGTACTCGTCCGCGGCCTCCGACGCGCTGCGGCTCAATTCGAGGGTACTGCGGGTTTCGGCGAGCCGGCCCTTAGACGCGTACCAGCGCGGCGAATCCGGGAGCGCGAGCATGCCGAGCAGCAGGAGAACTGCGGGGACCGAGGCGATGGCCAGCATGTACCGCCACACCGTGGGGTCCTCGATGAGGTGATCGAGCAGAGCATTGATCGAGAAGGCGAGCATCTGACCGGTGACGATCATCAGTTCGTTGATGGTCACCATCCGACCGCGACGCTCCACGGGGGCCATCTCGGCCAGGTAGAGCGGGCAGGTGACGGCGGCGGCGCCCACGCCGAGACCGAGGACGACCCTCGCCAGCACCATGACCTCGACGTTGGGTGCGGTCGCACAGGCGAGAGCGCCGACGAGGAACAGGCCCGCGCAGACGAGCAGAGTGCGTTTGCGGCCGAGCGCGTCGGACAACCGGCCTCCGAGCAGCGCGCCGACGGCGGCGCCGGGGAAGAGCAGCGAGCTCACGACGGTGGCTTCACCGACCGCGCTGAGGTTCAGCTCGTCCTTCATGTAGAGCAGCGCACCGGAGATCACACCGGTGTCGTAGCCGAACAGCAGGCCTCCGAGCGTGGAGATGACGGTGAGCTTGGTCAGGAAACGTTTGTGACCGCGCTCGTTACGCGCAGTGCCGCTGCTTCCGCTCGCACTGGCAGCCGAGTTGGTTGTCAACATCAGGTGTGGCCTTTCTGGGAATGCTCACGCATCGCGACACGGAAGGATCGGTTCACGTGTGTCGATATCGCCCGGATGCGATCGGCTCGATGCAGCCGAAGAGGCGTTCTCTCCTGGACTGAAGCGCTTCACTAACGCGCTTCAGTTGTCTACTATGATGTGAATCACAGAGGGTGTCAAGGGCGAGTTCGCGACACGTGAGAGCGTTCCCTGACGATGCAACCGAGGGAGATCGACATGCTCGACGAGCGAGCCGCCGCGCACGAGGGCTCCGAACGGCTACCGGCCGGCCTGCACCGGCGCCCCACGATGGCCGATGTCGCCTCCCGTGCCGGGGTGTCGCGCACCCTCGTGTCACTGATCTTCAGCAACAAACCGGGAGCGTCGGACGAGACCCGGGACCGTGTTCTCCAGGCCGCGGACGAGCTCGGCTATCGACTCGACCGGGCCGCACGCATGCTCGCCCGCGGCCGCAGCCGCACCCTCGGCGTGCTCATCGACGTCCATCAGACGTTCCAGGCCGACCTGATCGGAACCATCTACGCGGAGGCCGAGGCCGCCGGCTACGAGGTGCTGCTCTCCGCCAGCGCGCCCACCCGGGACGAGCACAAGGCCATCGACGCGCTCCTCAGCCACCGGTGTGAGGGCCTGATCCTGCTCGGCCCGCTGTCCGACGCGGACTATCTGCGCACGCTCGCAGACCGTGCGATCGTCACCGTCGTCGGCCGCGCACTCCCCCACACCGCGGTCGACACCGTGCGGACCGCGGACGCCAAGGGTATCCGGCAGTCCGTGGACCACCTGGTCGAACTCGGACATCGCGAGATCGTGCACGTCGACGGTGGTGCCGACCCGGGATCACCCGAGCGGCGTCGCGCGTACCTCGCAGCGATGCGCAAGCACGGCCTCTCCGACAACATCCGCGTCCTTCCCGGTCAGCACAACGAGGAGGCAGGTGTCGCCGCCGCGAACACGCTGCTGGCCGAGGACCGCCTCCCGACCGCCGTGCTCGCGGGCAACGACCGCAGTGCCATCGGCCTCATGGACGTGTTCACCCGCGCCCACGTCGACGTGCCGGGCGACATCTCGATCGTCGGCTACGACGACAGCCACCTGGCCCAGTTGTCGCGGATCGACCTCACCACCGTGCGACAGGACACGGCCGGATTGGCGCGGCACGCCGTGCAGTTCGCCATCGCCCGGCTCGAGGACGACGACCTCGACCCCCAGGATTTCGTGATCGAGCCCCATCTGGTGGTGCGCGGCACCACCGGCCCGGCCCGGTCGTAGCGGCGTCCCCGGCCGGCCCCCGATTCACCGCGGAGGCAACGCCTCATTTTCAACGCGGAGGCAACGTCCTCAGCTCGCGATGCTCTTCAGATACTCGACGCTGCGGATGACGTCGCGCACCGGACCTTCGTCCTCGGGCTCGGATTCGAGGATGGTGTCCTGTTCGAGGACGTACCAGCCGTCGTAACCCTGATTGTGCAACCGCTCGACGACCCCGGCGATGTCGACGTCGCCGGTTCCGAGCGGCGTGTACATCCCCTGCGCGACAGCGGCGGTGTAGGTGAGCTCACCGGCCCGGACCCGGTCGAGCAGCGCCGCATCCACGTCCTTCAGGTGCGCATGGGCGATGCGCTCGGGGGCCGAGGTGACGAGGTCGAGCGGGTCGGTGCCACCGATCAGCAGGTGCCCGGTGTCCAGGCACAGCGGAATCGACGAGCCGTCGAGAATCCGGTCCACCTCGGCGCGGTTCTCGATCATCGTCCCCACGTGGGGGTGGATCACCGCTCGCAGACCCCGGTCGGCGGCGGCCGACGACAGACGGTCGAGGTTGCGCAGCAACGTCTTCCACCCCGCATCGTCGAGCTCCGGCCGCGAGTCGTAGCCGACGGATCCCGTCACCGCTGCCAGCACCATCACCTCCGACTTCGACGCGACGAGGGCGTCCAGCGCCCCGCCGACGGCGGCGACCGCGTCGTGATTCGGATCGTGGAGCAGCACCGGGACGAATCCACCGACGGCCGTCAGGTCGTAGCGGGCGAGGGTCTCCGTCAGCTCGTGCGGGTCCGCCGGAAGAAACCCGTCGGGGCCGAGTTCGGTGGCAGCGAGACCGGCGTCGCGCATCTCGGTGAGTACCCGGTCGGGCTCGAGCTGGTGGCCCCAGCCCTCCACCTCACACACTCCCCACGAAATGGGCGCACCTGCAAGTCGAATCGTCATCGTCGTCTTTCATCCCATCGCACCGGACGGTGCTGTTGTAGTGACAGTGCGGCCGCCTCGGCAACCCTGCTCACGGCCGCCGCCGGGTGGTCTGCGCGGCCAGACGCTCCGCGAGCACGGCCGGATCTGCGTTCTCCCGCAGCGCTTCCCACACCGTGTCGACCTGAGTGGCCGGCGCCAGACTGTGCACGGGCTGATCGTGGTCGAGGTTAGTGGGGAACGGATAGCACTCCGCCGTCGCGACGACGACGTTGCGGAGAGTACGCTCGCTCGCACCCGCCTCCCGGCGTGCCTGCAGGGTCGGGTACACGGCGTTCGCCATGGCCTCCCGGTCGAGCACTTCCATCGCCCTGCCGAACGGCGACGAGATCTGCAGCAGATTGGCCATCCGCCGGATCGCGGCCGAGCGATTGTGGCCCGCCCCGTGGAAGAGCGCCGGGTTGAAGAACACTGCGTCACCCTTCTGCAGTGGCAACTGCACGTGGCTCTCCCGGAAGTACTCGACGAACTCCGGGCGGGAGAACGCCACGTAGCCCGGTTCGAACTGATGCGAGTAGGGCAGGTACAGGGTGGGTCCGCTCTCGACGGGCATATGGCAATGCGCCACCGCACCCTGCAGCGTCAGCGCGGCCGACATCCGGTGCAGATGCGCCGGGTACGCGGTCAGCTCGTGCGGGGGGACGATGCCGAGGTGGTAGTCGCGATGCGGCACCTGCGCGGTACCGCCGGGGTTCACGACGTTGACCTGCGAGGTCACCTGGTACAGCGGTCCCAGCCAACTCTGGCAGATCAGCGCGAGGATGTCGTTCGCGTAGTAGTCGGCGAACACGTCGGGAGCGCTCAGCGCCAGCTTCTGGGCGGCGTTCCAGATGCGGTCGTTCGCGCCCGGCTTGCCGAAGTGGTCGCCCGCCACACCGCCGGACGCGCGCTGCTCCGCGATGAGGAGGTCGAACTGTTCCGTGGCCCGGTCCAGGACGGCGGGATCACCGAAGGCGTTCTGGAACACCACGATTCCGGGACCGTCGGTGAGCGCGCGCACCAGTTCGGTCTGCACGTTGCGGCGTGAATGCTCCTCGGCGAGGTGGGGATTCAGCGCGTCACTGCGGTAGAGCAGGACGTTCCGTTCGACGGAATGAGCGAAGGGGTAGTCGGCGAGATCCGTCGAGCGGTCGACGGACGCACGGAAGGCGTCGAGGTCGCAGTCCGAGTCGCGGATCCACTCACGCCGGCCGGTCGGCGGAGGAGTCGTGATGGTCATGGAGATAGTCTTACTGTGATCTGAGCCGTAGACAACACCAGAACCCCATCATTTTCACCTCAGGAGTCGGCCGTGAAGCACCGCTACAAGGTTCGCGAGATCGCCCAGCAGTCGGGACTCAGCGAGGCGACCGTCGACCGGGTACTCCATGAACGGCCCGGCGTCCGCGAGTCGACGAAAGCCGAAGTACACCAGGCGATTCTCGACCTCGACAGACAACGCACGCAGTTGAAACTGAGCGGACGGAAGTTCCTCGTCGACGTCGTCATGCAGACGCCCGAACGCTTCTCCACCGCGTTTCGCGCGGCCGTCGAGGCGGAACTGCCGGCACTCGCCCCTGCCGTCGTGCGCTCACGGTTCCATTTCCGGGAAACCGGATCCATACCCGCGATGGTCGAGACGCTCGACCGGATCGCCGCCCGCGGCACGCAGGGCGTGATCGTGAAGGCCCCCGACTCCGTCGAGGTCGTCGAGGCCATCGACAGGCTCACCGCGGCAGGGATACCGGTGGTCACCTACGCCACCGACGTCCCGGGCAGCTCGCGGGCCGGTTACGTCGGCATCGACAACAGGGCCGCGGGCGCAACGGCCGCGTACCTCGTCGACCAATGGCTCGGCGACACCCCGTCCGCCGTGCTGATCACCCTCAGCAGCAACGCCTTCCGGGGCGAGGAGGAGCGGGAGATGGGATTCCGCTCCGCGCTGCGGACCTTCGGAACCGACCGCCCGGTGATCGACATCGCCGAGAGCGACGGACTCGACGCGACCATCGAGAACCTCGTGCTGCAGGCGCTCGACCAGTACCCGGACATCGCCGCCGTCTACTCGATCGGCGGCGGAAACGTGGCCACGGCCCGCGCGTTCGAGCGCACCGGCCGCGTCTGCCGCGTATTCATCGCCCACGACCTCGACGAGGACAACACGCGACTGCTGCGGTCGGGCACGCTCTCCGCCGTGCTGCACCACGACCTGCGGGCCGACGCCCACCTGGCGTGCCGCATGCTCCTGCAGGCCCGGGGCGCACTCGGCGAGGTCGTGACCGCGGCCTCGCCGATCCGGGTGGTCACCCCGTACAACCAGCCCTGACGGCCACTGCCCGGCTGTCTATCCCTGCGCGACCGGCACGCCGCGCGAGCGGAGCCAGCCCGCCGGATCGATCTTGGTTCCGTCGGCCGTCCACACCTCGTAGTGCAGGTGCGGCCCCGTCGACTGACCTCGGTTGCCCATGGTCGCGATCTGGTCGCCCGCCCGGACCTGCTGCCCCACCGAGACCAGCGATTGGTCGATGTGACCGAACACGCCGATGGTGCCGTCGTCCTGCTGCAGGCGGACCCACAGCCCGAATCCCGAGGCCGGACCGGTTTCGATCACGGTGCCGTTGGTGACGGCCCTGATCGGGGTGCCGATGGAATTGGCGATGTCGATGCCGTTGTGGCTGGTGCCCCAGCGGGCACCGAAGCCCGACGTGAAGGTGCCGTCGGTCGGGAACAGCACCGCCGGTCGACGCGCCGCTTCCTCGGCCGCGGCCTGACGAGCGGCCTGTTCGGCCGCCTCGCGGGCCAACCGCTCGGCCTCGGCCTTCTCGAACGCGACCCGCTGGACCTCACGCTCGGCGGCGCGCTGGATCTGCTCGGCGTAGTCGGGGATCTCCGTGCGTGCGACCTGCAGGAACTGGGGCGGCGTCGAGAGCGACACGCCCGTCTCGGTCGACGCCTGCGCAACCTCACCGGTGGCCGCGGACGCGATGCCCCCGGACGCGAGCAGAGCAGCGGCCGCCAGCGAGGTCGCCACCACCCGCCTGCGGGAGGTCTTCGTCGAACGGAGGCGCCGGGCGCGCCGGGTCTGCGGGACGGTGTTCGGGTGTAGAGCCAAAACCACATTCCTCTGTCGAAGTCGTGATCGATAACGAAACGATCACGGTTTCGACACAGGTTAGTACGTGTTCGACTGGAATCAGCGCGCCGCATTGACACACTCGACGCGAATCGTCCTCCCGAACCGGTTTTCGCGACCACATCCGTCACATGCACCCCGTGAGCACACATCGACGACAGCTGTCACACTCCAGAGAGTGGCCGAAGTCACGGCGCCCGCGGTCGTGGACCGCGGGCGCCGTCGAGTCTCGTGCCGACGGCTCAGCCGGCCGCCCGCAGCTGGGCGGCCAGGCGCATCGCGGAGTTCGCGTCCCCATACCCCTCGTAACCGCCGACGCGCTGCACCACCTCGAAGAACAGGTCGGCGCCCACCGTCTTGGTGAACAGGTGGAAGAACTCCCCGTGGGCATCGGCGTCGTACATGATCCCGGGACCGCTCATCCGGTCCAGGAGTTCGCGGGACAGACCGAAGCGGGCCTCGAGGTCGTCGTAGTAGTTCGGCGAGATCACGAGGGGCTCGAACCCGTTCGACTGCATGGTCGCCGCCGCGGTGAAGATGTCGGTGCACGAGAACGCGACGTGGCTGATGCCACCCCGCCGCGCCGCGGCGATGTGCGAGTTCCCCGACACCGCCCCCGGCACCATGTTGAGGGAGATGCGAAGCGGACGGTCGACGCCGTCGGCGCCCGTCTGATCCATCGTCAGCGCCTGACTGCGCATCATCCCGACCGCGTCGGTGACGTCGAGGCCCTCGTGCGGGGCCATCGCGAACACCGAGCGGAGCAGGAGCATGATGCCGTCCCAGTTGTCGGACGGGACGGCGAGCGCCACGTGATCGACCCCGGTGAACACGGGGACCTCGTCCTGCCACCGCGACTCCGTCGGATACAGCTCGAACGCCGACTGCCACGACGCCGCACTACCCGGACCGCGCAGATCCAGCGACGTCGCATCGGTGATCTTGAGACGCACCACGTCGGATTCGGGAGCCGTGTCCACACCGGGCAACAGCACCTCGTGCACCGGGACCTCGAGCGCCGCGGCGCGCTCACCCCACGCGTCGGGATCGCTCGACCGGATACCGATCTGGGTGAGCACCGGCAGGTGCGCCGGCAGACCCGGAGCGGTCCACACCGTGCCGGCGGTGGCGTCGACGACGATGGTCATCCGGCCGTGGCGCCACAACTGGAGGTCGTGGCTGCGGTGCCGGCCCACCAGACGGAATCCGATGTGCTGCAGCGCCTGTCGAAGGTCGGAATCCTTACCGGGACCGGCGGCGAGCCGCAGCGACACGATGCCCTCGAGGGGTGCGCGCGGCGGCGGCTCGAACAACGCCAGCCCGCGACCGGTGTCGTCACCGTGCTCGGCCTGGACCCGCGCGACCTCCTCCTGGAGGTACAGCAGCGATCGGTGCGCGTCCGCGGCCGTGCGGCCCGTGGAGGACTGCCGGAACGTGTCGTTGAAGATCTCGAGCGACCACGGTCCGGTGTACCCGGCCGCCTGGACGTGGGCGCCGAACGTCGCGAGGTCGAAGTTTCCCTGCCCCGGGAAGTTCCGGTGATGCCGGCTCCACTGCAGGATGTCCATCGACATCCGGGGCGCGTCGGCGAGCTGGAGGAAGAAGATCTTCTCCCCCGGGATGTCCCGGATTCCGGACGGGTCGTCGCCGCGGGAGAGGATGTGGAAGCTGTCGAGACAGGTGCCGAGGGCCGGATGGTCCGCGTCCTGCACGATCTTCCACGCATGGCCGTACGTGTTGACGTGGGTGCCCCACGCCAGAGCCTCATAGGCGATGCGCAGTCCCCGGCCCTGCGCGCGCTCGGCGAGAGCGTGGAGTTGCTCGGTGAGCCGGGCGTCGTCCCGCACCGCCTCCGGCAGCGGAGAGGAACAGACCAGCAGGGTGTCGCATCCGAGCTGGTCCATGATGTCGAACTTGCGCTCGGCCCGGATCAGGTTGCGCGCGAACGTCGTGTCGTCCACCGAATCCAGATCGCGGAACGGCTGATACAGATCGAGGGTGAGCCCGAGATCCGCTGCGCGGGTTGCCAGCTCACGTGGTGACCACGGCGAGCTCACGAAGTCGGGTTCGAACACCTCGAAACCGTCGAAGCCTGCCGCCGCGATCGCGGTGACCTTCTCCTCCAGCGAACCGCTCAACGACACCGTGGCGACGCTCGTACGAACCTGTCGTCCCATGGTGCGGTCAGCCCTTGGTGCAGATGAAGTCGACGGCCAGGGAGTATCCGAAGATGCCGAGTCCGGCGACCACTCCGGTTGCAACTCCGGACACGTAGGAGTGGTGCCGGAATTCCTCACGGGCGTGCACGTTGCTGATGTGCACCTCGACGAGGGGCACCTCCAGCGTCACGAGGGCGTCGCGCAGCGCCACCGAGGTGTGCGTGAAACCGCCGGGGTTGATCACGACGCCCGACGCCGTGGTCCGGGCCTCGTGCACCCAGTCGATCAGGTCGCCCTCGTGGTTGGACTGCTTCGCAACGATCTCACGTCCCGCCTTCGCGGCGGCGGTGCGGCACAACTCGACGACGTCGTCGAGCGTTTCCCGCCCGTACACCTCGGGCTGCCGTTGACCCAGCAGATTCAGGTTGGGGCCGTTGAGAACAAAGATCGGTCCGGGAGCGGTCATCGCGCGCATTACCTCCATTTGTACGAACTAGTGAGTTAGTTCGCACCCAGGATACAGCGCGCCCCCGACTAGGCGGACTTGTCTCGGCGTTCTCCCCGCTCCGGCTTCCGCGGAACGATGGTCGGGAGCACGTTGTCGTTGACCGTCTCTGCGCTGACCACGACTTTCTCGACGTCGTCGCGACTCGGGATGTCGTACATGACCGGCAGGAGGACTTCCTCCATGATCGCGCGGAGTCCGCGAGCACCCGTGCCCCGGAGGATCGCCTGGTCGGCGATGGCCTCGAGCGCGTCCGTGGTGAACTCCAACTCCACGCCGTCCATGTCGAACAACCGGTTGTACTGCTTGACCAGTGCGTTCTTCGGCTCGGACAAGATCTGGACGAGCGATTCCTTGTCGAGGTTGGTCACCGACGCCACGACGGGCAGACGACCGATGAATTCGGGAATGAGCCCGAACTTGATCAGGTCTTCCGGCATGACCTCCGCGAAGTGGTCCTGCGTGTCGATCTCCGCCTTGGACCGCACCTCGGCACCGAAACCGATGCCGCGCTTGCCCACACGATCGGACACGATCCGCTCGAGACCGGCGAACGCGCCCGCCACGATGAACAGCACGTTCGTGGTGTCGATCTGGATGAACTCCTGGTGCGGGTGCTTGCGACCACCCTGCGGCGGCACGCTGGCCTGCGTGCCCTCGAGGATCTTCAGCAACGCCTGCTGCACACCCTCGCCGGACACGTCGCGCGTGATCGAGGGGTTCTCGCTCTTGCGGGCGATCTTGTCGACCTCGTCGATGTAGATGATGCCGGTCTCGGCGCGCTTGACGTCGTAGTCCGCTGCCTGGATCAGTTTGAGGAGGATGTTCTCGACATCCTCACCCACGTAGCCGGCCTCGGTGAGCGCCGTCGCATCGGCGATCGCGAAGGGGACATTGAGCATCTTCGCAAGCGTCTGAGCCAGATACGTCTTGCCGCAGCCCGTGGGCCCGAGCATGAGAATGTTCGACTTCGCCAACTCGACGGTCTCGCCGCGCGCGTCACGGCTCTTGTCGCCGGCCTGGATGCGCTTGTAGTGGTTGTAGACCGCAACGGCGAGAGTCCGCTTGGCGGCGTCCTGGCCGATCACGTAGTTCTCGAGGAAATCCCGGATCTCGGCCGGCTTCGGCAGCTCGTCGAGCTTCACCTCGCTGGACTCGGCCAGCTCCTCTTCGATGATCTCGTTGCACAGGTCGATGCACTCGTCGCAGATGTACACCCCAGGCCCAGCAATGAGCTTTTTGACCTGCTTCTGGCTCTTACCGCAGAAAGAGCACTTGAGCAGATCCCCGCCGTCACCGATGCGTGCCATCTCGTCAGGTCCCTACTTCCTTCGTCTACGTGCAACCATCGAACCGATCCCACGCCGTGCGCGCACCGACCGAAAACGAAAGCCCGTTATGTGACCGTACCCGCAGATCGCGAGCGAGGTCGACTGGTTGTCGGTGATTCGCCCACCGATCTTCCGGGAACGCCAGCCTTGCCGATCCCGCACCCGGCTCGTGGCACCTACGCCGTCACGGCGTGTCGCCCGAGCCGGGGCGGCAGGAAATCACTTCTGGGCGCTGAGTTTGCGGTACTCGAGCACGTCGTCGATGATTCCGTATTCCTTGGCCTCGGCGGCCGTGAGGATCTTGTCGCGATCGGTGTCCTTGCGGATCACGTCGGCGGGCTTGCCGGTGTGCTTCGCGAGGGTGGTTTCCATCAGGCGTCGCATCCGCTCGATCTCGGCAGCCTGGATCTCGAGGTCGGAGACCTGACCCTGGATGCCGCCGGTGGCGGGCTGGTGGATGAGGACACGAGCGTTCGGCAGGGCGAGACGCTTGCCGGGGCTACCTGCCGCCAGCAGCACCGCGGCAGCCGAGGCCGCCTGGCCGAGGCACACCGTCGTGATGTCGGCGCGCACATACTGCATGGTGTCGTAGATCGCCATCAGCGAGGTGAACGAGCCACCCGGCGAGTTGATGTACATGGTGATGTCGCGATCGGGGTCGAGCGACTCGAGAACGAGCAGCTGAGCCATCACGTCGTTGGCCGACGCGTCGTCCACCTGCACACCGAGGAAGATGATGCGCTCCTCGAACAGCTTGTTGTACGGGTTGGACTCCTTGACTCCATAGCTCGAATGCTCGATGAACGACGGCAGGATGTAGCGCGACTGGGGGCCTGCGGGCGCCTGGCCTCCCAGGCTGCGGGGATCGAACAGGTTGGTCATCAGTTCTCCAAAGGATGTGAGGGAGCGTTCAGTGAGGAAGCCGGGCTACTACAGCCCGGTCCCGCCCGCCTGCGCCGCGCGGGAGACGACGTGGTCGACGAAACCGTATTCGAGTGCCTGCTTCGCGGTGAACCAGCGGTCGCGATCCGAATCGGCCGTGATCTGCTCGACCGTCTGACCGGTGTGCTCGGCGATCAGCTCGGCCATCTCACGCTTGGTGTGCGCGAACTGCTCGGCCATGATCGCGATGTCACTGGCGGTACCACCGATGCCGGCGGACGGCTGGTGCATCATGATCCGCGCGTGCGGGAGGGCGTAACGCTTTCCCTTGGTCCCGGCGGAGAGCAGGAACTGGCCCATCGACGCGGCCAGGCCCATACCGAACGTCGCGACATCGCACTCGGCGAACTGCATCGTGTCGAAGATGGCCATGCCGGCGCTGACCGAACCGCCGGGCGAGTTGATGTAGAGGGAGATGTCCCGGTTGGGATCCTCTGCCGACAGCAGCAGGATCTGAGCGCACAGCTTGTTCGCGATGTCGTCGTCGACCTGGGTACCGAGGAAGATGATGCGCTCGCGCAGCAGGCGCTCGTACACCGAGTCGCTGAGGTTCAACCCAGCGGTGGCTGAAGTCATGGCGGGACTCTGCAAAGTCTCCAGGTGATTGGAAGTCACGGTACCTGCCTTCTCCGTAAATCGTTGATTGCTGACACAGACACTAACGAAGGAGGGCGGCACCGGAGTCCCGGTGCCGCCCTACTTCGCTCAAAGCGGAAAACATCTCACAGCCGAACGCGAGGAAAACACCCCGCGACCAGCCTTACTTCTGGTCTTCGCCCTCGGCGGAATCCGTTGCGGCCTCGTCGGTCGACGCAGCCTCCTCGGTCTCGGCCTCACCGTTGCCGAACAACTCGGCGGTGTCGACGGCGACACCCGCCGTGTCGGTGACGGTGGCCTGCTCGACGACGCCGGCCAGAGCCTTGCCGCGACGGACGTCCGCGAAGACGGCGCCGAGCTGACCGGCCTGCTGGATCTGCTGGATGAACTGCTCGGGCGCCATGCCGTAGCGCTGCGCCTGGAACAGGATCCGCTCGGTGAGCTCGTCCTGGCCGACGGTGACGTCGGAGGCGTCGGCGATGGCGTCCAGCAGCAGCTGGGTCTTCACCGAGCGCTCGGCGCTCTCCTTGGCGTCCTTGTCGAACTCTTCGCGGCTCGTGCCCTGCTCTTCGAGGAGCTTGTTCAGCGCTTCCTCGTCGTGATCGAGACCGTGCACGGCGTCGTGCAGCGCAGCGTCGACCTCGGCCTTGACGACGGCCTCGGGCAGCGGGACCTCGACGGTCTCGAGCAGAGTCTCGAGGACCTTGTCGCGGATCTGACCGGCCTGCTCGACCTTGCGAACGCGTCCGACGCGCTCACGCAGGTCGGCCTTCAGCTCGTCCAGGGTGTCGAACTCGCTGGCCAACTGGGCGAACTCGTCGTCCTCTGCAGGCAGCTCGCGCTCCTTGACGGTGCCGACGGTGACGGTGACGACAGCTTCCTTGCCCGCGTGGTCACCGGCGACGAGCGTCGAGGTGAACTCCTTGGACTCGCCGGCCTTGACGCCGACGACGGCCTCGTCGAGGCCCTCGATGAGCTGGCCAGAACCGACCTCGTGCGACAGACCGCTGGCGGTGGCCTCGGGAACTGCCTCACCGTCGACGGAGGCGGACAGGTCGATGGAGATGAAGTCCCCGTCCTCGACCGCGCGCTCGACACCAGTGAGGGTGCCGAACCGCTGACGCAGCGACAGGAGCTGCTCCTCGACGGCCTCGTCGGTGATCTCGATCGGATCGACGGTGACGCTGAGCTCGCTGTACTCGGGCAGCGTGATCTCGGGACGGACGTCGACCTCGGCGGTGAACTCGAGGAGCTCGCCGTCCTCGATCTTCGTGATCTCGATCTCCGGCTGGCCGATCGCCTTCACCGCGGCGCTGGTGACGGCCTCGGAGTAGCGGGACGGGAGTGCGTCGTTGACGACCTGCTCCAGGACGGCGCCACGACCGACACGAGCTTCGAGCAACTTGGCCGGTGCCTTGCCCGGACGGAAGCCGGGGAGACGGATCTGTTGCGCGAGGGCCTTGTAGGCCTTGTCGAAATCAGGCTTGAGCTCCTCGAAGGGCACCTCAACGTTGATACGGACTCGCGTCGGGCTGAGCTGCTCGACGGTGCTCTTCACGGACTGGCTCCTTCGTGTGGTCGTGCTCTTTTACTGTGCGGCAGTTACCTGCCCTGTGGTTCTGGTCGGGGTGACAGGATTTGAACCTGCGACCCTCCGCTCCCAAAGCGGATGCGCTACCAAGCTGCGCTACACCCCGGTCGAAGCCGGCTCTCGCCAACCTCGCGAGGACCCGAGGAAGAATCCTACGGCCCCCCGATTATGAAATCCAAAGCGAGGTTGGGTACAGTCTGACATCGCAGACGACATGCATGGCGATCCCAGGTAGTCGTATGCACGGGGATGTAGCTCAATGGTAGAGCCTCAGTCTTCCAAACTGATTACGCGGGTTCGATTCCCGTCATCCCCTCCACACAGGAGCGTTCCCACCCCAGGGAACGCTCCTTTTTCGTTGCGCCCGGACGGCCACGAACACCCCATGCACTATGACATGCATCACAGTCGTGGGAGACTTCTCCGCGCCGCTCCCGATGCGCCACTCCCCCGTTCGCCGAGCGCGTAACCCCGATTTCGATCAGTACTCTGGGAGATGTCCGATTTGTCCCCTACTCGTGGCTGTCACAGTCACTGGAGGCCACCGTGGAACTGCTACTCATTCTCGTGATCGTGGCGGCGGTCGCCTTCCTGGTGGTGAAGAGCCGCAGCAACCGCGCCGGACAGACCGCGAATCAGCTCGAGGACGCGAAGGCGGACGCGCGGCAGGCCATCGAACGACTCGGCGGGCAGGTGTACAGCCTCACCGGGTCCGACACCGCCTCTCAACAGGCACTCGCCGATGCATCCGAGCGCTACACCGCGGCAGGCTCCCAGATCGATCAGGCGACCACCCCCGTCCAGGCGCGCCTCGCCAAGCAGACGGCACTGGAGGGTCTCTATTACATCCGCGCCGCCCGGACGGCGATGGGCATGGACCCCGGCCCGGAGATTCCGTCGATCGACGGCCAGAAGTCCGCGGGCGCGGTCACCGAGGACCGTGAGGTCGAATTCGAGGGGCGGCAGGTCGCGGCGTCGCCGAGCCCGTCGTCGAAGACGCCGAACTACTACCCGGGCGGCCGCGTCGCGGGACGTCCGGTTCCGGCCGGCTGGTACTCGGAACCGTGGTGGAAGCCCGCTCTCGTGGCCGGCGCGTGGGGCCTGGGCTCGATGTTCCTGTTCTCGGCGATGTTCTCCGGGATGGCCGGAGTGGGGTACGACGCGCAGGCATTCGAGAGCGGAGCGGGCGACGCGTCACAGGACACCGGCGATGCGGGTGGAGACACCGGCGGCGACGGCGGAGACGGCGGCGACTCCGGTGGGGATGCCGGCAGCGACATGGGCGGGGACGCCGGCGGTGACGGTGGCGGCTTCGACTTCGGCGGCGGTGACGGCGGCGGATTCGACTTCGGCGGCGGCTTCGACTTCTAGACCGGTGGTCAGGAGGGCTGGCAGCTCGGGCACCAGAAGAGGTTGCGGCCCTTCATGACCGAATGAGCGATCGGGGTGCCGCAGACCCGGCACGGTGATCCGGCCCGCCGGTAGACGTAGGTCCGGGGACGGTCCTTGGCGTACGACGGATCGCCGTGATCGTCCTCGGGTCGGACGACGTGCATCTTTCCGCGCCGCACCCCGACCTTCATCAGCGCGACGAGGTCGGCCCACATCGCGTCCCACTCGTCTCGCGACACCGCCCGGCCGGGCCGCTCGGGGTGGATCCCGTGCCGGAACAGGACCTCCGCCCGGTACACGTTGCCGATGCCCGCAATGACGGCCTGATCCATCAGCAGTGCCCCGATCGGGGTCTTCGACGCCGAGATGCGTTTCCACGCCTTGTCGGGGTCGGCATCCTTCCGCAACGGGTCCGGTCCGAGGCGCGCCTCGATGGCCGCGACCTGCGGCGGATGAAGAACCTCGCAGGCCGTCGGACCGCGGAGGTCGGTGCCGAATTCGGCGCCGACCATCCGCATCCGGACCTGCCCGACCGGGGGTTCCATCGGAACCTCCGATTCCGTGAACGCTCCGTACAGTCCGAGATGGACGTGCACCACGAGCCCCGACTCGTAGTGGTGCCACAGGTGCTTACCCCAGGCCTCGGACCTGACAAGGATGCGGCCGTCGACGAGGGCCGCGTCCTCGGAGAATCTGCCCTGCGGGCTCAGCACCCGCACCGGCGAACCGGCGAACCGGCGTTGGTGTAGCCGGGCCAGCCGGTGCAGGGTGTGACCTTCGGGCAAGGACGATCAGGCCTCGGGCAGTGCCGGGGCGACGCCGGTCTTCTCGAACTCGGACAGGATGTCGATGCGGCGCTGGTGGCGCTCCTCGTTCGACCACTCGGCGGCGAGGAAGGCGTCGACGATGGCGAGGGACTCCTCGAGGGAGTGCATGCGTCCGCCGAGCCCGATCAGCTGTGCGTTGTTGTGCTGGCGGGCGAGCTGCGCGGTCTCGACGCTCCACGCCAGCGCACATCGCGCACCCTTCACCTTGTTCGCTGCGATCTGCTCGCCGTTGCCGCTGCCACCCAGGACGATGCCGAGGCTGCCCTCGTCCGCGACGACGCGTCGCGCCGTCTCGATGCAGAAGGCGGGGTAGTCGTCGAGGGCGTCGTAGACGTGAGCGCCGCAGTCGACGGTCTCGTGGCCCGCGGCCTTCAGGTGTTCGATGATCTCGTTCTTACGTTCGAATCCGGCATGGTCGGCACCCAGGTATACGCGCATGACTGGTGATTCTGTCAGGCGTCGTCGCGAATCGTGTCAGGGGCCCGCGACGCTTATCGTGATCGGCATGTATCCCGACAACGGACAGAACTGGGGACAGGCGTATCCGGGACATCGGCCGACTCCCGCGCAACAGCAATGGGGCGGCGGAACGGGGTGGAATCCTCCGGTCCCGTTGCCGGGCCTCATGCCGCACGATCGGCCCGCCCGGCACTCGTGGGAGATCCCGCTGCTCGTGGTCGCGATCGTTCTCACCGTCGTCGCCTACGTGGCGGCGATCGCGGCGCTACTCCTCGGCGTCCTGTCCACGTGGGTGCTCATCGTGCTGGTCGCGCCGATCCTGATCGCGATCGGTCGCGGTCAGCTCTACGGCTCGCAGCAGGTGAACGGGATCAAGATGACGCCTACCCAGTTCCCCGACGGGTATCGGCTGGTGGCCGAGGCGGCCGCACGGTTCGGCATGACCGAACCGCCCGACGCCTACGTCGTGCTCGGGAACGGGCGGATCAACGCATTCGCGTCCGGACACGGATTTCGCCGCTTCGTCGTCGTGTACAGCGACCTGTTCGAGATCGGCGGCCAGGCCCGCGAGCCCGACGCTCTCGCCTTCATCATCGGCCACGAGGTCGGTCACATCGCGGCCGGTCACGCCTCCTACTGGCGGCAACTGGGGCAGTTCGCCGCCAACTACATTCCGGTCGTCGGGTCGGCGCTGTTCCGGTCGATGGAATACACCGCCGACAACCACGGCTACGGCGTCCGGCCGCAGGGCGCGCGCGGCGCGATGGGTGTCCTGGGCGCCGGCAAGTATCTCGTGAGCATCGTCGGATTCGACGAACTCGCCGACCGGGCCACCACCGAACGGGGTTTCTTCCCGTGGTTCGTGAACCTGCTGTCGGGACATCCGGTGCTCACGTGGCGCGCCGCGGCCCTGCGCAACCGAACCCGGCACGGTCACCTGTTCGTGAAGCCCGGCCAGATCTACCGCGATCCGCAGCAACTGCAGTACGCGGCCGACCCGGCCGGGCCCGTCGCCCGGTGACCAGTCCCGGTCTCAGTCGAACTGGGGATCCTCGGTCCGAGTGCGCTTGAGCTCGAAGAAGTGCGGGTAACCGGCCAGCGCGACGGCACCGTCCCACACCTTCCCGGCGTCCTCGCCCCGCGGAATCCGCGACAGGACGGGGCCGAAGAACGCGACACCGTTGACGTGGATCGTCGGGGTTCCGACATCCGGTCCGACGGCATCCATGCCTGCGGCATGACTCTCGCGCAGAGCGGCGTCGTACTCGTCGGATTCAGCGGCCTCGGCCAGTTCGGCCGGCAGTCCGACCTCCGCGAGCGACTTGACGATCACGTCGCCCAGGTCCTTGTTGCCCTCGTTGTGGATGCGCGTGCCCATCGCCGTGTACAGCGGCAGCAGGATCTCGTCGCCGTGCTTCTGCGCGGCCGCGATCAGCACCCGCACCGGACCCCACGCCTTGGACATGAGTTCGCGATACTCCTCCGGCAGATCCCGGCCCTCGTTGAGGACGGCCAGGCTCATCACGTGGAAGTTCGCCTCCAGGTCCCGCACCTGCGTGGCCTCGAGAATCCATCGCGAGGTGATCCAGCACCACGGGCACAACGGGTCGAACCAGAAGTCAGCGGTGTCCTTGGCAGTCCCAGGCTTCGTCCCAGCAGTCACTTCTTCGCTCCTTGTCGAGTGATGTACACGATCCCGTTCAGTCAACACCTCCCTGCCGGGAATCCTTCCCGGAGACCCCGGCCACGGCAGTAGGGTCGGAGTGGTCGACCGGAAGGGAGCATCCTCACATGTCCTCCACCCGCACGTTCGTCGTCGTCGGCGGCGGCCTCGCCGGAGCCAAGACAGCAGAAGCATTGCGTGACAAGGATTTCGACGGATCGATCATCCTTCTGTCGGAGGAGGAGCATCTTCCCTACGAGCGACCTCCGCTCTCGAAGGAACACTTCGCGGGCAAGAAGACTCTCGGCGACTTCACCGTTCATCACGGCGACTGGTACCGCGACCATCACGTGGACCTGCGGCTCGGCACCACCGCCACCGCCCTCGACCTCGCCGCCCACACCGTGACGCTGCCGGACGGTTCCACGCTGGGGTACGACAAGCTCGCGCTCGCCACCGGTTCCCGCTCACGCCGCCCACCCATCCCCGGTTCCGACGCCGCGGGCGTCCACTACCTCCGCACCGTCGACGAATCGGACCGGCTGATCGACGCGGTCGCGGGCGGTAAGCGCCTCGTGGTGATCGGCGCAGGCTGGATCGGTCTCGAGGTGGGGGCCTCCGCCCGGGAGAAGGGCGCCGATGTGACGGTGGTGGAGGCCGCCGAGCTTCCGCTCCTCGGTTCGCTCGGGCGCGAGATGGGCACGGTCTTCGCGGAACTGCACCGCGAACACGGCGTTCAGCTACATCTCGGCGCCACGGTCGAGGAGATCGTCGTCGAAGACGGCAAGGCCACCGGCGTGCGACTCGGCGACGGGACGGTCCTGCCCGCCGACGCGGTCCTCGTCGCCGTCGGCGCGGCGCCCAACATCGAGATCGCGGAACGGGCCGGGCTCGACGTCGACGGCGGGGTTCTCGTCGACGCCGGATTGCAGACCAGCGACCCCGACGTCGTCGCGGTCGGCGACATCGCCGCACAACTGCATCCGCAACTCGGGACCAGGATCCGGGTCGAGCACTGGGCGAACGCACTCAACCAACCGGCGGTCGCCGCCGCCACCATGCTCGGGCACGACGCCGAGTACGCGCGGCTGCCGTACTTCTTCACCGACCAGTTCGATCTGGGCATGGAGTACACGGGGTACGCCCCGTCCGACGGCTACGAGCGGGTCGTGGTGCGCGGCAACCTTCCCGGACGCGAGTTCCTCGCGTTCTGGCTCGACGCGGACAACAACGTCCTCGCGGGGATGAACGTCAACATCTGGGACGCCACCGATCAGATCAAGCAATTGGTGTCCTCGTCCGCCCCTGTCGATCCCGACCGGCTGGCCGACCCCGGGGTGCCGTTGACCGACCTGTCCGGTTAACACCCCGGTCCCACTCGTGATGGGATGGCAGCATCGAGTACGAGCACCGCCGCCGATCACGAGGAGACCTCTGTGGCCCCACCGAACCTGACCCGCGAACAGGCAGCCGAACGAGCCGGGCTGCTGACCGTCGACAATTACCTGATCGAACTCGACCTCACCGACGGGACAGGTCAGCCCGGAGTCGAGACGACAATTCAGCCCGGAGTCGAGACGTTCTCCTCGCGCACCACCGTCACGTTCGGGGCCACCGCCGGCGCGTCCACGTTCGTCGACATCGTCGCGGCGCGTGTGCATTCGGCCACGCTGAACGGATCTCCCGTCGACGTCTCGGGGTACGACGAGTCCACGGGCATCGCACTCACCGACCTCGCGGAACGCAACGAACTGGTGGTCGAGGCCGATTGCGCGTACTCGCACACCGGTGAGGGGCTGCACCGCTTCGTCGACCCCACCGACGACGCGGTCTACCTGTACTCGCAGTTCGAGACCGCCGACGCCAAGCGGATGTTCGCGTGCTTCGACCAGCCCGACCTGAAGGCGACGTTCGACGTGCACGTCACGTCGCCCGCCGACTGGAAGGTGATCTCCAACTCCGCGACCGTCGAGACGGTGGCAGCCGAACCCGGTCGGCACATCTTCCGCACGACACCGAAGATGAGCACCTACCTCGTCGCCCTGATCGCCGGCCCGTACGCGGAGTGGACCGACAACTACTCCGACGAGCACGGCGACATCCCCCTCGGTATCTACTGCCGCGCCTCCCTCGGGCAGCACATGGACTCCGAGCGCCTGTTCACGGAGACCAAGCAGGGCTTCGAGTTCTATCACCGCAATTTCGGCACCCCGTACGCGTTCGGGAAGTACGACCAGCTGTTCGTCCCCGAATTCAACGCGGGCGCAATGGAGAACGCGGGCGCCGTCACGTTCCTCGAGGACTATGTCTTCCGGTCCAAGGTGACGCGGGCGTCGTACGAGCGGCGCGCCGAGACCGTGCTGCACGAGATGGCGCACATGTGGTTCGGCGACCTGGTCACCATGCGCTGGTGGGACGACCTGTGGCTCAACGAGTCGTTCGCGACGTTCGCCTCCGTGCTCTGCCAGAGCGAGGCCACCGAATACACCAACGCCTGGACGACGTTCGCGAACGTCGAGAAGTCGTGGGCGTACCGGCAGGATCAGCTGCCGTCCACGCATCCCATCGCCGCCGACATCCCCGACCTCGCCGCGGTCGAGGTGAACTTCGACGGCATCACCTACGCGAAGGGCGCCTCCGTCCTCAAGCAGCTCGTCGCCTACGTCGGGCTCGAGCCGTTCCTGTCCGGTCTGCGCGACTACTTCCGCGACCACGCCTTCGACAACGCCACGTTCGACGACCTCCTCGGCGCACTCGAGAAGTCGTCGGGGCGCGACCTGTCCGACTGGGGAACGCAGTGGCTCAAGACCACCGGACTCAACATCCTGCGCCCCGACTTCGACGTCGACGCGGACGGCACGTTCACCCGGTTCGCCGTGCTGCAGGACGGCGCCGCACCGGGTGCCGGTGAGCGACGGGTGCACCGCATCGCGGTCGGCGTGTACGACGATCGCGACGGCAAGCTGGTCCGCACGAAGCGGGTCGAACTCGACCTCGACGCGGCCGAACGCACCGACGCGGCCGAACTCGTCGGTGTCGACCGCGGTCAGCTGATCCTCGTCAACGACGACGACCTCACCTACTGCTCGCTGCGGCTCGATCCCGACTCGCTCGCCACCGCGATCGAGCGCATCGGCGACATCGACGAGCCCCTCCCCCGCACCCTGGTGTGGTCGGCGGCCTGGGAGATGACGCGCCAGGCGGAGCTCAAGGCACGCGATTTCGTCGCCCTCGTCCAGCGCGGCGTCGGCTCCGAGACCGAAGTCGGCGTGGTCCAGCGTCTGCTGATGCAGGCCCAGACCGCGTTGCACAGCTACGCCGAACCCGGGTGGTCCAAGGAACACGGCTGGCCCGACTTCGCGAACCGGCTCCTCGAACTGGCACGGGAAGCCGAGCCGGGATCGGATCACCAGCTGGCGTTCGTCAACGCGCTCGCCGGCGCCCAGTTGTCGGCATGGCACACCGAGGTGCTGCAGGAACTGCTGGACGCCGCACCGGAGACGGTCGGGCTGCCGGGACTCGTCGTCGACACGGACCTGCGCTGGCGTCTCGTCAGCGCACTCGCCGGCGCCGGTGAGATCGACGCCGAGGGCATCGAGACGCCGTTCATCGACGTCGAGGCCGAACGCGACCCCACCGCGGCCGGCGCCCGCAACGCCGCTGCGGCGGCCACCGTCCGCCCGCAGGCCGCGGTGAAGGAACAGGCGTGGAACCGTGTGGTCGGCGACGATTCGGTGCCGAACATCACCGCCCGCTCGATCATCGGCGGATTCGCCGGTCACGGTCAGTCCGAGATACTCGAACCCTATGTGGCCCGCTACTTCGCGGACATCCCCGCGGTGTGGGAGCGGCGTTCGAGCGAGGTCGCGCAGACCGTCGTGGTGGGGCTGTACCCGTCGTGGTCGATCAGCGAGGAGTCCGTCGCGGCAGCCGACGACTTCCTGACCGGTGACCATCCGCCGGCCCTGCGCCGCCTGGTGGTCGAGGGCCGCGCCGGAATCGTCCGGTCGCTGGCGGCCCGGAAGTTCGACGCGAGCTGATCGGTGGCCGATCCTGCCGGCTAGTCCGGCAGGATCGGCACGGTCACGCCCTGGTCCCGGCCCAGCAGCACCGCCCGGGTGACGGCCGAGGAGCCGAAACGATCACGGACGCTGTCGAGCGTGGTGTCGAGCGTGCTGCTCGTGTACGGATCGAACGGCAACGCCAGCTGCTGCGGACAGTCGTCCTCGAGGTTGGCCACCGCGACACCCACGAGGGTGACTCCCTTGCGTTCGATCATCGGCATCGCGCCGTTCAGCAAGCCGCGGGCCGTGGTGAGGATCGTCTGCGTCTGCGCCGACGGCTGCGCGAGCGTGTGCGATCGCGTGACCCGCGTGAAGTCGTCGAAACGAAGCCTGAGCACCACGGTGCGCCCCACCCGCTTGCCGCGGCGCAGCCGGCCTGCCACCCGGTCGACCAACGTCACGAGGGCGGCGTCCACATCCTCCCGCGACTTCGGCCTGCGCCCCAGGGCGTGCTGCGCGCCGACGGATCTTCGTCTGCGTCCCACCTGCACCGGCCGCGGGTCGCGCGCCCAGGCGAGCGCATGGAGATGGTGACCCGCGGCGGGCCCCACGATCGAGACGAGCAGCTCTTCCGGATAGTGGGCGAGCTGGCCGACCGTGCCGATCCCGGCGTCGCGCAGCTTGACCGACGTCACCGCCCCGACTCCCCACAGCCGTTCGACCGGCAGCGGGTGCAGGAACTCGATCTCGCGGTCCGGCGGCACATGCAGCAGTCCGTCGGGTTTGCCCACGGCGCTGGCCACCTTGGCGAGGAACTTGGTTCTCGCGACGCCGACGGTGATCGGCAGGCCGACCTGCTCCCGCACCTCGCGGCGCAGGCGCGCCGCGATGTCGACGGGTGCGCCGGCGATCTTGCGCAGACCGGCGACGTCGAGGAACGCCTCGTCGATGGACAGTCCCTCGACCAGGGGTGTCGTCTGCCCGAAGACCTCGAACACCGCCTTGCTCGCGGCCGCGTACGCCGACATCCGCGGACGCACCACGACCGCGTGCGGGCACAGACGCAACGCCTGCGCACCACTGCTGGCCGTGCGCACCCCGTAGGCCTTGGCCTCGTAGCTCGCGGCCAGGACGACACCGCCGCCGACGATCACCGGGACTCCGCGCAGGCTCGGATCGTCCCGCTGCTCCACCGACGCGTAGAAGGCATCGAGGTCGGCGTGCAGGATGGTCGCCTCGGCGCCACTCGAGATGCGCGGGCGCGACGAATCGGACACGAACATATGTTCGCATCGACCACCGACAGAAGTCGAGAGCAGTTCAGGCCGACAACAGCATTCGAAGTGCGGTGGGGGTCTCGCCGAGGTGGACGCGGATCGTCCTGGTCATGTGGGCCTGATCCGAGAAACCCAGATCTGCGGCGAGTCCGGCGAGGTCGCGGTCGCCGTGCTCGATCCGCTCCAGTGCCCGTCCCACCCGAACCCTGTTGCGGTATCTGGTGAGCGACACGCCCATGACCGCACTGAAGGCACGACTGAGCCCGAACGGTGACACCCCGAACCGTTCGGCGAGGGGTATCAGTCCTTCCGAGCCGGGCTCGTCGTCGAGGACTGCCGCGCGGGCGGCAGCGGCCACGGCATCGTCCGGCAGGCCACCGCGCCGGCGTCCAGTCGACCGTCCCTGCGATGCAGCGTGCGCAGCGACCGCGACGAGTCGAACGATCTCCTCGGCGAGGGCGTAGTCGACGTCGCCGATCCGGCCGGCCAGGAGCAGGCGGCGATGGAGAAGATCCACCCGGGCATCGACGTACACATCCGATCGACCGAGCGCCCAGTCGTCGCCGGCGATCGCACGCCAGAGCCCGGACCGGACGCTGATCGACGTGCACCGGTCACCACCGCAGGGATGCGCGAACTCCTCCACTTCGCCCGGCATTCCGAGATAGGCCACGGTCCGGTCGAACATCGACTCCCGGCCGTCGATCCGCCGCAGGAAGCGGCCGCTCCGGACGAGCACGAACCGGCGATCGTCGCGCACCTCCACGTCCGACCAGCCCGGGTGCGCGGCGCAGCAATCCACCGCCCAGACACAAGCGCCCGGCAGACGTGCAACCTCGCTCACCGCCACAGCCGGGACGCTACCCGCAGGTCCCGACAGCATCCCGGACCTCCGGTGGCCTGCAAGAATCTTCAATCCTCGCGGGATTCCCCGCGGCACACTGCAGTCATGCCCTACATCCGCAAGTCCGCACACATCGATGCCGCACCCGAAGCCGCGTGGGACGCCCTGCGCGACTGGGGTGCGTTGCACACCCGGCTCGCAGTGGGTTTCGTCACCGACTCGGTGATCGACCGGGGTGATCGAGTCATCACCTTCGTCGACGGTTCGGTCGTCCGGGAGCGCCTTGTCTCGTGCGACGAGGACGCACGCCGACTGGCCTGGTCGATCGTCGACGGCCCCTACGAGCACCACAACGCTTCCGCCCAGGTGAGCGACGACGGCCACGGCGGAACCGTCTTCGTCTGGATCGCGGACATCCTTCCCGCGAGCCTCGCGGACCGGACCGCGCAGATGATGGAACTCGGCATCGATGCCGTCCGAAGGACTCTCGACGGCGCCGGCCGCTGCGTCGACACCCGATAACGCACCGACGGCTCGACACGGTTCAGTGGGACTGAACCATATCGGGCCGCACGGACGCTGATATGTGCTGGTTTACGGCGCGGCGATCGCCGCGCTCATCACGCGGATGGCGCTCACGAGACCGTCGATCAGGTCTCCGTCACCGAACGACGAGACAGCCGCTGTGGCACCGAGCTGGGCGACGCGGTCGGTGACGCGGTTGGCCACGGCCCGGCCGCTGCGGATCTCGACCGTCCGCTGGTTGGGCGACACCGCGATGAGGACGGAACGCTCCGCCTCGGGAGTCGTCGGGAAGAGCGTGTCGGCGCCGGCCGCGGTGTCGGCGCCGAGGTCGCCGATGTACGCGTTGAAGCGCACCTTCGTCGCGCGGGTGCCTTCGGTGAGCGCATCGTCGAGGCGGACGAGTTCGTCCGTCGTGAACGGCAGGTCGTCGGTGAACGGCTCACCGACGCGATGCACGCCGGAGATGCGGCCGCTCGCCGTCACGACGCTGCCGACGGGCAGATTCTCCGCGGATACCGCGGAGGCGGGAATCAGGTCACCACTTGCCACTTGCCGAGCCTCCAATCAGGTCTGCCGAACCGGCGTGCGCGTCGTGATGTCCGCCGTGATGACCGTGCGTGGTCACCTCGTCGACGGCGCTCCACAGCACCGGCGCGTGCGTCCATTCCTCGCCGAGGTGGAACGCGGGCGGCACGGGGCCCGGCGTCTTCTTGCCGACGAACGACATCCCCGCGAAGAAGGCGGTGATCAACGCCGGAATTCCTACGAATATCAGCACTGTCTCGAGAATGCTCACAACGCAAACGGTAGCCCAGAACCGTGCGAAGGGAACCGTCAGGGCCGAACTTCGTGACGAGGACGTGCGGAACGCTCAGGCAGCGCCTTCGCCGAGGTAGGGCATCCACGACGGGTGGAGGTCCTTGGTGGACGCCAGCAGTCGCCAGTGCGGGCCCGACGGAGGTACCAGGGCCGCCCGGAGCGTCCAGCCGAGTTCGCTCAGCAACTTGTCCGCCTTGCGGTGGTTGCAGGGCGCGCAGCAGGCCACACAGTTCTCCCACGAGTGCCCACCCCCGCGGCTGCGGGGAACGACGTGATCGACGGTCTCCGCCTTGGAACCGCAGTACGCGCAGCGGAACCGGTCTCGGTGCATGAGCGCTGCTCGGGTCATCGGAACGCGGGCGCGATACGGGACGCGGACGTAGTTCCGGAGGCGGATCACAGACGGCACCTGCACGGACCACTGCTCGGAGTGGACCACGGGGGCCTGCGGATCCTCGTGAACGGTATCGGCCTTACCGCAGGTCATCAACACCACGGCGCGGCGGGCAGGAAGGGCGGTGAGCGGCTCGTAGGTGACGTTCAGCAGAAGCACCCGGCGCTTGATCCAGAGCGGAACCGCATTCTCGCCCGGGAAAGAAGGCTCTGCGCTGTGCGCGGAGCCTTCGGTGATCACTTGTAAAGCAAACGCCCCTGAAAGCCCGGCACTCCGGGCATCAGTGGGCACGAGTTGTCGGTGCGCGCGGGCGCTGTGTCGATTTTTCATGCGACCTCCGGGAGATTGCCACCAAGTGCACCATGAATCGCCTGCTCGTGCACGTCCATTTCTGACAAAAATGCAGGCCATTCGGTGAACAGACGGTGACGGAGACCGTCTGCGCCCGCACGTGCACAATGGAAGGCGCCATGACTGACGTGCAGCAGACCTTCTACGAGGCGGTGGGCGGAGCGGAGACGTTCCGCAAACTCACCGCGCGCTTCTACGAGGAAGTCGCGAAGGACGACATCGTGCGGCCCCTGTATCCCGAGGAGGATCTGGGTCCGGCCGAGCGCCGGATGCGGATGTTCCTCGAGCAGTACTGGGGCGGACCGCACACCTATTCGGACGAGCGCGGCCACCCGCGGCTGCGGCTGCGTCACCAGCCGTTCAAGATCGGTCCGATCGAGCGCGACGCCTGGCTGCGATGCATGCACACGGCCATCGCGTCGATCGATTCCGGCACCCTCGACGACGCCCACCGCAAGGCCCTCACCGAGTACATGGACATGGCCGCCGCGTCGATGGTGAACTCGGCGTTCTGAACTGCCCCACCCCGATTCCGCCGGTCGAGTCGTGGCGCGGACGATCGTTTGGCACGATGGGCGTTTGTGAGCACTCCCGCCGAAACGTCCGCCGACGACACCTCGCCGGCACCCTGGTGGTCCGACGCCGTCTTCTACCAGATCTATCCCCGCTCGTTCGCCGACGCGAAGGGTGACGGTGTCGGCGACCTCCACGGCGTGCGGGACAAACTGGGCTACCTCGAACTCCTCGGTGTCGACGCCCTGTGGCTGAGCCCGGTCATGCGTTCGCCGATGGCCGATCACGGCTACGACGTGTCCGACCCACGCGACATCGACCCGCTGTTCGGTGACCTCGAGGTCATGGACGCGCTGATCGAGGCCGCGCACTCGCGCCAGATCAAGGTGACGATGGACCTGGTGCCCAACCACACCAGCGTCGAGCACGAGTGGTTCCGGGCCGCGCTCGCGTCGCCCCCGGGCAGCCCGGAGCGGAACCGGTACATCTTCCGCGACGGCCGCGGCGAGGACGGCTCGGAGCCGCCCAACAACTGGCCGAGCATCTTCGGCGGTCCGGCGTGGACGCGAATCACCGAGGCCGACGGCCGGCCCGGACAGTGGTACCTGCACATCTTCGCGACGGAACAGCCCGACCTGAACTGGGACAACCCGGAGGTCGTCGAGGATCTCACGAAGACTCTCCGGTTCTGGCTGGACCGGGGTGTCGATGGATTCCGCATCGACGTCGCGCACGGCATGGCCAAGCCGGAGGGTCTGCCGGACCACGACTGGTCCGCCAACGAGTTGCTGCAGAACTCCGACGACGATCCGCGGTTCGACAATCCCGCGGTCCACGACATCCACCGCGGCATCCGCAAGGTCCTCGACGAGTACCCGGGCACGATGGCGGTCGGCGAGATCTGGGTTCGCGACAACGAACGCTTCGGTGAGTACATCCGGCCCGACGAACTCCACCTGGGGTTCAACTTCCGGCTGGCCGAGGCCGAGTTCTCGGCGGAGACCGTGCGGGAGGCCATCGAGAATTCCCTCACGGCCGTCGACCAGGTGGGCGGCACCCCCACCTGGACCCTGTCGAACCACGACGTGGAACGGGAAGTCACCCGGTACGGCGGCGGCGAGATCGGCACGGCGCGAGCCCGGGCGATGACGCTCGTCGAACTGGCGCTGCCGGGTGCGGCGTTCCTGTACAACGGCGCCGAACTCGGCCTGCCCAACGTCGAACTGCCCGATTCGGCGTTGCAGGACCCGGTGTGGGAACGGTCCGGTCACACCGAACGCGGCCGCGACGGATGCCGCGTCCCCCTGCCGTGGGAGGGCACCGAGCCCCCGTTCGGATTCAGCACGGGCGAGCCCTGGCTGCCGATGCCGCCCGAATGGTCGCAGCTCACCGTCGAGGCGCAACTCGAGGACGTCACGTCGACGCTGTCGTTGTACCGGGCGGCGCTCGAACTGCGCTCGTTCCGTCCGGAGTTCTCCGGTCCCGGTGTCGACTGGTACGGCAGCCCCGGCGGGTGCTTCGCCTTCCGCAGGCGCGGCGGCCTGATCTGCGCCCTGAACGCCACCGAGGCGCCGATCTCGCTGCCACCGGGTGAGGTGCTGCTCAGCAGCGCCCCGCTGGTGGACGGCCAGCTCCCGCCGAACGCGGCTGCGTGGCTCATCTGACCCGCACTCCCGCGGTCGCGGCGGTCGTCGCAGCATCGATCCTGTTCGCGACGACAGGAACCGCGCAGGCCCTCGCGTCCCGCTCTCTCGGATACGATCTCGACCCGCTGGCCGTCGGTTCGGTGCGGGTCGTGGCCGCGGGTGCGCTCCTCGCCGCGTTCGCGGCGCTACGCGGGGGTCTCGGGTTCGGTGGCGGCTTCGGGATTCGTGGGTACGCGCCTGCCGTGTGGGGCGGGATCGGCGTCGCGGCCTACCAACTCGGATTCTTCACCGGTGTGCAGAGCGCCGGGGTGGCGGCGGGCACGATGATCGCGCTGGGCTCGGGCCCCGCGTTCACCGGTGCTCTGCAATGGGCAGTCCATCGGCAACGCCCGGGTCCGGTGTGGGCCGTGTCGACTGTCATCGCCGTCGCCGGGATGGGGCTGATCGTGGTGGGCACCACCGGCGGCTCCGACTCGTCCGGGGTCCTGGCGGGTGCGCTGCCCGCGCTGATCGCCGGTCTCGGGTACGCCGCCTACACGGTGGCGGGATCGTCCCTGCTGACCGCGGGTGCGCGCCCCGAGGCCGCAATGGGGCAGATGTTCGGTCTCGGCGGACTGTTCCTGATCCCCGTCCTCGTCGCCACCTGGCCCGGCGGGCTGGACACCGGGGCGGGAGCGGCCGCGGCGGTGTATCTGGCGATCGTCCCGACGGTGCTGGCGTATCTGCTGTTCGCCGCCGGTCTACGGCGGCTGCCACCCGCGACGGTCGCGACCCTGACGCTCACCGAGCCGGTGGTCGCAGCGCTTCTCGGCACCGTGGTGCTCGGCGAGCAGCTGACCGTGGTCGCGGGGCTGGGGATGGCGGCCGTCGTCGCGTCACTCGCCGTACTGGCCACCAGCACACTGCGGACCGGCTGACGACCAGCTACCGGGCCACCGACAACGGAATCCCCCCACCGCGGTGCCGGTAGATCGACCCGAATCGCGCGTCCACCCGCAACCACGAGGCGGTGGCTCGGATCCGGACCAGTTCGGACGTGTCGATGCGCTCGAGATCGATGTCGGCTGTCAGCCGGTCCGAGCCCGCGTGCGGAACGAACCCCATCGCGGTGAGCGCGAACACCACCCGCATCGGGATGGCGACGGATTGCTCCGCGCCGCGCACCTGCAGCACTTCCTGGTCGAGGAGCGACGCAGGCGGACCGTGGCTGCTGCCGTGCTCCTGCGCCAGTGCCGCACCGCGCTGGGCAAGGTCGACGAGCACCCGCGCGGGGACGTCGTCGACGTGGACGAAACCCTCCGTCGGTGGAAGCGCGCCCCGCCACGCCGAATCCATCGAGAACCCCGGGTCGATGTCGGCCGTCGTCGCCGCGGCGAGCGCGGCGAGCAGTTGGTCGGCGGCGGCCGACGTGTCGTCGGGGGTGATCGTCCCCGCGACAGTGCGCACCGCCAGCGCGTCGAAACCGGTTGCCGCCCAGACGGTCAGACGCCCGGTGCCTCGTTGCCGGAAGCGGACCACCGCGGATTCGTCCAACCGGACCACACGGGTGAGGAACGTGGCGAGATCACCGCGCTCCGTCGCATCCGGGATCGACAGAACGCGCTCATGCACGCTGCCAGCTCTCCAGGTACGCACGCTCGACGTCGGTGATCCTGCGCAGTCGCTGGGTGTCGATGTCGAACGCCGCGATCTGCGTCGAGGCGACGATGGACGGCGCGACCGAGACGTCGACACCCTTGGGGCGGACTTCGTAGCCGATCGTGAAATCGACGGCCCGGACCTTCTCCACCCACATCAGGACGTCGAGCGGTGAATCGCTGTGCCGGAGCTGCCCGCGGTAGCGCACATGGAGATCGGCGATGACCGCGCCGTCACGCAGCGTGACGGTGGGCCGGTCGTCCTCGAACAGCCAGGGAATCCGCGCCTCTTCCAGCAACGTCACCATCCGAGCGTGGTTGATGTGTTGGAAGACGTCCATGTCCGACCAACGAACTTCGACCTCCGCGTGAAAGCCCTCGCTCAACGTCATACCTCCGATCGGGTGCCCACACCTCGCACCATGCTGCGTACCTGACGCGCCGCCACCGAGAGCGTCGCGAGGTCAAGGGTCCCAGACTCGAAAATTTCGGTGAGAGCGGACCTCGCCCTGGCCAGCCGGGACGCGTTCGTCGATTCCCAGTCGTCGATCTTCTCCTGCGGGGTCTCGTGAGGTTCGCCACCCATCAGCACTTCCATCGTGAGCTGGCGCAGCGAACTGTAGAGGTCGTCGCGCAACGCGAGGCGGGCCAGCGAATGCCAGCGGTCGCCACGCGCGAGGGTGGACACCGCGCTCAGCAGCCAGTCGATGCCGAGGTGCGCGTCGAGTTCGTAGTACAGCTCGGCCACCTCGTCGATGTCGCGCTCGGCGATGTCCGCGACGTCGATGATGTCGAGCAGGCAGAACTTGTCCAGAAGCCGGAACACCTCGAACGTGAGGTCCTCGGGTGCCCCGCTGGTGACGAGCGGCCGCGCTCGCGTCTCCACATCGGCGAGCTGATGTCCCCTGACCAGCTGGGGCACCTTCGGCGAGAGCGCCCGAAAATCGGCCGAGTACCGGGCGATCTCCGCGCCCACGGCGAGGGGCTGCGGGCGGTTGGTCAGCAACCAGCGCGACGCACGGTCGAGAACCCGGCCGGACTCGAGGATCAGGTCGTCCTCGATGTCTGCCGCGATGTTCGCCGACCGGATCCTCGACCACAGGTCGGGGAGGGCGAAGATCTCGGTGACCGCGGCGTACGCCCGGATCGCGTCGGTGCTGCTCGCGCCCGCCTCGTCCGCCAATCGGTACGCGAAGGTGATGCCGCCGTTGTCGATGGTCTCGTTCGCGAGCATCGTCGCCACGATCTGCCGGCGCAGGGGATGCGCCTTGATCGCGGTGCGGAACCGCTTGCGCAGCACCGTCGGGAAATAGCGCGGCAACCGCGGCGCGAACGTCTCGCTGTCGGGGAGATCCGTCGCGAGCAGATCGTCCTTGAGCGCCAGCTTCACGTGCGCGGTGAGCGTTGCGAGTTCCGGCGACGTCAGCCCCTGCCCCACCTGCCTGCGTCGCGCGATCTCCTCCTCGGTGGGCAGCGCCTCGAGTTTGCGGTCGAGTCCACGGCGCGACGCCAGGTGCTCGATCTGCCGGCGATGCACAGTCAGCATCGGAACGGCGCTCGTCCGCGAGACGCCGAGCAGATCGTTCTGGGCGATGTTGTTCGCGAGCACCAGCTGCGCCACCTCGTCGGTCATCGACGCCAGCAGCGGATTACGCTCCTCCCCCGGCAACCCGCCGCTGCTCACCAGCGAGTCCAGCAGGATCTTGATGTTCACCTCGTGATCGGAGCAGTCGACGCCCGCGGAGTTGTCGATCGCGTCCGTGTTGATCCGGCCACCGTTCTGGCTGTACTCGATGCGGCCGAGCGCGGTCACCCCGAGGTTGCCACCTTCACCGACCACCCGGGCCCGCACGTCGTTGCCGTCGACGCGCACGGCGTCGTTGCTCTTGTCGCCCACCATCGCATTGGTCTCGGTGGACGCCTTGACGTAGGTACCGATACCGCCGTTCCACAGCAGATCAACCGGAGCGCGCAGAATCGCCCGGACCAGTTCCGGGGGCGAGAGCTCGGTGATCGCGTCGTCGAGGCCGAGCACCGAACGCGCGGCGGCACTGATCGGGACCGATTTACGGGTGCGGTCCCACACTCCCCCGCCCTCGCTGATGATGCCGGTGTCGTAGTCGGCCCACGACGACCGCGGGAGGGCGAACATCCGCGAACGTTCCTCGAAGGACCGGGCCGCGTCGGGGTTCGGATCGAGGAAGACGTGCCGATGATCGAACGCGGCGACCAGCCGGATGTGCCGACTGAGGAGCATGCCGTTCCCGAAGACGTCGCCGCTCATGTCCCCGACACCGACCACGGTGAAGTCCTGGGTCTGGGTGTCGACCCCCATCTCGCGGAAATGCCGTTTCACGCTTTCCCAGGCACCACGCGCGGTGATGCCCATCTCCTTGTGGTCATACCCGGCCGAGCCACCGGAGGCGAACGCGTCTCCGAGCCAGAAGTTGTACTGTTCCGCAACCGAATTGGCGAGATCGGAGAACTTCGCGGTGCCCTTGTCCGCCGCCACGACGAGGTACCGGTCGTCGCCGTCCAACCTCACCACCCGGTCAGGGGGCACGATCTCCCCCGATGCCTGATCGACGTTGTCCGTGAGATCCAGGAGCCCGGAGATGAACGTGCGGTAGCAGTCCTGGCCCGCTTCGAGAGCGGCCGCGCGGTCGGCCGCCGCATCGCCCGACGCGGTCGGCGGATTCTTGACGACGAAGCCACCCTTCGCCCCGACCGGGACGATCACCGCGTTCTTCACGGCCTGGGCCTTCGCCAACCCCAGGATCTCGGTGCGGAAGTCCTCGCGCCGGTCCGACCAGCGCAGCCCGCCGCGAGCGACGGACCCGAACCGCAGGTGCACACCCTCGACGTCGGGCGAGTACACGAAGATCTCGTACTTCGGCCGGGGCTTCGGCAATTCCTGGATCAATTGTGGATCGAGCTTGATCGACAGGTAGGTCTGCGGCTCCCCCGTCTCGCCGACGACGAAATAGTTGGTCCGCAACGTCGATTTGATCAGCCCGAACAGGCCACGCAGAATGCGGTCCGCGTCGAGGCTGACCACGGAGTCGATGTACTCCTTCAGGCGGGCTTCGAGTTCGGACACCCGGTCGGGTGAGGGCGACTCCGGGTCGAACATCGCCTCGAACAACTCGACCAGGGTGCACGCCGAACGAGGATTGGCCAGCGCGACCCCCTCGATGTGGAACTGGCTGTAGGGAAATCCTGCCTGGCGCAGGTACTTCGTGTACGCCCGCAGAATCACCGCCTGCCGCCACGACATACCCGCCCGCAGGATCAGTTCGTTGAACCGGTCGGCCTCCGCCCGCCCGAACCAGACCGCCGTGAACGCTTCCGTGAACCGTTCCTGAAGCTTCGGTTCGGCGGCGGACGCCTCCTCGGCGGCGAGTTCCGCGTCCAGGTCGTCCTCCACCGAGGAGCGGAGCAACTCCGCGGGGACCGACAGCCCGAAATCGTAGATCCAGCACGTCAACCCGTCGGGACGCGGAATCAGATAGGGCCGTTCGTCGAGAACCTCGACACCCAGACTCTGCAGCACCGGAAGCACCTGGCTGAGCGAAATGCCGTCGCCCCCGACGTACAGGGTGAATCGCCAGCGACCGACCTCCGACCCGCGGTCGCGGTAGAGCAGCAGGTCGATCGAACCCTCTTCGAGCGCCTCCAGCCTCACGAGGTCGGACAACGCGCGCGCGGCGTCGAAATCTTCCTTGTACCCCTCGGGCAGAACGGTCGCATAACGCTGCGCCAGAACGGGATCCACGCCGGTGGTGACCGGGAGGAGGTCACCGAGATGATCGTCCCAGCTGCGGCTCGCCTCGGCCAGCATCGCCTGCACCCGTTCGCGATCGGCGTCCGAGATGTCGAGCTTCGACCCCAAATGTTCGGCGTTCTTACGGATCGTCACGTGCAGCAGCGCCAGGTCGGACTCCGTGACGCGTGCGGTGTATTCCAATGTGCCGCCGCCGAATTCCTGCAGCAGGATGTCCTGCATGGCGAGCCGGACCCGGGTGGTGTACCGGTCGCGGGGAAGATAGATCAGGCAGGAGACGAAGCGTCCGAGAAAATCCTCGCGCACGAACAGGCGCACCTGGCGCCTGAGCCCGATGCTGTGCACCGCGGTCACCGTGTCGTACAGCGTGTCCGCGTCGCTCGAGAACAGCTCGGTGCGCGGGAACGACTGGATGACCTCCAGCATCGCCTGGCCCGAATACGAGTTCAATTGGAACCCGGCACGTTCGATCACCTTGCGCACCCGCCGGGCGATCACCGGAATGTCGAGGACGTTCTCGTGCAGCGCCGTGACCGTGAAGACTCCGAGGAAGCGGTGCTCACCGGTGATGTTGCCGCCCTCGTCGAGGATGCTCACACCGACGAAGAACGGGTAGACCGCGCGATGGACGGTCGCGGGGAACGAGCCCTGGGTCAGCACGAGCAGGGGCCGGTCGGGGATCTCGGCGGCCGGCGGCAGACTCAGCGGGCCCTCGGTGACGGTGTCGGAGCGCAGCAGTCCGAGTCCGCTGCCCGGCACCACCTGCAGGCTCCGGGCGCCGGAATCGACCGGCTCCCCCAGCTGAAAGCGGCGGTACCCGAGCGCCGCGTAGTTGCCCTGCGACATCCACCGCAACAGATCGGCGCAGTCCTCCAGGTCTTCCTTCGACACACCGGGACAAGGTGCGGACGCCTCGAGCTCGTCGGCAAGCGTCCGCTCGAGCTTGCGCATGATGTCGGTGTCCCGGACAACCTGGCGCACGTCGGCGAGGACGGTGCCGACCTCCTTCTCGAGCATGTCGAGAACCGACGAGTCGGTACGCGGGTCGAGTTGGACGTGGATCCACGATTCGGAGAGGCTGTCCGCGTCGGCATCCTTGGCCTTGTCCCCCATGAGGATTCCGCGCAGGGCACCGATCGGGTCGCGGCGCACCGAAATGATCGGGTGCACGAATTCGCTGATCCCGATGCCGAGACGGTTCAGCAGCGCGGTGATCGATTCGACGAGCAGCGGCATGTCGTCGTTCACGATCTGCAGGGACGCACCAAGTTCGCGACCGTCGCCCGGCCGGTGGACGCGGGTGACCGCCCGCTCGGGCGGGCGTTGCAGGGCCAATGCCAGATGCGCGCCGAGCACGGCGTCCGAAGCCCCGTTGACGGCACTCTCGCTGTCACCGCGATCGACGTGCCGGAAGTACACGGCAGCGAGAGTCGGCACCTGAGACCGGAGACCTTCGGGCAGATTCCGCGCCCACTCCGCATCTTTCAGTTCTGCCGATTCCGTCATCGGGGCTCACTTCCTCTTCGTTCCGATCGCCGCGGGCAACTCTCTCGAGACTAGCCCGCGGCGATGGGAACAGAGGGTGAACTTCGAGCACCCCGCGTGCCGGATCGTTCAGCCGGTGGTCGCCGGCGCGAGGTACCGCTCGAGCCCGTTTCGTTCCGCCTCGGACAGCGGCCGCGAGCTTTCGGTCCTCACGTCGAACGCCACCAGCAGTGCGTCGCCCGTCGCGCAGCGGACACCGTCACGGTTCGTGACGACGTGCCGGATCGTGTACGACGAGGTACCGACGTGCAGCACCGACACGTCGATCTGCAACGGACCCGAGGCGTCGGTGACGGGACGCAGGAATTCGACGTCCATCTTGCGCACCACCATCGCACCGGGCCGCTCACCGTTTGCGCGCAGCTCGCTGGTCAGGAAGTGGATACGCGCTTCCTGCATGTATTCGACGAACCGGGTGTTGTTGACGTGACCCAGCCGGTCGGAGTCACCCCACCGGACCTGGATCTCGTATGTGAAGGCCTTCTGCTCCACCAGTTCAGTCCCTCGTGAGCTTGCGGTGCGTCACGCGGTGCGGACGTGCCGCGTCCGGTCCGAGCCGCTCGACCTTGTTCGCCTCGTAGCCCTCGAAGTTGCCCTCGTACCAGTACCAGGCAGCCTCGTTGTCGCCGAAGCCGCCCTCCCACGCGAGGATGTGCGTGCAGGTCCGGTCGAGGAACCAGCGGTCGTGGGAGATCACGACGGCGCAACCGGGGAACTGTTCCAGCGCGTTCTCCAGTGAACCGAGGGTTTCGACGTCGAGGTCGTTGGTCGGTTCGTCGAGCAGGATCAGGTTTCCGCCCTGCTTGAGCGTCATCGCGAGGTTCAGGCGGTTGCGCTCACCACCGGAGAGGACGCCGGCCGGCTTCTGCTGATCGTGGCCCTTGAACCCGAACGAGCTGATGTAGGCGCGCGACGGCATCTCCGTCTGGCCGACGACGATGTGATCGAGACCGTCGGACACGACCTCCCACACCGTCTTGTCGGGGTCGATGCCGGTGCGGTTCTGGTCGACGTAGCTGAGCTTGACCGTCTGGCCGATCTTCACCTCGCCCGCGTCCGGCTCCTCGAGCCCGACGACGGTCTTGAACAGCGTGGTCTTACCGACACCGTTGGGGCCGATCACACCGACGATGCCGTTACGCGGCAGCGTGAACGACAGGTCCTTGATCAGAACCCGGCCGTCGAAGCCCTTGTCGAGGTTCGAGACCTCCACGACGACGTCGCCGAGGCGCGGCGGTGCCGGGATCTGGATCTCGTCGAAGTCGAGTTTGCGGGTCTTCTCGGCCTCGTTGGCCATTTCCTCGTAGCGGTCGAGGCGGGCCTTGTTCTTGGCCTGACGGGCCTTCGCGCCGGAGCGAACCCAGGCCAGCTCCTCCTTGAGGCGCTTCTGCAGCTTCTGGTCCTTCTTGCCCGAAACCTCGAGCCGCGCGGCCTTCTGCTCCAGGTAGGTGGAGTAGTTGCCCTCGTACGGGTACAGGCGACCGCGGTCGACCTCACAGATCCACTGGGCGACGTGGTCGAGGAAGTACCGGTCGTGGGTGACGGCGAGGATGGCACCGGGATAGGCGGCGAGGTGCTGCTCGAGCCACAGGACGCTCTCCGCGTCGAGGTGGTTGGTCGGCTCGTCGAGCAGCAGCAGGTCGGGCTTGCTGAGCAGGAGCTTGCAGAGGGCGACGCGGCGCTTCTCACCACCGGAGAGGTGGGTGACCATCTCCTCCGGCGGCGGACAGCGCAACGCATCCATCGCCTGCTCGAGCTGGGAGTCGATCTCCCATGCGTTGGCATGGTCGAGCTTCTCCTGGAGCTCGCCCATCTCCTCCATCAGCTCATCGGAGTAGTCGGTGGCCATCAGCTCGGCGATCTCGTTGTACCGCTTGAGCTGGACCATGGTGTCACCCAGGCCCTCTTCGACGTTCTCGCGAACGGTCTTGGTCTCGTCGAGGTGCGGTTCCTGCATGAGGATCCCGACGGTGGCACCGGGAGCGATGAACGCTTCACCGTTGCCCGGCTGATCCAGCCCCGCCATGATCTTGAGGATGCTGGATTTACCCGCGCCGTTCGGGCCGACCACACCGATCTTGGCGCCGGGGTAGAAGCTCATCGTGACGTCATCGAGGATGACCTTGTCACCGTGCGCCTTGCGCACCTTCTTCATCGTGTAAATGAACTCAGCCATGGGGCCAGCCTAATGGTGGGGCGCGATGAACCCACATCGCGGCGGGTGGCGAACGTGATCGGGGGCTTCGGGGAAGAAGCCGCGGGCACCGGCGCCGGGAGCGCGAGGTCGGCGCCGGTGCCCGCGATGCTGCTACGCGACGAGGGACCGGGTGGCGACCTCTTCCGTCGCCGGCGACGCGGCGGCGCCGTCCGCGGTTCGCGGTGCACGCTCGAGGACAACCGTGCAGCGGGCCAGATCCGGTCCGATGGCGGTCGCGCTCAACTCCAGGTCGGAGCGGGCGATGCCGTCCCGCGTGGTGTATTCGGTGGTGCGCAACTCGCCGGTCACGATGACGGGGTCTCCCTTCGCGATCGACCCGGCGACACCGGCCATCAGCCGTCGCCGGCAGGTCACCGTGAGGTAGAGCGTGCTCCCGTCGCGCCACTCCCCTGTCGTGTGGTCGCGGCGCCGGACCGTGCTCGCCATCCGGAAGCTGAGAAACTCGTCACCGGCCGCGTTCGACCGGGTGACCGGGCTGGTGATGACCGTTCCGACCACGGTGCCGTGTGTTTCGTACATGACGCTCTACCCCCTGTGAGTGCGGCAAGGTGCCGTCACTCACAGCGTGCCGTCCGACCGCGCCGTTTCCGGCCCGGATCCGACATCTGTGGATAACCGGAGGGCCTGTGGATGACACCGCGGAAACGGTCGCGCGAGCCCCGAACGTGTCGGGGCGGCGTGCTAGCGGTCAGTGTCCCGCTTCACGGTCGCGTCGCGCCAGCTCCGCGAACATCGCGTTGTGGGCTGCCAGATCCGCATCGTCGTCGCGGTCCGCGGCCCGGTCGACCCGCCGCGCCGTGCGGCCGTCGCTGCGGGACCACTGGATGAGCAGAGCCATCATCACCAGTACCAGTGGGATCTCGCCGGTGGCCCAGGCGATGCTGCCGCCGAGCTGCTGGTCTCCCACCAGGTCGGCGTTCCAGCCGAGCCCGAGCGATCGGTAGTACCACTCGCCCATCACGGCGCCCATGCTCATCAGCGCGACACCGAAGAACGCGTGGAACGGCAGTGAGCCGAACACCATCGCGAGCTTCGTCACCGGTTGCAGCTTGCGCGGCGACGGATCGATACCGATCGCGACCCAGTAGAAGAGATAGCCACTGAGCAGGAAATGCAGGTTCATCAGGATGTGTGCCGAGTGGGAGTCGACCGCGGCCTCGAAGATCCCGCCGAGGTACAGGGCGTAGAAACCGCCCACGAACAACACCGCCGCGACGACGGGGTGGGTGATGAATCGGGAGAACGGGCTGTGCAGCGCGGTCAGGATCCACTCCCGCAGTCCCGGCACACCGTTCTTGCCTGCGGGATCGAGGGCGCGCAGGGCGAGTGTGATCGGAGCACCCAGCACCAGGAGAACCGGCGCCAGCATGGACAGCGCCATATGGGCGCCCATGTGCACGCTGAACACGGCCGGCGAGTAGCGACCGACACCCGAGGACGTCGCGATCAGCAGCACCACGCAACCGCACATCCAGGCGACGGTCCGGCCGACCGGCCAGCTGTCGCCGCGACGGCGAAGTGTGCGCAGACCCACCGCGTACACCACGGCCAGCACGATCGCGGCGGTGCCGTAGAGGAGGTCGAATCGCCAGTCCAGCATCAACCTGGTGAACGTCGGCGGGCCCGCCAGGTTGTATCCGAGTTCCACCTCCGTGAGGGTGGGCGCCGCGGTCGGAGCGGGCGGCGGCGTACGGCCGAGCCCGACGGCGAGACCGATCGTCGCGGCGAAGACCATGGCCTCCGCACCGGCGAAGCGAATCAGGTTGCCGCGGCTCGTCGGGTCCTTCCGCAGCGCGGGCAGCGCCCGCCGACGCTGCGCCCAGCCGAAGGCACCCAGGATCACGAGGGCCACCGTCTTCGCGACCACCAGGCGTCCGTACGTCGTGTCGAGGAGGTCGCCGATCGGGACGCGGACCAGCGCGTTCACCACACCGCTGACCGCCATGACGGCGAAGCAGACGGTCGCGACCGCGGAGAACCGTCGCGCCGCGACATCGGTGTAGGCGCCCCGACGACGCGCATGCGCGAGGAGAGCGAACAGTCCGCCCGCCCACAGGGAGGCCGCCACGAGGTGGAGGATCAGGCTGTTCGTCGCCATGTCGTGCGAACCACCCGAAGACGAATGTCCCGTCAGTGCGAGCGGCATCAGCCCGAGGATGCCGACGACCAGGAGGATCGGCGTCCACCACCAGCGCAGCACGAGCCGGGAGGCGATCGCAAGAACGATGGCGATGATCGCGGTCCAGCGCCAGGCGCCGGCGAGTTCGACCTGATCGATCGAGTTGAAGATGTTGGCCGGTTTCACCGCCTCGGCGAAGGGTTGCCCGGACGTGTCCGACAGCGTCAACGGGACCAGGACGAGAGCCGTCGCGGCCCACACGATCGCGGCGTACGACGCCGTCCGCACCGCGCGGTAGCCGTCGACGTCCAGGACCCCGGATTTCTGCGGCGGGACGAAGAACGCCGCGAGCAGCAACGATCCGATGGTGATGACCGCAGCGATCTCCGACACGGCCCGCATGGCAGGCAGTCCATACGTGGTGATCGGCCCGGGATCCGGGATTCCCAGCAGCACGAGCGCCTGAGCAGCGGAAAGTCCGACGACGATTGCCGCAACCAGACCGGCGATGAGACCGCCGACGACGAACAGGGCGGTCGAATCGGCACGATTCGGGGGTTTCGATGCCGGGTCGGACGCCGCGAGCTGGGGTGTAGCCATACATCAAGGGTAGGACCTACGACAGGCCGTCGGAGACGCGAGGGTCCGTCGCCGTTCCGGCTAACGTCGACGGGGACGTGTCCCGAGGGAACGAGAGGCTGAGATGGCGGAGTTTCTGATCATCGTGGTGGCATTGTTCTTCGCGGGCATGGGCGTGTACGGGCTCGCGGTGCCCGGTCGGCTGGTCGCCCCGTTCCGTCTTACCGCGGATTCGGCGACGGCCCGCGCCGAGGTGCGCGCCGTCTACGGCGGTTTCGGTGTCGCGGTGGCGGGCCTGCTCTTCTTCGCGGCTTTCGACGCCTACGGCATCCGATCGGTCGCGGCGGTGACGGTGGCCGTCGCCCTGCTGGGAATGGCCTTCGGCCGGATCGTGTCGGCCGTCGCCGACCGGCCGACCCGTTTCTACCCCGTGTGGTTCTACTTCGTCGTTGAACTCGTCCTGGCAGGACTGCTGCTCTGCGCCGCAGCCGTGGGCTCATGACGCGCACACCACAGCCCCGATCGGAGCACGCGAGGCGACAGGTAATATTTGCTGCGCGCCTCCGTAGCTCAGGGGATAGAGCAATGGCCTTCTAATCCATTGGTCGCAGGTTCGAATCCTGCCGGGGGCACTCATTCGACGGAACAGTGACAGACGAAAACCCCCGATGACCTAGGCGAATAGGAATCGGGGGCCTGCGCGTCAGTTCTTCAGGAAGGCCAGCAGGTCGGCGTTGATCGTCTCCGCGTGCGTGGTGGGCATGCCGTGGGGGAAGTCCTTGTACGTCTTCAGCGTGCCGTTCGAGAGAAGCTTCGCGGACAGTGGTCCCGCGTCGGCGTAGGGAACGATCTGATCGTCTTCGCTGTGCATCACGAGCACGGGGACGGTGATCTTCTTCAAGTCGTCGGTGAAATCGGTCTGCGAGAAGGCGACGATCCCGTCGTAGTGCGCCTTGGCCCCGCCCATCATTCCTTGGCGCCACCAGTTCTCGATGATCGCCTCGGAGGATTTCACGCCCGGTCGATTGAATCCGTAGAAGGGCCCGGACGGCAGGTCGCGATAGAAGACGGAACGGTTGGCCGCGAGTTGCGCCTGCAGATCGTCGAAGACGGCCTTGGGCAGGCCGCCCGGGTTGGCCTCCGTCTTCACCATGAGCGGCGGCACCGCGCTGATCAGTGCGGCCTTCGACACCCGGCTCTCCCCATGCCGCGCGAGGTAATGCACCACCTCGCCGCCGCCGGTCGAATGGCCGACATGAATCGCGTCCTGGAGGTCGAGGTGCGACGTCAACGCGGCGAGGTCGTCGGCGTAGTGGTCCATGTCGTGGCCGTCGCCGGTCTGCGTGGAGCGTCCGTGACCGCGCCGGTCGTGGGCGATGACGCGGTAGCCGTGCTGGAGGAAGAACAGCATTTGGGTGTCCCAGTCGTCCGCCGACAGCGGCCAGCCGTGGCTGAACACGATGGGTTGACCGGTTCCCCAGTCCTTGTAGAAGATCTCCGTGCCATCCTGGGTAGTGATCGTGCCCATGGGTGTGCCTTCCTTGACCGCTCTGGGACGCTGATGAGGACCAAATTCAGTACATCAAACTTCGGTACCTCGTAGGGTGGCTTCGACCTGCGGCGTCCTGTACGACCGTCCGATAGGTATCCGCCCCGCCGTCCGAACCATGGTCGCGTACTCGCGCGTAACAAACCGACTGATTAGTCTTGTTCACGCATCGCCCCAACCCGACGGGGCAACGGTGCACCGGGACCCGCCACCTACCTCCGCGAGTGGCGGGTTTCCCGGGTAACCCCGGCGCTCGATGGGAGCCGTCCAGAAGTCAGGCGCCCGGCGGAACCTCGAACACCAGCAGTGTGCTGGTGGCGGTGGCGACGAGGCGGCCCTGCGCGTCGACGACCTCCCCTTCCGCGAAGGCGATGCGGCGACCGGACTTCTTCACCGTGCCGGTGGCGGTCAGCGCACCCGAATCGCGGGTGGCCCCACGGATGTAGTTGACCTTGATCTCGACCGAGGTATAGGCAAATCCCGCAGGCAGCGTCGAGTGCACCGCACATCCGGCCACCGAATCGAGCAGGGTGCACACGGCACCGCCATGGATGGCGCCGATGGGGTTGTACTGCGACTCGTCGGGATCGAGCGCGAAGACGACCCTTCCCGGTTCGGCCTGGAGGAACCGCAGGTTCATCAGGCTCGCGATCGGCGGTGCCGGAATGCCGCCGTCGAGAATCGCCCGCAGGTAGGTGAGGCCGTCGAGTTCCCGGGCTTTGCGCGCGGGACCCGCCGGGTCGCGCCACTCGACGATCTTCGACCGCACGTCTCCCCACTCGGCGTCCGACAAGTCCTCGACCGTCGACACGTCCCCGTTTCCGAACACACTCACTACGCGGCCCCCTGCTCGGCCGACTGCGGATAGAGGACGTCGAGGTCGCCGGAGAGCGCCGCCTTGACGTTGCGGGTGGTGTCGTCGGCGAGGACTTCGTGGGCGCCGGACTCGATGCCGTCGAAGGCCAGTCGCGCGACCTCCGCCGCCGAGATCTTCTCGACGTCCAGTCCGCTCGTCATGTCGGTGTCCATGTACCCGAGGTGCAGCCCGACCACCTGGATGTTCTGTGCCGCGAGTTCGGCGCGCATGGCGTTGGTGGCGCTCCACAGGGCGGCCTTGGACACGCTGTAGGAGCCGCCGATGGCCAGCCACGACAGCACCGAATGCACGTTGAGAATCGCGCCGCCCCCGTTGGAAGCGATGATCGGCGCGAGCGCGCGGGTGACGTTGAGCGGTCCGTACAGGTTGGTTTCGAGTTCGCGGCGCATCCCGTCGAGGTCACCCGTGAGCGGCGATTCGCCGACGAGGATGCCCGCGTTGTTGATCAGCACGCCGAGATCCCCGACGACCTCCGCGGCGGCGTAGACCGATTCGGGGTTCGTGACATCCAGTTGCACGGGAATGACCCGCGGGTGCTCGTCGATCGTCGACGCGTCACGCGCCGATGCGTAGACCGTGCGCGCTCCACGCGCGAGCGCCTCCGCGACGAAGGCACGTCCGAGCCCGCGATTGGCTCCGGTGACCAGCACCGTTCGATCTTGAATCGTGGTCATGACGACCCCTTCGAAAGAGTAAGTCTGCTTTTCCAACTAACTACGTTCACGACAGTAATCCCTATCAGTTGGAAAACACAACCCTCTATGATGGAGTGCATGAACAACGGCCACACCGAGCCAGCGACACCCGAGATCGTCATGGACCGCATGCCACTGGCGCCGAGACCCTGCGCCATCGCCGCAACCATGGAACTGATCGGCGACCGCTGGTCCATGCTGGTGATCCGCGAACTGAGCTACGGAGTGCACCGCTTCGACCGGATCGCCGGTTACATCGGCGTCTCGCGCGACATCCTCACCGCGCGACTGCGCAAACTGGAGGAGGTCGGCGTCATCGAGCGCAGGCAGTACTCCGAACACCCTCCCCGGTTCGAGTACCACCTGACGCCGGCGGGCGAGGACCTTCGGCCACTACTCCTCTCACTGTTCCAATGGGGCGCCAAGTGGGCGGTCGACGACGCCCCGTCGGTCCTCTTACACGAATGCGGGCACTCACTGGAACTGGAACACCGGTGCGCGCACTGCGGCGAGACCCTCGAGAACACCACTGTCGCAATGCATTCCCGCACACCCTCACAAGAGTCCTGACCGCTCCGCACGGCGCGATACAGGACGTCCGACGCCAGGTCTATAGTTTCCAAAGTAAACGTCAGGTAACGAATCCCTCACACGTCAGGCAGGTGGGTCTGTGTCAACGCGCGACCAGGTAGCAGAGATCTACGAGCAGGTCCGCCTGCGGAACGCCGGAGAACCCGAGTTCCACCAGGCGGCCGCCGAGGTCTTCGAGTCGCTCCAGGTCGTGCTCGACCACCATCCCCACTACGCCGACTCCGGATTGATCGAGCGACTGTGCGAGCCCGAGCGCCAGATCATCTTCCGGGTGCCGTGGGTCGACGACTCCGGCAACGTGCACGTCAACCGCGGTTTCCGCGTGCAGTACAACAGCGTGCTCGGCCCCTACAAGGGTGGCCTGCGGTTCCACCCGAGCGTGAACCTGGGAATCGTCAAGTTCCTCGGCTTCGAGCAGATCTTCAAGAACGCCCTCACCGGACTCCCGATCGGCGGCGGCAAGGGTGGCTCCGACTTCGACCCCAAGGGTCGCTCGGAGGCCGAGATCATGCGGTTCTGCCAGTCGTTCATGACCGAACTGCATCGTCACATCGGTGAATACACCGACGTCCCGGCCGGCGACATCGGCGTCGGCGGTCGCGAGATCGGCTACCTGTTCGGCCAGTACAAGCGCCTCACCAACTCCTACGAGTCCGGCGTCCTCACCGGCAAGGGACTCACCTGGGGCGGGTCGCAGGTGCGTCGCGAGGCCACCGGGTACGGCGTCGCCTACTTCGTCGCCGAGATGCTGAACACCGCGAACAGCTCACTGGGCGGCAAGACCGTCGTCGTCTCCGGCTCGGGCAACGTCGCGATCTACGCGATCGAGAAGGTGCACCAGCTCGGCGGAATCGCGATCGCGTGCTCCGATTCCTCGGGATACATCGTCGACGAGAAGGGCATAGACCTCGAACTTCTGAAGGAGATCAAGGAGGTGCAGCGCGGACGGATCAGCGAGTACGCGGACGCGGTGCCGCACGCCCGGTTCGTGCCGAACGGCTCCATCTGGGACGTGCCGTGCGACGTCGCACTCCCCTGCGCCACCCAGAACGAACTCGACGGCACGGCCGCGAAGACCCTCGTCGCGAACGGAGTACAGGCGGTGGCCGAGGGCGCGAACATGCCCACGACCCCGCAGGGCGTCCAGGTGTTCCGCGACGCCTCGGTGGCGTTCGCCCCGGGTAAGGCGGCCAACGCCGGCGGGGTCGCCACGTCGGCACTCGAAATGCAGCAGAACGCATCCCGCGACTCGTGGGGATTCGAGTACACCGACGAACGCTTGGCCGGGATCATGCGCGGCATCCACGAACGCACCGTTGCCACGGCCGCCGAGTACGGCATGCCCGGCGACTACGTGCACGGCGCGAACATCGCCGGATTCGTGAAGGTGGCCGACGCCATGATCTCGCTCGGAGTCATTTAGCACACGCAGGGGGGCCACGACCGGCGACGGTCGTGGCCCCACCCTGCGACAGCGCGATCGCCTCAGCTCACCTGGCACTGCGTCTGGCCCCACTCGACCCAGCACATCTGCTTGACGTCGGGCCTGGGGTTCTTGGTAGGCAGGGGCTGCGAACAGCCGGTCTCGCAGATCGGCTTGGCCGACGCCATACCGGCGGCGCCGGTCAGCGAAATCGCAAGGGCCGCAAAGCCGGCAAGGGCGATGCGCGCCGTGGTCGAGAACGAGGTGTTGGACATGGGTTCCTCTCGGAGGGCGGTTTTCGTGCTGCAACCAGCATCGGCCGGAGCCCTGTCCGCAGAAAGGCCGCCGAGGGTGCAATGAACACACCCTCGGCGGCCCCATCTCTACCCTGGGTCGATACGCCCGGTCGGTCTACTCGACCGGCTTGTCTTCGCCCTCGTCTTCGCCCTCGTCTTCGCGGGCCTTCTTCGCGGCCTCACGCATCTCGATCCCGTCGGACACCCAGTCGCCGATCTCCCGGGTGACGTCTCGGACGGCGCCGGCGATGATCGTCGCGATCTGGCCGACGTGTGTGGCCGCGGACTCCGTCAGTTCCTGCACGGTGTCCTTGCGCCGCTCGAACTTCCCCACCATGTGTTTCGCCTCTCAGGCTGCAGTCTTCTGCCGCTCGACGATAACACCGGGAGGGGTGTCGGACGAGACGAGACCGGGCGGCAGTGCGAACGTGAAGATCTTCGCCCACACGGAGCCGATCTGCTTGAAGAAGCCGCCGGTGTTGTAGGGCAGCCCGTGCTTCTCGCACAGAGCCTTCACGACGGGCGCCATTTCCGGGTACCGGTGGGCGGGCAGATCCGGGAACAGGTGGTGCTCGATCTGGTGCGACAGGTTGCCCGACATGATGTGGAACAGCGGGCTGCCCTCGATGTTGGCGCTCCCCAGCATCTGCCGGACGTACCACTCGCCGCGCGTTTCCTCGGCGGTCTCGTCCTCGGTAAAACTCTGCACGCCGGTGGGGAAATGGCCGCAGAAGATGATCGAGTACGCCCACACGTTGCGGATCAGGTTGGCGGTGACGTTGCCGAGGAGGGTCGGGACGAACAGCGGCCCGGTGAGTGCCGGGAAGATCGCGTAGTCCTTGAGCACCTGCCTGCCGGCCTTGCGCCACCAGCCCTTCAGCAGCGGCTTCACGTCGTGCCACTTCCGCTTGCCCTGGATCACGTTCTCCGCCTCCAGGTCGTGCAGCATGACGCCCCATTCGAACAGCATCATCAGGAAGAATGCGTAGACCGGGTTCCCCAGATAGTAGGGGTTCCACTTCTGCGCCTCGTCGATCCGCAGGATTCCGTAGCCGATGTCGCGGTCGCGGCCGAGGATGTTGGTGTACGTGTGGTGCATGTAGTTGTGGGAGTGCTTCCACTGATCGGCCGGGCAGACGGTGTCCCACTCGAACACGCGGGAGTTGAGACCCGGTTCCCGCATCCAGTCGTACTGGCCGTGCATGACGTTGTGGCCGATCTCCATGTTGTCGAGAATCTTCGACACACCGAGGGCTCCGACCCCGGCAATCCACGCCGGCGGGAAGAACCCGAGGTACATCAGCCCGCGGCCGGCGACCTCGAATCCCCTCTGCGCCTTGATGATCTTGTAGATGTATTCGCGGTCCTCGGCGCCGAGATCCGCGACGGTCCGGTCGCGGAGGGCGTCCAGTTCCCGGCCGATCTCTTCGACCTGGTCGTGACTGAGCACCACCGGGACGTCGTTGCGGGAACCGTCGGAGCCGTCGGAGCCGTCGACGAACGGGAGGAACGAGAGTGAGAGTCCAAACATGTCGGTCTCCAAAACGTTGAATGTCGAGTGAAAGTCAGATGTCGAGGGCGACGTCGCCCACGGGAACCGAGACGCACAGCTGAATCGCCTTGTCCGGATCGGTGTCGGTGTCGCCGGTGCGGACGTTCTTGGTGCACCCCGACTTCTTCACCGCGGTGCACGAGAAGCAGATGCCCATCCGGCATCCGTATTCGGGATGGAGCCCCGCGGACTCCGCCTGCTCGAGCAGCGTCGCGCCGGAGTTGTCGGCGGTGACACCGCTGGCGGTGAAGGACACCTCGCCGCCGGCCTCGCCCTCCACCGGGGCTGCGGTGGGCGCGAATTCTTCGGTGTGCAGACGGTCCTCGATGCCGAGTTCGCGGTAGACCTCGCGGACGCCGCGCATCAGTCCGGGCGGGCCGCAGAGGTAGGTTTCGGCGTCGGCGTACCAGGGCGCGACAGCGTCGAGGTGCTCCTGGCCGAAGAAGCCGTGGAGATGCCCGCCGGCCTCCTGATCGGTGTATGCGAGTACCAGAGAGACGTTCGCGTTCGTGTCGGCGAGTTCACGCAACTCGTCGAGGTACGCGACATCCTTTTCGGTGTACGCGTAGTGCAGAAAAGTGACGTTGCCGAAGTGCTGCTCGTCGACGAGCGTGCGCAGCATCGACAGAACCGGGGTGATTCCGCTGCCTCCGCTCACCAGCAGCAGCCGCCGTGGACGCGGAGTCGGGAGGGTGAATTCGCCCGCCGCCTGCGACAGGTCGAGCACCAGTCCGGGCCGAGCCTGCGCATGCAGGTACTGCGAGACCAGCCCCTCGGGACGCGCCTTGATCGTCAGCTCGACATGACCGTCGGTGGACGCCTGCGCGTTGGCCGGCGAGTAGCAGCGGGTGTGCCGGACCCCGTCGATCACGACCCCTACCTGCACGAATTGCCCTGCACGGAATCCGCGCCACTGGCGGGTGGGGCGCAGCGTGAGGGTGACGGTGTCGGCGGTGGACCGTCGGACGGCGACCACCTCGGCGCGGAGGTCGCGCACGGTCACCATGGGGGTGACGAGTTCGAGGTAGCGGTCGAGCTGGTGCGGAGTGGCCATCGCCTCGAACAACGACAGCAGCGAGAACCTGCGTCCCTCCGCCGGACGACTGGTGTGGGCAACTGACACGTCAGCCTCCTCCATTTGAGTGCACGGTTGTACACTGACACTAGTGTGACAGAGGGAGACAGGTAGTTGTCAATCGAAATGTGACAGCGCGCACACCCGAGGCAGGGATCGAATACACATGCCGGACGACGAGCACGGGCACCCGGACCTGACGGGCGTGGCTGCCGCCACGAATACACTCACTGCCGTGAGTCAGTCGACCGGTGCCGAACCCGAGAGCAGGGCAGCCCGCAAGGAGCGCACGAGAAAGGCCCTTCTCGACGGCACTCTCGAACTCATGGCGGACCGCAGTTTCGCCGGCGTGAGCCTGCGCGAGGTGGCCCGCACGGCAGGAATCGTCCCCACCGCCTTCTATCGCCACTTCGCGTCCATCGAGGAACTCGGTGTGGTGCTCGTCGAGGAGGGCATGCGGATCTTGCGGCAGATGCTCCGCGACGCCCGGCGCACCCCGAGCACCAAGAGCGCCGGAGCCTCCCTCGACATCCTCGTGCGGCAGGTTCGCACCCACGAAGCGCAGTTCCGATTCCTCAGCCGCGAACGCTACGGCGGCGTACCCGAGATTCGTCGGGCGATCGCGACCGAGATGAAGCTGTTCGTCAGCGAACTCACGGTGGATCTGTCCCGCATCGACGGCCTGCAGTCGTGGGACACCGACGACCTGGAGATGGCGGCCGACCTGATCGTGTCCACCATGTTCGCCGTCGTCGTCGACCTGCTCGAGGCCGACCGCCCCGGAAGCCGAACCGAGGCCGAGGTGGTCGCGCGTGCCGAACGGCAACTGCGCCTGATCATGCTCGGCATGAGCGGGTGGAATCCCGGGAAGTAGCAGGCCTCTCGCCGTACGGTGGGAGCATGCTGTCAACGTCCGAAAACGCGCACATCACCCTCGGCGACCTGACGTTCGACGTCGCGGTCAGCGGTCCCGCCGACGGCGCCCCCGTCGTTCTGCTGCACGGGTTTCCGGAAAGCGCCGCGTCCTGGACGCCGGTCAGCGCGCTGCTGAACGAGTCGGGTCTGCGGACGTTCGCACCGAACCAGCGCGGATACTCGTCCGGTGCGCGACCCGACGGCGTGGACTCCTACCGGATCGACCACCTCGTCGCGGACGTCATCGGACTCCTCGACGCCCTCGACCTCGACACGGCGCATCTCGTCGGCCACGACTGGGGCGCCGCCGTGGCGTGGGTCGTGGCGGCGCGGCACCCCGACAGGATCCGCACGCTCACCACCGTCTCCGTACCGCATCCCGGCGCGTTCGGCTGGGCGTTGCGCGAGGACGCCGACCAGAAGGAACGCTCCTCGTACATCCGCCTCCTCAGGATGGAAGGTAAGGCCGAGCAGGTTCTCCTCGACGAGAACGCGCAGTCGCTGCGCGCCATGTTCGGGGACGTCGTCGCGCCGACACTCGTCGACGAGCACGTTGCACTTCTCAGCCAACCGGGGGCGATGACCGCCGCACTGAACTGGTACCGCGCCATGACGAGCGACTTCGAGGCGACACCCGCCGTCACCGTTCCCACGACCTACGTCTGGAGCACCGGCGACATCGCGCTCGGACGCGCGGGAGCGGAAAGGTGCGGCGAGTTCGTCGATGCGCCCTACGAGTTCGTCGTCCTGGACGGTGCCACGCACTGGATCCCGGAGCAGCGTCCCGACGCCCTCGCGGAGGCGATCCTGACCCGCACCGGAACGGCACCGAACTGAAATCTGCTGTTCCCCTCGACGGGGCGCTCGTTCTGGTTTGATGACACTACTCGTCCCGTGCACCCAGGGAGGGCACCATGAGTGGCATCGCAATCCTTCTGGTCGGCGCCGTTCTGTGCTTCGCCGGTGTCGGTTCACTCCACGTCGCGGTCCTCGCCTCGGGATTCGGCCTCGGCTGGCTCCTCGCGGATCTGTTCTCGCTGTCGCTCGGTACGACGTTCCTCATCGCGGCGATCGGGGCGGTCGTGGTGTGGGTGGCCACCACCCTGATCTTCAAGTTCGCCGCGTTCTTCATCGGGATCATCGCGGGCGCGGTGATCGGGGCCAAGCTCAGTCGTGTCCTGCAACCCGACGACGCCAACTGGCTCCTCAGCGGAATCGTCATCGTCGCGCTCGCCGTCGCCTGCGGTTTCATCGCCGACCGGTACCGCGCACGGGCATTGTTGTGGCTCACTGCCCTCGGCGGCGCCAGCATGGTGTTGACCGGACTCGGCCTGGCCGTCGGCCCGCTGAGTTTCCTCGGCGATCCGAACGAGGGCACCCAGCAGTTCTTCGCCACGGTGATCTGGGTCGTCGTGGCAGCGGCGGGCTGGTTCACTCAGCGGAGGCTGTTTCCGGAGAAACTCCGGATCGACGACGATCGCCGCGCGAAGCGCTAGCGCATACTGCACCGATCGCGCGAAGCGCTAGCGCATACTGCACCGATCGCGCGAAGCGCTAGCGCATACTGCACCGATCGCGCGAAGCGCTAGCGCATAATGCACCGATCGCGCGAAGCGTTAGTCGCGTTCGGGCGGCTTCACCACCGTCAGCGCAGCGAGTCCGATCGCGAGGACGATCACCAGGCCGAGGATCCCGGCGCGATCTGCCGCGAACCACCAGGCGAACAATCCGAAGAGGGTCGGCGACAGGAACGACACCGCACGACCGGTGGTCGCGTAGAGGCCGAACATCTGCCCTTCCCGGCCGGGCGGGGTGATCCGGGCCAGGAACGTGCGCGCGGACGACTGCGCGGGACCGACGAACAGGCACAGCAGCAGTCCGAAGATCCAGAACATGGCCGGCCCCGACACGGCCGTCAGGACGACACCGACGACGATCATCGCGATCAGGGACGTCATGATCACGGTCTTCGGGCCGATCCGGTCGTCGAACCGGCCCGCGGTGAGCGCGCCGAGCGCGGAGACGACGTTGGCCGCGACTCCGAACAACAGCACGTCACCCGCGCCGATGCCGTAGACGTTGACGGCCAGGACGGCGCCGAACGTGAACACTCCGGCGAGCCCGTCCCGGAACAGCGCGCTCGCCACCAGGAAGTAGACGGTGCGCCGGTCGGCGGACCAGAGGTCGCGCAGGTCCCGCCACAGCACCCGGTACGACTCGACGAAACCGGCCTTGTCCGCCCCCGGGTCCGCGTTCGTGCGGGGCAGTTCGGGAACTTTCAGCAGCACGGGAATCGCGAAGACCGCGAACCACACGGCGGCGAGCAGTGCCACCATCCGGATGTTCGTGCCGCCGTCGGTGGTGAGCCCGAGGAACCCCCGGTTGTCGCCGTCGCCGGCGATGAATCCGAAGTAGCACACCAGCAACAGCACGATTCCGCCGAAGTAACCCATCGCCCAGCCGAACCCGGACACCCGGCCGATGTTCGACGGCGTCGACACCTGCCTGAGCATCGCGTTGTACGGGACGCCGGCCAGTTCGAAGATCACCGAGCCCGCGGCCAGTAGCACCAGCCCGAGCCACAGGTACTGGTACGAGTCGCGGACGAAGAACATCGCCGCCATACAGCCGACCGTCGCGAAGGTGAGGACGCCGAGCGCCCATTTACGTCGCCCTGCGGCGTCGAATCGCTGACCGGTGACGGGTGCGAGCACGGCGATGAGGAACCCGGCGATGCCGAGCGACCATCCCAGCCACGTGCTCGCGGAGATCGATCCCGGCAGGTCCTCGCCCACGGCGTCCGTCAGGTAGACGGAGAAGACGAACGTGAGGATCACGGCGTTGAAGGCGGCCGAACCCCAGTCCCACAACCCCCACGCGACAACCTGTCTGCGCGTTGCGGCCTCGCCGATCCCGGCCGGCGGACGAACGTCGGTGCTCATGCCCGCGAGCCTATGCGAGCCAACGGGGAGTTCGTGCGGTCTGACGCGACGAGCCTCCCGTTCGGCCGGAAGGACTTAGTGTGCACTCAGTTGCATACGCACCTCGTTGCATAGATACTTCTGTCCGTGGCACTCGAACATGCGCTCCTCGTCTCCCTGACCGAGCACTCCGGCTCGGGCTACGAATTGGCGCGCCGGTTCGACAAGTCCATCGGCTTCTTCCAGAGCGCCACCCACCAGCAGATCTACCGCGTCCTCAAACGCATGGACGAGTCCGGATGGGTCGACGCCGAGGTCGTGGCGCAGGACGGCAGACCCGACAAGAAGGTGTACCGGGTCAGCGCGGCCGGGCGCGCTGAACTCGAGCGCTGGATCGCCGAACCGACCGAGCCCAATCACCTGCGTAATGAGCTGGCAGTGAAGATCCGCGCCGCTCAGCACGGTGACATCGCCGCACTCACGGCCGAGGTCGCTCGCCACCGCGACGGCCACGCCGCCCGGCTCGAGATCTACCGCATGATCCAAAAACGTGACTTTCCCGCACCGGACCAGCTCTCCGGGGCAGCTCTGCACCAGTACCTCGTCCTGCGCGGCGGAATCCGCGTCGAAGAGGGATTCGCCGACTGGTGTCAAGAAGTACTCGACGCGCTCGCACAGTAAGGACACGCCGCACATGACACAGTTCCCCCAGCTCCTCGCTCCCCTCGATCTCGGCTTCACGACGCTGAAGAACCGCGTGATCATGGGTTCCATCCACACCGGGCTCGAGGATCGCGCCAAGGACGTTCCCCGGCTGGCCGAGTACTTCGCCGAACGAGCTCGCGGGGGTGTCGCGCTGATCGTCACCGGTGGATACGCACCCAACCGGACGGGCTGGCTGCTGCCGTTCGGCGCCAAGCTCACCAACCGCGTCGAGGCCCGCCGGCATCGCGCGATCACCAAGGCGGTGCACGACGAGGGCGGCAAGATCGCCCTGCAGATCCTGCACGCCGGCCGCTACAGCTACCAGCCGTTCAGCGTGTCCGCCTCGTCCATCAAGGCACCGATCAATCCGTTCCGTCCGCGCAGACTGACCAGCCGGGGCGTGCGCTGGCAGATCCGTAACTTCGTGCGCTGCTCACGGCTGGCGCAGCAGGCGAACTACGACGGCGTCGAGATCATGGGCGGCGAGGGCTACTTCATCAACCAATTCCTGTGCGAGCGCACCAACAAGCGCACCGACAAGTGGGGCGGCACACCCGAGAACCGCCGACGGATGGCCGTCGAGATCGTCCGCCGCACCCGCGCCGCAGTCGGCCCGAACTTCATCATCATCTTCCGCCTGTCCATGGCCGACCTCGTCGAGGGCGGTCAGACGTGGGACGAGATCGTCGCGCTGGCACAGGAAGTGGAATCCGCGGGCGCGACCATCATCAACACCGACATCGGCTGGCACGAATCCCGTGTTCCCACGATCGTGACGTCGGTGCCGCGGGCCGCATTCGCCGACATCACAGGCAAGCTCGAGAAGCACGTGAGCATTCCCGTGGCCGCGTCGAACCGGATCAACATGCCGGAGGTCGCCGAGGAAATCCTGACCCGCGGTGACGCGCAGCTCATCTCGATGGCACGCCCGATGCTCGCCGACCCCGACTGGGTGCGGAAGGCGGAGGCAGGCACCCCCGACGAGATCAACACGTGCATCGCGTGCAACCAGGCCTGCCTCGACCACGCCTTCGTCCGCAAGCACGTGTCATGCCTGCTGAATCCGCGTGCGGGCCGGGAGACGGAACTGACGCTCTCCCCCACCCGGACCACGAAGCGCGTCGCCGTCGTCGGCGCCGGCCCCGCCGGACTGTCCGCGGCGCTCGGCCTCGCGCAGCGCGGCCACACGGTGACCCTGTTCGAGGCCGATTCGGAGATCGGCGGCCAGTTCGGCATCGCCCGCAAGATCCCCGGCAAGGAGGAGTTCGCGGAGACGATCCGGTACTACAACCGCCAACTTCCACTCGCCGGCGTCGATGTCCGGCTCGACAGCCGCGTCACCGCGACCGAGCTGGTCGGCGAGTACGACGAGGTGATCGTCGCGACCGGTGTGACGCCGCGCGTTCCGTCCATTCCGGGTATCGACCACCCGAAGGTGCTCACGTATCCGGAGGTTGTGCGGGGCGGCAAGCCCGTCGGGCAGTCGGTCGCGGTGATCGGTGCCGGCGGGATCGGCGTCGACGTCAGCGAATTCCTCACCCACGAGCACTCCCCGACGCTCGATCTGAAGGAGTGGAAGCAGGAGTGGGGCGTCACCGAGCCCGAGGCCGCGGCGGGCGCCCTCACCACCCCCGTTCCCGCGCCGTCGCCGCGCGAGGTGTACCTGCTGCAGCGCAAGAGCGGCCGCATCGGTGCCGGGCTCGCGAAGACCACCGGCTGGGTGCACCGGGCGGCGCTGAAGAACAAGGGTGTGCAGGAACTGTCCGGGGTCAACTACGAGCGCATCGACGACGACGGCCTGCACATCACGTTCGGCGCCAAACGCGAGAAGCCGCGTACCCTCGCCGTCGACAACGTCGTGATCTGCGCAGGTCAGGAATCGGTGCGTGACCTCGTCGACGAACTGACCGTCGCCGGCGTCACCACCCACGTCATCGGCGGCGCCGACGTCGCGGCCGAACTCGACGCCAAGCGTGCCATCGAGCAGGGCACCCGGCTCGCGGCCCGCATCTGACGCACTACGCTGCTGACCGTGAGCTTGCCGAACCCCACCCCCAGTGCCCGCGCCGTCGTGACCGGCGCCTCGTCCGGAATCGGCGAGGCGCTGGCCACCGATCTGGCCTCCCGGGGACACTCTCTGATCCTCGTCGCGCGCCGCGGCGAGGTGATGGAGTCACTCGCCGGGACCCTTCGTGCCGAGTACGGCGTCGAGGTGGACGTGCGTGCGTGCGATCTGTCGGATCGTGACGCGCGGTCAACCCTCGTCACCGAGCTGGCCAGCCGTGAGATCAGCGTCCTCTGCAACAACGCCGGCATCGCCACGTTCGGCCCGGTCGCCGGGCTCGACCCCGCCTACGAGCGGGCCCAGGTGGAACTCAACGCCGTTGCGGTGCACGACCTCACCCTCGCGGTGCTGCCCGGCATGGTGGATCGCGGGTCCGGGGCCATCCTGATGGTCGGCTCGGCGGCCGGAAACATGCCGATCCCCCACAACGCCACCTATGCGGCCACCAAGGCGTTCGTCAACACCTTCTCCGAATCGCTGCGCGGCGAACTCAAGGGGACCGGGGTGAACGTCACCCTCCTCGCACCCGGCCCCGTCCGCACCGAGGAACCCGATCCGGCGGACGCATCGATCGTCGACAGGCTGGTGCCCGACTTCCTGTGGATCTCCAGCGAATACACCGCCAAGGTGTCGCTCGACGGTCTGGCGGACAACAAGATGCGCGTCGTGCCCGGCATCATCAGCAAGGCGATGTCCGTTGCCGGGCAGTACAGTCCGCGCGCGGTGGTCGCGCCGATCGTCGGGACGTTCTACAAGAAGCTGGGCAGCTAGTCAGCGCTTGCGACGTCTCCCCGTCCCGAAGATGCTGCGGGAGATCTCGCGGCCTGCTGCCGACGCGGCCGAGCGGAGGAAACTCTTCACCGCGGAGTTCCCGAGAATCTGCTCGGCCATGTTCGGACCCTCCGGTTGCGGTGGCGGGGGCGGCGGCAGGTCGGGCAGCGACGGCAGGTCGAGGCCCTGATCCGTGGTCGGCGCTCCGGCGACCTTCGCCGTCAGCCTCTCGTACGCCGATTCCCGGTCGACGGTCTGCCCATACGTGGCCGACAGCGAACTCGACGCGGCCGCGGCCCTGATGGCGTCGTTGCCGATGGTGTCCATCAGTGAGCGCGGTGGCCGAATCCTCGTCCACGCCACCGGTGTCGGCGCACCCCGCTCGGACAGGACGGTCACGATCGCCTCGCCGATTCCCAGTGAGGTGAGTGCCTTCTCGAGGTCGTAGTTCCCGGTTTTCGGGTACGTCCGTACCGTTTTGGTCAGCGCCTTCTGATCGTCGGGCGTGAATGCCCGCAGCGCATGCTGGATTCGGGCACCGAGCTGCGACAGCACCGCGTTCGGAACGTCCGTCGGCAACTGGCTGCAGAAGAAGACACCGACCCCCTTCGAGCGAATCAGTTTGACAGTCTGCTCGACCTGCTGCAGAAACGCCTTCGACGCGTCCGCGAACAACAGGTGGGCCTCGTCGAAGATGAAGACGAGTGTGGGTTTGTCGAGATCGCCTTCCTCCGGCAGGGTCTGGAACAGGTCTGCCAGCACCCACATCAGGAAGGTGGAGAACAGCGCCGGGCGCGCCGCCTGAGAGCCCAACTCGAACAACGTGATCACACCCTTGCCGTCGATCACCCGGAGCAGGTCCTCGGTCTCGAGTTCGGGCTCCCCGAAGAACGTGTCGCCGCCGTCGGCTTCGAGATTGACGAGGGCCCTGAGGATCACACCGGCGGTGGCCGGGGACACACCGCCGATACCCTTCAGATCGGCCTTGCCCTCGTCGCTGATGAGATGCGCGATGACCGATCTCAGATCCTTCAGGTCGAGCAGGGTCAGACCCCGGGTGTCGGCCCAGTGGAAGATCAGCCCCAGCGTGGACTCCTGAGTCTCGTTGAGCCCGAGGATCTTGGCGAGCAGGATCGGTCCGAACGCGGAGATGGTCGCGCGGACGGGGATGCCGAGGCCTTCCGTCCCCAGCGACAGGAACTCGACCGGGGATCCCGCCGGTCGCCACTCGTCGTCGCCCGTCTCGGACGCTCGGGCCGTGATCTTGTCACCGGTCTCGCCCGGCTGCGACAACCCCGACAGATCACCCTTCACGTCGGCCATGACGACGGGAACCCCTGCCGCCGACAACTGCTCGGCAATCCCCTGCAGCGTCTTGGTCTTTCCCGTCCCGGTAGCACCGGCCACGAGACCGTGCCGGTTGATCGTCGCGAGCGGGATGCGCACCCGGGCCGACGGATCCACCACGCCGTCGATAACGACGGTGCCCAGCTCCAGCGCCGCACCCTCCGACGAGTATCCGGCCGCGATACCCGCGGCGGCACCGGCGGGGACGGCAGCACCTGCGGGAGCGCGCTTCTCCGCCGCCTCCGCGTCGCGGGCTTCCTGCTCCGCCGCCTCTGCCGCGGCCGCTGCCTCCGCCGCGATCCGGGCCGCTTCGGCCGCTGCCGCCCTGGCTGCGGCCGCCTTCTCCGCCGGGGTCGAGGTCGCGCCGCCGTCCTGCGATTGCCGGGTCATTCAAGCCCTCCTCGGATCACACACATCGGGAGAAAGTGTCCACCGCAGACCTTATCCCGTCGGCCACGTGACTACTGTGTTCCTGGTGCAGGACAAACTTGTGTGGATCGACTGTGAAATGACCGGCCTCCGGCTCGGTACCGACAAGCTGATCGAGATCGCGGCTCTGGTCACGGACAGCGAGCTCAACGTGCTCGGTGAGGGTGTCGACATCGTCATCCACGCCGACGACGAGGCGCTCGCGGCAATGCCGGACGTGGTGACCAAGATGCATGAGAACTCGGGGCTGACCGACGAGGTCCGGAAGTCCACGGTCACCCTCGCCGAGGCCGAGCAGCAGGTACTCGCCTACATCCGCGAACACGTGCCGGTCGCCGGGACGGCGCCGCTCGCCGGGAACTCGATCGCGACCGACCGCGGTTTCATCGCTCGCGACATGCCCGACCTCGACACCTACTTGCACTACCGGATGATCGACGTCAGCTCCATCAAGGAACTGTGCCGGCGTTGGTACCCGCGGATCTACTTCGGTCAGCCCGAAAAGGGTCTCGCCCACCGCGCGCTGGCCGACATCAAGGAGTCGATTCGCGAACTCCGGTATTACCGGAAGACGGCGTTCGTGGCCGAACCAGGGCCGTCTACCAGCGATATCGCCACAGTTGTCGAGGAACTCGGACCCGCCTGAGATACCGATTGGCGTTTTGCGCATCGAACGCGCTAATATCTTCCTCGCCGAAGTTACTGCCCCCGGGCGGTGACAGAAGCGCAATGGTGGGTGTAGTTCAGCTGGTAGAGCACCAGGTTGTGATCCTGGGTGTCGCGGGTTCGAGTCCCGTCACTCACCCCACACGGAAAGCCCCCCGGCCTCGGCCGGGGGGCTTTCCTCTTTGCGATTGGTCGAACGCCTGCGCTCAGGCGTTGGCGTTGCCGGCCTTCCAGACATCCCACGGGATGTTCCAGTCCCCGAGGCCGTCCGTGCCCGACAACGTCCCGCCCAGCGTGTTCTTGACGATCACGATGTCGCCGCGCTTCGTGTTGTCGTACACCCACTTCGCGTTGGACGGACTGAGGTTCAGGCAGCCGTGGCTCGCATTCGAGTAGCCCTGTTGCCCCACCGACCACGGCGCCGAGTGGAAGAAGATGCCGCTGTACGACATTCGAGTGGCCCAGTCGACGGGAGTCTTGTATCCCTGCGGTGCGTTGACCGGCACCCCGTAGGTGGACGAGTCCATGACAAGGTTCGCGAACCGGTCGCCGATGATGTAGACCCCGTTGTCGGTCGGTGTGTCATCCTTGCCCATCGACGTGGGCATCGTCATGATCACTTCGCCGTTGCGCTCGAACGTCACCTGCTTGGTGTTGTCGTCCGCGGTGGCGACGACGGCGTCGCCGATGGTGAAGGCCGTGTGGACGTCCTCCTGGCCGTAGAGGCCGTCACCGAGATCACGTCCGTACACGGCGACCTTGACGTCGACGGCAGTGCCGGGCGCCCAGTAGTTCTGCGGACGCCACCGCACCTCGCGGTTGTTGACCCAGTAGAACGCGCCCTCGACGGGTGGATTGGTCGTCACCGTGATGCCGGCCTCGGCGGCCTTGCGGTCGGGGATGTTCTCGTCGAACTGGACCGCGATCGGCTGACCGATGCCCACCACGTCGCCCTCCGACGGCATCACGTACGGCTTGGTGACATTGCCGGGCGCGCTGGTGGTGAACGCGGACGTCGAGGTGGTGCCGCCACCGAGACCGTTCGCCTTCACCTCGAGCCGGTACTCCTTGTCGTAACCCAGCGGCTCGGTGTTGACCCACGACAATCCGTCGGGAGCGATGGCGCCGTCGACCGGCACGCCCTCCGGGTTGAGCATGGTGACCGCCGCCAGGGTGCCATCGGCCACCGTCACCGTCACCGGCTGTCCCGGCGAGAATCCCACCGCACCATCGACAGCCGACGCCGTCAGCTTCGGCTTGATGAGCTCGGTGACCGGATTGGAATCGATCGGCGCCTCACCTTCCGAGGTGACGTCGGCACCGGAGACGGTGCACCCCGCGATCGACACTGCGAATACGAGTGATGCCGCCACAATCGTCGCCGTCCTCGAGACGGATCTCACCGATTGCGCACGCATGCGCCCGCCACGCCCCACACCCATGGATAACCCCACTTCACGTCCTCGCTCCGAATTCACGTTCAAGCCGGCACGTCCCTCGCCTTCGCAAGACGAATCGGCACGTCGAGACCGTGTGGTTTCCAATGATGCCAGCCACTGGAGACCGGTTCCAACCAAGCGCCGGGCCGCTCAATAACGTTCGAATATCAATCGTGACCAGGGGCGCTCTCGTTACGCGCCACCGCACGGAGTGGGTCGCCGCCGGGACTCGCCACCAGGCGATTTGCATTCCCGAGAAGCGACCCGCTAATGTTCTGTCTCGCAAGAGCGAGCGCCTATAGCTCAGTTGGTAGAGCAAGTGACTCTTAATCACTGGGTCCGGGGTTCGAGTCCCTGTGGGCGCACTTGCACGAAGGCCCCCATCCTCTCACGAGGATGGGGGCCTTTTTCATGTCACCACCATCACAGCGTGGGTGCGGGGCGGTCAGATGACGAACGGGCCGCCGGAACGTGAAGTCCCTGCGAACTTCACACCCGACGGCCCGTTCGAGGGTCGTTCAGCGCAACGCTTTGCGGAGCACCAGGAGCCCTGCCACCGCACCCACGGCGATCAGTCCGTACTTGACCGCCGGCTCGTTCAGCTTGGCGATCAGCGTCCGCTTCGTGTTCTCCATGAGACGCTTCGGGTTGGTGCGGACCGTCAATTCGTCGAGAGTGCTCGCGAGCTGATTACGCGCGTTCTCGATCTCACGCTCGATGCTCTCGGTGTCCCTGGGCACGTGTCCTCCAACTTGTTCGACTGTTCGATCAGCGAGAGCGACGCTACCGCGGCGATCCCACACTTGCGTCAACCGTAGACGAGAACACGCGACCTGCGACTCCGTCTCCCCCGATCGCGCTTCGGCTCACGGTCAGACCTTCCCGGTAGCCTGACTTCTCGTGACCGACAACAGCAGACTCGCCCCCGGAGACACCGCCCCCGCCTTCACGCTGCCCGACGCCGACGGCAACGACGTGTCGCTCGCCGACTACCGCGGCCGCAAGGTCGTCGTGTACTTCTACCCGGCGGCAAGCACGCCGGGCTGCACCAAACAGGCCTGCGACTTCCGCGACAATCTCGCCGACCTGAACGGCGCCGGTCTGGACGTGATCGGAATCTCCCCCGACAAGCCGGCGAAGCTGGCCAAGTTCCGCGACGCCGAGGAACTGACGTTCCCCCTCCTCTCCGACCCCGAGAAGACGACGCTCGAGGCGTGGGGCGCGTTCGGCGAGAAGAAGATGTACGGCAAGACGGTGCAGGGTGTCATCCGCTCCACGTTCCTCGTCGACGAGGACGGCAAGATCGAGGTGGCCCAGTACAACGTCCGCGCCACCGGCCACGTCGCGAAGCTGCGACGGGACCTGTCCGTCTGATCGACGCCCGGGCGGCTGCGACTCGTCAGCCGCCCGCGAGCCGTTCGATGCCGTCGAGCAGCGGGCGTAGTCGACCTGGATTCCGGCCCACCGCCGGCCCGATGCAGTGGCTGACCGCGCTCGGGCTCCTCGCCGGCACCGAGGACGGTCCGTGGCCTGCTGGTCCGCGCACCCGTCGACGACACAGCGCTGATCGGGGTGTTGTGGTGTGTCGGAATAGCCTGCGTCGGCTACTTGTGGGCGATCACATCGTTCACCCAGAGAACGACGCGATGAGTCGTCTCCGCCAGGTGAAACCTGACGCGTCACCGGGAGGGATCTTCGGAATCCGGACGAAAGACGGATAGCCTGGGGCGGTGGAGTCTTCAGTCAGCAAGCAAGCGCCGCGCCGTGTGGACCCGGCGTTGGAGCTGCAGTCGGACCCGCAGGAGCTGCTGCCCCGCAGACGTCCGACCCAGGAACGTAGTCGCCGCAAGTTCGACGCGCTGCTCACGGCATCGCGGGAGTTGCTGGTAGACGTGGGATTCGAATCGTTCACGTGCGAGGAGGTCGCCGCACGCGCGGACGTCCCGATCGGCACCCTCTACCAGTTCTTCGCGAACAAGTACGTGATCGTCTGCGAGCTCAACCGGCAGGACCTCGTCGGCGTGCAGCACGAGATCGCCCAGTTCAACGGTGAGGTCCCGTCCCTCGACTGGCTACGGTTCCTCAATTCCTTCGTCGATCACATGGCGGGCCTGTGGACGTCCGACCCGTCGAGGCGGGAGGTGTGGCTGGCGATGCAGTCGACCCCCTCCACGCGCGCCACCGGGGCCATCCACGAGAAGGCGTTCGCGGAGCAGGTCTCACGGATGCTCGCGCCACTCACCCCGCAGACGTCGCGGGAGCGGCGCACGATGATGGCCGAGGTGCTCGTCCACGTCGTGTATTCGATGCTCAACTTCTCGGTGCAGGACAACCAGAGCCACGCGGACGCCGTCGCCGAACTCAAACGGCTGATGGTGGCGTACCTGCTGGTCGCCGAGAAGGAATCGCGCTCCACCTAGCCGCTACACGCTCGTGCGCCCTTCCGGTTGCCGGAGCTACCAGAAGGGCGCACGAGCGCCGAAGGCGCCTACAGGGACTCGATGACGGCGAACGCGCCGGCCATGTCTCCGTCGTGGGTGAGGGAGATGTGGATCTTCACATCCGTCAGATGCTTGGCGACGTCACCGCGTAAGCGGATACTCGGTCGCCCCCACGCATCCGTCACCACCTCGATCAGGTGGTGGATCATCTCGGGCAGCACCGGCGGGCTGGCGAAGAGGGACGTGGACCAAGCCTTGATCACTGCCTCCTTCGCAGCCCACCGGGCAGCGAAATGTCTAGCCGGATCGGAGCTCCGGGTCACGGCGTCCCGACGCTCGCCCGGTGTGAAGTTGTCGAGCATTGCCGTCCCTGGCCGGTCCAGCTGCTCGGCGAACTCCGACACCGTCACGAGATCGAAGCCGATCCCCAGAACTCCCATCCGTCGTTCCTACTTGCAGCCGGGCAGACCCGAGCTGTACACGTCGTCCGCTCCCAGGCGCGCGGCCTCGGTGAGCAGGACGTCCGCCTCGAGCTGACGGGACGCTGCGGCCGGGACGCTGTCGCCGCCGAAGCGACGATCCGCCGGACGCTCGTACAGGCTGCCGCCACCGACCATGGCCTTGGCCAGACGACGCTGACCCTCGACGGTGCGCTTGCGTGCCTGCTCGAGGTACGCCTCACGCTTGTCGGCCGGGATCGCCTCGACGAACGCCTGCGGGTGCACCACGGCGACCATGCCCGACACGTGCCCGAAGCCGAGGCTGGTCAGCAGACCGGCCTTCAGCGGGAACTGCTCGCCGAAGCGGAGCGGCTCCCGAGCCCACACGAGGTGTTCGAACTCGGCCATCTTCTCGTCGACGCAGTCCAGGCTGCGGTTCGGCGGCACGATGCCCTGGTCCAGCACCTGGCAGAGACCGATCAGCTGGAATGCTGCGGCACCACCCTTGGCGTGTCCGGTGAGGCTCTTCTGCGAGACGACGAACAGCGGTGCACCTTCGCTGCGGCCGAGTGCCCCGGCGAGGCGCTCGTGCAGCTCCGCCTCGTTGGGGTCGTTGGCCGCGGTGGAGGTGTCGTGCTTGGAGATCACCGAGATGTCGTCGGCACTCACACCGAGCTTGCCGAGGGACAGGGCGAGCTGCGAATCCGCTCCACCACGACCCGCGCCGAGCGCACCGATTCCGGGAGCCGGGATCGAGGTGTGGACACCGTCCGCGAACGAGCCGGCATAGGCGACCACACCGAGGACGGGCAGGCCCATCTCGAGTGCCAGGTCACCGCGGGCCAGCAGGATGGTGCCACCACCCTGCGACTCGACGAACCCGCCGCGACGACGGTCGTTCGCCCGTGAGAATCGACGGTCGTCGATGCCCTTGGCACGCATGTCGTCGGTCTTGGCCGTGGCGGACATGTCACCGAATCCGATGATGCCCTCCGCGCTGAGGTCGTCGAACCCGCCGGCGACCACGAGCTGGGCCTTGCCGAGCTTGATCTTGTCGACGCCCTCCTCGACGGACACCGCGGCCGTGGCGCACGCCGCAACCGGGTGGACCATGGCGCCGTAACCGCCGACGTAGGACTGGACCACGTGCGCCGCAATCACATTCGGCAGGGCTTCCTGCAGGATGTCGTTCGGCCGGTTCTCGCCGAGCAGCGTGTCGATGTACAGCGACCTCATGGAGGTCATGCCGCCCATGCCGGTGCCCTGGGTGTTGGCGACCAGCGAGGGGTGCACCCACCGCAGCAGTTCGCTGGGCGTGAATCCACCGGTGAGGAACGCGTCCACCGTGGCGACGATGTTCCACAGGCCCACGCGGTCGACGGAGTCGGCCATGTCGGCGGGGATGCCCCACTTGGTGACGTCGAATCCGGTCGGGATCTGACCACCCACGCTGCGCGTGAGCTTCATCTTGCGGGGCACGCGGATCTCGGTGCCGGCACGGCGCGTGACCTGCCAGTCACCGCTGTCCGGAACCGGCGTCGCGACCGTGTTCTCCGGGTCGGCCTCGACGAAGGCCAGTGCCTCCGCCTCGGTGCTGACCACGAAGCTCAGGTCCTTGTCGAGGAAGACCGACGTGAGCAGCGGCGCGGTGTTCTCGATCATGGAACCGTCGTCGGCGTAGCGGCGGATGCCGCAGTTCTCGACGACCCGATCGTGGTACCGGTCCGCGATCTCGGCCTCCGGAACCAGTTCCCCGGTCTCGGCGTCGTACCAGCCGGCGGACGGCGTGGTTTCCCACACGACGAGTCCGGTGTTCCAGGCGAGTTCGAGAACGCCTGCCGCCGAAAGCTCTTCGTCGACCTCCATCTCGAAGCGGGTACGCGAGGAACCGAACGGTCCGAGCTCACCGGCACCGACGATGACGACGAGGTCCTCGGGAGCCGCGGTGACTCCGGACCAGGCCGGTGCCACCGACGCGGAGACCCGCGGCGGGGCGGGCAGAGCCGCGATGGTGTCGAGCTCGGCGGCGTCCGCGTCGGCCTCTGCAGCAGCGGTCGCAGCGTCCTGAGCCTGCTTCGCCAGCGCGGGCAGATCCAGGTTCGCCTGGGCGAGCCCACCGGTCAGGTCGGCCGCGAGCGGCTCGGTGGAGGCGAGGCGACGTGCCTCGGGCTCGCACCACTGCAGCAGCTCGGTGGCCATTTCCTGGGTGGACCAGGTACGGACTCCGGCACCTTCGACGGCCTCGACCAGCGGGTCGTTGCCGCCCATGAGGCCGGTTCCGCGGACCCAGCCGATGAGAGCGTGCACCAGGGTGACGCGCTCGGCCCAGTTGCGCTCGGCCTTCCAGCGGCCGACCACAGCGTCCAGCGCGGCCTTGGCCTCGCCGTACGCACCGTCGCCACCGAACAGGCCGCGGTTCGGGGAACCGGGCAGGACGACGTGCAGGTGGGTGTCGACGTCACGGTCGTAACCGATCTTCGACAGCCCGCCGATCAGGCGCTCCACCGACCACAGGAGAACACGCATCTCCATTTCGGCGCGGGCGCCGGCGTCGGCGAGGTCGCCTGCCACGCGGGGCGCGGCGAACGGGAACAGCAGCGTCGGGGTGACCGCTTCCTTGACGAGCTTCTTCGATCCACCGGCCGTCTCGTACTGGGCTTCACCGATCCACTCGATGAGTGCGTCGATGTCCGTGTAGGACGCCATGTTCGCGGGAACCACCCACAGGGCGGCACCGGCGCGAGCATTGCGGCGGTACAGGTCGCGGTAGAAGCCGAGACGCTTGTCGTCGAGACGCGAGGTGGTCACGAAGACCGTCGCGCCGCCGGCGAGGAGCTTGCCTGCGACCGAGGCCGCGATGGAACCCTTGCTGGCACCGGTGACGACGGCGACCTGGTCGGCCCATTCCGGGGTCTCGTCGGTGACGACGGCTGCCGCCTCCGCGATGCGTCCGTACTTCTCGGCCAGAGCCGTGCGGCCCTCGTCGGTTGCGCGAGCCTGCCACCATGCGGCCTGCGCCGCAACGGACTTGCCTGCACCGGCGAAGCCTTCGATCTCGAGAGACTCCACGCCTGCCGCGTCGATCCACAGCCGGGCCAGGTCCTCACGTGCGCTGGCCCAACGGTCGTCGAGCAGCACCGCACGCTTGGCGTCGAATGCCGGAGCGACGAGTCGCGGCCAGTCGGAACCGAGTTCCGCCGACACGAGGTCGACGAGTTCGGTGTCGGACGGCTGCGTTGCCGCCGCCGTGTCGCCGGCGAACCCGAGCTGCTCGAGCACGAGGCGGGCGGCCGATGCCAGCACGCCGTCGCGACCGGTGATGTGCTCGGTGAACTCACCCAGCGCCGCGGCGTCGACGGTGCCACCGGCGCCGCCACCCGAGGACGGGAGGGAGACGCTGATGCCGCGGCGCGAGGCCACTGCGGCCACCGCGCTGTCGATGACGGCGTCCACCGCGGCGCCGTCGGCGAGACCGCCGCCGGCCAGGCCGCCGAGGTCACCACCACGGATGCTGGAACCGTCGCGGGTTCCGAGCGCCACCTCGGCGGTGACGTGGTATGCCCAGCCCTCGCCGAGTTCCCAGACCTTCTTCACACGGTCCGCGATCGCCGCGGGACGACGACCCGACGGGCCGAAGACCTTGCGGAGGTGGTCGTTGATCGAGTCGGACAGCACCGGGCCGAACGGCTTGTAGGTGCGGGCCAGCGAGTCGACCGTGCCGGCGAGCGAGCCCATGTCGGCGTCGGCCGCACCGTCGATCGCGCCGAGCGAGAGCTCGGAGCCGAGGTCGACGAGCAGCTGGTTACGCCGCGAGGACACGCCGTCGCACAGCGCCTCGATCGTGTCGACAGGTCCGACCTGATCGGGACGGAGCTTGGTCCACAGGCTGATCAGGACCTTGGTGGCGTCGGCTGCCTTGAACGCGATGTCGTCGGGACGCGGTCCACCGGACGGTGCGGCGGCCGGAGCCGGCGCAGCCGCGGGGGCGGCGGCAGCGGCGGGAGCCGCAGCAGCGGGAGCTTCCGGCTCGTCGTCCTCGACCGGCGCCGGATCGACGTCGGTGGAGTAGACGATGCCGGCTTCACGCTCGATGTTCAGGACCTCGACCGGGTAGCCGAAGCGGCCCGGCAGCTTCAGGGTCTGCGACGCGAGGTTCGCGACGGTCGGGACGGAGCCCAGGCCGATCTCGACGAACCGCTCGACACCCAGTCCACCTTCGGACTCGTCGCCGAACAGCAGATCCTGCGTCTCGATCCAGCGCACCGGGCTGGCGAACTGCCAGGCCAGGAGCTCGGTGAGGACCACGCGGGTGAGCTGGACCGGCTTCTTCGCCCAGGAGTCGAAGTCCTTCAGCACCTTGTCGAGGGGCTTCGACGGCACCAGGTCGGCGATCTCCTGCACGAACTCCTTCTTCAGGGAGAACGGCTTGGGGACCAGGTTCGGGATGTAGCGCCCGATCAGGATGGCCGGGTCGATGTCCTTCGGAAGCAGTTCCTCGAGACGTCCGCGGAAGTCGTCGACACCGCCGCGCAGCACCGTCGAGTGGAACGGAACGTCGATGCCCGGGACCATGATGTACGCGCGCTTGCCACCGAAAGCCTCACGGCGGATGTCGATTTCGACCTCCAGCGCGTTGAGTCCGGCGACCGTACCGGCGATGGCGTACTGCGAGCCACGCAGGTTCAGGTTCACGATCTGCAGGAACTCACCGGTCGCCTCGGCGACACCGGCGACGAACGCCTCGACGTCGTCGTCGGCCAGACCGATCTGCGACGGGCGGATGGCGGCCATCCGGTAGTCGGAGCGGCCGGCCTCGTCGCGGGGAACGAGTGCGTGCATCGCGGAGCCACGCTGGAAGACCACCTCGAGAACGGCTTCGAGAGGCAGCACACCGGCGACGGCGGCGAGAGCGTTGTACTCACCGACGGAGTGGCCTGCGAGCAGGGCACCCTCGACGAAGGCACCGGACTCGCGAAGCTCGGCGACCTGAGCCACACCGAGCGTCGCCATCGCGACCTGGGTGAACTGGGTCAGGTGCAGAACACCGTCCGGGTGCTTGTGCTCGACACCACGGGCCTTGACGACCGTCGGGTTGTCGCGGACCACGGCGAGGATCGAGAAGCCGAGAGCCTTGCGGGTGTGCTTGTCGGCGCGGTCCCAGATCTCGCGGGCGGCCTTGGAGCGGGCGCGGGCGTCGAGGCCCATGCCGGGACGCTGGATGCCCTGTCCGGGGAACGCGTAGACGGTCTTCGGGGCCGCGGTGCGACCCGTCGCGACCATCACCAGTTCACCGTCGATGCGGCAACCGACCTCGACGATCTCGGCACCACGGTCCACGGCGACGCGGTCGACGCGGACGTCGATCTCGGCACCGGGGCGAACCATGCCCAGGAAGCGTGCGGTCCAGGCGGTGAGACGACGCGGCGGCGTCTTGGTCTCGGCCGGGTCCACGGCGGTGACGACCTGCTGGGCAGCGGCGGAGAGCCACATGCCGTGCACGATCGGGCTGCCGAGGCCGGCGAGCAGTGCCGCGTTGTCGGAGGTGTGGATCGGGTTGTGATCGCCCGACACCTGGGCGAAGGAGCCCATGTTGCGGGGAGCGACGATCGTGGTGTCGCGGCGACGGCGACGCGGGGTCTCGACAGTCTCGTCGCTGAGCGAGCCACCGGCGCGGGCCGGGTCGGTCAGTTCGCCCTTGCCGATGCGGCCGCGGATCGCGAAGCGCTCGGACAGGGTGACGACGGCGGGCGCGTCCAGGCCCTCGCCGAGCATGGCGCCGACCTCGACCTTGACCTCGACGACGCGGCCCAGGTCGGTGTCGAGAACCGAGGCGACCTCGGCCTTGACCACGAGAATGCTGGTCTCCGACGGCAGTTCGCCGACGAAATCGACACCGTGGTCCAGGTGGACCAGGTCGAGCATGCCCTCGATGACGGAGAGCGAGTCCTCGGTCTTCGCGGCACCGAGCACGGCGAACACGGCCGGCCAGCAGGCGCCGACGACGACGTCCGGGACAGCCTTGCCGCTGACGCTCAGCGTCGTGGGCAGACCCGAGCCGGTGACACCGGCGTGGTCGGCGACCAGGTCGGGCATCCAGGCGAGGTTGAGCCGTGCGACACCGTTTTTGACGGTGGGCAGTTCCTGGCCGGCGGCGACCGAGAGGAGGGCCGTCATCGACTTCTCCGCGTCGGCCTCGGTGACCACGGGGGCGCCACCGTCGGCGACGGATGCGGGAACGGTGATGGTGATCTCGACGGACTTGCCTGCCACCAGCGGGACGGTGAGGAGCACCTGCTGGTCGTCGATCACGGACAGCTCGGCACCGGTGGTCTCGTGCACCGCGCGGACGTCGGACTCGATCGACCACTTGTCGAGGTCACCGAGCCGGCGAACCGGGTTCAGGGTCAGGCGCGAGGCCCACTGGATGTCGGGAGCCGACAGGACGGTGTCCAGGAGACCGCGGGCGATGTCCGCGTGACGGCGTGCGGGCAGCGACAGCGGCGCGGCACCGGCGGTGACCAGCTCGTCGTAGGTGGCCTTCTCGAAGCGGTCGAGCAGCTCGCCGACGGGCTCGTCGACTCGCGTGATGCCGGCGACGGCGACGGTGCCGGGGATGACGCAGACCTGGTCGGCCGTGTAGCGGGGATCGTGCGCCTGCCACAGCGAGTCGGAACGCCACCAGCGGCGGACGTCACCGTCGACGACGGGCACGAAGTTGACCGGCTTGCCGGGGGTCTTGCACAGCGAGACGAAGAACGAGACGTCCGCGGGGTGCAGAACCGTGGTGGCGTAGTCGGGGTACTGCGCCTGCAGGGCGCAGATGGCCGCCTCGGGACGCTCGAGGATCACGTCGTCGGCGAACAGGGTCGGGATGGGGCCACGGTCGACCGGGTGCAGACGCGACTCGGTGCGCTGCAGCATCTCACCGAAGCGCGCACGCCAGGTGATGTCGAGCCACGGGCTCTCGTTGGCCTCGGTGATGGCGTCCTGGAGGTCGGAGCCGCAGTCGAATGCCTTCGCGGCGTCGATGCCGACGGCCAGCTCGAGGTAGCGGCGCAGCCACTGCTCGTACGTCATCGTCGCGATGTCGCCGAAGTACGGCTTGGCCGTGATGTTCAGTGCCTCGATGATCTCGTCGCGACGATCCGCGACGGCGTCGGCGTCTCCGGCGACATCGTCGAGCAGGCGGCCGGTGCGGGATGCGGCGTTGTCGATCTCGTGGATGTCGGCGCCGAGCTGGCTACGGCCGGAGGCCATGCCGCCCTCGGCGGTGCCCGCACCGACCCAGTCCGGCGTACCGGGGGTGTCGACGAGGAGCTGCTTGACCTCGGGAGACGTGGTGGCCTCGAGGGTGGCCATGGCGGCGGTGCCGACCAGGATGCCGTCCAGCGGCATGGCCGGGAAGCCGTGCGCGACGGACCAGCGGCCGGTCAGGTAGTCGGCGGCCTGCTCGGGCGTGCCGATGCCGCCACCGACGCACAGAACCAGGTTCGGCCGGGTACGCAGCTCGGCGTAGGTGTCGAGGAGGAGGTCGTCCAGGTCTTCCCACGAGTGGTGGCCACCGGCGCGGCCGCCCTCGATGTGGGCGATGACGGGGAACGAGGGAACTTCGTTGGCGATGCGGATGACCGAGCGGATCTGCGCGACCGTGCCCGGCTTGAACGCGACGTAGCTGAACCCGGCATCGGTGAGGTCCCCGATGATGGAGACGGCGTCCTCGAGCTCGGGGATACCGGCGGTGACGACGACGCCGTCGAACGGGGCACCGGCGGCGCGGGCCTTCGGAACGAGGCGCTTGCCACCGACGTGGAGCTTCCACAGGTACGGGTCGAGGAACATCGAGTTGAACTGCACGGCGCGGCCCGGCTCGAGCAGCCCGGTGAGCTTCTCGACGTTGTCGGCGAAGATCTGCTCGGTGACCTGGCCACCGCCGGCGAGCTCGGCCCAGTGGCCTGCGTTGGCGGCTGCGGCGACGATCTTCGGGTCGACCGTGGTCGGGGTCATGCCGGCGAGCAGGATCGGCGAACGACCGGTCAGCTTCGTGAATGCGGTCTCGACGCCGATGCGGCCGCCCGGCAGCGACACCGGCTTCGGGAGGAACTCGGTCCACGCGGCGGGAACCTCGGGGGTTGCGCCCGGGGTGAGCAGGTTGCGGTTACCGCCACGGGTCGCGGCGGCGACGATGCCGACGCCCTGGCCGCGGACACTGGCGGATGTCATGCGGGTGAGCAGGTCACCGGGTCCGAGGTCGAGGATCCACGCGGCACCGGCTTCGATGGTGCTGTCGACGGCACCGACCCAGTCGACGGGATCGACGAGGCAGGCGCTCGTGAGGGCGCGGGCCTTCTCCTCGTCGAGACCGCAACGCACGGCCCACTGGCCGACGATGTCGATCGTCTCCGCGAGTGCGGGGTGGTGGAAGCCGATCTCGACGGAGAGGGGCTCGAAGACCGGCGCGAAGATGGAGCCGCCACGCTTCTTGGCGTCGCGCTCACGGGCCTCGTCGGCCTCGATCTGCTCGCAACGCTGCTGGACGCGTGCCAGCTGTGCGGGCGGGCCGGACAGCACGACGCGACGACGGGCGTTACGGATACCGAGGACGGCTGCACGCTCGGGCTCGAGACCCTCCGCGAGCTCCTCGACGATCTGACGGAGTCGTTCCGGGTCGACGTTGGAGACAGCCAGCATCGGGGTGGAGTCGGCGGCGGAGATCACTCCGCGACGACGGCCGACCAGACCGGCGGCTGCACCGATGAGCTGAGCGAGGGCGAGGAGTTCGCCGTCCTTCTGACCCGAGGAGGCAACGGCCTCCGCGGCGAGGAGTCCCTGGGAGTGGCCGATCACCGACACGGGAGCCGTTACCGCGGGATCGAGGCCCTGAGCTGCCAGCGCACGCAGCGCTGCGATCTGGGTGAGGAAGACGCCGGGAAGGGACACCGCCGCCGAGGTGAGTGCAGCCGCGGAGGGGCCGGCCGCCTGGGCGCCGTCCTCTTCGTCGGCGAGTTCCTGCTCGAGGATCCATGCGATGGGGTCGAATCCGACCGGGCGCACGACGAGCAGTTCCTGCGCCACGGGGGCCAGGTAGTCGGCCGCGTCGTTGACGATGGTGGTGAGCGCCGGCTCGAGACCGTTGTCGCGACTCAGTTCCTCGAGCGAGCTCAGCCAGGGCGCACCCTGACCACCGAAGGCGAGCGCGTACGGCTCACCTCCGAGCAGACGATCCACGAGGGTGCCCTTGCTCGACGACCGAGTGTCGTCCCGGTCTACGCCGATGCGCCGCGAACCCTTCGAGTTGTTTCCGTTTCCTGCGGGTGTCGTGTCGTCAATCGTCACGCGTATGTCCTCTCCTGGTCCCCTCTGGGGGGAGGTGGGGATAGTGTCTGCCGCCCTCGGCATCGTGTGCCTGCTGTATCGGCTCTGATCAGCTCTTCCGGGCTGTTCAAGGTTGACACAGAATCATGAGGATTTCCTCACGTTCAAAAGCCGCAGGGTTGTCACAGCCACGCATCGGAGAAATATCGCGTGATGTCCCTCACAGACCTTCCGTGAAGTGACCGACGAGTAGATTGCGTCGTCGCTGGACGTGGCGGTGCAAGGACGTCCAAGAACCTGAGGAAAGCCTCACGTTAATCGTTATCAATTCGTTACCACCTTGACGAAGTCCCAGGTTCATGCACGTCTGCACCCTCGAAGCGGGGCCCACACAGCAACGAAACCGAACCTGTCGGACCCTCGCACTAGTGTTCGATCCAGGAACCGCACACAGCCATTCTCCCGGGGGGAAGAAATGAGCACTGCACACGTCCGCGCCCTACTCGACCACGTCGAAGCCGAGCTGCCGAGGGACTCCTGGCCGCACTGGACGGAGGGATGGCCGCAGGAGATCGAAGCCGGTCTCCTCGATGCGGCATTCACGGCCCGCGCCACGTACGGCACGCCCACCTCGGGCGTCCGCGCCGTCATCACCCGCTGGCGCGATCACCGCACCGCGCCTCTCGACGACCTGACCGCACTCGCCGCACACGCCGACGAGCCCGAGAGCCTCCTCGAGATCCTGGACAACAGGCAGCGGGTACCCGGGAACTACACCACCAAGGCCGAGGCCGTCGCGTCGGCAGCACGCGCGCTCACCGGACTGGGCTGCACCACCTCGGCCGATCTCCGCGACGACGACGCACAGCGCAGCGCGGTCGTCGGGGTGCCCGGGTTCGGCGTCGCCACCTGGGACTGCTTCGTCATGCAACTCGGCATCCACACAGCCGGATCTCGAGAATTGTTGTGCGACTTCGTCAGTGAGGCGCTCGAACTCGAATCACCCGCCTCCGCAACACAGGCCGAAGACCTCGTCGCCGCCGCAGCAGCACGGCTGGAGATCACCTCCGCCGCCTTCACCCACGCCGTCTGGCGATACCAGCGCGCACAGCGGCGGGTGGCGGGTGCGCGATGAAGTACACGCGGGAAGTGCTCGGGCAGGCGGTCGCAGAATCGACGAGCTTCGCCGGTGTCATGCGCTACTACCAAGGGCAAACCGGCTCGCAATCGCATGTCGTGGGAGGAGATTCTCGTGGAACGACCACCAGGTAGCACACGAGTGAAACCACATCTGTTGCGCCGGGCCCTGATCGAGGCCGGAGTCGAACACATATGCGTTCTCTGCGGCCTCGGTGACGGCTGGTGCGGACTCCCACTGATCCTGCACGTGGCCCACATACGGGGTGACCCGTCGGACTCCCGCTTGGAGGAAGTTCGAATCCTGTGCCCCAACTGCCACAGCCAGACTGCGACGTGGGCCGGATGAAAGAGCCGCGACGGGGGCGAACGAGCCGATTGACATGTGTTGCGGGGGGTGCATTGGTTCATGGCGTAGTCTGTCCATCGCGCGCGAGTGGCGTAATTAGGCAGCCGCGTCAGGTTTAGGTCCTGGTGTCCGAAAGGACGTGGGGGTTCGAGTCCCCCCTCGCGCACTTCTCGGGCTTTTCGCCCATTCGGCGGTTACATCTTCGACAGCGCCTCGCGGCCCGTCGGGCGCACGTGGCGGCACTTGTGACCGCCGCCATAGCGGCAACCTCTCCTAGCAGCGCATTCGGCGATTCAGGTACCGTCGTTACGTGTCCGGAAACCGTAAGCAACGCCGCCCCGCGCTGATCCTGTTCGTGGCCGTCGGGGCTGTGGGGTGCCTTGCACTCGGCTGGTGGCAGTGGACACGTTTCGAGGCGGTGGGCGGCACCGGCCAGAATCTCGGCTACGCATTCCAGTGGCCCCTGTTCGCGGCGTTCTTCGTCTACGCCTACCGCCGGTTCGTGCAGCTCGAGGACGCCGAACCGGCCGACACCGCCGACGTCCTGGATGCTCCCGACGACCTGCGGGAGATCCCGGCAGACATCCTGCCCCCTCGCCCCCGGGTGGCCGAGGACGACGATCCGGACGATCTCGAGAGCCTGCAGATTTCGCAGTACAACCAGTACCTCGCCGAGCTGTCCGCTCGCGAGACCGATAGGAGCACCACGTGAGCACGGGCCAAGACGAGACGACTGCCGGTTCGGTCGCAGACACCGCGAAGCAGAAGAAGATCGCTCCCGCGCTCCTGCGCTACCGCGTCCTCGCCTACGCCACCGGCGTGTGGCTGCTGGTCCTCACCGCCGAAATGGTGGCCAAGTACATCTTCAAGGTCGACAACCTGCCCACCTGGATCGCCGTGGTCCACGGCTGGGTGTACTTCGTCTACCTGCTGGTGACGCTCGACCTTGCGGTCAAGGTGCGCTGGCCCGCGGGCCGTACGGTCGGAACGCTTCTCGCCGGCACCATTCCGTTCCTGTCGTTCTACGTCGAGCACCAGCGGACCAAGCAGGTCCGCCGCGACTTCGGTCTCTGATCGAGCCGAACCGCTCTGTCACATGATCGCCGGCTGCCCGGTGATCATCGCGATCACGTACGTCAGCCAGCCGAGCGGTGTCTGCGGCACCATCATCGGAGACATGGGAACCTCCTCCCCTACAGCGGAATGAGTACCCCTGCAGCGTAGCGAGGTCAGCGTCCCGTGAGTGCCGCCAGAGCGGGGACCAGCTGAATCAGGGCACGCCCGCGGTGGGAGGACGCGTCCTTCTCCTCGGGTGACAGCTGGGCCGCCGACCGGGTGTCACCCTCCGGCACGAAGACGGGGTCGTACCCGAATCCGCCGTCGCCGACGGGCTCACGGGCGATGCTACCCCGCCATTCTCCCCGGACCACTGCCTCGTCACCGCCGGGCACGACGAGTGCACACGCCGAGACGAATGCCGCTCCCCTCCGCTCGTCGGGCACGTCGCCGAGCTGCGCCAGCACGAGAGCCGTATTCGCGGGATCATTGCCGTGCGTACCCGACCAGCGGGCGGACAGGATGCCCGGCATACCGTTCAGGGCGTCCACCTCGATACCGGAATCGTCTGCGACGCAGGGTAATCCGGTCACCGAGGCGCCGTCTCGCGCTTTCGCCAGAGCATTCTCCTCGAACGTGGCACCCGTTTCGGGGGCCTCGGGGTATTCGGGCACCGCATCCAGCCCGACCAGTTCGATCCCGTCGACCCCCGCGGCCCTCAGGACGCGATGCAGTTCCCGGAGTTTCTTCGCGTTGCGGCTGGCCACCAGTACTCGCATGGTTTCCGGCACCGAGTCAGCTCCCGAACTTCTTCTTCGACGTCTCCGGGACCTTCGGCTCGGGCAGCACTCCGGGGTACGGCAGTTCGAGTGCGGCCTTCTGGATCTCGAAGAGTTGCTCGCACCCGGCCAACGCCGAGTCCAGGAGTTTGTCGAGCGTGCTCCGCGGGAAGGTCGCCCCTTCCCCGGTGCCCTGGATTTCGACGAGGGTGCCGGTGTCGGTGGCGACCACGTTCATGTCGACCTCGGCGCGCGAATCCTCCTCGTACGGCAGGTCGAGGCGCACCCGGCCGTCGACGACACCGACGCTCACCGCGGCGATGCCGCAGGAGATCGGCTGGGGGTCGGCGAGGCGGCCGGCGGCACGGAGGTAGGTCACCGCGTCGACGAGGGCGACGTAGGCGCCGGTGATGGCGGCGGTGCGGGTTCCGCCGTCCGCCTGCAGAACGTCGCAGTCGAGGGCGATGGTGTTCTCACCGATCGCGGCGAGGTCGATGCAGGCGCGGAGGGAGCGGCCGACCAATCGGCTGATCTCCTGGGTACGTCCACCGACCTTGCCCTTGACGGACTCTCGGCCGCTGCGGGTGTGGGTGGCGGCGGGCAGCATCGCGTACTCGGCCGTCAACCAGCCGAGTCCGGAGCCCTGACGCCAGCGGGGAACACCGTCCTCCACACTGGCCGTGCACATCACCCTGGTGTTGCCGAATTCCACCAGAACCGATCCCGCGGGATGAGTGGTGAACCCCCGGGTGATCTTGACCTCGCGGAGTTCGTCGTCCGCCCTACCGTCTTCTCGTGTGGTCACAGCGGAGAGCCTAGTCGCCCCACTGTGGGGTGCGGGCACACGGCTTCAGACGGTGTAGACGCCGCCCGCGGACACCGCGTGGACGGGGCCGGAGAATTCGGCCTTGGCCTCGGCGATGACGTCTTCGCGGGACGTCCATGGCGGTATGTGAGTGAGCAGCAGTTCGGCGACACCGGCACGGTGTGCGACCTGACCGGCCTCGGTGCCCGAGAGGTGGATGCCTTCGGGGCGGTCGGGGCTGTGCGTCCATGACGCCTCGGCGAGCAGCACGTCGGCCGCGCGGGCGAGTTCGATCACTTCTTCGCACATGCCGGTGTCGCCGGTGTAGACGAGGGTTCGTCCGGCGCCGTTGGTCACGCGGAACCCGTAGGCCTCGGGCGGGTGGTTGACCCGCCGCGCGGTGATGGTCAGGTCGCCGAACGTGACGGGCTCACCGTCGATCCAGTGGTGCAGGTCGATCGTGTCGGAGATGTCGTCGATGTCGCCGCCGCACTCCGCGGACGCGACGCCGATGCGGCGGGCGGTGTCGGAGGGGCCGTAGACGAGTGCGCGACCTGTCGGCGGGTGGGGATGGTAACGACGCCAGACGAGCAGTCCCGGCAGGTCCAGGCAGTGGTCTGCGTGCAGGTGGCTGAGCAGGACGGAGACCTCGCCGGGATCGGCGAATCGCTGGAGCGCACCGAGGACACCGGGTCCGAAGTCGAGTACCAGCGGCGGTGTGTCCGGCGCGGTCAACAGATAACCCGATGCAGGTGAGTCTGGTCCGGAGACGCTCCCTGAACACCCCAGGACGGTAATGCGCATACCCGCCATGCTGCCACGACGACCCGTTGCGGAAAAAGCTTCCGACGGAATTGGCGCGTCGACCTCACAACCGATGGGGAACTGTGACCTGACCACGATGATCTACCGAAGTTCCGGCTCCGTTACCGTTCCCATGCCTCTTCCAGGACCCGGACTCGTGCGTCGTAGGTGCCGGTCGAGAGGTACTTCCATCCGCCGTCGGCGACCACGAAGGCGATGTCGGCCCGCTGCCCCGCCTCGACGGCGATCCGGGCCACGTCGAGTGCCGCATGCAGATTGGCGCCGGTGGAGGTGCCCGCGAAGATTCCTTCGACGTCGATCAGTTCGCGGGTGCGCTGGATCGCTTCGGCGTGGCGTACCCGGAATCTCCGGGTGAGTACCGATTCGTCGTACAGCTCCGGAACGAATCCCTCCTCGATGTTGCGGAGCCCGCACACCAGCTCTCCGAAGCGTGGTTCCGCGGCCACGATCTCGATGTCCTCGACGTGCTCGCGGAGGAATCGACCCGTTCCCATCAGGGTTCCGGTGGTGCCGAGTCCCGCCACGAAGTGGGTGATCTCGGGAAGGTCGCGCAGGATCTCCGGCCCCGTGGTCTCGTAGTGCGCCATCGCGTTGGCCGGGTTGCCGTACTGGTAGAGCAGTACCCAGTCCGGATTCTCACCCGACAGACGCATCGCCACGGCGACGGCCTCGTTGGAACCGCCCGCGGCCGGGGAGTCGATGATGCGGGCGCCGAACATCGTCAGGAGCTGGCGGCGCTCCGCCGACGTGTTCTCGGGCATCACGCAGATCAGCTGATAGCCCTTCAGTTTCGCGGCCATGGCCAGCGAGATACCCGTATTGCCGCTGGTGGATTCGAGAATCGTCGCACCCGGGGTGAGCCGGCCGTCCCGCTCGGCCTGCTCGATCATGCGCAGCGCCGGGCGGTCCTTGATCGAGCCGGTGGGATTGTGATCCTCGAGCTTGGCCCACAACCGCACCGGGCTGCTGCCGTTCCAGCGGGGCGACAGCCGGGGCAGGCCGACCAGAGGGGTGTTCCCGAGCGTGTCGATGTACGAATCGAACCGTGCCACGGCAGCGATCAGCCTTCCGCGACTACGCAGCGAACGGACGGACACTCTCCGTCGACGTCGAGGGTCGGAATTGTGACAGCCATGATCAGCTCCTGAGGGTGCGGAGGGGTGCGGCGACGGAGATCCGCAGCTGGAAACGCACGGGCGTCGGCGACACGGCATGTGCGCAAACCTGCGAGTTCGAACCACATCAACCGGCCCCCGTGATGACACTGTCGACAGCTCTGAACTACGCAGTTCCTTCGGTGCCCGGATCTCGCGAGGAGCCTACCAGCAGGCCGTTCGCTCAGCGGTCTGATGCGGAGTACACGCCGCTAGACCGCATATTCGTCGCCCGGGGGACGATCAGCCGAACGACTGCGGCCCCACCGCTTTCTGCGCCCGCTGCTTCCTGGCGTCCGCGGACAGCAGCCAGGCTGCGACGACGCCGCCCACGGCCCCGAACAGGTGTCCTTGCCAGGACACTCCCGGCGCGCTCGGCAGCACCCCCCACAGCAGACTGCCGTAGACGACGAACACCACCACACCGACGAGGATCTGGCCGAGACTCCGGGCGAACACTCCCCGGACCAGCAGGTAGGCGAGCCAGCCGAAGATCAGGACCGAGGCGCCGATGTGGTTGGAATAGGATCCGCCGGTCAGCCATGTGCCCAGACCTCCGACCACCCAGATGATCCCGGTGGCCGCCAGGCCGCGGGCGATGCCCGACAGCAGCACGAGGAACCCGAGGACCAGCAGCGGGACGGTGTTCGCGATCAGGTGCGCCCAGTCGTCGTGAAGGACCGGGGCGAACAGGATCCCCCATAGTCCGTCGATCGAGCGCGGTTCGACGCCGTTCTGCTCGAGCCGTTCGTCGGAGAGGACGTCGACGATTTCGATGACGTACAGCAGCATCGTGAAGGTGCCGACGAGGACCGCGGACTGCAACCACAGCGGCCTCGACTTCGGCGACGGCGTCGGTGATGCGCCGCCCCTCGGCACCGGCGAGCCGAATCGCGAGGAATCGAACGAAGAAGTCATGATCCACACACCGCCGTCGTCATGCCCACAACTGTCCTTCCAGAGCTTCTTCCGCTTCCTCGACCGTACCGCCGTAGGCGCCGGTCGACAGATATTTCCATCCCCCGTCGGCGACGATGAACGCGATGTTCGCCGTGCGTTCGGCCTTCACCGCCTTGCGCGCCACCCCCAGGGCGGCGTGGAGGATCGCGCCGGTCGAGATGCCGGCGAAGATGCCCTCGTTGTCGATCAGCTGACGGGTCCGGCGGACCGCGTCGGCGGGGCCGACGGAGAACCGGGAGGTGAGGACGGACTCGTCGTACAACTCGGGAACGAAGCCCTCGTCGATGTTGCGGAGACCGTAGACGAGTTCGCCGTACCGTGGCTCGGCGGCCACGATCTCGATCCCGTCGACGTGTTCGCGGAGATACCGTCCGACGCCCATCAGGGTTCCGGTGGTGCCGAGACCGGCGACGAAGTGCGTGATCTCGGGAAGGTCGCGCAGGATCTCGGGGCCGGTGGTCTCGTAGTGGGCCAGCGCGTTCGCGGGATTACCGTACTGATAGAGCATCACCCAGTCGGGATGCTCCGCCGACAACCCCTTGGCCACTGCGACAGCTTGATTCGAGCCGCCGCGCGCCGGTGAGTCGATGACCTCCGCCCCGAACATCGTCAGCAGTTGCCGGCGTTCCACGGACGTGTTCTCGGGCATCACGCAGATCAGGCGGTAGCCCTTGAGCTTCGCGGCCATCGCGAGGGAAATTCCGGTGTTTCCGCTGGTCGGTTCCAGGATCGTCGCGCCCGGTGTCAGGGTGCCGTCGTTCTCGGCCTGTTCGATCATGCGCAGCGCGGGGCGGTCCTTCACCGAACCGGTGGGGTTGCGGTCTTCGAGCTTCGCCCACAGGCGGACCGGTGCCGTGCCGTTCCAGTCCGGCGACAATCGGGGCAACCCGACGAGGGGGGTGTCTCCGAGGGTGTCGATCAGGGAATCGAACCGCGCCACGGCCGCGATCAGCCTCCCGCGACGGCGGGCAGAATCGTCACCGAATCCCCGTCGGCCACCTCGGTGTCGAGTCCACCCGAGAAGCGCACGTCCTCGTCGTTGACGTAGACGTTGACGAAGCGGTGCAGGCGACCGTCGTTGATCAGACGGTCCTTGATCCCGCCGTAGTGGCCGTCGAGGTCGTCGATGACGGCGGAGAGCGTGGGACCTGTTGCCTCCACCCGCTTTTCACCGCCGGTGTGGGTACGCAGGATGGTGGGGATCGAAACTGTGACAGCCATGGTCGGCTCCTCGGGGATGGGGGGTGTCTTCCTGCCGCGGGCCCGTCGCGTCGGACGGCACCATCACTTGTCGGGGACGTCCGCGACGGAGGTGTGGGCGAACTTGTAGCTCTGGACCACGTCGACGGGTTCCTCGGTGACGACACCGTCGACGATGCGATAGCTGCGCAATTCGTGGGTGTCGGGATCGCGGGTGGAGATCAGCACGTAGTGGGCGTCCGGTTCGGATGCGAAGGAGATGTCGGTCCGGCTGGGGTACGCCTCGGTGGCGGTGTGCGAGTGGTAGATCACCACGGGCACCTCGTCGGCGTCGTCCATGGCCCGCCACACCTTCAGTTGCTCTCCCGAGTCGAATCGGTAGAACGTCGGCGAGCGTTCGGCGTTGATCATCGGGATGTGCCGTTCGGGGCGGTCGGAGCCCTCGGGCCCGGCGATGACCCCGCACGCCTCGTCCGGGTGGTCGGCGCGCGCATGCGCGACCATCGCCTCGACGAGGTCCGATCGAATCACCAGCACGTCATCCACCTCCGTGAGCGCCATCCTAGGTGCGGACGGTCGAGTCGGCCACCGACCGGCCGGTACCTCAGGAACGCAGTCTTGTCAGGAACTCAGCTTTGTCAGGAACGCAGTCTTGTCAGGAACGCAGTGCAGAGGGGAACAGTTCGCGGTAGGTGGGAATTCCCGCGACGGAGGTGGCGCTGAGGACGGCGTCGACGATGGCCTTCTCCACCACTTCGGCTGCCGCCGCGCACACGGCGTCGACGACGGGCAGGTCGGGCGGGAAGCTGTCGGGCACTCCGGCGGGGGCGTGGACGGGATGGATCCCGGTGGACAGCGCGAAGATCGTGTCGCCGTCGAGCGGCGAATGCGCCGGCCGGATGGCGCGGGCGAGCCCGTCGTGTCCCGCGACGGCGACACGGCGCATCGCAGCCTTGCCCAGGATGGCATCGGTCGCGACGACGCCGATGGTCGTGTTGAGGACGGTGCTCTTGTCGAGCAGTTCGCGCGCCGCCGACACCTCGGCGGCGGCCGGAGGCCGGAGCCCGAAAGCTGCTGCGCCCACGGTGGCGACGCCCCACGGCAACCCCGTCGCCGGGTCGAACACGGTGCCGACGGGATTGGCCACCATCAGCGCGGACACCGTGATGCCCTTCGCCGGTCCGTCGGTGACGACGACGCTCGCCGTTCCGACCCCGCCTTTGAGCGCGCCGGCGCGCGCTCCCACCCCGGCACCCACCGACCCCGACAGCACGCTGTGCGAAGCAGAATCGGCTGCCCGGTAACCGAATTCGGCGGTGGGCCTGATCCGCCAGTCGCCGACCGGCAGGTCGAAGATCACGGCGCCGGGGACGATGGGAACCACCTGATCGGGCTGCCCCATGGCGATTCCGTGACCGTGCTCCTCGAGCCAGCGCATGACGCCGTCCGCCGCGGCGAGGCCGTATGCGCTGCCGCCGGTCAGGAGGATCGCGTGCACCTTCTGGACACTGTGGCTGGGGTCGAGGAGGTCGGTTTCCCGTGTGCCCGGCCCGCCCCCGCGGACGTCGACCGCGCCGGTCGCGCCGTGTGGGGCGAGGACCACCGTGCATCCGGTGGCGGCGCCGCTGCCGAGTGTCGCGTCGGCGTCGAGTTCGTGGTGATGCCCGACGCTCAGGCCCACCACGTCGACGAGTGAATCGGTGCGGCCCGGCGTCGTGGCCGTCACGGTGCGAGTACCTGAACCAGCGAGTCCTGCATCCAGGTCAGCCAGTGGTAGATGTCGAGGTGCGGTGCACGGGGATCGGCGGGGTCGAGTTCGTCGGAGGTGTCGGCGTCGATGCCCAGATTGGTGCCGAGCGCCAGCCGGATGTCGTTGAGACCGCTGAGCCAGGCGTCGGCCTGCTCCGGCGTGAGCAGCACCTTGCCGCCGTTCTCGGGCACGGTGCGGAGGATGACCGAGCCCGCGGCCAGTTTGGCGTCGATGATCTCCGGTTCGTGGAGTCCGCGGAGCGCGCCGTTGATGTCGGCTTTCGATTCGGCCCGGATCTCGTCGTCGTCGGGTGCGTCCATGTCCGGCCGGTGGAAGTCGGGCAGCAACCGGGCGAGGACCTCCTCGTCGGGTGCGGTGGTGTTGCCGGTTCGCATCCCGGTGAGTGCGGCGAGTTCGTCCTCCGGTGCGGACGCGGCCCGCTCCTCGAGGAGTCCGAGGACGGACGCGACCAGCGATCGCAGCACCGTGGCCTCGTGCGCATCCATCTCCGAACGCAGCTTCACGCCGCCGAGCGAGTTCTTCCTGCTCCACATCCGCACGTCGTGTACCGAATTCCTTACTGTCCGAACGGAAAGTTAGCTGCCGTCGCGCTGCATCGTGGCCCACAGACCCGCGGCGTGCAGTTTGCGTACATCGTTTTCGACCTTGTCCCGGGAGCCGCTCGACACGACGGCCTTCCCTTCGGAGTGCACCTGCATCATCAGTTCCGTGGCCTTGGCTTTGCTGTAGCCGAAGAGCTTCTGGAAAATGTAGGTGACGTAGTGCATCAAATTCACCGGATCGTCCCACACGACGGTGACCCAGGGCCGATCATTGGCTTCATCGACCTCGGCGACCTCCGCCTCTGCAGGCGTGACCTGCGGCGATGCCGGCATGGCATCCACGAGTGGAGCTGTCGTCGAGCAATGAGCCATGACACCAGGGTACGACGCTCCTCCATCGGACGACACCGCGGCTTACAGTGGCCGGGTGTCCACAGACAGCTCCGCATTGTTCACCGACCAGTACGAGTTGACGATGCTGTCGGCGGCCCTCGCCGACGGTTCCGCGCACCGGCGCTGCAGTTTCGAGGTGTTCGCGCGGCGGCTCCCCGACGGCCGCCGGTACGGCGTGGTCGCCGGCACCGCACGTCTGGTGGCCGCGCTGTCGAACTTCCGTTTCGGCAAGTCGGAACTCGAGATCGTCTCCCGCTTTCTCGACGACAGGACCGTCGCATGGCTGCGCGACTACCGCTTCACCGGTGACATCGACGGGTACCGCGAGGGCGACTTCTACTTCCCGGGGTCCCCGATCCTCTCGGTCCGCGGCACGTTCGCCGAATGCGTCCTGTTGGAGACACTCAGCCTGTCGATCCTCAATCACGACAGCGCGATCGCGTCGGCCGCCGCGCGCATGGTCAGCGCCGCCGACGGGCGCCCCATGATCGAGATGGGTTCGCGGCGCACCCACGAGGAATCCGCGGTGGCGGCGTCCCGGGCCGCCTACCTGGCGGGTTTCACGGCCACGTCGAATCTCGAGGCGGTCCGCAGGCACGGGGTGCCCGGTGCCGGCACCAGCGCGCACGCGTTCACCCTGCTGCACACGACCCCGGACGGTCCGGACGAGGCCGCGGCGTTCCGCGGGCAGGTCGCGGCACTGGGGGTGGGCACCACGCTCCTCGTCGACACCTACGACATCACGGAGGGCGTCAAGACCGCCGTCGAGGTCGCGGGCCCCGAACTCGGGGGTGTGCGGATCGACTCCGGCGACCTCGGTGTCCTGGCCCGGCAGGTCCGCCGGCAACTCGACGACCTCGGTGCGACGGGCACGAAGATCGTCGTCTCCGGCGACCTCGACGAATACGCCGTCGCCGCACTGCGCGCCGAGCCGGTCGACGTGTACGGCGTCGGCACGTCCGTCGTCGTCGGCTCCGGCGCACCCACCGCCGGAATGGTCTACAAACTCGTCGAGGTGGACGGCATCCCCGTCGAGAAGCGCAGCAGTAACAAGGCGTCGCGGGGCGGCACGAAGCGGGCGGTGCGGTTCGCCCGCGAGACCGGCACCCTGGTGGAGGAGGTCGTGTACTCGGCCCACTCGGACGCACCCGACCCGGCCGGCCTCGAGGCGCGGGAACTGCTGGTCCCGCTGGTGCGTGGCGGTGAGACGGCTTGCGACGCGACTACCCTGGAGGACAGCAGATCCCTCCTGGCCGCGGGTCTAGTGAGCCTGCCCTGGGAGGCGTTGAAGCTCTCCCGCGGCGAACCGGCGATCCCGGTGCGGTTCGCCGAACCCGACTCCAGGAGGGCACGATGACCGGCACCCACGTCCGCCGGGCACTGCTCGTCGTCGACGTCCAGAACGATTTCTGCGAGGGCGGCTCGCTCGCCGTGGACGGTGGCTCCGCGGTCGCGGCCGCGATCAGCCGCTTCCTGGCCTCGACCCCGTACGACGCCGTCGCCGCGACCATCGACCACCACATCGACCCGGGCGGCCACTTCTCGGAGGAACCGGACTACGTGGACACGTGGCCGGTGCACTGCAAATCGGGAACGTCCGGTGCGGACTTCCACCCGGACCTCGACCTGAGCGGCATCGAAGCGGTGTTCTCCAAGGGCGAGTTCTCGGCGGCCTACTCGGGGTTCGAGGGCAAGGATTCCGACGGCCGGAGCCTGGAGAAATGGCTGCGTGCGGCCGGGGCCACCGACGTCGACATCGTCGGGATCGCCACCGATCACTGCGTGGTGGCGACGGCCCTCGATGCTGTGGCGGCGGGATTCCCGACACGGGTCCTCCTCCCCCTCACCGCGGGCGTGTCGCCGACGACCGTCGAGGCCGCGATCGACCGGATGCGGGCCGCCGGGGTGCACCTCGTGGGCCGCGACGCGGACGCCCCATCGGACCGCGTGACGATTTCTGACGTAGGTCCCGAGTAACCTGCTCGGGTGCCCGAAAACCTCCCCAACGTCCCCGAACTGTTGCGCACGGCGGTGCGGTCGCTGGGCGGCGCCGAGCGGTCCAACCAGCTCACCATGGCCTCCGCCGTCGCGCATTCGATCGACACCGGGGAGCATCTGGCCGTCCAGGCCGGGACGGGCACCGGCAAGTCCCTCGCCTATCTGGTGCCGAGCGTCCGGCACGCGGTGCAGAGCGGCAAGACGGTCATCGTCTCGACGGCCACCATCGCGCTGCAGCGTCAGCTGATCGACCGGGACATGCCGCGGCTCGCGGACGCGCTCGAGGGTTCACTCGGCAGGAAACCGCACTTCGCGATCCTCAAGGGCCGCAACAACTATCTGTGCATGAACAAGATCCACACGGGGTCGGCGGAGGAACCTCCGGCCGACGAGTTGTTCGACCCGTTCGCGGTGTCCCGGCTGGGCCGGGAGGTCCAGCGCCTCACCGAGTGGTCGTCGGACACCGAGACCGGCGACCGCGACGACCTGGCACCGGGGGTCAGCGACAAGGCGTGGCGCCAGGTCAGCGTCACCGCCCGCGAGTGCCTCGGCAAGTCCCGCTGCCCGGTCGGTGAGGACTGCTTCGCGGAGCGCGCCCGTGCGGAGGCCTCCCAGGTCGACGTAGTGGTCACCAACCATGCCCTGCTCGCGATCGACGCCATCACCGGAATCGCGATCCTGCCCGAACACGACGTCGTGGTCATCGACGAGGCGCACGAACTGGTCGACCGCGTCACCAACGTCGCCACCGCGGAGTTGGCGGCGTCGACGATCAGTGCCGCGGCGCGGCGCTGCGCGAAACTCGTCGAGGAGCAGGACGCCGACCGGCTCGAGGCTGCAGGAGAGGGCTGGGCGGCACTGCTCGAGGAGTTGCGCCCGGAACGGTGGGAGGCACTGCCTCCCGGCGCGGCCCCAGCGCTCGCCGCGGTCCGCGATGCCGCCTGGTCGCTGCGCACGGCCATCGGGCCGTCCCGTCCCGGCATGGCGCTGAGCGATCCCGAGGCCGCCGCGGCCCGCAACACGGCTCTCGCGTCGGTCGAGGAGGTCCACGACAGCGCCGTCCGCGTTCTCAGCACCTTCGACGAACCGGATCCGGCCAAACGTCACGACGTGGTGTGGCTGGCCGCCGACGACAACCGCGGGTCGGTCCGCCGGGTGGTGCGGATGGCGCCGCTGTCGGTGGGCGGGCTGCTGCGGTCCCGGCTGTTCGCCGAGTCGACCGTCGTCCTGACGTCCGCAACCCTGACCGTCGGCGGCTCCTTCGACGGTCTGGCGGTCAACTGGGGGCTTCCCGCCGAGTCGTCCGTCGTGATCGATCCGGCGACGGCGACCGGATCGGAGGCACCGTCCGACGCGGGCACCATCAAGTGGAACGCCCTCGATGTGGGATCGCCGTTCGACCACGCCCGCGCCGGCATCATCTACATCGCGAAGCATCTTCCGCCGCCGGGACGGGACGGCCTGTCCCCCAAATATCTCGACGAGATCGCCGAACTCGTGGAGGCGGCGGGCGGCCGCACACTGGGATTGTTCTCGTCGATGCGGGCCGCCAAGGCCGCGTCCGAGGCCATGCGCGACCGGCTCGACAGCCCGATCCTGTGCCAGGGCGACGATTCGACGGGTGCCCTCGTCCGGGCGTTCGCCGGCGACGAGCCGACGTCGCTGTTCGGCACGCTGTCGCTGTGGCAGGGGGTCGACGTGCCGGGCCCGTCGCTGAGCCTGGTGATCCTCGACCGCATCCCGTTCCCGCGCCCCGACGACCCCCTGCTGGTCGCCCGGCAGAAGGCCGTCGAGTCGCGCGGCGGCAACGGATTCCTTTCCGTCGCAGCCAATCACGCGGCACTGCTGCTGGCGCAGGGCGTGGGACGACTGCTCCGCAGCGTCGACGACAAGGGGGTGGTGGCCGTCCTCGATCCTCGGCTCGCCACCGCCCGCTACGCCGGGTTCCTGCGGGCGTCGCTGCCCCCGTTCTGGGAGACGTCCGATCCGGAAGTCGTGCGTAAGGCACTCGGCCGGATCCGCGACTCGCGTCCCTGAACCCCGGTCGCGCACTGAGTCGGACACCGGACCGGTCCGCACCTATGCTCGACCGATGGACCTTGCGATCTCAGTCCGCGGACTCACCAAGAAGTTCGGCGAAGTCGTCGCCCTCGACGGCCTCGATCTGGAGGTGAAGCCGGGTGAGGTGCACGGATTCCTCGGCCCCAACGGCTCGGGCAAGTCCACGACCATCCGGGTTCTTCTCGGTCTCCTGCGTGCCGACGGCGGTACAGCGTCCGTTCTCGGTTCCGATCCGTGGCGTGATTCCGTTCCCCTGCATCGGCGACTCGCCTACGTTCCGGGAGAGGTGAACCTGTGGCCCACGCTGTCCGGTGGGGAGGCGATCGACCTGCTCGGGCGCCTGCGCGGCGGACTCGATCCGGCACGGCGCGCCGCACTGATCGAACGGTTCGAACTCGATCCCACCCGCAAGGGCCGCACCTATTCGAAGGGCAACCGGCAGAAGGTCGCCCTGGTGGCGGCGCTGGCCGCCGACACCGAACTCCTCGTCCTCGACGAGCCGACGTCGGGCCTGGACCCGTTGATGGAGGCGGTGTTCCAGGAGTGCATCACCGAATTCGCGCGCGACGGACGCACCGTCTTGCTGTCCAGCCACATCCTCGCCGAGGTCGATGCACTGTGCCACGCCGTCACCATTATTCGCGCGGGTAGGACGGTGCAGGCGGGAACGCTGTCCGAACTGCGTCATTTCACCCGCACCACGGTGACGGCCACCACCCGAATCCGCCCCAACCCCATCGCGAACGTCCCCGGTGTGCACAACCTGCAGAAGGGTGACGACGCGAACACCGTCACGTTCGACGTCGACTCCGACCAGATCGACCCGGTCATGACCACACTGACCGGACTGGGCATCGTCTCGATCACCGCCAACCCGCCGACGCTCGAAGACCTGTTCCTCCGCGAGTACCGCGACGAGGTCGAGGCGCTCGGGATCGGACGGTCGCAGTGAGTCAATTGAGCGGAACGGATGTGCTCGCCGAACTGGCCGTGCGCACCGACCGGGTTCGGATCCCGGTGTGGACGGTCGCGGTCGCGGGCCTGACCGTACTGATCGCATCGAGTTATTCGACGATCTACCCGACTGCCCAATCCCGTCAGGCCCGTGCCGAACTCATCGCGTCCCCGGCGGCGACCGCGCTCGCCGGGCCGGGGTACGGCCTGGACGATTACACGCTGGGCGCGATGGTGGCCAACGAGATAGCCGGCATGACGATGGTGGCGGTGGCGATCATGTCGGTGCTGCTGGTGACGCGGCACCTGCGGACGGAGGAGGAGACCGGGCGCACGGAGCTGGTGCGCGCCGGCGTCGTCGGTCGGTACGCGGGCATCACGGCGGGACTGATCTCCGCGGCGCTCGCCAACGTGTTCGTCGCCCTTCTGCTCGTCATCGGGTTGCTCGCCGTGGGTCTGCCTCCGGCGGGTTCGCTGAACATGTCCGCCGGTGTGCTGGTGGTGGGTCTGGTGTTCACGGCGCTGTCGGCGCTGGCGTCCCAGTTCACCGAACACGCCCGCACTGCGAGCGGGGCCGGGATCTGCGCGATCACCGTCGCGTACCTGCTGCGTGCCCTGGGCGACGTGCAGCAGGGTCACAGCGGGAGCCTGCTGACGTGGGTGTCGCCGATCGGCTGGTCGCAGGCCACCCGCGCGTACGTCGACGAGCGCTGGTGGCCGTTGTTGATCGGCCTCGTCGCGGCGGCGCTGACCGTGCTGGGTGCGTATGCTGCCATCGGTCGCCGGGACGTCGGGGCGGGGCTCCTCCCGCCGCGGGGTGGGCGCGCCGAGGCGACCACGCGCCTGAACGGTGTCGCCGCGTTGGCGACGCGTCAGCAACGCGGCCAGATTCTGCCCTGGGGTGTCGGCGTGTTCGCGCTGTCGCTGCCCATCGGTTCCCTCGGCAGGCAGATCGGCGATTTCATCGACCAGGATCCCGATCTCGCGCAGCTGTTGCCGGGTGGCGCCGCCGCGGCGGCCGACGGCGCGTTCGCCCTGTACCTGGTGTTCCTGGTGGTGATGGCCGCGATGTACGCCGTCGGAGCCGTCGTGTCCATCCGCTCGGAGGAGTCGTCCGGTCGCGCCGAGGAGGCGCTGGCCACTCCCGTTTCGCGGGCGCGGTGGCTGGGCGGCCAGCTGGCGGTGACCGCCGCGGCGGCCGTCGCGATCGCAGCGGCGGCAGGGGTCGGCATGGGGATCACCGCCGCATTCACACTGTCCGACGCGGGCGCTCTCGGCCGGCTGATCGGCGCGGCCCTCAACACCGTGCCGGCCGTGCTCCTGATCGTCGGGTTGTGTGCGGCCGTGTACGGTCTCGTCCCCCGCGCGCTCGTCCCCCGCGCGCTACCGGTGCTGTGGGCCTACGTCGGCTACGTCCTCGTCGCCGGCATGTTCGGGGAAGTGCTCCCCGGCTGGTTCGGGTTGCTCTCCCCCTTCCACTACACCCCGGCCCTGCCCGCCGAGAGTTTCTCGGCCACTCCCCTCGTCGTTCTGCTGATTCTCGCGGCGGCCTTGTTCGCCGCCGGGATCACGGGTTTCCAGCGCCGGGACGTGGGCCGCTGAGCTGTCGGCCGGTCTCCCGGTTCGCCTGAGAAGTAGACCTCGCGGTTTCTACCATGGAGGGATGGAACTCCCTGCGCGTTTCGACGACCCCTACCGCGCGAGACATCGCACCGCGGCGCAGATTCGTTCCGCCGGAGCGATCGGATCGCTGAACGACGGAGTCGAGGTCGAGATCCACGGGGTCGCGACGCGTCTCATCGCCTGGCCCGGCACGGGCTTCCAGACGCAGAGCGTGCACGTCCTCACCCTGGAACCGGGCCAGGAGATGGACATGCACGCCTACGGTCTCGCCGAGGAGTCGATACTCGCCCTGCAGGGTGAGGGTGAGGTGTTCGTGCGGAATCACTGGGCGCGATTCCGACCGGGCGACGTGGGGTTTTTCCCGCCACCGGTCGAGCACGCGATCCGCGCGACACCGGGAGGTCCCGGCCTGGTGGCGGTCGCCTCGATCTCGCCGCCGGAGTTCGAACTGTACGAACCCGCCGGCTTCTACAACCGGCAGTACGGCGTCGTCAACCAGGAAGCGGCCTGGTTCGCGAGGAGCAACGCGACGCCCGGAAAACTGTCGGGCCCGTCGCAACTCGCGTACCACGACTCCGATCCCGCTGTCCGCGCGTGGAACCTCACGGTGAGCGAGATCCGCACGCACGGAGCCCTCTTCAACGTGTTCTGCGGTGCGAAGATCGACGTCATCGAGGCCCCGATGGTGTTCGTGCTGTGGCCCGGGTACGGCGCACGGTCCACCGGCTTCCACTTCGCGAACGGCGACGACGGGCTGACCACCGCCGTACACACCCACCCCGCGTCCGACGAGTGCGTCGTCCTGTGGGACGGCACCGCCCGCGCCTGGCAGCAGGGCGGGTGGCACGACATGGAGGTGTTCGACGTCGTCTTCGCGCCGTGCGGGGTGGAACACGGGATCAGCTCGGTGACCGGCGAGGCGCTGTGGGGAGGCTTCGCCGCCCCACCACAACTCGACCTCTACGCGCGCACGCCGTACTACAACCCGCCCGGCACGTTCGCCGAGGTCCCCTTCGGCCGGCTCGACCGATAGACCGGTCAGGGGTTCGGCACCGCCACCAGCCCCAGCTCCGACGGATCGACGAGCAGTCGGTGGTGCGGAAGGACTCGCACCGTGTACCCGACCGATCCGGACAGCGGCAACGCCAGGTCGGCGGCGAACAGCTCGCCCGACTCGTCCGACGAGAGGTGCGTCATCGGGAGGGTGACGATGTCGGTGAGCTCCTCGTCCGGACCGGCCTTTCCGATGACGGCCTGCACGGTGACGTCCTGGACGGACAGCTCACCGAGGCGGATGCGCGCGCGGAGAACCAGATTCGCTCCGATCTCGGGGGTGTCGGGCAAGCCCGCCCCGTCGACCTGCAGGACCGCCACCGCCGGCCAGGCGGCCTCGACCCGGCGACGGAACCGTGCGAGCTCACGGGCGCCGGCGTAGTCGTCGGCCGCCACCGTCCGGGCCGATTCGGCGGCGGGCGCGTAGTACTGGACGGCGTAGTCGCGCACCATCCGCGACGCGAGCACCTTCGGTCCGAGATGCTGCAGGGTGTGACGGACCATCTCCACCCAGCGCACCGGCAGGCCGTCCGCGCGGTCGTAGAACCGGGGCAGGACGGCGCGCTCGAGCAGTTCGTACAGCGCGCTGGCCTCGAGGTCGTCGCGCCGTGTCTCGTCGACGACGCCGTCCGCGGTCGGGATGGCCCAGCCGTTCTCGCCGTCGAACATCTCGTCCCACCAGCCGTCCCGGATCGACAGGTTCAGTCCGCCGTTGAGGGCCGATTTCATACCCGACGTTCCGCAGGCCTCGAGCGGTCGCAGCGGGTTGTTGAGCCACACGTCGCAGCCCCAGTACAGGTAGCGGGCCATCGACATGTCGTAGTCGGGGAGGAACGTGATCCGGTGCCGGACGTCGGCGGCGTCGGCGAAACGCACCACCTGCTGGATGAGGGCCTTTCCGCCGTCGTCCGCCGGATGACTCTTCCCCGCGACCACCAGCTGCACCGGACGCTCCTCGTCGAGGAGGAGGGCCTTCAGCCGAGCGGGGTCGCGCAGCATCAGCGTCAGTCTCTTGTAGGTGGGCACCCGGCGGGCGAAGCCGACGGTGAGCACGTTCGGGTCGAACACCTCGTCCGTCCAGCCGAGCTCGGCCGACGTGGCGCCGCGTTCGATCCAGGACGCGCGCACCCGTCGGCGCACCTCCTCCACCAGCTTCCCGCGCAGGGCGTTGCGGGTCGACCACAGTTCCTCGGCGGACAGATCCTGCAGCCGCTCCCAGCCGCGGGCCTCCTCCACCAGTTCGGGGCCCAGAATGCGGGTCGCCAGATCGATCCACTCCGGTGCGGCCCAAGTGGGCGCGTGGACACCGTTGGTCACCGAGCCGATCGGCACCTCGTCGGCGTCGAATCCCGGCCACAGCGGCCGGAACATCTCGCGGCTGACGATGCCGTGCAACTTCGACACACCGTTGGCCCGCTGTCCGAGGCGGAGGCCCATGTGGGCCATGTTGAACACCGCCGGATCCGGCTCGCGCCCGAGCCCGAGGATCCGATCGATCGTCAGGCCCGGCAGCAGCGAGGATTCGTTCACTCCGTTGTCGCCGCCGAAGTAGTGCCGCACGAGGTCTGCCGGGAACCTGTCGATTCCGGCGGGCACCGGGGTGTGGGTCGTGAACACGGTGCCGGCGCGGACCGTGGCCAGCGCCTCGTCGAAGTCGAGGCCGCCCGCGGTGACCAGTTCACGGATCCGCTCGATGCCGAGGAACCCGGCGTGTCCCTCGTTCATGTGGAAGACGGCGGGATCGGGCAGGCCGTAGGCGTGGGTGTAGGCGCGGACGGCACGCACACCGCCGATGCCGGCGAGGATCTCCTGCTTGATGCGGTGGTCCTGGTCGCCGCCGTACAGGCGGTCGGTGACGCCCCGCATCTCGGCGTCGTTCTCGGCGATGTCGGAGTCGAGCAGCAGCAGCGGGACGCGGCCTACCTGGGCGATCCAGACCCGGGCGCGCAGAACCCGGCCGCCGGGAACCGCGACGTGGACGAGGACGGGGGCACCGTCGGACGACTGCGGCCCGGACTCGGTGAGCAGTCGCAGCGGCAGACCCTGCGGGTCGTGTGGCGGGTAGTGCTCGGCCTGCCAGCCGTCCGCGGTCAGCGACTGCCGGAAGTACCCCGAGCGGTACAACAGCCCGACACCGATCAGCGGCAGGCCCAGATCGGAGGCAGCCTTCAGGTGGTCGCCTGCGAGGATTCCGAGACCGCCGGAGTAGTTGGGCAGCACTTCGCTGACACCGAACTCCATTGAGAAATAGGCGATCCCACCGTCCAGCATGACCCCCTTGGCCTGCTGGTTCTGGTACCAGCGGGGCCTCGACAGGTAGTCGTCGAGATCGGCCGCCGCGGCATCGAGCCGCGCAAGGAACGAGACGTCCTCGGCCAGTTCGTCCAGGCGGGCGGGATCGACCTCTCCGAGCATCCGGACCGGGTCGAACTGCACCTGCCGCCACAGGTCCTCGTCGAGCAATCCGAACAACTCCTGCGTGGCCGGATGCCACGACCAGCGGAGATTGGTGGACAGCGGACCGAGGGCAGCGAGCCGCTCCGGAAGGTGGGCTCGGACAGTGAACCGACGCAAGGCTTTCACCTCGCGAACGATAACGCACTGCGAGCACCCCTGCCTGCGTGTCGGGGCGGGTCGGCGCCATATCTCCAATACGGACAGGAACCGGTCTACTCCATTACGGTTGAACCGGCGGCCCAGCCCACGAGCCGCCGGCAACTTCCGGCTATGGAACGGAGCCCAGCGTGACAGGTCGACTCGGTATCGACGACGTGGAGCCGAACATCGGGTGCGGTCGGTATCCCGCCAAGGCCGTTGTGGGTGAGGTGTTTCCCGTCCGGGCAACCGTGTGGCGCGAAGGTCACGACGCCGTGGCCGCCACGCTCGCGGTGCGGGGGCCGCGCAGCGCCGCGTCCGGTGGCTCGGCGACCTTCCGTATCCCCATGACCGGCGGTCCGCTGCCCGATACCGTCGACGGCTCCTTCACACCTACCGGCGAGGGCCTCTGGACGTTCCGGATCGAGGCGTGGAGCGATCCGGTCACCACGTGGAAGCACGCGGTCGAGGCCAAGCTGTCGGTAGGCCAGGGTGCGGCGGAACTGGCCAACGACCTCGAGATCGGTGCGCGCCTGTTCGAGCGTGCCGCGAAGGGCATCCCGCGCGCCGACCGCTCCCGGCTGACCGGGGTCGCGGCGTCACTGCGTTCCGACCGTCACCTGTCCGAACGGGTGGCGCCGGCGTTCGGATCGGACGTCACCGAACTGCTGCGTGCGCATCCGCTGCGCGACCTCGTCACCAAGAGCGAGCCGCACACGGTGCTCGTCGACCGCACCCGCGCCCTGTTCAGCTCGTGGTACGAGTTCTTCCCACGCTCCACCGGGGGCTGGGACGAGAACGGACGGCCCCGGCACGGGACGTTCGCAACCGCCGCGGCCGCACTCCCCCGGATCGCGTCGATGGGATTCGACGTCGTCTATCTGCCGCCCATCCATCCGGTGGGCAAGATCAACCGGAAGGGCCCCAACAACACGCTGACTCCCGGGCCCGAGGACGTCGGTTCGCCGTGGGCCATCGGCTCGGACGAGGGCGGCCACGACGCCCTCCACCCGCAGCTCGGGACGATGCGCGATTTCAAGGCCTTCGTCGCCGCCGCCCGGAAGTTGAACATGGAGGTGGCCATCGACCTGGCCCTGCAAGCCGCGCCGGACCATCCGTGGGCGAAGAAGCACCCCGAATGGTTCACCGTGCTTCCCGACGGCACCATCGCCTACGCCGAGAATCCGCCGAAGAAGTACCAGGACATCTACCCGGTCAACTTCGACGACGACCGGGACGGCATCTACGCGGAGGTCCTGCGGGTGGTGCGGCACTGGGTGGCGGCGGGCGTCAAGATCTTCCGGGTCGACAACCCGCACACCAAGCCGCCGGACTTCTGGGAGTGGCTGATCGCCGAGGTCAAGAAGTCGGATCCGGACGTCCTGTTCCTGTCCGAGGCCTTCACCCGTCCCGCGCGGTTGTACGGTCTCGCCCGGCGCGGGTTCACGCAGTCCTACACGTATTTCACGTGGCGCACGGCCAAGTGGGAGCTGACGGAGTTCGGCAAGGAGATCGCGGCAAAGGCCGACGAGGCGCGCCCCAACCTCTTCGTCAACACCCCGGACATCCTGCACGAGAGCCTGCAGAACGGCGGCCCGGGCATGTTCGCACTGCGCGCCGCGCTGGCGGCGACACTGTCTCCCACATGGGGGGTGTATTCGGGATACGAACTGTACGAGCATGTTCCGGTGCGACCTGGCAGTGAGGAATACCTCGACTCGGAGAAGTATCAGTTGCGTCCCCGCGATTTCGAAGGGGCGGCCGCCCGCGGCGAGTCCCTCGAACCGTGGATCACCGCGCTCAACCGGATCCGCAGGCAGCATCCGGCGTTGCAGCAGCTGCGCAACATCCATTTCCATCACGTCGACAACGACGCCCTGATCGCCTATTCCAAGTTCGACGCCACCACCGGGGATGCGGTGCTGACGGTGATCAATCTCAACCCGTACGGCGCCGAGCAGGGCAACGTGTGGCTCGACATGCCCGCGCTCGGGCGCGACTGGCACGACCACCTGACCGTGCTCGACGAGGTCACCGGTGAGCAGTACCACTGGGGCCAGGCCAACTTCGTGCGCCTCGAACCGTGGCGCTCCGTGGCCCATATCCTGGCATTACCGTCGATCCCCTATCCGGCCAGAACGAAGCTGGCCTACCGCGGAGGTACAGAGTGACCGTCGAACCGCCTGCCGCCATCGCACCCGACGCCGCCGACCTCGACCTGCTGGCCCGCGGGGAGCACCACGATCCGCACTCGATCCTGGGCGCGCACCCGCACCCCGAGGGCACGGTCATCCGCGTACTTCGGCCCTACGCCGAGGCCGTCGACGCCGTCATCGGGGGGACGAGCTTCTCGCTGGAACATCTGGCGCACGGGGTGTGGGGAACGCTCGTTCCGTACCGGGACCTGATGGACTACCGGCTGTCCACCACCTGGCCGGGTGGTCACAACGACGTCTCCGCCGACGGGTACCGGTTCCTGCCCACCCTCGGCGAACTCGACCTGCACCTGTTCGGTGAGGGCAGGCACGAGCGACTGTGGGAGATCCTCGGCGCACACCGCCGTCGCTACGACACCCCCGACGGCACCGTCACCGGCACGTCGTTCGCCGTGTGGGCTCCCAATGCCCGCGGGGTGAGTGTGATCGGCGATTTCGACGGGTGGAGTGGCCGAAATTTCCCGATGCGCGCACTCGGATCCACCGGGGTGTGGGAGCTGTTCATCCCCGGTATCGAGGTCGGCGAGCTGTACAAGTTCCGGGTCCACGGGCCCGACGGCAGTGTGCGTGACAAGGCCGATCCCATGGCCTTCGCGACCGAGGTACCGCCCGCGACGGCGTCCCGGGTGTCGGTCAGCACGTACGAGTGGAATGACGCCGAGTGGCTGGAGCAGCGCGCGGCGACCGAGCCGGCGCAGTCCCCGATGAGCGTGTACGAGGTGCACCTCGGTTCGTGGCGTCCCGGGCTGAACTACCGCGAGATGGCCGAACAGCTCGCCGCCCACGTCACGGAGACGGGTTTCACGCACGTCGAGTTGCTTCCGGTCGCCGAGCACCCGTTCGGCGGGTCGTGGGGTTACCAGGTCACGTCGTACTACGCGCCCACCGCGCGGTTCGGCTCCCCCGACGACTTCCGGTGGTTCGTCGACCATCTGCACGCCGCCGGTATCGGAGTGATCGTCGACTGGGTCCCTGCCCACTTCCCCAAGGACGAATGGGCCCTGGCCCGTTTCGACGGCACGCCGCTCTACGAACACAGCGATCCTCAGCGCGGCGAGCAACTCGACTGGGGAACGTACGTGTTCGATTTCGGGCGGCTGGAGGTCCGCAACTTCCTGGTGGCCAACGCGCTGTACTGGCTGGACGAGTTCCATGTGGACGGTCTGCGCGTCGACGCGGTCGCCTCGATGCTGTACCTCGACTACTCGCGGCCCGAGGGCGGGTGGACGCCGAACATCCACGGCGGACGGGAGAACCTCGAGGCCGTCGCATTCCTGCAGGAGACCAATGCCACGGTCCACAAGAAACACCGCGGCGTGGTCACCATCGCCGAGGAGTCGACGGCGTGGCCGGGGGTCACGCGCGCGACCAACGTCGGCGGTCTCGGTTTCAACATGAAATGGAACATGGGGTGGATGCACGACACCCTCGGATTCCTGGCACACGACCCCGTCCACCGCAGCTATCACCATCACGAGATCACGTTCTCCCTGATGTACGCGTGGAGCGAGAACTATCTGCTGCCCATCAGCCACGACGAGGTGGTGCACGGCAAGGGCACGCTGTGGACGCGGATGCCGGGAAACGACCACGCGAAGGCCGCCGGGGTCCGGGCCCTGCTGGCGTACATGTGGTCGCACCCGGGCAAGCAACTGCTGTTCATGGGTCAGGAGTTCGGACAGACCGCCGAATGGTCCGAGGAACGGGGACTCGACTGGTACCAACTCGACGACCCGTACACCGGCGGCTTCCACCGCGGTCTGCTCCGCCTCGTCCACGACCTCAACGCCACGTACCGCGAGCACCCGTCGTTGTGGACACTCGACACGTCACCGGGCGGGTTCTCCTGGATCGACGCCAACGACACCGCCAACAATGTGCTCAGTTTCCTGCGCTACGGCACCGACGGCTCGATCCTGGCCTGTCTGTTCAATTTCTCGGGTTCCCCACACGCGAATTATCGTGTGGGCTTGCCAGAACTGGGCGAATGGCGTGAAATTCTCAACACCGACGCCGAGGTCTATGCAGGATCGGGTTGGGGAAATCTCGGTGCGGTGACGGCGACTTCGCAGCCGTGGCACGGCCGTCCCGCCTCGGCAGAGGTGGCACTGCCCGCCAACGGGGCGATCTGGATGAGTCTGGAGCGTTGATGAAGGCACGGCCATGCTGACCCGACGTCGGCAGTGGGCTGCGAGCATGGGCGTGCTGGCCGTGACCGCGGTCGTCCTGTCGGGTTGCGCCCGTTCGATAGACGGCGACGCCGCATCCATCTACGACGACCCCTTCAAGGTTGCGGGGCTCGATGCGACGTCGGGGCCGAGCGGTGCCCGCAAGGGAGTTCCCGACGCCGATCTCCCCGTCACCGGCACCGACGGCGGCGAAATCGACACGATGGTTGCCAACGCCGTCAGCGACATCGAGGACTACTGGCGCATCCAGTTCCCGGCGCTGTTCCAGCGCGACTTCGAACCGGTCGAGGAACTGATCTCCTGGGATCCCCGCGAGGCCGACGGCCCTCGGTTCTGCGGAGACAGCACCGAGGAACTTCTCAACGCCGGCTACTGCACCACCGACCACACGATCGGCTGGGACCGGACGCTGCTGCTGCCGGAGGTCGTGGAGAAGTTCGGCGTCGTCGCCGCGGTCTTCGTGCTGGCCCACGAGTACGGGCACGCCGTCCAGACGAAGGCGGGCATCGCCGACGAGGGCGTGGGCGGAGACATCGTGCGGGAACAGCAGGCCGACTGCCTGGCGGGGGCGTTCATGCGGCACATCGCGGAGGACAAGGCACCCCACTTCACGCTCAACACGTCGGACGGCCTGAACAAGGTCCTGGCGTCGGCGGTGGCCATCGGCGACACCGACCCGAACGACCCCGACAACGTGCACGGTTCGGCCTTCGAACGGGTCACGGCCACGCAGATCGGGTTCACGGACGGTCCGGCGCCGTGCACGCGCATCGACGAGAAGGAGATCGACTCGCGTCGCGCGGATCTGCCGCAGCGATTCGCCGACGAATCCGACGACGGCGAACTGCCCGTCACCGAGGAATCGCTCGAGTCGTTCTTCACGTCGTTCCAGCAGATCTTCGATCTCGACGATCCACCTGCGCTGCAACTCGACGGCGCCGACCTCGACTGCGCGGACGCCGACGTCACCGAGCCGGTGTCGTACTGCCCGGCCACCAACACGATCGGTGTCAGCGTCGATGCCCTCGCCGAACGCGGCACACCGGGCCACCTCGGCAGGCGTGAACTCTTCCCGACCAACCTCACCGGCGACTACAACGCGTACGTCCTGCTCGCCTCCCGCTACACCCTGGCGTTGCAGCGGGACCGGGGCGACGATCTGCACTCACCGCAGACCGCACTCCGCGCCGCCTGCCTGTCCGGGGTCATCACCACCGCGCTGAGTCCGGACAATCCCGCCACCCTGGAGGCGGGCAGCGTGTGGCTGTCCCCCGGCGACCTCGACGAGGCCGTGTCGGGTCTACTCACCGACGGATTGGCCGCCAGCGACGTCAACGGGGAGACGGTGCCGAGCGGATTCTCCCGGGTCGACGCCTTCCGCACCGGAGTGCTCGGCGGCGAGCAGGCCTGCGAGGGCCGGTACCGCTGACCGTCGCACGAAGTGACCGTTCTCAGATCTCCCGGTAGCCGAGTGCCGCGGAGATCCGTCCGGCGGCCCGGCACACGACCGGCACGAGGCCACGCATCCGCTCGTCGGGCATGTACGGGCTCGTCGCCGACACGCTGATCGCACCGACGATCGCGCACGACGCGTCCCGGATCGGCGCCGCCACGCAGCGGATGCCCGGTTCGTTGTCCTCGAGGTCCATCGCGGCGCCCATCCGCACGTAGTCGTTCATGCGTGCACGGAAATCCGCCGACCCGCCGGAGGCGCCGGCCGGTGGTCGCGGCCCCTGCGCACCGTCGCTCTCGTACAGCGCATCCCAGCGCTCGGCCGAGTCCAGCAGCAGCGCCTTTCCGACGCCTGCGCGGGTCAGCGGCATGCGGTGACCGATGCGGGACCGCATCTCGGCGCCCCGCGATCCGGGCAGTTTGTCCAGATACAGCACGGAGCCGCCGTCCTCGACCGCCAGGTGCACGGTGTCGTGCACGTGCGCCGACAACTCCTCGAGGATCGGGCGGGCGACGACCGGCAGCGGGTTGCCGTGGAGCGCCTTGAAACCCAGCTCGATCAACGTCGGCCCGAGGGTGTAGCCGCGGCTGCCGTTCCGCAGGTATCCCTCGTGCACCAGCAGTTGCACGAGTCGGTGCGCGGTGCTGCGTCCCAGCGCGGTGTGTTCGACGACGGCACGCAGATCCTGCGCGCCGTCGGAGACGGCACGGATCACGGAGAGGCCCCGTGCCAGCGTCTGGGTGCCGGGTGGAATGTCGTACGTCGGATTCGCCACACCCCACTATCCCACATATAGGGACCGTATTCGTCATTATGGGATTTGCGTCCGATAGTGGTCAGGTGATCCAGAACACCCCCGACACTTCGACACCGCGTCTGATCGCCCTCGACTGGGGCACGTCGTCGCAGCGTGCCTGGCTCCTCGGCGACCGAGGCCGCATTCTGGACGCCCGCCGGCCGGACTTCGGACTGCTCGGCGCCACCGGCGACGACCCCGGATCGAGGACCCGCGACTACGAAGCCGCATTCGACGCGGCGTGCGGCGACTGGCTCGCCGCGTCCCCCGGTCTCCCGGCCATCGCGTGCGGCATGGTCGGCAGCGCCCAGGGCTGGCGTGAAGCCGGCTACCTCACCACCCCGACCGACCTCGCCATCGACGCCGCCGACCTGACCACGGTCCCGCACCCTCGCGGAGTACTGCATCTGGTCCCCGGACTGCGCGTCGCCCCCGCGGCCGACGGGACAGTCGCCGGCGACGTCATGCGGGGCGAGGAGACGCAGATCATCGGGGCGCTGGGCATGCTCACCCCGACCGACAGCCCGCTCACCATCGTCCTACCCGGAACCCACACCAAGTGGACCCGCGTCGAGAACCGCAAGATCGTCTCGTTCGCCACGTCGATGTCGGGCGAGTTGTACGGCCTGGTGATGCAGCACGGCATCCTCGGCCGGACCGCGCACGGTGGCGTGCGGGACGACGCCGCGTTCGAGCGCGGCCTCGTCACCGGAACGTCGGTGCCGTCCCGCGGATTGCCCGCGGAGTTGTTCGGAGCACGAGCGCTCGTGCTCGACGGACTCCTCGATCCGGCGTCGGTTCCCGACTACGTCTCCGGCGTGATCATCGCGGACGAGGTACGACACCTTCTTCCGCAGTTCGCCCTCGGGGGCCGAATTCTGCTGTGCGGCAACGCCGATCTATGCCGGCGCTACGCAGCGGCCCTGCGCGTCCACGGCGTGGTCGCCGAGATGGTCGCCGAGGAAGCGGCGGCGCAGGGCTTGTGGCACGTGGCGATCGCCGCGGGCCTCGTCGAACAGACACCATCCACGAACCACCAGAAGGAGACCCCGTGAGCCCCACAGCCACTGAAACCGCGACCGGATTGATCGCCATTTTGCGCGGCATCACCCCGGAGGACGTCGTCGCGGTCGGTTCCGCCCTCGCCGACGCAGGCTTCACGGCGATCGAGGTCCCGCTGAACTCTCCTCGCCCGTTCGAATCGATCGAACGACTGGCGGCTGCCGTCGGCGACGCCTGCGTGGTCGGCGCCGGGACCGTGCTGAGTGTCGACGACGTGATCCGGGCCGAGACCGCCGGTTCCCGGATCATCGTCTCGCCCAACACCGATGTCGACGTCATCGGCGCTGCCGTCGCCCGGAACCTGCGCGCGTACCCGGGAGCGGCGACACCCACCGAGGCCTTCCGCGCCGTCGGCGCGGGCGCCCGCAGCGTGAAACTGTTCCCCTCCGACTCCATCGGGACGGCCGGGATGACGGCGTGGCGGGCGGTGCTGCCCACGGAGGTCGAACTGCTTCCCGTCGGCGGTGTCGACCGAACGAATCTCGCCGAGTGGGCCGCCGCCGGTGCGGGCGGCGCCGGCCTCGGCACCTGCCTGTATCGACCCGGTGACAGCGCCGACACCGTGCGAGAGCGCGCACGCGCCTTGCTGGACATCTGGTCCGCCGACGCCGCCTGAACCGACTCACACGACGACCGGGGCCCACACCACCGCCCCGCACAGGAGGACTCCATGAAGATCAAGTCACTCACCACCTACACCGTGCCACCGCGGTGGCTGTTCCTGCGGATCGAGACGGACGACGGGGTGGTCGGCTGGGGCGAACCGGTACTCGAGGGCCGCGCGGCGTCGGTCGCCGCCGCGGTGGAGGAACTGTCCGACTACCTCATCGGGCAGGATCCGACCCAGATCGAAGACCTGTGGACGGTCATGTACCGGTCGGGTTTCTATCGCGGCGGCGGCATCCACATGAGCGCGCTGGCCGGCATCGACCAGGCGTTGTGGGACATCAAGGGCAAGGCCCTCGGCGTGCCGGCGTACGAGCTTCTCGGCGGCCGCGTCCGGGACCGGATCAAGGTCTACTCGTGGATCGGCGGCGACCGCCCCGCGGACACCGCGAAGGCGGCGCGTGAGGTCGTGGACCGCGGATTCACCGCGGTGAAGATGAACGGCACCGAGGAACTGCAGTACCTCGACACCTGGGACAAGGTGGACCGGTGTCTCGCCAACGTCGCGGCGGTGCGCGATGCCGTCGGCCCGGAAATCGGCATCGGCGTCGACTTTCACGGCCGGGTGCACAAGCCGATGGCCAAGGTGCTGCTCCGGGAGCTCGAACCGTTCCGGCTGATGTTCGTCGAGGAACCGGTCCTCTCCGAACACGTCGACGGTTTCGTCGACGTGCTGCGGCAGTCGCCGATCCCGATCGCCCTGGGTGAGAGATTGTTCTCCCGTTGGGATTTCAAATCCGTCCTCGCGTCCGGCGCCGTCGACATCATCCAGCCCGATCCGTCGCACTGCGGCGGCATCACCGAGGCGCGGAAGATCGCGCACATGGCCGAGGCCTACGACGTGGCGCTCGCGCTGCACTGCCCCCTCGGGCCGATCGCGCTGGCGACGTGCCTGCAGATCGACGCCGGCTGCTACAACGCCACGATTCAGGAACAGAGCCTCGGCATCCACTACAACACGTCGAACGATCTCCTCGACTACCTCGTCGACCCGTCCGTGTTCACCTACGCCGACGGTCAGGTCCGAATCCCCACCGGCCCGGGACTGGGCATCGAGGTGAACGAGGAGTACGTGATCGAACGGGCGGCCGAAGGACATCGTTGGCGAAATCCGGTCTGGCGCCACAGCGACGGATCGTTTGCGGAGTGGTGAGGGACATGGTCCAGATTCAGAAGACCGGCCGGTCCACGTCGGTGGCCGCGCAGGCATCGAAGGCGCGCGTCCTCATCGCGGTGATGCTGTTCGTGACGGTCGTCATCAACTACATGGACAGGGCGAACCTGTCGATCGCGATGCCCGCGATCGCCGAGGAGATGGATCTCTCCAAGGCTCAGCAAGGGCTGCTGCTGTCGGCGTTCGGGTGGACTTATGCGGCGCTGCAGATTCCGGGTGGCTGGCTCGTCGACCGCATACCCCCGAGACTGCTCTACCCGGCGTGCCTCATCCTGTGGTCCGTCGCGACGGCGTTCATGGGTGTCATCGGGGGCTTCGTCGCCCTCATCGCGCTGCGACTTCTCGTCGGCGTGTTCGAGGCACCGGCGTATCCGATCAACAACCGGGTCGCGACCGCCTGGTACCCCGAGCGTGAACGTGGGACGGTGATCGGCTTCTACACCTCCGGCCAGTTCATCGGACTGGCACTGCTCACGCCGTTCCTCTCCTGGCTTCAGTCCGTCCTGTCCTGGCACTGGGTCTTCATCGTGACCGGCGTGATCGGAGCGGTCTGGGGTCTCGTCTGGTACGCCTTCTATCGCGAACCGCGCGACTCGCGGGCGAACGACGCCGAGATCGACCTGATCCGCGACGGCGGCGGGCTCGTCGACCTCGTGGAGGAACAGCAACCCGAACGTCCGGCCGTGACGCGCAACGATGTCGCGACCGTCCTCGGCAGGCGCAAGCTGTGGGGCATCTATCTGGGCCAGTTCTGCCTCACCTCGACGCTGTGGTTCTTCCTGACCTGGTTCCCGACCTACCTCGTCGAGTACCGGGGCATGGATTACATCAAGTCCGGATTTCTCGCTTCGCTTCCGTTCGTCGCGGCGCTCGTCGGTGTGCTGTTCTCCGGGGTGTTCTCCGACTTCCTGCTGAAGAAGGGGATATCGCTCGGGGTCGCCCGTAAGGGGCCGATCATCGTGGGGCTCCTGCTGACCGTCGCGATGATCGGCGCAAACTTCACCGACTCGACCGCGATGGTGATCATGTTCCTGTCCATCGCGTTCTTCGGCAACGGTCTCGCGTCGATCACCTGGTCGCTGGTGTCGGCTCTCGCACCGGAACGCCTGCTCGGGCTCACCGGTGGAATGTTCAACTTCATCGGCAACCTGTCGTCGATCGCGACACCGATCGTCATCGGGTTGCTCGTCACCGACGAGAGTTTCGCGCCCGGGTTCGTCTACATGACCGTGGTGACCGCGGTCGGGATCGCCTCGTACGTCTTCCTGGTGGGACGGGTGGAGCGCGTCCGGAGCTGACATTCCGGTCCGGGTCACCGGGGTGAGTGCCGTCGGCGCTCACCCCGGTTCCGTGTCAGTACAGGGCGGCGGCGAGCTTCCGGCGCGCGGTCATGACGACGGGCTCGGCCGGGTCGAACAGTTCGAACAGTTCCAGCAGACGCGTCCGGACACGTGTCTTGTCGTCGCCGGCGCTGCGCGCGACCAGACCGATGAGCCGGGCGAACGCGGCGTCGGGGGCCTGGGAGTAGAGCTCGACGTCTGCAGCCTGGAGTTGGGCGTCGATGTCGTTCGGGGCGGCGTCCGCCGCGGCGACGGCCCCGGGATCGACGGACTGCACCCGGGCTAGGAAACGCACCTGCCGGATCGCGCCCTGCGCCTCGGCGTTGGCCGGTTCCTCGTCGAGGATCTTCTGGAACTCGGCTTCGGCGGCCGACAGGTCGCCTTCGTCGAGGGCGGCCTCGGCGGCGACGAAGCGCGGGTCCTCGGGCTCGGGCTCGTCCGGGTCGCCGTCACCGGCCGGGGGTCCGGACAGCTTTCCGGCAACTGCCTGCTGGACGGCGGCGAGCCACTGCCGCAGTTGCGGCTCGGGTTGTGCGCCCTGGAAGTCGGCGAGCGGTTGTCCGCCCGCGATGGCGACGACGGTCGGGACGGACTGGACGCCGAACGCCTGCGCGATGCGCGGGTTGGCGTCGACGTCGACCTTGGCCAGCACCCAGGTGCCGCCGGCCTCGCGCGCCAGCTTCTCGAGCAGCGGCGAGAGCTGTTTGCACGGCTCGCACCAGGTGGCCCAGAGGTCGACGACGACCGGCACCTGCTGGGACCGGACGAGCACCTCGGCCTCGAACGTCGCCTCGGTGACGTCGATGACGGGGGCGAGCCCGGTACTGTCCGGGGCGGCCGGGGTGGCACCGTCACCGGAGGGGGCGGGTGCCTGCGGAGGCGGAGCGGCCGCACGCTCCTTGAGGGCGGAGAGATCGACTGCTCCGCTCATGGCTGCGGTCACTGCTGAGGAACGCGCTGACGGACGAGAACCTGGTCGAGTCACGCCCACCAGTTTGTCACGATTTGCGGGCGCACCGGAATGCGGGCCGTGTCTACCGCGGGCTCGGTGCGGGAGTCAGACGAGCGAGGGTTCGGCCTTCGCCGCGCTCGACCGGGACAGTTCGGCCATGCGGCCGGTGCGCGCGGCCCACACCTCGAAGACGACGGTGCCGAACGGCGGGACGCTGGCGACGAGCGCCCAGAAGATGGTGACCAGATTCCAGCTCAGCTTGCGGGCGGTCCAGAGCGAGACGAGCAGGTACAGGACGAAGACGCCGCCGTGGATGGGACCGAAGATCTTCACGCCGATCTCGTTGCCGTCGGCCGGCAGGTATTTGAAGGCCATGCCGATGAGGAGGCCGAGCCAGGTGAAGGCCTCCAGAATTGCGACAAATCGGAAGCGCTTGGCCGTGGTACTGAGATCGAAGACGTTCGCCATGCCGACCATTGTGCCCGACCATCTACGACAGTCCGTAGTGGTGTGAGATACACCACCACGGACTGTCGTGCAGGTCACGCCTTCGGGACGCGCACGATCAGGGCGTCGCCCTGTCCGCCGCCACCGCACAGCGCCGCAGCACCCACACCCCCGCCACGACGGCGCAACTCCAACGCGAGATGCAACGCGATCCGCGCCCCGGACATCCCCAGCGGATGCCCCATCGCGATCGCGCCGCCGTTGACGTTCACGACCTCCGGGTCCAGCCCCAGTTCCTTCGTCGACGCGATGCCCACCGCCGCGAACGCCTCGTTGATCTCGACCAGGTCCAGATCCTTCGGCTCGATCCCCTCCTTGGCGCACGCCTTCGCGATCGCCCGCGCCGGCTGCGACTGCAACGTCGAATCAGGACCGGCCACCACGCCGTGTGCCCCGATCTCCGCGATCCACGACAGCCCGAGTTCCTCGGCCTTCGCCTTGCTCATCACCACGACGGCTGCGGCTCCGTCCGAGATCTGCGACGCCGAGCCGGCGGTGACCGTGCCGTCCTTGCTGAACGCCGGCCGCAGCTTGCCGAGCGACTCCACCGTCGTGTCCCCGCGCACGCCCTCGTCCGAGGTCACCATCACCGGGTCGCCCTTGCGCTGCGGCACCGGCACGGGCACCACCTCGTCGTCGAAGACCCCGTCCTTCCATGCCCGGGCGGCACGCTGGTGGGACGTGGCCGCGAACGCGTCCTGGTCCTCGCGGCTGATCCGCTGCCCGTCCTCCGCGTTCTTCGCCTCCGTCAGACTTCCCATCGCCTGATCGGTGAAGATGTCGTACAACCCGTCAAACGCCATGTGGTCGCGCATCGTCACGTCGCCGTACTTGAATCCCTCCCGCGACTTCTCCAGCAGGTGCGGCGCCCGCGACATCGACTCCTGGCCCCCGGCGACGACCACCTCGAACTCCCCCGCCCGGATCAGCTGATCGGCCAACCCGATCGCGTCGATCCCGGACAGGCACACCTTGTTGATCGTCAACGCCGGCACATCCATCCCGATCCCCGCCGCTACCGCTGCCTGCCGCGCGGGGATCTGACCAGCTCCCGCCGTCAGCACCTGACCCATGATCACGTACTCGACCTGCTCGGGAGCGACGCCCGCCTTCTCCAGCGCACCCCGGATCGCCACCCCACCCAGATCAGATCCGGACACATCCTTCAACGAACCCAGCAGACGACCCATCGGGGTCCGGGCTCCGGCAACGATCACAGAACTGGTCACGATTTCCTCCGGTGCAATGAGCGAGTAGGCAGGTGCGGGGCGACGGAAGTCACATCCCGACGAGAACTACCGAAACGGTAGCGCTAACGTCGGAACCATGACACAGTCCTCCCCCACCCAGACCTCCTCACCTCTGTCCTCGGACCTGGTGACCGCCATCGACCACGTCGGCATCGCCGTCCCCGACCTCGACGCCGCCATCGCGTGGTACTCCGAACACCTCGGCATGGTGTCGACGCACGAAGAGGTGAACGAGGAGCAAGGCGTGCGCGAGGCGATGCTGAGCGTCGTCGGCTCCCCCGAGGGCAGCACCGCGCTGCAGTTGCTCGCACCGCTGAACGAGAACTCGACCATCGCCAAGTTCATCGATCGCAGTGGCCCCGGTCTGCAGCAGCTCGCATACCGCGTCACGGACATCGACGCCATCTCGGCTCAGCTGCGCGAGCGTGGCGTCCGGCTGCTGTACGACGCTCCCCGCCGCGGAACCGCCGACTCGCGAATCAACTTCGTGCACCCGAAGGACGCGGGCGGCGTTCTCGTCGAACTGGTGGAGCCCGCGGCGAGCCACTAGCACCGGGCACCAGGCGCAGAGACAAGTTCTACTTTGCCCAGGTAGATTGGCGGCCATGGTAAACGAGCAGGACCGTGGTTCGATCCCCCTTCCCTTTTCCACCGTGCGTAAGGGATTCGACCGGGACGAGGTACGCAACTACTTCGAGCGATTCGACGCCGAGCTCCGCGTCACTGCCGCCGACCGCGACGCCGCGGCGGCGCAGGCGCGGGACCTCGCCAAGCAGCTCGACGATGCGCGCGACGAGATCGACGATCTCCGCAAGGACGTCGACCGCCTGTCCGTCCCTCCCACCACCGCGGAGGGTATGAGCGACCGCATCTCGCGCATGCTCCGTCTCGCTTCGGACGAGGCGTCCGAGGTGCGGGCCAAGGCCGAGGCCGACGCCGCGGAGATGATTTCCGTCGCCGAGCAGGAGGGCGCGCAGCTCCGCGGCCAGTACGAGTCGCTGGTCGCGGAACTCGAAGACCGCCGCAGTGCTCTCGAGATCCAGCACGAGCAGACCATGGCCAAGGCCCGCACGGAGGCCGCGAAGATCGTCGAGGCCGCCCAGTCCGAGCGCGACCGTCTGGCCGCCGAGGCCGAACTGCGCCGGTCGCAGGTGCAGGAAGACTTCGACCTCGCGATGTCCGAGCGTCGCCAGAAGACGATCACCGCGGTCAACGAGCTCGAGTCCACCAGCAAGGCGGAGGCGCACCGTCGTCTCGCCGACGCGACGCACGAGGCGGAGCGCCGACTGCAGGCGGCCACCGATCAGTCGGAACGCAAGATCGCGCACGCCAAAGAACTGGCGGAGGAACTTCGGGTGCTACGCGGCCGGATCCTGGCGCAGCTCTTGGGAATTCGGGGCCAGCTCGATTCCGTTCCCGCAATGTTGGCCTCGGTCAACCGCGAGAGCGAACTCCTCGACGCGCAGCCCGAATCCGCGTCGTCGAAGTCGGATCAGCGCTCGAACGAGAACAAGAACACGAACACCAAGTCGGCGCCGGGCGGAACCGCGGACCGGAAGAACGCGCCGAACGAGTCCGGGAAGGGCTCCGAGGACGAGACGGACAACTCCGACGAGGACACTGCGGTGCTGACCACCGTCGAGAAGAACCCGGCCAGATCGGCCGGTCAGCGGACCGTCAAGACCGGAAGCTAGGACCACTTGCGCGTCAGGCCCCGGGTGCTGCGTCCCGACCAGCACCCGGTGTGCCAGTGCCGCCGGTCTTCGGCTCCGCCGTATTCGGCCGGCCAGGTGACGAGATGGGCGACACCCGGCCGGATGTCGTGATCGCAGCCGGGGCACCGGTAGGACTTGGCCGCCCGGGCCCCGGGGATCGTGCGCACGATGTAGCTCTCGTCCGCGTCGCCTGCGGGTCCGGATTCCTGACGCATCAGCGCGCTGCCGAACAGTGAGCCCTCGGAGGTGTCCGGAGGCGCACTGCGGCGCGTGTTCTTCCGCTGCGGTTTACGACGGGGCACGGGTTCAGCCTAGGCCTCAGAAGAGCCGGAACTCGGTGCTCTCGGTGCCGCGCAGCGCCTCGTAGTCGAGCACCAGGCACCGGATTCCGCGGTCGGTGGCAAGCGTTTTGGCCTGCGGCTTGATCTGCTGGGCGGCGAAGACGCCGCTCACCGGCGCCAGCAGGGGGTCGCGGTTGAGCAGTTCGAGGTAGCGCGTGAGTTGTTCGACACCGTCGATGTCGCCCCGGCGTTTGATCTCCACCGCGACGGAGGCGCCGTCGGCGTTCCGGCACAGCAGGTCCACAGGACCGATGGCGGTCATGTATTCGCGCCGCACGAGCGTGTACCCGCTGCCGAGGGTTTCGACGTGCTCGGCGAGCAGCTCCTGCAGGTGTGCCTCGACACCGTCCTTGACGAGCCCCGGATCGACCCCGAGTTCGTGGCTGGAGTCGTGCTCGATCTCCTCGATGGTGATCCGCAGTTCCTCGCCGGCCTTGTTGGTCACCACCCACAGGGCCTCCGCGTCTTCGACGGAATCCTCGACCAGCCAGCAGGGCGGGGACATCCAGTTCAGCGGCTTGTAGGCACGGTCGTCGGCGTGGATGCTCACGGAGCCGTCGGACTTGATCAACAACAGTCTGCGAGCGGTGGGCAGATGTGCCGTCAAGCGGCCTACGTAGTCGACTCGGCATCGGGCAATCACTAGGCGCACCCGCCCACCCTAAGGGATCGTGCCGACTAGTCTCGAATGACTATGCGCAGCCCTCGCCGATCCGTCGCCCCGCTGGGGTCGTGGTTGCTCGGATCGCCGGACGAGAGTCCGCGTCGGCGCCGTATCCGTGTCCAACTACTGCTGACCGCCCCGCTGGTGTTCACCAATCTCGTCGGCGCGCTGATCACCTGCCTGCTCGTCAGCGTCGTCGTCCCCGGCCCGAGTGTGTGGTCGAGCGAATTCGCGATCGCCAACTTCGTCGCGGTGCCGGTGTTCGTGTTGTGCGCGGTTCTGATCGGTGTGACCTGGGGCACCAAGCGACTGGTGTCGGACCTCCGGTGGGCAACCGAGGACGACGCGCCCACCGACCGCGACCGGTCGGCCGCGTTTCGCGCGCCGTGGCGCCTGACCCGGGTCCAGGCGGCGTTGTGGGGCATCGGGTTGGTCTTCTTCACGACGCTGTACGCCATCATCGACCCCCAGACCATTCCGAAGGTCGCGTTCACGATCGCCCTGGCGGGGATCACGGTCTGCGCGTTCTGTTACCTGCTCACGGAATTCGCCCTCCGGCCCATCGCCGCCCGCGCGCTGGGATCGGACGGACCACAGTCCCGGCGCACCCTCGGCATCACCGGCCGTACCGCGTTGGCGTGGATCCTCGGAACCGGGGTTCCAGTGCTGGGGCTGATGCTCATCGCGATCTTCAGCTTCATCCGCCCCGCGAGTTCGACCAGCCTCGCGGTGTCGATCCTCGCTCTCGGCGGGGTGATACTGCTCTTCGGGCTGCTGCTGGTCGTGATCAGCGTCCGCGCCACCGAGGCGCCGATCCGTTCGGTGTCGCTGGGCATGGCGAAGGTGGCGGAGGGCGATCTCGACGCGAGCGTCGTCGTCTACGACGGCACCGAACTCGGTGCGCTGCAGACCGGATTCAACCGGATGGCGGAGGGACTGCGCGAACGGGAGCGGATCCGCGACCTGTTCGGGCGTCACGTCGGGCAGGAGGTGGCCTCCCAGGCGCTCCGCCACAACCCCGAACTCGGCGGCGAGGAACGCGACGCGGCCGTCCTGTTCGTCGACATCATCGGATCCACCACGATCGCGGCCACCCGGTCGCCGGCAGAGGTCGTGGACCTGCTCAACCGATTCTTCGATGTGGTCGTCGACGAGGTCGATCGGCGGGGCGGGTTCGTCAACAAGTTCGAGGGCGACGCGGCGCTCGCCATCTTCGGCGCGCCCGTCGCTCTCGACGACCATGCCGGCGCCGCCCTGTCCGCGGCGAGGGCCCTGCGGGAACGGCTGTCGGCCGAGGTGCCGGAGTGCGATGCGGGGATCGGCGTGGCGGCGGGTCGCGTCGTGGCCGGGAACATCGGCGCACACGAACGTTTCGAGTACACGGTGATCGGCGATCCCGTCAACGAGGCGGCGCGACTGTCCGAGCTCGCCAAGAACGTTGCCGGGCACGTCGTCGCCTCGCAACGCGCGATCGACGCGGCAGCCGCGGACGAACGCGCGCGGTGGCAACTCACCGACACCGTCACCCTCCGCGGGCGGGTCGAGCCGACCACGCTGGCCGTTCCCGCAGGGCTAATCGCCGCCGGTTCCGCCGTCGACGATTAGGGCGCCGACTCCGTCGAGTAGCCGCGCGAGCCCGAACTCGAAGGCGTGGGCGGGAGCGAACGCGGCATTGTGGTACTCGCCCGCCGAGGTCCCCACCCGAGCGGCCAGCGGGAACCTGCCCGGGTCGAAGACCTTCTCGAAGTGCGGAGCGACGCTCTGCCACCACTCACCGTCCGCCTCGTGCGCTGCCGCCGCGGCTGCGTCCACGGCGGCACGAGCCGCGCCCGCGACGAAACTGTCGAGGAGCGTGACGACGGAATCCATGTCCAGGTCCGACAATCCCAGCCCCTCGACCGCGCGCAGCTCACGTTCGTACTTGGCCATCCCACCGGGCCCGAGAACCGGCCTGCTCAGTGCGACGACGCCCAGCATCCACGGGTGCGCGCACAGTAGCTGGAAGTAGTCGCGGGCGGCGTCCGCGAGACGCTCCCGCCACCCCGCGTCCGATTCCTCCGCCGGAGCGAGGGTGGAGAGGGCGCGATCGAGCATCACCTCCACGAGCTCCGTCTTCCCGGGAACGTGTGTGTACAGCGACATCGCCCCGGCCCCGAGTTCCGCCGCCAGCCGGCGCATCGAGACGGCGTCCAGCCCTTCCGCATCCGCGACGGAGACGGCGGCCTCGACGATACGGTCGAGCGTCAGGCCCGGCTTCCCGTTGCGGGGGCGCGAAATCGGAGTGCTGCCGCCACCCCACAGCAGCTCCATGGTGCGGGCCGGATCGCCCTCCGGTGTCGCGCTTCTACCCATGCCGAGATCTTCGCACGGCAGCCGGGAACAATTCCGCCCACCGCCTCGTTGACGTACGGCGTACCATACACAGGCGAAAGGCGCAGTAGTGACAGCGGAGCCCGATCTCGCCACCTGTGCGGCCACGTTCGTCCCCGCCGATCCGCCCCGTGCCGCCCACCTGGTGTTCTGGAGCGAATCCCCGGACGGCCCGCAGCCACCGCGTTCCGATTCCCACACCCGGATTGCCGTCGCGGGCGCTCTGAAGAGCATTCCGACGCAGAGCGTTCCCCTCGCCGCCGCGCTGCCGATGCTGCTGGCGCTGTCCCCCGGCGACACGACGCATCGGTCGGTTGCATTCTGGGTCGCCTGCACCCGCACCGCCCTGGCATATCTGCACCAGGGCAAGGTCCTGCCCGCGGTCACGGCGGCCGGTCGCGACGTGTGGCGGCTCGGCCGCCTCGACGGCGAGGACGAATCGCACCTGCGACAACTGATCGCCGCGCTCCCGCCGGAAGCCCGCGCGATTCCGCTCGGCGATCCGCCCGAGGGCGCGGCGGGAGCTCTCCTCCCTGCGGCCGCGGACGTGCTGCGCGACTTCCTGTCCGCCGTCGTCGACACGATCCCGCGACTGGAGTCTGCGACCGACTCCGGCCCCTACCTGGGATGGAACGTCGCCCCCTCGCCCGAACTGCGCGCGTGGGCCGCCGCCCTGGCACCCGAGACGGTTGCCCTGTCGCTGCGGATAGACCCCGTCGACTCGGGCGCGATCGACCTCACGGGCAGCGAGTTCGACGCCACCGTCCAGGTACACGGTGTCGCGCGGCCCGGGGTCGTGTGCGACGCGATCGACCTCTGGCGACAGCCGTCGCTCGCCGAGTCCGCGTTCGCGGCCGATCCGCGGATCGAGGTGCTCGACGCTTTGCGCCGGGCGGCTCAGGAGTGGGCGCCGCTCGAAGATCTGTTGCGCGCCGAGGCTCCCCATCGCCTCCGGCTCGAGGACGACGACCTGGCTTCCCTCGCCGGGGACGCCGGGCGTCGGCTGCACGGATTGGGAGTCGAGATCCATTGGCCGCGTGAGCTGGTGGCCCGCACCTCGACGCGCTTGATTCTCGGCGAGCGCGGGTCGAGCGAGGACCCATCGACATTCGGTGGCGACCGCGCCTTCGACTTCGACTGGCGCGTCGCGGTGGGCGACGACGTGCTCACCCGGGAGGAGATGGAACAGCTCGTGTCCGCGGAGCGCGCCGTGGTGAAGCTGCGCAACCGGTACGTCGTCGTGGACTCCGCGTTGCTACGGAAGACACTGCAGCGGCGCACCGGAACGATGACGTCGATCGAGGCGTTGCGGGCCTCGCTGACCGGACGGGCCCGGCGCGGCGACGAAAACGTGCGCGTCGACTCCTACGGGGCGGCCGCGGCGGTGGCGCGAGAGCTGTCGACGAACAACCTGGAGGCAGTGCCGGCACCCGCGACCCTGCACGCGCAGCTGCGGGACTACCAGCTCACCGGATTCCGCTGGCTCGCGGGGCTCACGTCACGAGGCCTGGGCGCCTGCCTCGCCGACGACATGGGTCTGGGAAAGACCTTGACCCTCATCGCCCTTCACCTGCACCGCCAGGAAGACCCGGCGACGGCGGGACTCACACTGGTGGTCTGCCCGGCGTCCCTGCTGGGAAACTGGCGACGTGAGATCGAACGTTTCGCACCGGGTACCAGCGTCCTCGTCCACCACGGTCCGAAGCGGCGCCCGCCGAGCGAATCGCTCACGAACGGCAGCGGCACGGTCGTCCTCACCACGTACGCGACGATGCGACTCGATTGCGACACTCTCGCCGCGACGGCGTGGGGGCTGGTCGTCGCGGACGAGGCGCAGCACCTGAAGAACCGGTCCGCTTCCGTCACCCGGGCACTGCGGACCATTCCGGGGAAGGCCCGCGTGGCCCTGACCGGCACACCGGTGGAGAACAAGCTGAGCGACCTCTGGTCCATCCTCGACGGCGTCACCCCGGGGCTCCTCGGCCCGTACACGCAGTTCCGCCGCCGCTACGACAGCTCGGCACCCGACGACGGGATCGATCGCGCGGCGGAACTGGCGGCGCTGATCTCGCCGTTCGTCCTTCGGCGTAAGAAATCGGACCCGGGGATCGCCCCCGAGTTGCCACCGAAGACGGAGATCGACCTGGACGTCACACTCACCCGGGAGCAGGCCGGGATGTACGAGGCCCTCGTCCGCGAGGCGATGGAGCAGATCGAGAACAGCGACGGCATCGGCCGGCGCGGCAGCATCGTGTCATTGCTGACCGGTCTGAAGCAGATCTGCAACCACCCCGCCCAGTACCTCGGCCAGGAGCACACCGCGCTCACCGGCCGCTCCCACAAGATCGGTCTGCTCGACGAGCTGATCGACACCAACCTGTCGGAGGGTGGGCGTTCGCTCGTGTTCACCCACTTCACCACGATGGGACGGCTGCTGCGGCGGCACCTGACGGCGCGCGGGGTGCACTGCGAATTCCTGCACGGCGGCACCTCCGTCGCCGCCCGCGAGGAACTGGTCGAACGGTTCCAGAACGGCGACATCCCGGTTCTGATCCTGTCACTCAAGGCCGCCGGCACCGGGTTGAACCTGACTCGTGCCGATCACGTCGTGCACTTCGATCGCTGGTGGAATCCGGCGGTCGAGGACCAGGCGACCGACCGCGCGTACCGCATCGGCCAGACGCACCCGGTCGTCGTCCACCGGCTCGTCACCGCGGGAACCATCGAGGAACGTATCGCCGGCATGCTCGCGTCCAAGCGGCAGCTCGCCGACTCGGTCCTGTCCCACGGCACCGATGCCTTGACCGAACTGAGCGACGGCGAACTCGCCCGACTGGTGGCCCTGAGCCCCGACTACGACTTCGGAGGTGACCTGTGACCGAGGCTGTCACCCGTCCCCGTTTTCCTGCACAGAAGGGCCGGCGTACCCGTGGCCGGACCTGGTGGGCGCAGCGGTGGGTCGACGATGTCGAGCAGGCCGCGCTCGACTCGGACACCCTGAAGCGCGGACGTGCCTACGCCCGAGGTGGTCTGGTCGGGCCGCTCACGTTCGCGGCCGGGCTCGTCTCCGCGGACGTCCACACCGACGAGGAGAGCCTGCACGTACGGATCCGGGTGGACCAGCTCGACGAGCGCCAGTGGAGCCGGGTACTCGCGACCCTCGCGTCGCGGAGCGGCCACGTCGCCCAGTTGTCGAGTGGAACGCTTCCCCGCGAACTCGACGAGGACCTCGCTGCCGTCGACGTGTCACTCGTGCCGTCGATGTTCGACGCGGACGCGACGTGCACGTGTGAGGAGTGGGACGTGCCGTGCCGCCACGCTGCCGCGGTCCTGTATCAGGCGGCGTGGGTGCTCGACGACGAGCCGCTGCTCTTCTTCCTCCTGCGCGGGCGCGAGGGGCAGGACATACTTCAGTGCCGGCACGACGCGCACGAGGAGACGTCCCGTTCGTCGTTCGACGGTTCGTACACCGCGGTGCCGGCGACGGACGCCTACGCCGCAGCGCCCGGACCGCTTCCCGCTCCGCCGCACACCGTCGGTTCCCCGATACGGCCACGGTGGCTGGACGACTCTCCCCCCGAAGTTCAGGCGGACGCCGTGTGGTCGGCGATCGTCACTGCGATCTCGCGATACGGAGACCGTGCCTGACGTCCTCCGACGGTCCGGGCACCAGGCTCGGCGCGACCACTCGGGCACCGGTCGCCGGGTACGGCGTGCAGATCTGGACGTCGTGCACGAAGCACCAGCGCCAGTTGTCCCCCGCGTGGAGCGACTGGACGATCGGATGACCGCTGCGCTCGGCGTGATGTCTCGCATGCCTCATCGGTGACGCATCGCTGCATCCGACATAGCCGCACGTCAGGCACAACATCAGGTGCTCCCAGCGGGTACCGAGTGCGAGACAGCCCTCGCACCCGTCCGACGTGTGCGCGACGACATCACGAATCATATTCAGATCGGGATCGTGCCAGTTATTGGATTGGGTCATAATTGCCACCCCTCAGTTACCAAGGTTGGCGGTTGGCGCGCCGCGCCACCTGGTCACGACGGAACGAAAGAATCCCCCGAAATCCGGCCTCGGCGGACAGCGTCCCGGTTTCGACGGCGCAAAACGGGGTAGTTCCATGCCATGGATCTGGAAGCAGCACCAGACCCGAGGGTGGATCACACACCGCGGGCAGCGAACCTGTGCGCGGTGCTGTCCGTCACCGCACACATGCACGACTGCGGAAACCGGGACGAGATTCTCGCCCTGATGGTGGACGCACTCCCCGAACTCGGTCCCTTCACGGTGGAGCCCGTATCGGCGGTGACGGGCGAACTCCACGATGACGACGACGTCTGGCGGCACCGGGTGCTGCTCGACGATTCGTGGTCGAGGCCGGTGTCACTGACGCTGCGGGCCGACTACCCGCCGACACCATTGCAGGCCACGCTGCTCGAGTTGCTGATTCAGCACACAGGATCAGCCCTGCGCGCGACATCGCTGCGCGGTCGAGCGGCCACCCAGGAGCGCCAACTGCGCGAGGCCACGGAGGAGATCACCGCGATCACCGCGCGGGCCTCGCGGCTGGAGCAGGAAGCGAAGATCCATCACACGTTCGGACGCCTCTCCGCCACCGGAGGCGACGAGACCGCCATCGCCGACACCCTCCACCGGCTGACCGGGCTCGCGGTCGGGATCGAGGACGCCTTCGGCACCCTTCGCGTCTGGGCCGGCCCGGACAGGCCTCCCAAGTACCGCAAGGTCGGCGGCGGGAACCGCGTCGATGTCATTCGCCGCGCCACCATGGAGGGGCGCCCACTGCGCGACGACAACCGGATCGTGCAGATAGTCCGCCCCGGCAAGACCCTTCTCGGCGTCCTGTACCTGTCGGATCCGGACCACCGGGCCGCCGACCTCGACACATTCGCGCTCGAGTACGCCACGACTGTGCTCGCCGTCGACATGGCGCACCGCAGGTCCCTCGCCGAGACGGAGGCGCGGTTGAGCCGCGACCTGGGAGCCGACCTGCTCGCCGGGACCGATGACGACAGCGCCTATTCACGGGCCGACGCACTGGGTTACGACCTGCACACTCCACAGCGCGTCCTGGTGGTGCAGTGGGGCCCGGACACTCCCATCGAGACCGTTGCCGAAGCGTTCCGGCGGCACCTCACGTCGACCGATTCCTCGGCCCTCCTCGTGCACGGCAACGAGCACCGCACTGGAGTTCTCGCCGCTGTCATGGACGCGACGACGGACGCGAACACGATCTTCAAGGCGCTGGAGAAGTCGCTCGGACCCGCCGTCGGGGTGGTCGGTGTCGGTTCCGAATGCGGCTCCCCCAGCGACCTTCCCAATTCGTACACCCACGCGATGCGTGCGCTCGAGATCCGGAAGCAGTCGCTGTCACCCCGCGGGGTGGCACTGTTCGACGAACTCGGCGTCTACCGCATCCTCGATTCGCACAGCAGCACCGGCGACGTCGAGGCGTTCGTTCAGGAATGGCTCGGACCGCTCCTCGAGTACGACCGGGAACACAGGAGCACCATGACTGCCACGCTCGCGCAGTACCTCGAGTGCGGTGGCAAGTACGACGAAACCGCGCAGGCCCTCCGAATCCACCGCAGCACACTGCGATACCGGATGTCCCGCATTCACGAACTGACCGGACGTGACCTCCGGAGCGTCGACACCCGCCTGAACCTTCACCTGGCCTCCCGGGCTCTTCAGGTCCTGGCCGGCGGCGAGCGGCA
>NZ_BCWY01000014.1 GCF_001894825.1 Rhodococcus jostii NBRC 16295 | reverse complement strand
CGAGTCGGCGATGATCTCGACTTCGTTGAGTGGGTTCCCGTCCTTTCCCGTTACCGCCCGGATCCGGTGGACGAAGTAGCGGTCCAACACCAGGACCATGTTGTTGAAGAAGAGTGGCTCGAAGTCCTCCGACGCGGCGAAGACCTCCTTGCCGGTGACCTCCCCGGAAATCGCGGCCGTCAGCGCCGTGTACGCGGCGATCTGCTGCGCGACGGACTGCTCGGCGTGGTCGACTTCGTCCTGCGTGTAGTTCTTCCGTCCGAGCATTTCACCGTCTCCTTCGATGCACCGCGTGCCGGATCGACACGCTGAGAACTCTCAGACCGGCAGTGTTCCACCTTCCGTATCCGCACGCGGCGCGAAGCCCGACTTACTTTCCCTGCGGTCGGAGCGAGTGGCTACGGCACGAGGCGGGTACAGCCTGTACGCAACCATTGGAGGCAATAATGAAGATCGACAAGAAGGCCGTCCGCGTCGGAATCATCGCCTTGGCGCTGGGGCTCGGCGCCCCCGGAATCGCCGTTGCGGCGAGCACGCCGGCGCAGGCCGTGGTCACCCAGCCGCCCGCCCCTCCGCACAGTGCCCCGAGCTGCGGTCCGTGGTCGGACGCACCGAACTGGGACTTCGACGCGCCGAAGAACCCTCTCAGTGACTGGTGCACACAGTGGCAGGGCCACCAGCGGCAGAGCGAACGAGACGGTGGTGGTGGAACGGTGTTTCTGAACTGACGAACCGCGAAGGACAGCACGAGCCGTGCCCGGCACGACCCGGTGAACTTGTGTGCGCATCCCACGGATACCGGTTCGAGGTGCAATACTCCCGGTGGCTCCTGGCTCGTATCAACCGGTAACCGAGAAGTCCGGAAGGATGCACCGATGAAGGTCACGATTGCACGAACCGTAGGAATCGCCGCCGCAGTCGCCGGCGTGAGTCTGCTCGCCGCACCCACCGCATCTGCCGTACCCGACGACCTCGCCGTGGACATCGCCGTCGAGGGGAACTCGATCGTCATGGACGTCGAATACGACGTCCCCGGGGCAGTGGTGTGTGTGCTGAACATCCTCCCTGCCGGCGGGACCGTGCCCGCCGCCGTCGTGGGACCGACCGTGGTGATGGGTGAGGACGACGGCGAACTACGGGCCACCGTCGATCCCGGCGAGTACACGGTGCAATGGTCCTGCTCGAGTATGCCGTCCTTCGAGCAGTGGGGAACCGCCCCGCCGCTGACCAACGGCACCGAGGACCCCGTCACGGTCACCGTCACCGACACGTCCGGACCGGGCGGCGGAGGCTCGTCCGGCAGCCCGTTCGGCAGCTGACTACCGTGCAGTAGGCAATCCGGGGCGAATGCGTAACGAAACCGACGTGAGCGGGGATTGACAGTACGGAATCCCGCAACGGACAGGAACCCTCCGCCATGGCTACCGTCACGCACATCGATATCGCTCGCGCCCGCCGCTCCCGTCGGGTTCTCTTCATCGGCAACCCCACGCGGTACAAAGAGGTGTCGCACTGGGCGATGGTCAAGCAGTGGATGGTGGTCCACGGACTCGAGCCGGTCCGGAAGATGGACGCCCCCGCGCTCTGCGCGATCGTCACCGAGGACGTCCTCGACGGCGTCGGCTCACCCCAGGACGCGCTCGCGCTCCAACGCGCGCGTGAGCAGGGTGTGCCGTGTATCAGCGTGCACGACAGCACCCAGATCTGGCAGGCCACCGCCCGGGTCCGAGCAAGCATCGCGCGATCCGGGGGCGGCGCACAGTCGAGCCCGCATCACCAGGGAGCCTGAGCGAACCGGGCCCCCGCATGGTCGACTGGGACGGCGAAGGGTACGCGGACGTCGGCGCACTCCAGCGGGCCGTCGCGGAGAATTCGATCGCGGAACTGGCCCTCGCTGGCGGCGAAACCGTACTCGACGTGGGGTGCGGCGACGGATACGTCACACTCCGGATCGCCGGACGACTTCCCCGAGGTTCGGTGATCGGAGTCGACGCGTCGCCGCGGATGATCGCGAAGGCCCGATCTCGGACGGTGCCGGACGGTGTCCGTGCAGAGTTTCGTATCGCCGACGCCCTCGATCTTCCCTTCGACGGGGTGTTCGACGTCGCGGTGTCGTTCAACGCGCTTCACTGGGTCCTCGACCTTCAGGTCGCGCTGGCCGGGATCGCCCGCAGCGTCGTGGACGGCGGACGCGTGGTCATCCAGATGGTGTGCGCGAGCCCCCGCGGCAGTGTCGAAGACGTCGCGATGGCCGTGGCGGCGCGCCCGGCCTGGGCGGCGTCATTCACCGACTTCACGGCGCCGTTCATCCACGTCGAACCGGACACATTCCGTGACCTCGCGCGGGGAGCGGGACTCGACACCACCGACCTGCGGGTGCGGGATGTGGAGTGGGACTTCGGCTCGCGCGAAGAATTCGCTCGCTGGTGCACTGTCGGATTCTCCGACTGGACCGCGCACCTCGATGAAACGACAGTGCCCGCGTTCATCGACGACGTCGTACGCGAATACGAGCAGATCTCCGGACGTCCAGGGCTGTTCCTGTTCACCCAGATGCGGGCGGAACTCGTCCGGGCGTCCTGACCCACCGCTGAACACACCTACATGGTGGTGCCCCCAGTCGGACTCGAACCGACACTGTGCGGATTTTAAGTCCGCTGCCTCTGCCAATTGGGCTATAGGGGCTACCGGTTGCCGGGTGCTGGGCTCGGCGACCGTGCGCAGATCACCCTAGCTCAGGGGATCGATAATGCGATTCCGTCGAGGATGTCGTGTTCGCTGACGACGAGTTGGTCGATGCCGGCCTTTTTCTCGAACGCGTCGGCGAGTACTTCGGTCACGATCGCTCCGCCGCCGATGACGTCGACCCGTCCGGGATGCATCGGTCCGAGTGCGGCTCGTTCGGTGTGGGTCATGGCGATCAGCGAGTCGCAGACTTCCCGTAGTCGCGGCAGGGGGATGCGGGAGAGATGCACCTGCTCGGCGTCGTATTCGGGCAGCTCTTTGGCGAGCGCGGCGATCGTGGTCATGGTTCCGGCGACGCCCACCCAGGTGTGTGCCTGTTCGACGGGGACTCGGGCGAATGCTTCATCGAGGCGCTCCTGCGCGAAGGCGCGGGCCTCCTCGACCTGTGCGGGTGTCGGCGGATCGTCGTGGAGGCAGCGCTCCGTGATGCGGACGCACCCGATGTCGGTGGAAAACGCCGCGTGGACGCCGGACTCGTCGCCCAGCACGACCTCGGTGGAACCGCCGCCGAGGTCCACGACCACGAACGGTCCCTGCGACGGATCCAGTTCGCCGACCGCGCCGTTGAACGACAGCCGCGCTTCCTCGTCGCCGGTGATGACTTCGGCCCCGGCGCCGGGAATCACGGCGCCGAGCACGTCCCGCGTCATCGAGAAGAAGTCCTCCCGGTTGGACGCGTCGCGGGTTGCGGAGGTGGCCACCATGCGGACGGCGGTGGCTTCGGCCTCGGCGATCATTCCGGCGTACTCGGCCAACGCGACCCGGGTGCGTTCGATGGCCTCGGGTGCCAGACGCCCGGTGGCGTCGACTCCCTGCCCCAGCCGGACGACGCGCATCTCGCGACGCACGTCGTGCAGTGCGCCCCGGTCGTCGACGTCTGCGATGAGGAGGCGGATGGAGTTCGTGCCGCAGTCGACGGCCGCGACCCGCGTCACTGCTCGGAACTTTCGACGTCGTCGATGCCGGGCCAGTCCGCGGGAATCGCGGTACCCCTCAGCTTTCCGCCGGCCGCGGACGCGGCGAGGGCCACCGACTCGTCGCCCAGCGGGTTGACGCCCGGCCCCTTCGCCAGCGAATGCGCCATCAGCACGTGCAGGCATTTGACGCGCTCGGGCATTCCGCCGCCGGTGAAGTCGGTTCCGAGGGGCTCGATGGCGTCGCGCTCGGCGAGATACGACTGGTGGGCGCGCAGATAGGCCGCCGCGAGTTCCGGATCCTGCGCGAGGCGCTCGGTCATCTCACGCATCACACCCGCGGACTCCTGCCGGCTGGCCTCCGCGGTGAGTCGCGGGTCCGTCAGGTAGTAGAGCGTCGGGAACGGTGTTCCGTCGGGAAGTTTGGGCGCGGTCTTCACGACGCCGGGCTTGCCGTCGGGACTGCGGTACGCGATCTCGAGCACTCCACGCGGTTCGCGGCCCAACTGGGCGGCGACGGCGTCGAGGTCTTCCTGCGGCACGGGGCTGGACGGGTCGGACGAAGTGGTCACCCGGTGGGTTCTCCTGGTTCTGGCGGTACGGGCGGCGGCACCACGGGGGGCGCCGGCGCCGGTGCCGGCTGCACCTGGGGTGCGACCGGCGGTTCTGAAATGGTCTTCCACAGATCGGAGTACCAAGGGCCCGCCATTTCGGCGTCCTTCTCCTCCGGCTTCTCCGGCTCCTTGTAGTCGCCGGGCAGCTGCACCTGGAACGGGGTGTCTCCGGGTTTCACCCACCGGAGCCGGCCCCGCGCCTGCGCCTCGATGTAGGCGGGGTCGGAGTAACGCTCCTCGAGAATACGCAGGTCCTGCAGCTCCTTCTCGAGCTGAACCTGTTCCGCCGCAATACGATCCGCCTCACCGCGCTGGGTGAGGTAGTTGCGCAGCGGAACCGCCAGAGTGAGGGCGAGAAGCAACACGACCATCACGAGGATCAGTGCCCGGCCGGTCGACAGCCCGAGGATCGTGTGCTCGGACCGTGTGATGCGAGCGGCCCCGGTCGCGCCCACCCGTCTCGGGCGGGCGCGGCCGGGGAGCACCTTGCCGGTGTCGGCGCCGTCGACAGAATCCGGTTTGCCGTCGGCCTGCCCCGGAGGCGTCGACTTGGTAGTGCGGGGGCGCCGCGCTCCGCCGGGAGCGCCGTCCGCCCGATTCCGGCGGGCGCGTTCACCACGCCCGGTTCCCCGGCCGCCCGGACTGGCTCCGGACGACCGCGGCCTGCCGCGCTGTGCCACCTACCCCAACACCCCTTAACTTCGACTGTCGAACGTCAGCCTTCGAACGCGAACCGCGGGAACGCGACCTCTCCGGCGTAGCGGGCGGCGTCGCCCAGGTTCTCCTCGATGCGCAGCAGCTGGTTGTACTTGGCGACGCGCTCGCTGCGGGCGGGGGCACCGGTCTTGATCTGACCGCTGCCCACGGCGACCGCGAGGTCGGCGATGGTGGTGTCCTCGGTCTCGCCCGACCGGTGGCTCATCATCGTCTTGTACCCGTTGCGGTGCGCGAGGTCGACGGCGTCGAGGGTCTCGGTCAGCGTGCCGATCTGGTTGACCTTCACCAGCAGCGCGTTCGCGGCGCCCTTGACGATGCCCTCTTCCAGACGCTCCGGGTTGGTGACGAACAGGTCGTCACCGACGAGCTGGACCTTGTTGCCGATCTGATCGGTCAGGGCGACCCAGCCGTCCCAGTCGTCCTCGTCCAGCGGGTCCTCGATGGACACGATCGGGTACGCGTCGACCAGCTCGGCGTAGAACGCCGACATCTCGGCCGCGGTCCGGTTGCTGCCCTCGAACTTGTAGCCGGTGCCGTCGGTGTAGAACTCGGTGGCCGCGACGTCGAGTGCCAGTGCCACGTCGGTGCCCAGCACCAGACCGGTCTTGCCGATCGCGACGCTGATCAGATCCAGGGCTTCCTTGGTTCCCGCGACGTCGGGGGCGAAACCGCCCTCGTCGCCGAGTCCGGTGGCCAGGCCCTTCTCCTTCAGCACCGCCTTGAGGGCGTGGTACACCTCGGCGCCCCAGCGCAGCGACTCCTTGAACGTGGCCGCACCGATCGGGGCGACCATGAACTCCTGGACGTCGACACCGGTGTCGGCGTGCGCACCACCGTTGAGGATGTTCATCATCGGGACGGGCAGGACGTGGGCGTTGGGGCCGCCGACGTACCGGAAGAGTTCCAGACCGGACGAGTCGGCGGCCGCGCGGGCCACCGCCAGCGACGCACCCAGCAGGGCGTTGGCGCCGAGGCGGGACTTGTCCGGGGTGCCGTCCGCGTCGAGGAGGGCCTGGTCGACGGTCCGCTGCTCGGTGGCATCGATGCCGATGATGGCCGGAGCGATCTCGCTCAGCACGGCCTCGACGGCCTTCTCGACACCCTTGCCGCCGTACCGGTCACCGCCGTCACGCAGTTCGACGGCCTCGTGCTCACCGGTGGAGGCGCCCGACGGAACCGCGGCGCGAGCGAAACTTCCGTCGTCGAGCAGCACCTCGACCTCCACCGTGGGGTTACCACGGGAATCGAGGATCTCACGGGCTCCGACCTGCTCAATGATGGCCACTTGCTGATTCTCCTTATATGGGCTTCACAACTGTGCACTGACCGGTCCGATCGTGCCAGGGACACCAGATCGTGCCAGGACACAGCGTAACGGCACACCGAAACCGGTGCGGGATGGCGCGCCCCGCGGACGGCGAGCCGCCCGCTGGGCAGCGACTTACGGGCGGACTCCGACCGAGTACGCCGACGCCCGGTCGCGCACGAGGGTGAGGTACTCGCCCGACAGGTTGTAGGCCATCAGGGCCGACTGCCAGCCCTCGGGAGCGGTCAGGTCGCCGCCCCGCTCACACAGGTAGCGGGCGGCCGTCAACGACGCGTCGTCGATGTTGTCTGCGTCGGCCACACCGTCGCCGTTGGCGTCGACACCCCACCGCTTCCAGGTCTCGGGAATGAACTGCAGGGGTCCCATGGCACGGTCGTGCACGGGGTCGCCGTCCATCGCCCCGCCGTCGGTGTCGGGGATCTCGGCGACGCCGGGTCCGCCGTCGAGGGGGATGCCCCGGATCTCGGGTGTCACCTGCCCCGTCGGCCCGACCGTCGATCCGCCGTGGGTGCCGTGCCGGCTCTCCACACTCGCGATTCCGGCGAGGGTGGTCCAGCCGATGCCGCACTCCGGTCTCGTTTCGACCATCACCGCCGCCGCGTACCCGTACGCCTCGAGCGCGGTGTTTCCCACTCCGATCGAATCGGCCAGCCCGGCAGACCACTCGTGCAGTTGATCCGCGGACCGTCCCGGCGCGTTGATGTCGATGGGCGGTGTGGCTGCCCCGGGTCCGGGCGGGATGCCTTCCGGTATCGCGATCCGCGGTTGCTGTCCCCGGGAGCACGCGCCGTAGGTGAGAACCACGACAACCGTTGCCGCGAGAAGCGCGAACAGCGGCCCACGCCATCGGGAACGACGCTTCGGCCGCACGGGATATCGGTTCACGTCTCCATCATCCACACGAAAGGTGTCGATCCCGGCCGTGCGAGACGGCAGCCACACCGCGTCGGGCCACACACCGAAAGTAAAGAGTTGCAAAAGTGCTGGTGGGGGCTTCTTCGGGAACGCAATCGCGGTGTATGTTTTTCACTGGGGCTAAGGTTCGCCTTGCCTACCGCAAGGTTGCCTACCCAACCTTGCGGATCACTCTGCTCGACTTCGCCTCGCCCAGGAGTGTTCATGCCCGTCCTCGCCGCAGGGTCCGCGCCGTCGATCGCGACACAGCTGTTCGGCAGTGGATTGATCGGTCTGCGCGAAGGGCTCGAGGCGGGCATCGTCGTCATGATCCTCGCCGCGTTCCTCGTGAAAGCGCAGCGTAAGGACGCCCTCAAATGGGTGTGGCTCGGCGTCGGCATCGCCGTCATCATGGTGGCCGCGATCTTCCTCGTCATCCACTACGGAACGTCCACCGTCACCGGACTGACCGCCGAGATCATCGCCGGTGTCGCGTCCCTCGTCGCGGTCGCGATCGTCACCGTCATGGTGCTGTGGATGCGGAAGGCCGCGCGGACCATCTCCCACGATCTCAAGGCCGGCATGGAAAAGGCACTGGTCGCCGGACCCGTCGCGGTACTCACCCTCGCCTTCTTCGCCGTCGGCCGGGAAGGCGTCGAGACCGCACTCCTCATGGTCGGGTACGCCGAGAACACGGCGGGCAGCGCCTGGCCCCTCGTCGGTCTGCTGCTCGGCATCGTCGCCGCCGCGGTCCTGACGGTTCTTCTGTACTTCGGGGCCGTCCGGCTCGACTTCGCGAAGTTCTTCAAGTACACCGGCATCTTCCTGATCATCGTCGCCGCCGGGATCCTCGGATACGGCATCCACGCCCTGCAGATCGGCGGCGTCCTGCCCGGCGGCTCCGCACTCGCCTTCGACATCTCCGACGGCTACGACGCCTCCAGCTGGTACGGCACCGTCCTGGCCGGCATCTTCAACTTCCGCCCCGACCCGACCATCCTCCAGGCGGTCGCCTGGGTCGTGTACGTCGTCGTGGTCCTGTTCCTGTTCCTCCGGCCCGTCTCCGCACCGAAACCGGCCCCCGCGGCCGACGCTGCCCCCGAGCGCACTGCCTCTCCCACCCCCGACGAGACCGTTTCATGAAAGGCACCTTCCGCCCATGAAGACCATGCGCCGAACCACCTTCGCCCTCGCCTCGGTAGCCGTGCTGCCGCTCGCGCTCGCCGGCTGCACCGAGAAGTCGACCGCGAGCACGGACGACATCACCGTCACCGCGACAGACGACACCTGCGACGTCAGCACCGACTCCGGAGCCACCGGGAACAGCACGTTCCAGGTCACCAACAACGGCAGCAAGGTCACCGAGTTCTACGTGTACGCCGAGGGCGACCGGGCGATGGGCGAGGTCGAGAACATCGGTCCCGGGCTCACCCGCCAGCTCATCGTGTCGCTCCCCGACGCCGGCAAATACCAGCTCGCGTGCAAGCCCGGCATGGTCGGCAACGGCATCCGCCAGGAGTTCACCGTCACCGGCGACTCGATGAGCGCATCCGACGAGAGCGGGCAGCTCGCCGAGGCCGCCGACGGCTACCGTCGCTACATCCGCAGTCAGGTCGTCGCCCTGCAGGACACCACGCAGCAGTTCGTCGACGCCGTGAAGTCGGGCAACATCGAGCAGGCCAAGGCCCTCTTCCCGGTCTCCCGCACCTACTACGAGCGCATCGAGCCCGAGGCGGAGAGCTTCGGTGAGCTCGACCCCAAGCTCGACCTGCGGGAGGCCGACCTCGAACCCGGGCAGGAGTGGACGGGCTTCCACCGGCTCGAGAAGGATCTGTGGGTCACAGGTCCCCAACCCGACACCAACGCGATCGCCGACCAACTGGTCGTCGACGTCCAGTACCTCGCCGACCAGGTGAACGCCGAGGACTACACGATCGATCCCACCAAGATCGCCGGCGACGCCCAGGGCCTGCTCGACGAGATCTCGACGTCGAAGATCACCGGTGAAGAAGACATCTTCTCCCACACCGACCTGTGGGACTTCCAGGCCAACGTCGACGGCTCGCAGGCCGCGGTCGCCGCACTGCAGCCGATCATCGAAGAACGCAATCCCGAACTGGCCGCGAACATCACCCAGCGTTTCGCGGACCTCGATGCCGAACTCGCTCAATACCGCCAGGGTGACGGGTTCGTCTTCTACGACACTGTCAACGAACAACAGCGCCAGGAACTCTCGCGCAAGATCGACGCCCTCTCGGCCGACGTCAGCCAGGTTCAGGGCGTAGTAGCAGGCGCATAGTCATGACTGATCCGACCGGTACGAACGACACGACCACCACGGTGGACGAGCGCAAAGGCGTGTCCCGACGACGTCTGTTCGGCGCCGTCGGGGCGGGAGCCGCCCTCGCCGGCGCCGGCGCACTGGTCGGGCGGGCCACCGCCGCCGAGCCGCCGCTGTCGCACGCCGACGTCGTCGCCTTCCGGGGCGAACACCAGGCGGGCATCGTGACGCCGGCGCAGGACCGGATGCATTTCGTCGCGTTCGACGTCACCACGAAGTCCCGGGAGGAACTCGAAGCGCTGCTGAAGAAGTGGACCGAGATGGCCGAGCGGATGACCGCCGGCGAAGAGGCCACCCCGGACGGCGCCATCGGCGACGGCGCCTACGTTCCGCCCAGCGACACCGGCGAGGCGCTCGGCCTCGCGGCGTCCCAGTTGACCCTCACCATCGGTTTCGGACCGTCCCTGTTCGACGACCGGTTCGGGTTCGCTTCCAAGAAACCCGCGGCGCTCGAAGAACTTCCGCACTTCCGGGCTGACAACCTGGACCCGGCGCGCAGCGGTGGCGACATCGCGATCCAGGCGTGCGCCAACGACCCGCAGGTGGCCGTGCACGCCATCCGAAACCTGGCGCGCGTCGCGTTCGGGACCGCGTCGGTCCGCTGGTCGCAGCTCGGGTTCGGCCGCACGTCGTCCACGTCGACCACCCAGGACACCCCGCGAAACCTGTTCGGGTTCAAGGACGGAACCAACAACATCAAGGCGGAGGAAACGGGCGTCGTCGACGAGCACGTCTGGGTGGCGTCCGGCGACGACCAGGCGTGGATGGGAGGCGGCGCGTACCTCGTGGCGCGGCGGATCCGCATGCTCATCGAGCAGTGGGACCGCACCGTGCTCGGCGAGCAGGAACGAGTGATCGGACGGTCCAAGGGCACCGGCGCTCCCCTGAGCGGCAAGGCGGAGTTCGACGAACTCGACTTCGATTCCAAGAAGGGTCACGACCCGGTGATCGACGTCGACGCGCACGTCCGCCTGGCGTCCGCGCAGGAATTGGGCGGCATCCAGATCCTGCGACGCGGCTACAACTTCACCGACGGCTCCGACGGTTTCGGCCACCTCGACGCCGGACTCTTCTTCATCGCCTACTGCCGCAACCCGCAGGAACAGTTCGTTCCGATGCAGCTGAACCTGTCGAGGAACGACGCGATGAACGAGTACATCCAGCACGTCGGTTCCGCCCTCTTCGCCTGCCCACCCGGACTCGCCGAGGGGCAGTACTGGGGGCAGGGTCTCTTCACCTAGCGGTAGGTCCGCCGACCGACCGGAGGTCGAGTTGGTCGGCGGGGACCGGGCGGCCGTGGTAATGCCCCTGGGTGATGTCGCAGCCGTATCGACGCAGGGCCCGCAGGGTGTCCTCGTCTTCGACGCCTTCGGCGACCAGAGACGCACCGAGACTGTGCGCGAGCTCCACGGTCGAGCGCACAATCGCGACCGATCGAGGATCGCTGGCAAGGCGCGCGACGAAGACCCGGTCGAGTTTGAGCTCATCGACGGCCAGGTCCTGCAGGTAGGCCAGCGAGGACCAGCCGGTGCCGTAGTCGTCGATCGACAAACCGATACCCAGTGCTTGCAGCGCCTCGACCACCCTCCTGGCACGCACGTAGTCGGTCATCAGGACGCTTTCGGTTATCTCGAGGATGAGTGCATCGGCGGGCAACCTGAAGTCGTTCAGGAGTCGGTCGATGTCGGCAACCAGGTCTGCGTCGAGGAGATTCGTGACAGACAGATTCACTGCGACGGTCAGCGATATGCCGCAGTCGAGCCAATTGCGCGCTTGCCCCAGAGCAAGCTCCAGCACCCTCGTCGTCAGCGGGCGCATCAGTCCCAACTGTTCTGCACGAGGTAGGAACTGGTCGGGCAGGAGTAGACCGTGGCGGGGGTGCTCCCATCGAACGAGAGCCTCGACGCTGTGTACCTCCCCGTCGCAGGCACTGACCTTGGGTTGGTAGTAGCACGTGAGCTCGCCACCGGCGATCGCCGTGCGCAGCTCCTCGATGGACTGCGTCGCATCGATGCTGCGTTGGTACTCGGTGGCGTCGTACACCGCGATCGTGCGGCGGTCGCACTTCGCGCGATACATCGCTACTCCGGCGCGCTGCAGCAAGTCCTGGGGGTTTGTGCAATGTTGTGGGCAGAGGGCGATCCCGATGCTCGCGTCGACGTGAACAGTGATCTCGTCGAGGTGGAAAGGCTCGCGCAATGCCTCGAGGAGACGACCGGCCAGCGCACGGGCAGCCGTGATATCGATCTCTGCGGGTAGCAGGACCGCGAACTCGTCTCCGCCGAGTCGGGCGGGCAGATCTTCCGATCGCACCGACCGGGACAGCCGGTCCGCGACCTGGCACAGCAATTGATCGCCCACGTACCGGCCGAAGGAGTCGTTGATGTCCTTGAAGCGGTCCAGGTCCATCAGCAGCATGCCCGGACCCGAGCGGTGGGTGTACCCGGCCGGCCGTTCCACCTGGTCGGAGTATGCGACCGTCAACGCGGCCATGACGGCCCGCCGGTTCGCCAGGTTCGTGAGGTCGTCAGTCCTCGCCTGGCGGTGGCTGTCGGCCAGGACCACGACGTCCCGGAACGTCACGGCAAATCGGGCCGCGACCGCGACCAGGCTGAGCGCGGCCAGCACCACCGCGAGCCGCGGCAACCGCGCATCGTGGTCGAGCACCAGCAGGCCGACCGCCGCGGCGGTGCACACCAGTGGGGGGACCCAGATGGCCAGTCCGGGCAGCCGACCGGACCGGCGGCGACCGGGGGCCCGCCAACTGGCCAGCGCCACCAGCAACACCGCGGCGTGCGGGAGTGCATCGATCCACGTGCCCTCGACGTAGCCGTCGGCACTTCGGAACAGATAGACCGTGTCGGCCACCGCAAACAGCATGAACCCCGCGACCAGCAGCACCCACCGCTGCTCCGCCCGCCACCCCAGCACCGCGAGCGCCCCGACCGCGAGCGCCAGGAGCAGCACGTCTCCCACCGGGTACGCGAACCCGACGATCACCGCGGCGGGCGAACCGCTCGCCACCGACTCGATCGGACTGAACGCGAGAGCCGCTGCCAACGCCGCCAGCGTCAACGCGGCGGTGACGGCGTCCAACCAAATCGCGGCCGGTAGTCGCCGCGCTCGCGCGCGCAGGAGCAACACCAGCCCTGCGTAGACGAGCGGGTAGAACGCCAGTTTCAGCGGATCGGCCACCGAGGGTGACTGGCCCTCGGGCACCCACGACATCGCCACGACATCGCCCACGCACCAGCTCGTCAGCCCGAGCGCGATGAGCCACCACGCTCGACGCTCGGCCGGCACGCACCACGCGCGAGCAGCAACCACAAATGCCGCCGCCAGCGCCAGTCCGTCGTAGAGCGCCTCGAGCAGCACGATCCAGCCCGCCTGATCACCTACCCCGATCGAGATCCCGTACAGAACCACACCGACCAGCAGAATCCCGAGCCCTGCCAGCACACCGCACCGCGACCGATCGGATGGCGACACCCAACCGGCCCGAAATGGTCGTGGCCGGCTGTGTGCAGATGTCAATCCAGTCGCGGTGCCCCTACCCGCGACGGCCCGATCTGTCACGGGTCCCACGGCGCGTGGCATGTCCTCGACTTCCCCGGGTCCGGTGTCGATGGTGCGATAGGTGGGGTGATCGGTGGAGTGATCGAGATAGGGTCGCCGGTCGATCTCGTCGAGGCCGGCCCGATTCGGCATGAAACTGCGAAGGCATCCACCGCCGCACCGCTTGGCCGCGTACATTGCCAAATCTGCCTGTTTCAGCAGGCTCTCGGTCGTCGCGTCGGGGACCTCGGATGTGGCGATGGTCAGCCCGATGCTGGGACGGATCGAGAGCGCGACACCGTCGATGACGAACGGCGGGGTGAAAGCTTCCAGCACCCGATCCGCGGCCGACAAGGCGTCCTCGACGCTCCCTTCGACCAGTGCCGCGAACTCGTCGCCTCCGAGCCGGGCCACGGTGTCGGTACTCCGCATGCACCCGTTGAGCCGCTCGGCGACGCGGATCAACAGCTCGTCCCCCGCGGGATGGCCGAGGCTGTCGTTGACAGTCTTGAAATCGTCGAGGTCCACACACAGCACCACGATCGGTGTCAGTTCCCGCCGCTGGCGCTGCACTGCCTGGTCGAGCCGGTCGAGAAACAACGCACGGTTCGCCAGTCCGGTCAGTCGATCGCGAAAGGCCTGCCGGGACATGGTGAGCAACAGCCGCCGGTTCTCGGCCAACACGATGAACTGCCGTGCCAGCAAGGCGAATACGAGGACCAAGATCGCAACGGGGATCGGGCCGGAGCCCACGCTGGGCAGTTCCCGCTGCAGGCCGACGGCAACGGCCGGCAGCAGCGGAAGGTACGGCAACCACAACCACGCCCGAGGCGGAATTTGCACCGGTGCCGGTTCGGGTGAGAGCTCGCGGGTGCTCGACAACGCCGCCAATGCGATCGTGACGAAGGCGGCCACCCAGCCCACGTCGGTCACACCGCCGTTGTGATAGGTGCCCAGCGCGGTCAGGTAGGACACGGCGCTGGCAGACAACGCCATCAGCACGATCCCGATGCACAGCAATCCCAGGGTCAGTCGTTGCCCAGCCCGCGCCCGGGTCAGTACCACTATCGCCATCGTCGCAATCACCAGGTCCGCGACGGGATAGGCAAGGGACAACACGAGGGCGAGGGGAGTGTCGCTCCCGGCCCGGTACACGCTGCTCAGCACACTCACCCACGACACCACGAACAGCGAACCGGCCACGATGAGACCGTCCAGGATCAGCCTGGTGCGGGACTGCCCCCTGTCACCCGCCGGGAACAGCAGGAGCGCCGCGCATGCGCCGACCGGAAACAGCAGGTATGCCACAGCCGCCGAGGCGGGGAACGGTATCTGATCACTTCCCTGCCACATCACGTTGTAGCACCAGATGGCTTGGCCCACCGACCAGGCCGCCAGACCACCTGCCAGCGCCAGCCAGCTGTGGCGCCCCGCACCCCGCCCCAGCCAGGCGGCCCAGGCGGCGCACCCGGTGGCGAGCCCGGCGAACACGAGCAAGCTCAGGTCAGCGACCGCGATGGTCGCAAACGCCCCACCCCATCCCCTCCACAGACACAGCGCGAACAGCACCGCCGGGATCGTGAACACGATCGCGATCGCCCACAGACCGCCTCTCCACACGGCGTCGGCACTCGACGACGTCGCCACCCGCTCGGATGTCCGATGCCCCATCGTCACCACCCGAACTGCCGCCGGCCATCACTGCATAGCTGGATTCAAAGTTTCCAGAGGTCCATCTTTGCACGACGTGCATACTGAAATATAGTCCATAAAAAGACCTAAGGTATGTTTATGGGCCCTGTGAGACACGCGGTAACTCGGTGCGCGGATCTGGTGCGCGGCTACCGGCCCACGACTTTCCGGATCCACCGGAAGAACGGTCGCCGGAAACGCGGGCAGTCACACAGTGCGCAGGACGTACCCGCACGGTAATGCTCGTGGGCGGGGAAGGGGTGGCCGCAGCGGCACTCGGACTTCGACACGGCCATGAAACCGATTCTATTCACACCGCACACGTCGGCTGTCCGGGGTGTCACTGAGAGAATCTGACCCAGTCGACGAGCATGGTGGCCGGGAAGCGTGTCGACGGGGTGACAGGGCCGGGCCAGTTTCCGCCGACAGCCACGTCGAGCAGGAGATACGCCGGCGCGTCGAACACCCAGCGTTCCTCCGGTCTCAGGTCAGCCGTCGTGACCGTGCCGACGATGGTGCCGTCGATGCCCACCGAGATGCGGCCGGGAGCCTTGATCAGCGCGTAGTCGTGGAACCCCGCGCTGAGGTTCGCGCCGATCGAGCCGTCCGTCGAGCGTTCCCAGTGCCCCCCGTTCACGGTCGGCCCGTGCACACCCGCGTGGTACCGGGATCCGTCCCCGATCACCTCGAGGATGTCGACCTCGCCGCAGGCCGGCCACCCCACACTGTTGATGTTGCTGCCGAGCGTCCAGAACGCCGGATGGATTCCGGGACCGGACGGTACCTGGATCCGCGCCTCCACCACGCCATACGTGAAGTCGAACTTTCCGCGCGTCACGAGACGGGCGGAGGTGAAGCCGGCACCGTTTCTGCGTGCCTCGACGACGAGACGCCCGCTGCCGTCGAGTCGCGAGTTCTGCCGGGAATCGGTGTACACCTGCTTCTCGTTGTTGCCCCAACCGCCGCCCCCGAGGTCGTAGCCCCAGAACAGTGGATTGGGTGCCGCACCTGCGGGTCCGTCGAATTCGTCGCTGCCGATCATCGTGTATCCGGGGTACGCGGTCCGGACGCTTCCAGCTCCGGGTGCGGCGACGGCCACGGCCGGGGTGAGGGACAGCGCGCACAGCGCCACCGAGCACGTCAACGCAATCTCGAACATCGTCGAGCGCATCCGCTGCATGAGCAGATGCTAGGCGTCGCCGACCCCCGGTCGTGACCGAATGCGTGATGCGGCCGCTACCTGCGCGGCCCCGTGTATCGGAAAATGGTGTTGTTCTCGTCCTGCGAGTACGCCGACCAGTCGGGGCTGGACCGCATCTGGTCCTCGAAATTCTCGACGGACCCGTCCGGAAGATAGCCGTAATAGCGGATGGCCGCGGTGCCCTGCGTGTTGAAGGCGAGATACGTGTCGCCGTCGCGTTCCGCCGCATCGGCAGTGAGCATCTCGATCTGGCCGCCGTGCGGGAAACCCTCCAGCAGGTCCGGGGGCAACGCCAGCAGGGGTTGATCGAAGTCCTTGTCGACCACGGCGAACTTGATGTAGTCGGCGCTCACCCGCGTCGGGAGACCGGCGGGATACAGCGACATGATCGTCGTCGACGCCTTCTCGTTCGCGAGGATGTCCTGCGCGAACGTCACCTGGGACTGATATCCGACGACCAGCGACCACAGCCCGAAATAGCCTTGCAGGCCCGCGAACGTGACATACGCCAATCCGCCGACGAGCCCGACCGGGACGACTCGGCGGAGCAATCCTGATCGGAACCGGACCGTGAGCGCGTCCACGAGGACCGGGGCGATGAGAATCGCACAGCCGGGCACAGCGTAGAGATAGACCCGGAAGATCGCCTCACCGCCGTAGCTCTGACCGGCCAGCAACGCGAACGAGCTGAATGCCATGACGGTCGCGACCCACGCGGGGCGCTTCGTGCGCCAGAGCAGGATCGCGCAGATCACCGCGAGCACGATGATGCCCGCCGACAGGGAACGGCACACCGTGGACGTGAAGATCTTCCCGAACGTACCGACGGCGGTCACGTTGCTGGTGGCATTGTCGACCGGGTTGAAACCGGACAGCAGACCGTACGGCGCCACGATGTCCAGCCTCGGCACGAGGTAGGCGACGAGGATCGTGAAGAAGGGGACGGGGAGCCACCACGGCCGGATCTTCCGCGTCGCCGCCAGCACCGCGGTCACACCGAACAGCCAGTACGGCGTGAGCTGATGGGTGGGCACAAGGGCAGCGAAGACGAGGATCGAAAGGTAGGCCGCCGACCGGTGCTCCGTCGACACCACGAGCAACGCCACCACACCCAGCGCCATGACGAGGGCGATGGCCTGCGGCGAAAAGTAGTCCTGCCCGACCCAGTTGGCGAGCTCCGCCATCATCGCCGCCGTCAACGCGACGCGCATCCCGAACCCCAGTAGCCGGGAGATCGCGGCGATCACGACCGCCAGCAGCACGTGGATCACCGGCGCGAACCAGTGCGCGATCGACATCATGTCGGCCGACGTGATGTCGCCGAACCACGCGAACGCGGTGAAGAAGCCCGGCCATTCGCCGTAGATGTCGACACCCTTGGGCGGCAGCGTCTGGAACCGCTGAATGTAGTCGACCACGCCGAGGTGCTTGTACGTCCACCCGTAGATGGGAACGTCGGTGATGAGCGTGGGGGTGAGGCGTTCGACCGCGATCACGCCGAGCACGGCGGCCGCCGCGGTTCCGATCCGGTTCTCGCGCAGCGCCCAGACGAACGCGCCGAGCATCATCAGCGCGCACACCACCAGGCCCGGCCCGCTGCCGACGAACAGCAGACCGAACTGGGAGTACGCGGTGGAGCCGAGCCCGAACAGGATCGGAACCCACAGTGCCACTCCGGCGGCGACGAGGATCAGGGGGCGGTTGCGGCGGGCAGTGGGCCACCACCGCGCCACCCGGACCGACACCTGCCGGAGCGTCGGGGCCCGGATCGGGTCGGTGCCGGTCTCGTGCCACCGATGCCGCAGCGCCGAGGCGACGACGGCCAGGACCATCACCAGCAGCAGACCCGTGGCGGGCCACCGGTAGAACCAGACCAGGACGGTGGTCGCGGCAGTCACCACGGACAGCCCCAGGACGGGGACGGCCGCGACCGCCGCGGCGACCGGCATGCGCAACCACGTCACGACGGCGAGACCCGGCCCGCTAGCCACGAACACCGCGAGCAGCACGGCACTCACCGGCGACGGAAGTGGCGCAAGGGATGCCAGTCCCGCGACCGCCGAGGCGACCGCGGCGCCGTCGTAGTACCGGGACAGCTCCGGAGTTCTGGTGTCGACGCGTTCCGTCGTGAGGAGGTCACTCATCGGTGACCCTCACCCAGTCGACGAGCATCGCTGCCGGAAGCGTCGTATCGGCGCCGACGTCGCCCGGCCATCGTCCGCCGACGGCGACATTCAGCAGGAGTGAGAACGGTTTGTCGAACACCCATTCCTGTCCCGGTTCCAGGTCGGCACGCGAGAATTCGCCGGTCACCGCGTCGTCGATGCCGAACGTGATCCGGTCCGGCGACCGCTCCACCCAGTAGTCGTGGAAGTCGTCCGACATGGTGCCGCTGCCTTCGGCTTTCAGCTCCCAGGGTGTGCCGTCGGCGGACGGGCCGTGCAGCCCGCTGTGGAAGAACGACGCGTCGTTGATCGTCTCGATCACGTCGATCTCCCCCGACTGCGGCCAGCCCTCCCGGTTGACGTCCGTGCCCATCAACCAGAACGCCGGATGCAGGCCCTGCCCACTCGGCAGCTTGATGCGTGCCTCCGCCCGGCCGTACTGGAACGCGAAGCGGTCCAGGGTGATCAGCCGGGCAGACGTGTATCCCGATCCGTCGCTGCGCGCTTCGATCACGAGGTTGCCGTCACCGTCGAGCCGGGAGTTGACGGGATCGTCGGTGTACACCTGCGCTTCGCCGTTTCCCCAGCCCCCTCCCCCGACCGCGTGTCCCCAGTAGCGGGGGTCGGGCGACGTTCCGGCGGGACCGACGAAATCGTCGAACATGAGCACCGACTGCCCCTTCTTCGAAGCCTGGGCGACATCGCTCGACGCGTACCAGCCGGTGGCGCCGACGCAGGCGAGTGCGACGAACACCATCGCCGAGGACACGGCGCGGGTCCGGCGCGGACGGTTCAGCTGCCTATGCACCGGCGCTGTCCCCGACCCGGACGACGGCGGAACGTCGCACCGACTGCAGCTGGGTGACCAGATGCACGCAGACGACGAACCCGAGGATCACCGAGTACGCCGCGACGCGTTCGATACCCCCGACGCCGAGACCGAGTTCCCAGGAGTACGTGAAGCAGAAGTAGCCCACCAGTCCGAGCACGCCGAGGGCGAGGGCGACGTATGTCGCCGGCCCCGAGTTCTGAGGCCACGCGGTGAGCGCCGTCGTCAGCGTGAAGAGGCTGCCGAAGATGAGGAACAGCGCGGCGCCGAGCGAATGCACCTCCCAATGTGTGTTGGACGGTGCCAGCCCGACCACCACTCCGCCGATTCCGGCCACGACGAGGAACAGCACCGGGCCGAGCGGCAGCACCCGCTCGGCGCGATACCAGAGAACGGCGGCAACCACATACGCGACACCCACCACGACGAACGCCGCGTCCATCAGCAGCGACGTCTTGCTGCACGGCGCGGTCCCGTCGGTGCCGCAGAAGGGGACCCCGAGGTCGCTGATGAAGTTGCCGGAGTAGCTGTAGTGACCGCGCCAGGTTCCGGCGACGAGGAATTCGACGACGAAGAACTGCAGCACGGCGACGGTGAGGTACAGCGGAGTTCGCTTCGATGTCTCCAGGACGTGTGAGGGCATGGCTAGACAATCCTTCGAGACAGGAGAGACAGTGGGTCGCACAGGGCATCCGCAAGTGCTGTGCGGACGAGTTCGGGGTTGAAGACGTTGTCGTGCAGGGACGCCGACACATCGAGTTCGGGACCGCGCCGCACCGAGGTGAAGACGATCGACGCCGGATCGGCGGGTTCGCTCAGCGCGGTGACGAGACTCCGGCCGGGCTCGTCGGTCCAGTCGAGATCGGCCAGCAGTGCGGCCTCGCCCATGTCGGAGTACACGAGCCTCGCCCGGGGCGCCGCCGCGACATGGGTAGCCGGGGTGTGCGCGGTGCCGGCCCGCAGTCGCCGGCGGTAGTTGACAGTGCTGAGCGCGAGCGAGGCGAGCGGCCGACCCGAGGCGGTGGCCTGCGCGATGGCCGCGCTCATCTCGGCCGCGTCGCCCGGGTCCGACAGCGGGAAACGCACGCCGGCAGCGAAGTTGCCGTTCACCGTCGCGCCCGCCGGAAGGTACCGGCGGCAGTCGAAGAGGATGTCGACCTTGTCGTCGATCCCCACCCCGCGGCTGCGCATCGCCCGTGCGACGGCCGCGAACAGCAATGACGACACCGACGCCCCGGGCAGTTCCCGGTCCCGCCAGCGACGCAGTTCCGCAGTGGTCCCGGAGGGTGCGGACTCGACGACCGCGGTGGGCGCACTGCGCCAGGACACGACCTCGGCCGGCCCCGCATCGTGTGCGGTGGAGGGCCGCGCTTCGAGGAGCTGCGCGACACGTGCCGGGGACGACGCGAATGTCCGGCTCAGGGCGCGTGCGAGCGGCAGTGCGCTGTCACGTGTCCGGGCCCATTCGGGGAGCGGCGTCCCGCTGTGTCCGCCGGCGACGGCCCGGATGAGCGACAGTGCGAGCCTGCCGTCACCGAGTCCGTGCGAGATGTCGAGGAGGAGGAAGTCACCCGCGACCGCGACGTTCAGCGGGTACGCGGATGCGCCCGCGCGTGCCAGCCCGGTCAGCAGGTGCGGCACCTCCTCCCGGGTGCAGGGTCCCAGCTCCTGGACGTTCCCGAGGAAGTTCTGCGGTCGGTGGTCCCACCGGTTCGACGCGGTGGTCGGGACGAGCCCGATCGGGGTGTGTTGCCCGCCCGCATGGGCGAGCAGTGTCAGCGTGTCGCGGATCTCGCCGATGCTCGGCAGGCGCACCGGACCGATCGCGGTGATCATCCGGCTCCCGCTGCGCATCATGTCTCGGGAACTCGCTCTATGCGTCGTCATGGGTCACCTGCGGGATCGGTTTCCGGTCGAGGTTCTTCTTGGCCAGCCACCGCTCCCATTTGGCGCGGTTCTGCAGTCGGCGCAGCCACGAGACGAGCGGCCCGAGCAGGATGACGGCGGTGAGCGTCTCGGCGGCGAGATACGCCCAGCCGACACCCGCGACGCCGATCTTCGCGCTGAAGACGAGGCTTCCGACGATGATGACCACCGTGGTCAGGCACTGGGTGACGACGGCGAGGGTCAGCCGCCGGTACACCCGTGCGAGGCCGTCGTAGACGGCGCCGATGACGGTGAGGGGCACGAACACGGCAGCGAGGTGCAGCAGGGGCGTTCCTTCGGCGCGGTATTCGTCGCCGATGAATCCGAGAGCGATCGGCGCGACGAATGCGAGCGCGAATCCGCCCACCACCGCGACCACGGCGATGGTGCGGACGAAGCGGCGGGACAGGCTGACGATCTTGTCCGGATGCGCGGCTGCCTCGGCCACGAACGGACCGACCATCAGGTTGACCATGATGTACAGGGCGCTGACGATCGACCAGGTCACCGCGAAGTAGGCGTTCGCCGCGGTGCCGACGCGGGTGACGACGATCAGCGGGACGACGAGCGGAGCGATGGCACCGAGCGCCGAAATACCGTAGGAGGAACCGAAGTACACTCCGAGTTCCTTGTTGGACGGCAGCGCCGGTTGCTGCCGGTACCGGGGGTCGGATCGGATACGCAGGCCCATCGACGTCAGCACCACGACCACCGCGACTGCCGCGGTGACGCCCCAGGACGCGACGATGGCGAGCGCCGAACCCGACGCCGCCAGGATCACGACCGCGAGCAGTTTGGCCAGTGCGTGGAAGACGTTCTTGGACGCCGCCCACCGGGCCACGCCCAACCCGGAGACGGTCTGGTCCTGCAGCGCGAAGAGCGCGAGAACGACGACGAACACCGGGTAGATCGCGATTTCCAGGTTGTTCTCGAACAGGGTCTCTCGCGGTCCCAGGACGATGAGCCCGACGGCCGAAACGAAGGCCAGCGTGGCGACGGCCGCGAAACCCTTGACCAGCAAGGGCCCCGCGCGATGCCCGGACACGGGGAGGAAACGCTCGAACATCGAGCCGAGACTGAGATTCGACAGCGTCGACAGCATGATCGCCGTCGAGATGAGGGCGGACGCCACACCCACCTGGTCGGCGGGGAACAATCGTGCCGACGCTCCCCAGAAGGCGAGCCCGAGGACGCCGGTGACGACGCTCGACACCATCAGTGCCATCGAGTTGAGTTGCAGATTCCGCCCTGCGGAGCGGGGTGTCTGCTCGGCACGGTGTTTCGACGGTGGTTGCGACTGCGTCGCCATCGGAGACCCCACGGCTATCCGACCAGTTCCGGTCTGGCCTCGCCCGCGGCGTCTTCGCCACGGCCGAAGGAGAATTCGCCGAGCACGGTGGCGAGGACGTCCCGCAGGACCCGGTCCCGCAAGGAGGTGCTGTACAGGGAGTGATCGCCGGACGGGTAGGTCACCAGGCGTCCGTTCCAGCCGGTCCGCCGAAGCCGGCGAAGGCTGCGCTGTCCCTGGTTTTCCGTGAACGCGGCGAAGTCGATCGGTGAGAGGAGGACGGTGGTGCGCACACCACGTTCGTTCAGCGGTGCGAGCATGACCTCCGGCACCTGCAGCACCCCTGCCCGGCCCAGCCACAACCAGCCCCGGTACGGCATCCATACCCGCAGATGCTTCTTCACCGTGGCAGCGTGCCGGTGGAGCATCCCGAGAACGCGACCCTTCAGCGAATGGTGGTCGGCACTCATCGTCGACTGCTTCACGAACGCCTTGCGGGTGACGGTCCAATCCGCCATGTTGACCAGGATCACGGCCTGGACGGGACGCCGGAGGGCGGCATATGCCGAGTTCCATGCCCCCGAGCACATCCCGGCGAGTATCACGGATTCCGGCTGCGCATCGCTGACGGCGATGATGTCGACGGCGTCGGCGCGGGATTCGTCGGTGTAGATGGTGGTGCACTCGCCGTGCTGCACGAGGCCCGTGTCGCCCGTGCCACGGCGATCGAATCGGACGCCGACGATTCCGTGCGCCGCGAGTTCGCGCGCCGTCTCGGCCCACAGCCGCACCGGTCCGACGCGGTGCTCGTTGGCGGTGCCGTGGAAGATCACCGTCGGCGCCGCGGCTCCGGCGGTCGCCGCCGGTTCGGCCGCGACCGACGTGCGGATGGTGAAGAGTTCGGACGCTCCGGCGAAGCTCAGCGTCTCGGTGACCTGCCTGCCGTCGACGGTCCGATCCACCACGGCGGTGGTGCGGAAATCGAGTTCCGCGGATGTGTGGCGGTCACCGAAGGAGGAAGACATCCAGCCGGCGATCCGATCGATGTCGTCGAACGGGAGCCGCACCACGAAGTCCGGCGGCTCGAGGAACGATTCGTGATCGTGGACGACGAATTCCTCGGCGTTCCAGGCGGCGACCGACTCACGCATCCCGACCGAATCGCTGTCGCTCTGCCGCAACGCCATCAGAATCCGGGCTCCCGGCGGCGGAGTCGCCGCTCGCACGCTCATCGCCGACAGCGCCGCGGCTGCGGCCGGTGCGAGCACGGCGCCGATGAGGGTGACCCGAGGATCGTCGCCGTCCTCGGACCCGACCACCATCTGATGGAGCGAGGTCTGCTTGCGCAGGTACGCCCGCCCCCGGACCACCGGATCCCACAGGGCCACAGCCTGCACCGGACCGCACGTGGTGGCGACCTGCGCGGCGAGCAGGGCGCCCACCCGGAGACCGACGAGCGCGACGTCCGTGATGCCACAGCTGCGCACGTAGCCGACCGCGGTCCGGATGCTGTCGAGCCACCCGCCGACCGCGTCGGCATCGTCCTGGTCGCCCGGCGAGTCGCCGGTGCCGCGGTAGTCGAACCTCAGAACCAGAAGCCCCTGGGCCCGCAACTGCTGGGCGAGGTACACCATTCCGCGATACGAATCGACCTGTTCCTTACCGATCGGCGGGCACAGGACGACGGCGCCGCGGCAGCGCCCGTCGGCGGGCCGATCGACGACGCCCAACAGCGGCGCGTCTTCCGGTCCGAACCAGGTCGCGAACCGCGTGCCGTCCGAGCGGCCCGCGTGCGCGCTCGGGTGGCGGGTATCAGACTGCATCGTCATGGGTCACCCCTCGCATCGGCGCCGGGTCTCGGCCCTCCACCCGGGCCTTCAGATACGCGAACGGGCCGCGCGCGATGGACCGGAGTTCGGTGGCCCCGATGCCCACGGGGAGTTCGCCGGCGAGACCGTCCGGTGGGGTCGCGACGTGGGACATCTTGCGTGACAGATGGAGAAAGGTCGGCGCCTGCCGCACCGCGATCCGCAGGGCGAGCCAGGCGGTGCGCGGGTCGAGGGCGATCTTGGCGAGCCAGGCTCCGAGCCCCAGACCATAGCCGCGGGCCTGGACGGCGAGTGCCTCGTTGTCCGCCCGGTGCCGATGCCACACGACCGCCGCGGGCCGGTAGGCCAGCTGCCGCCCCGAGTGCAGCACCCGGAAGAACATGTCGAGGTCTTCGCCGCCGTCGGTGGGGGCGCCCGCCCCGAGTGCCTCGTCGAAACCGCCGAGCTCGAACACTGCCCGCCGGTCGACGGCGAAATTCGCGCCGGTGCCGTAGACACCGACCTGGAACGGAAAGAGCGGCACGTCGGCCGGCGGATCCGCAAGGTCGAACAACCGTGGGACGCAGGAGCTCGCCCATCCGACGCGCTGGTCGAAGTATGCCTGTGCGGGCGTGCGGATCTCCCCACTCGGGACTATTCCGCACACGCACGCGACCGCGGTCCCGGCGCGGAAGCCGGCCACGAGTTCGGTGAGCCAGTACGGGTCGACCACCACGTCGTCGTCGGTGAAGGCGACGATCTCCGTCCTCGCCGCCCGGATTCCGGCGTTACGCGCCCGGGACAGGCCCGGCCTCGGCTCGGACACGACGCGCACCCGCGGGTCGCCGAGTTCGGCGACGTACCGCTGGGTGGCGTCCGTGCGGGAGGCGTTGTCGACCACGATCACCTCGTAGTCGGAATGGTCGAGCGACAGGATCGACTCCAGCGCGACCTTCAGGCTGTCGACCCGGTCGCGGGTGCACACCACCACCGTGACGGAGGGGCGGGATTCGGTAGCGGCCACGGCGCTGTCCCGCAGCGCCTCCGGCGCGAGTTCGGCCAGTGCGCGGCGCAGTTCGCCGGGTTCGAGTCTGCCGTCCTCGACGTCCAGCTCGACGAACCCCAGCAGCGCGCGGTCTTCCCGCACGAGCAACCGGGCACGCCGATAGCCCTCGGCCCGGTCCAGCCGGTACTCGGTGTCCTCCCGCACGGGACCGCGCAGTTCGCCGACCCAGACGGCCCCGTCCCACGTCGGTGCCTCGTCACTCACGAGAGCGGGCACCAGGTCGATCCTGCGGTCCACGGTTCCGGTCATGCCGTCACCCGCTTCGATCGCAGCCCGGCGACACCCCGGGCGTAGCCGGCGGTGGTCACGAGAAGTCCGGCGACCACGGTACCGGCGCGGGCCAGCCCACCGTTCCGGGGGGACGCGATCCCGGTGACGACGGCGCGCGGGAGAACGCGCGCCGTGTACGCGCGTTCGCTGCTGAGCGCGTCGCCTGCGCCGACGAGATCGGAGACCAGCGCCTTCGACATGCCCTCGTGGAAGCACCGCGAGAGGAAGTATCGGAAGGTGGTGCGGTCGTCGCTGACTCGGTGCGCCACCTTCATCGCGGGGTCGAACAGCAGTTGCGCGCCGGGCTGGTGGGCGCGGATCCGTATGCAGAGTTCGGTCTCCTCGCATCCGACCGGCGTCTTCCCGACCCTGCCGATGCCGTCGCTGAACCCGTCGACGGCGTCGAAGACCGTGCGCCGCAGAGACATGTTGCAGCCGATGAAGTTCCGCACCGGCTCGATGCACGTGGGCTGACCGACATAGCTGCAGCCGACCACCCAGTCGAACTCGGCGGGCATCCACAGGGGGCGGTCCGCCGGCCACACGGGACTGGCGAATCCGCCGACACCGAGCACGTCGGGGTCGGAGTAGTGGGCGGCGGACACGCGATACCAGTCCGGCTCGGCGCGGGCATCGTCGTCGAGAAACGCGATCATGTCGCCGCTCGCCGCGCGGACTCCGGTGTTGCGCGCTCCGGAGAGGCCCTTCGACTCGGAATTGCGCAACACGGTCACACGGGTTTCCCCGGCGAAGTGCCGTTCGGCACGGGAGAACAACTCCTCCGAATGATCGATCACCAGTAGCACTTCGAGAACCGGCACGCTCTGGGTGAGCACCGAATCGACCGCACCGTACAGATCGCTCCACCGTTCGGTGGTGTACGCGCAGATCACGACGGAACAGGACACGAGAGTCGACACCGTCATCGGTGTCAGCCCTGCGGAACGGGGGCCGGGGACACGTGCGTCGCGGTGGTGCGCTGTTCGCTCCTGATGGTGCGCAGCACACGGAGTCCGTCCCGCACGGCATTCAGATTGCTCTCACCGTGGATGCGGTCCTGCTCGAAACTCGGCACCTCGGTGATCTTCAGCCCCGCGTTGGCGACCCGAACGTTGATGAGGGTCTCGATCTCGAACCCGTCGCCCCACTGCGCCTCGGTCGCGTCGACCGCGGGCAAGGCCATCACCGGGACGTGGTGGCGCCAGAATGCGTTGTAGCCGTAGCACAAGTCGCTGAACGAGGCCCCGAACTTGAGGTTGACGATGGCATTGAGCGCCTTGTTTCCGAGCTTTCGGCTGAACGTGATGTCCGAGCTGCCGCCGCCGTCGGCGAAGCGGGTTCCCTTCGCGAAGTCCGCGCCCGCCACGAGGGCACCGACGAACAGCGGAATCTCGGCCGGGTCGGTGGATCCGTCGGCGTCGATCATCACGATGATGTCGGACGTCGCGGCAATGAAGCCGCAGGCGAGGGCATTGCCCTTGCCCTTGCGGCTCTGCGTCACGACCCTCGCGTCCGGCCACAGGCTCCGGGCCACCTCGACGGTGTCGTCGACGGAATGGCCGTCCACGAAGACGATTTCGTCGATGTCGGCCGGCATGCGCGCGGCCACGTGGGGAAGGTTCTTGGCTTCGTTCATCGCGGGCACGACGACGGTGACCGTCGGGCGGCCCGGCGCGCGGTCGGCGGTGCCGGCCTCGTCGATGTCGTGCGCGTCTGTCTCGTCGGAAGGTTCCAGGCGGTCAGGCGTGTACAGGCTCATGTGTCCGTCTCTCATCGTCGGGCAATCGACTCGGCCCGGAAGCATCACAATGTGTGGTCCCCTGTGGGTACCGGCCCTCGCCCGACCGAAGCTCGGATACCCACCACGTGCAGTGCGCGAAGCCCACAAACACCCTCCTCGGAGGACCTCACGGTTCTCCGAAACACATGTTTGCAACCAACTGGTCTTCTATGCGCGTTTTAAACTACCTCAGGTTTGTTTTTCTCGCACTACGAACACGAGGGTGATTCATCACTCAGTTACATTTTGGCAAACTCGAGCGATAGAGCTGATCGACCCTGTATCAGGACGTCCAGTAACCGAGCCAGTCCGCGGGGGCGAGTTCGCTCTTCCCCGCCGCGCGCGCAGCGTTCTCGGCCGCGCGGATACGGGCGATGAGGTCGTGTGTCGCCGCCTGCAGCCGCGACTCGGCGGCGACCACCGCCGCGCTGTCAGCAGTGATCTCCGTGGGCACCAGCTCGGACGGCAAACCCGCCTTGCCTGCGCGGGCGACGACCTTCGCCGCCAGCGACGCCGCCGGCTGACTCATCGCGATGCCGTCGAGGCAGGAGCTGCGGGCCTTCTCCGCCGCCTTCCGGATCTCCCACGCCCGTTCCTGCTCGGCGATGTCGATCGGGCCCACGACGTCCTGGCCGAGATGGGGGCTGCGGTGCACGAGTTTCGCGACCAGGGTCGCGGCGACGTCGTCGACGTCGAAGTTGCCCGCGGCCGACGCGATGCGCGAATGGAACAGAACCTGCAGCAGCAAGTCGCCGAGCTCTTCTCGCAGATCACCGGGTTCGGCGGACTCGATCGCATCCAGCACCTCGTACGTCTCCTCGACGAGATAGTGCGACAGGGTCCGGTGCGTCTGCGTCACTTCCCAGCCGCCGTAGCTCCACAACCGGTCCATCACCTCGGCGGCCTCGACGAGGTTGTCGCCCGGCACTTTCGGTGCCGCGACGACTCGGGAGCCTGCCGCGACCCACTCACGCACTGTCGGATGGTCGGGATCGGTACTGATCAGGACGGCGGCCCCCGGTGCGGCGCGCAGCAACGTCCGCACGTCGTCGGGAACCTCGTCGGTGAACTCCACGCCGTCACCGACCAACCCGACGGCCTCCATCGGGATGGTCGTGGGCCGCAACGGGTCGAGCAGAACCACCGTCATCAGGTCAGGCCTCCATCACCACGGACCCGGCGGCCTTGCCGTCCAGCGCGAGCACGAAATCGGCGATGTACTGCAGCAGTTCCACGTCGCGCACCCGCTCCGCGCCGATCCCGCCCGAGCCCGCACGGGGCAGCGGCAGCTGCACCATGCCGGTGGTGGCACGGTACTGGGCGCTCGGGTAGATGCGCTTGAGACGCAGCTGCTTCGAGTCCGGCAGCGGCATCGGCGAGATCTTCAGCTGCGTGCCGACCACGGCGATCTCCTCGAGCCCGTGCGCGCGGGCCAGCAGCCGCAGTTTGGCCACCGAGACCAGTCGCCGGACCTCCTCGGGGAGCGGCCCGTACCGGTCGACGAGTTCGTCCACCACGGCGGTGATGCCGTCGAGTTCCGTCGCCGCCGCGAGCTTGCGGTACCCCTCGAGCCGGAGACGGTCGCTGGTGACGTAGTCGGGCGGAATGTGCGCGTCGACGGGCAGGTCGATGCGGACTTCCTTCGGGGCGTCGTCCGTCGTGATCGGCTTGCCGTCCGCGGCCGCACGGAACGCCTCGACGGCCTCCCCCACCAGTCGCACGTACAGATCGAACCCGACACCCGCCACGTGACCGGACTGCTCGGCGCCCAGCACGTTTCCGGCGCCACGGATCTCGAGGTCCTTCATCGCGACCGCCATACCGGCACCGAGGTCGGAGTTCTGCGAAATGGTCGCGAGGCGGTCGTACGCCGTCTCGGTGAGCGGCTTCTCGGGCGGGTACAGGAAGTACGCATATCCGCGTTCACGGCTTCGACCGACGCGGCCACGCAGCTGGTGCAGCTGCGACAGGCCGAGCGAGTCGGCGCGTTCGACGATCAGCGTGTTGGCGTTGGAGATGTCGAGACCCGTCTCGATGATGGTGGTGCACACCAGCACGTCGTAGTCGCGTTCCCAGAAACCCTGCACGGTCCGCTCGAGGGTGTCCTCGTTCATCTGGCCATGCGCCACCGCCACGCGCGCCTCGGGCACGAGGTCGCGGATCCGCTGGGCCGCCTTGTCGATCGAGCTGACCCGGTTGTGGACGTAGAACACCTGCCCGTCGCGAAGCAGTTCCCGTCGGATGGCCGCGGCCACCTGCTTGTCGGCGTACGCACCGACATACGTGAGAATCGGGTGCCGTTCCTCCGGCGGCGTGAGGATCGTGGACATCTCCCGGATGCCCGCCATGCTCATCTCGAGCGTTCGCGGGATCGGCGTCGCCGACATGGTGAGAACATCGACGTGTGTCCGCAGTGCCTTGATGTGTTCCTTGTGTTCCACACCGAAGCGCTGCTCCTCGTCGACGATCACGAGACCGAGGTCCTTCCACCGGACCGCGGTCTGCAGCAGCCGGTGGGTGCCGACCACCACGTCGATCTCGCCGTCGGCCATGCCCGCGATGATCTCCTTGGAATCCCCCGCATCCGTGAAGCGGGAGAGCCCACGCACTTTCACCGGGAACGCCGCCATGCGCTCGGTGAACGTCTGCAGGTGCTGCTGGGCGAGGAGCGTCGTCGGCACCAGGACCGCCACCTGCTTGCCGTCCTGCACGGCCTTGAACGCCGCCCGCACCGCGATCTCCGTCTTGCCGTAACCGACGTCGCCGATGACGACGCGGTCCATCGGGACCGCCTTCTCCATGTCGGCCTTGACCTCGCTGATGACCGTCAGCTGGTCGTGGGTCTCGGTGAACGCGAAGGCGTCCTCCATCTCCTTCTGCCACGGGGTGTCGGGGCCGAACGCATGACCGGGCGCGGCCTGGCGTGCCGCGTACAACTGGACGAGCTCGCCGGCGATCTCTCGAACCGCCTTGCGCGCCTTGCGTTTCGTGTTGGCCCAGTCGGAACCGCCGAGCTTGCTGAGCGCGGGCAGTTCGCCGCCGACGTACCGCGACAACTGGTCCAGCGACTCCATCGGGACGAACAATCGGTCGCCCGGATGGCCGCGCTTGCTGGCGGCGTACTCGATCACGAGGTACTCGCGCCGTGCGCCGCCGATGGTGCGCTCGACCATCTCGACGAACCGCCCGATGCCGTGCTGGTCGTGCACCACCATGTCGCCGGCCGTCAGGGCCAGCGGGTCCACCTGGTTGCGGCGCTTCGCCGGCAGCCGCTTGCCGTCGCCGACCGCGGCCACCCGGTTGCCGGTGAGGTCGGCCTCGGTGACGATGACGAGTCCGGGGGTGGAATCGTCGCCGGGGAACACCAGGCCGTCGTGGAGCGAACCGCGCAGCACTCCCACCTGACCGCGCGCGGGTTCGGAACCGGGTGCGAGTTCCGCCGCGGGCACCTCGGCCTCGCGCAGACGCTCGAGGACTCGATGCGCGGTGCCGGCGCCGGCAACCACGACGACGGCCCGGCCGCCGGTGGTCACGTGTGCCCGCAGGCTCACGAACAGTTCCGACAACAAGTCGTCGGAACCGCGTACCTGCGGTGCCGGCGTGATCGCCAACTCCAGTTCCTCGCCGCTCCCGGACGCGAGCGGGCTCAGCGTCCACCACGGCAGTCCCGCGGCCTCCGCGGACTCACGGACCTGCCTGAGCGAGCGGTACGCGGAGGCGCCGAGGTCGATGCCGTCGGCCTTCAACACCGACGTGTCGAGCGGGACGGCGCCGCCGATCGACGCCGCCGTCCACGACGCCTCGAGGAATTCCTGACCGGTGCGCACCAGGTCGGTGGCGCGCGTCCTGATCTTCTCCGGATCGCACAGGAGCACGTGCGCGCCGTCGGGCAACACGTCGGTGAGCAGTTGGAGCTGCCCCGGTCGCAGCACCGGCAGCAGCGCCTCCATGCCCTCGACCGGGATGCCGGCCGACATCTTGTCGAGCATCTCGACGAGCGCGGCGTCGGCCTGGTTGTCGACCGCGAGCTGAGCTGCCCGGTCGCGGACGTCCTCGGTGAGCAACAGTTCGCGGCAGGGCGGCGCGATCACGGCGTCGATCTCGAGTTCGGCCAGCGACCGCTGGTCCGCCACGGAGAACGCGCGCAACTCGGTGACCTCGTCGCCCCAGAACTCGACGCGCACGGGATGGTCCGCGGTCGGTGAGAACAGGTCCAGAATGCCGCCGCGGACGGCGAACTCGCCGCGCTTGCCCACCATGTCGACGCGTGTGTACGCCATCTCCACGAGCCGCTGGATCAGCCCGTCGAAGTCGTGCTCCACACCCACGCGCAGCGTGACGGGCTCGATCTCCCCGAGGCCGGGGGCCATGGGCTGCACCAGCGAGCGGACCGTGGTGACGATGACCTGCAGCGGGGCGCCGTACGAGCGGTCGTCCGGCCGCGCCAGTCGGCGGAGCACTTCCACGCGGCGACCGACCGTGTCGGCGGTCGGCGACAGCCGCTCGTGCGGCAGCGTCTCCCAGGACGGGAACTGCGCCACGGCGTCGCCGATCATCTCCTGCAGTTCGGCGGTGAGGTCGTCGGCCTCACGACCGGTCGCGGTGACCAGCAGCAGGTGGGTGCGTTCGGCGAGGGCCGCGGCCACGAACGGCCGGGCCGGTCCGGGAGCGACGACGTCGAGGTGACGGCGTCCGAGTGCCTCGGTCACCTGCGCGACGACGCCGTCGCCCAGCGCGATCTTCGCCAGACCGGCGAGCGGGGTGTCTGCGGACGAGGGCTCGGCAGCGATGAGCGGGGAAGACAACGACGCACTCCTGAGCAGTGATGACGAACTGCCGGCGAACAGCTCGGGCCGGGGCGGGCGGCCAGTTGCGGACTGAGCCAGCCTAGTCGATATCGCACACGGACGGACCGGGGTCCGGATCAGGCGGAGGCGGGTGCGACCCGGGCGACGGCGATCGAGTTCAGCGCCCCCACGTGCCCCGTCACCGTATCCGCGGTCCCGGTCCTGCGCACCGGCACGATCCGGGTGCCACCGGGTGGCAGATGAAACCAGGAGTCGGCCGGTTCGAAGCCGCCGAGTTCGAGGTGGACGTACTGCGCAGCGCCCTCGGTCCCGACGTCGACCACCCAATCTCCGGACGCCGTCTGCCGCGCGGCCGCCGTCAGTCCCACGGTGCGTTCGAGCGGACGTGCCGGGCCGCCGACGAGGTGGACGGCCTCGGCGACGACGTCCTCGCCCGACAACGTGACGGTCACACTCTCGTATCCGCGGGGGCCGAAACGGTGGACGTGCGTGGCGTCGGTGAACCGCCCGAGCAGCGTGTCGAGCGACCACCGGCGGGCGGCGTGCGCGGCCACCGTCACCGGCTCGGAGACGTCGAACGCCCGGGTTCCCGTCCGGGTGTGGACCTGCACCCGCAACTCCCCTGCCACCGGGCGGTCGGTGTCGTTGACCGCGTCGATCCGCAGTCCGTCCATCCCGTCCTCGGCGAGCAGCACCGCCACCGGCTGCGAGAGCCGCCGCATCACGAACCACGGCGCCTTCGGCCTGCCGTCGGAGTCGAGCAGCCCCCACCCGGCGCCGGGTTCGAGGTCACGCAGCGACAGCACCAGCGCCCCGTCGCATCCCGACCCGGGCCGGCGCCAATAGCCGAGAGTCGCCGCGAAGGCCTCGCAGATCGCGGCCCGGCCGAGGGCGAGATACCGCTCGGGGTCGCTCCAGCGGACCGTCGACGGCTCCCCACCGAACAGCGTCCGCACATAGTGGTCGCGGACGTCCTCGAAGTCCCACGACGCCCCATTGTCCCTCGGCACCGCCGCCTTCCAGCGGGGATGGTGACCGGCGGCCGCGAGGCTACCGAACTCGGCTTCGATCACCGAGTTCGACGGGGGGATCGAGAACGCCAGGCACTCGGCGGCAAACCGCACCCCGGCCTGCCGGACGTCGGACAGGGGAAGCCGGTAGCCGCCGATGCCGAAGTAGTGGGCGACACCGGTCCCGACATGGGTCGCGAGCGCGCCGCTGCCCGGCGGTGCGGACGGTGACGAGGACACCGGCACCACCCCGGGTGCGGTCTCCGCGACCGCCGCGGGAATCACGTCGTGCACCGCCGCCAGGTGCGGCGACGGCAACCCGAGCAGCGCCGGTTGCTGTTCCGTCTCGCTTCCCCCGCTGAACACGGTGAGCGCCGGGTTGCCGGACAGCGGCCGGAGCACGGCCTCGATCTCGGCGGTCAGGAGGTCCAGAAACGGCTCGTCGTCCGGCGGGTCGAACGTCGACAGCATCGCGTCCTGCCACACCATGACACCGAGTTCGGCACAGTCGTCCCAGAACGCGGCGTCCTCGTACAGCAACGTGCCAGGTACCCGGACCATGTTGAGTCCGGCCTCGACCACCCGCTCGAGAGTCTCCCGCTTCTGCGACCGGCCACCCAGCCCGATCGGATCGACCGGGGTCCATACGGCGCCGCGGCAGTACACGTCGACCCCGTTGACGGACAGCCGGAACCCGCCGTCGCCGCGGGCCGCGCGCACGGTGCGGAATCCGACCGCACCGAGGTCGACGGCGTGCTCGCCCAGGACGATGCTCAGCGGATACGTCGCCGGGACGCCGTGGGTGTGGGGCCACCACAACCGGACGTCGGGGACGCGGATGTGTGCGCGCACTTCGCGCACGGTGGCCTCGGTGTCGACGACGGTCGCCTGCACGGCGAGGTCGCCGAGCCGGACCACGGCTACGGGCCCGCCACCGTGATGCACGCGCACGGAGAGGTCCAGTACCCCGGTCCCGTCGTCCACGGTCGTGACCACGTGCCGGTCCGACACCAGGGGCGCGCCGCCGTCGTGCAGTCGTACCGGCCGCCACGGCCCGACGGGCGCCGGCACCCGGCCGTACACCGACGCGCGGCCGAGCAGGCTGGTGCGCATCCAGCGCAACCCCTGCGCGCTCACCAGCGAAGACCGCCAGCGTCCGCGCGGTCTGCGGCGGCGGAGGGCGGCGTCGAGCGAGAGGAATCGGATCGCCAGCGTCACCGTGCCGGGCAGACAAGCGAGTTCGACCGAGGCCGGCACGAACATCGACTCCGACGACAGCACGCGATCGTCACCGACCCACACCTCGGCGGGCGAGGCGAGACCGTCGAATTCGAGCCGCCACGGTCCCGGGCCGGCGCCCGGCACCTCGGTGACGAACCACCAGTCCACCGCGTCGGTGTTCACCGCGCGCGCCGCCGTCGCGCCGTCGGCCGCCCGGACGGCACCCGCCGCGGTGCCCGGCACCTCCGCCGGATACCAAGGACCCGCCGCGCCCGCCAACTCCGACGGCTCGGTGACCGATCCGGGTTCCGTTGCCGCGCACCGCCACCGAGCGTCGGCGAGAAGATCCACTACGCGCGTCCGACTGCGCGCGCCACGCCGTCCACCGACCGTTCCCACGCCTCGGCCATTCCGTCGAGCTGCGCCGACGGGTCGACGGTACGTCCGCGGGCCGCCCGCGCCATCTGGAACTGGACGCTCTTCGCTCCCTGCGCCACCGCCCGGAAACCCGGCGCGTACGCACCGGCTCCCGCGAATCCGTTGCGCTCGAGGTACTCGCAGACGTCGGCGGCCAGTTCCGCCGTGGCCCCGCACTGCCGCAACACGCCGAACGTCCACAGGTGGAACGTCTCGATACCGGCGTCGCGGATCCAGGGCACGTCGGCGACCACCCGCTCGCCGAGAGCGCGCACCGGATTTCCGTCCGGTCGCGTGGCGAGATGATGCCGCAGCACCGAATCGAAGCGGTCCACCCGGAATCCGGGATCCCCGTCGAACCGGACCTGCTCCACGTAGGGCGTGAACGGCGCCGGTCCGGCGTCGCCGAGTCCGAACAACCCGCGAAAGTCGTCGCCGGTCAACCGGTGATAGCCGCTGTTGTGGAAGTACTCGAGCACACCGGCGTCCCTGTCGATGCGGTTCGCGACGATCGTGGTCTTGGTATGGGTCTCGTGGTAGCCGGTGCCCACCGTGTCCGGGAGCCAGTGCGCATCCACCTCGACGGTCGACAGCATTCCTGCCGCGAGGTTGTCCTCGACGTGGTCGAGAACCCGGCGCCAGACGTTCATCTCCCCCACGTCGATCCCGTACAGCGCGAACAGATCCTCGGTCTTGAACTTCAGGAACGTCCACTGCGCTCCGTCGAACCTGGCGCCGAACGCGCACGCGGCGGCAGGAACCGGATCCAGCCCGAGCGAGTGGAGGATCTCCACCCACAGATCGAGGTAGCAGTTCGTCTCGGTCCAGGTCCGCTCGTCGGAGTGGATGGGGTGCGGCTCGTACGCGTCCGGCGAGATATCGATCAGGCGGGACGTCACAGCGACATCCGGGCTTTCACCGCACTCGGCCAGCGCGACGGGTCCATGCCGTGGGTCCGGAGCATCGCGAGGGCGATCCGTTCCATCCCGAATCCCACACACGCGCTGTGCGCGACGCCCCCGTCCGCGGTCACGATGTCGAACGTGACCCCGAAGTGGTCCTGGTGGCAGTTGCACGAGACGATTGCGGTCCCCTCGTCGAGGTCGCCGTACAGGCGCACCGTCAGCTCGGTCTTGAGGTTCTCCTCGCGCTGGTTGGCGGCGAGCATGCGTCCCACCCGGCCGAAGAACGGATCGTTGGCGACGACCGGGGTGGCGTCCAGCCACAGGTCGGACAGCACCTCCAGCCCGCGCTCGATCCACGAATCACGATGATTCGCGGCCTGATCCGCCGTGCCGATCCGCACGAACTCGTGCATCCGGAACGCCTGCATGCGGGCGGGGTCGAACGCGGGCTCGTGCCGGAAGCAGTAGCCGTACACGTCCAGCAGCGCGCCGCCGTCGGGCAACGCACCCGTGAACATCGGGTACGCCGGGTGGCAGGCCGCCGACACGAGCATCGTGTCCGTCGGTTCGAGCCACTTGTCCCAGCTCCGCCCCTCGGCCCGCGCCGCCAGCAACTGGGCGTGCTCGGCATTGGTACCCGTGAACGTGTTGACGGCACCGGTCAGATTGGGGAACGACGCGATGTAATCGGTGCGCTCGAAACTGGTGCGCGGGAACACCGGAGGAAACCGGAACCGCGCCGCGGCCGCACCCGGACCCGCTGCCCGCACGACCGCGTCGATGCCGTCGACGACGTCCTCGAACAACCCCGACCGCCCGTAGAGACCCGGGACGGACGTGTCCACGAGCAGTCCGGCCTCCAGCAGTTCTGCCCGGAACGCGCGCCGGGCCAGCTCGAGTTCGCTCGTTTCGTCCCGCTCCACTGCTACATCCGTGCTCATATCGTCCCCCGGTATGCCGTGGCCATCTGCGCCGAGTTGGCCATGATTCGGTCGTTGTTGACCATGACGGCTGCACCGTGCGCGTCGCGCAGGTGCCGCCCCAGCGAGTACTCCGTGTCTTCGCGGTACCCCGAGATCCCGCAGATCAGCAGCGCCCGGCCGACCAGGTCGACGGCGAGTGTCGACGCCGTGACCTTCAGGTTGTTCATCGCCAGCGAATAGCCCACTCCGCCGGCAACTTCGGCGTCGGGTGAACCGTCGGGCGCCGACGCCGACTCGTCGAATCGGCGGGCAGCCGAGAACACGAGGTCCGAGAACTGCTGGTGCACGGCGGCCGCCTCGGCGAGACGCAGCGCGCCCGGCGACGCCACCCCGGGCTGCTTGCGTGCTGCCGCCCGCACGTACCGGCGCGCCTTCTCCACCGCCGCGTCGGCGATCCCGAGCCACACCGCGGACCACACCGAATGCGAGACCGGGAGCATCGTCGCCGACGAGATCTCCGAGTAGGGATCGTCGACGACGAGTTCGGGGGTGGTGACGGCTCGCAGCACGAAGCCCGGGCTGCAGGTTCCCCGGAGCCCCAGCGTGTTCCAGTCGCCGGTGCGTTCGAGCGTCAGATCGGCGCGGCGGCAGATGACGAGCACCTGGTCGCTCGGCGGGCTGTCCGGGGTGCGCCGCGCGGTCGCGAGGATCGCGTCGGCGTACTCGCCGTACGAGATGACGGGGGCGTTCTTGACGAGCGCCACCACCCCACCGGTCCGCTCGACGGCGCAGGTGCTGCGACGCACGTCGCCGCCGATGCCCAGTTCCGTCGTCGCCGAGGCCAGCAGGTACTGCCCGGCGACCGCCTCACGCAGGAACTCGGAGACGCCGGCACCACCCGGATGCCGTACGAGCGAGAGGATCTGGGTCTGGTGCATCGCAAACACCATCGCGGTGGCGGCGCAGTGACGGCCGAGGGTCCGGGCGATCGTGCACAGGTCCCGCAGCGACGCGCCTTCGCCGCCGAGTTCCGGGGGAACGGCACACGACAGCAGGCGCTGTTCCCGCAGACAGTCGACTGCCTCCTGAGGAAAGCGTGCGTCGCGATCGACGTCGGCGGCCCAGCGCGCCGCCACCTCGGCCACGGCCTGGGCGCGCGCCGGCGGTCCCGGCGCCGGTGCGGACTCGATCCCCGCGTCGTCCGCCAGGGCGATGCTCACGCCACACCGAGTTCGACGAGCGCGCCCCGAATGGAGTCGACGCTCGCGAACGTGCTCTTGCGCAGCAATTCGTCGGGGAACTCGATGTCGAACGAATCCTCCAGCGCCAGCATCACGTTGACACTCGCGTGCGAGGTCAATCCCAGCTCGTACAGGTCGGCGCCGACAGCGATGCTCGCCGCGTCGACCGACAGCCGGGCGTGGTCGCCGAGAACCTTGCGGATGGTCTGCTCGCTCATGGGTGGCGTTCTCCTTGGTGATGGTGGGGCGTGCCGAGCCGGGACGCGGTGACCATCGCGATCGCGACGTCTTCCTCGTGTGAGATCGAGACCTGGAATCCGCCGATGCGCTCCCGCTCGGCGAGGGTCGACGCGTTGCCGGACAGGCGCACTCCGCACCCACCCCAGCTCTCGCGCCGGATCTCGATGGACTGCCACGGAAGCGCGACGTCCCCGGGTCGCAACACCTTGACGACGGCCTCCTTGGCCGCGAATCGCGCGGCCAGGCGCTGGGCCCGGGCAGGCCCTTCGCAGGTTTCGAGTTCGTGCGGGGTGAAGATCCTCGCCAGGTAGCGGTCGCCGAACCGATCGACACTGCTCCGCACGTGCCCGACCGTCATCACATCGCACCCGATCCGAAACTCTGGGATCGACCCGATCCGGAACTCTGGGACCGACCCGATCGAGATCTCGGGGACCGAACCGACAGCACCACCAGACATCGATCCCCCTGCTCCAGTCTTCGACGGTCACATTCCGCGCCGGCCGTCACTTTCAGTGACTTTCCAGCAAACCCCTCGAGAAGTTACCGCAGAACGGCAATTCAAGACAAGAGGTACTGCAGTGTGGGCATAAACATACCGTGAGTCTGTAACGCTGTCTTCTCGGAGCGGTGGACCAGCAAATGCGGCGGCGGGCGACCTACAGCCCGACCTCGATCGCTCCCGCGACCAGCAACTTGCCGATCTTCTCCGCCGAGACCGGACGGCTGAACAGGAAGCCCTGCGCGCGATGGCAACCCATGTCGAGAAGTTGGCGGGCGGAGGCGACGTTCTCGACACCCTCCGCCACCAACTCGAGACCGAACGATTCCGCGAGACCGATGATCGACTTCACGATCGCCCGGTCTTCCGGATTGGTGTCCAGGTTCATCACGAAACCCTTGTCGATCTTCAGCGTCCCCACCGGCAGCGCCTTGAGATGGCTGAGCGAACTGTATCCGGTGCCGAAGTCGTCGATCGCGACCTCCACATCCATCGCATGCAGCCCTTCGAGCGCCTCACGCGTCCACGTCAGATCGCTGAGCACGGCGTTCTCGGTAATCTCCAGGCACAGCGCGCCCTTCCGGAGTTCGAACTCCGACAACGCGTTCGCGACCACGTCCAGAAAGTCCAGACCGGCCAACTGACCCGGCGAGACGTTGACACGGAGAGCCAGATCGAGGTCGGGCACCTGCGACCGCCAGTCGGCCCACTGCCGGCAGGCCTTCCGAATCACCCAGCGCCCGAGTTCCCCTGCCACGTTGGTGGCCTCGGCGACGTCGATGAACGATACCGGCTGCAGTAGCCCGAGCAGCGGGTGATTCCAGCGCACCAATGCCTCGACCCCGATGATCCGGCCGGTCCGCAGGTCGACCTCGGGCTGGTACTCGAGGAAGAGAGATTCGTCGGCGATGGCCGCACGGAGACTGAGCTCGATCATGTTGCGTTTCTCGCTCTCCTCCTGCATCTCGTCCGTGAAGACGCTGATCGCATTCCCGCCTTTGGTCTTCGCGACCATGACTGCCTGGTCCGCCTGGCTGAGGAGAGAACTCGTGGTGGCCTTACCCGGGTTTCCCACCGCGACGCCGATACTGACACTGCGGCTGACGACCTCGCGGCCGAGCCGCACCCGTTCGGTCACGACGTCGCGGATGTGTTGCGCCCGCACCTCGGCCTCCTCCAGGCCGACGGATCCGCCGAGCACGAGCACGAATTCGTCTCCGCCCAGCCTCGAGACGAGATCGTCGGCCCCACTGGTCGATCTGAGCCGGTCCGCGATCGTCGAGATGAAGCCGTCGCCGGCCCCGTGACCGAAGAAGTCGTTGAGCGGCTTCAGTCGGTCCAGGTCGAGGAACAGAATGGCGACCGGCCCGGGTTCGGATGCGGCGAGGCGGGTGTCCAGGTGATGGTAGAGCGCGCGCCGGTTACTGAGCCCGGTGAGGGAATCATGGTCGGCGGAGTAGCGCAACTGCTCCTCGACGACGATGCGTGCCTGGACCTGCGCGAGCAACGCGGCGATCGCCTTGAGGACGTCGACCTCCGGCGGCGTCCAGTCGCGGTCACCGAACTTGATGAAGCCGAGGGTGCCCGTCGTGGTCTCACCCGACAGCAACGGGACGGCCGCGAGCGACACCTGCGGCACGCCGGAGCCCTCGCGGACCCGCTCGTGGTAATCCGGTCCGGACGTCTCCGGCCGGAAGATGGCCACGTCCTTCTGGTGCTCGATCTGGGCGAACGTCGAGTCTGCGTCCTTGAAGTAGACGACGCCGAGCGGGTCGGGGTCGGGGATGACGGGACGGAGCGGGTATTCCGCGATCAGCACGGTCGCCGCGATCTCGTGATCGGTGAATCGGAGAAAGCTGGTATCGACCTCGAAATGCTCCACGAGATCCTGCAGGACACGGGTGGCGACAGGCTTGAACGAGACGGCATCGACAGGTGTCAGCCGGGACGCCACGGTTGTCACCAGGGTCTCGAGCTTCTCGGACTGCTTTTCGGTGTGCTTCTCGGTGTCCACGGGCCCTCCTGTCCTTACGATATCCGCCTTCGGACCCTGTCTGCGCGGCGCTCGCTGCGAACCGACGGTCCAGGCGCGTGGCTGAGCCGAAGCACCATGGCGAGTGCCTCACCTGCCTTCGCCCCGACGACGTCGAACAGTTCCTGCCGTAGCCTCTCCAATGGTGCCGCATATCGTGGTGAGAGTCGTTCGAGTTCCGCTCTTTCCACACCGTAGAGAAACACGGGTGAAATCGGCTGGACAGCGAGCCCGAGCGCCTGCGCGTCGATCCACACGCTCTCGGTCGCCTCTCCGCCGCGCACATAGTCCCGCGGGGTGCTGCCCGGGATCGCGACGACGGCGATCGCCGAACTCGACGCGACGCGGTCCGCGGTGGACTTGCCCAGCGCCCGTCCGCCGTCCTGTGCACCCAGGTGTTCCATGACGTCGGGCCGACGCAGCAGCGCGAGGGTCGACAGTTCCGCGGAATCGAGTTCCAGTGCGCGAACGTCGATGCCGGTCTCGAGCGAATCGATCGGTGGCCACCGCAGTTCGCCGATCATTTCGCGATGCAGGGTCGGCGTGAGGAATCGGATGCGGTCCGACTCCGCCAGAATGGCACCGATCGCCGCGATGTCGTCCCGGTCGGTCACCAGGCAGAGGCGTGCGCCCTCGCGAGATGCCGACTCCGCGAGGAGTCCCGCCTGCGCGTCGTCCAGCGGCCGGGGCACACCCGGCCTGCGGTTGGTGGTCCGGTCGAGCATGTGCTCGTAGCGGTCCGTGAGTTCCGGCTCGCTCCCGCTGCCGAACGTCACCGTGGCGACCGGGAGCCCCGGTTCCCCGTCGTGGACTGTGACGGCACCGAGCAGACCGGCGGCCGACGCGGCGATCCGGGCGTTGTGCAGCGCGGCACCGACCGCGACGTAGCTGCCCCGATACTCGACGTCCATGGCCGTCGTGTGCTCCGGAGCCAGCGAGATACTCAGCCCCTCGACGTCCGCGGTGATCGTCCAGGGCTGGATGTTGCCGCCGGAAGGCGCACGGGCGGCGGCGTTCACGACGGTGTCGACGGCATCGTGCGACACCGCGGCCGCCTCACGACCCTCGGGCTCCTCCCGCGGATCGAGCGGTATCGGCGGATCGGCGAGTGTGTCGAGATGCCCATCCAGATCCATGCGGCACCGACCCGACGCGAGCGGCCGTCCGAGCGCGATGCGCCGCACCGCCACCGCGACCTCCGCACCGCCGAGCAGCACCTCGCCCCCGAGCTGCGGCCAGGTCGAGATGGTTTCGTCCACCTCCACCAGCGACGCCGCCATCGTCGCCGACAGCTCTGCGGCGTCCAGGATCTGGAGGACGAGCGGAATCTTGTCCCGCGAGCCGAGACCGGCGAGCGACTCCACGTCGACGTCGCCGATCACTCCGTGGAAGATGGGGCGATCGGGTTCGAGGTCGAACCGCTCGACGTCCAGCAGGCCCCTGTCGCTGGTGGCCATCAGCACCGGCAGACCCCGGCGACGGGCCTCTCTCCGCAGGGACACCTTGACGTCCAGGGAGTCGCACTCGTCGACCACCACGTCCGTGCCGTCCAGGAATTCGGCGACCGACTCGACGTCGAGCCCGTCCTCCCACAACGTCACTGTGACGTAGGGGTCGATCTCCGCGATGCGGCGGGCGGCCACCACCGCCTTGTTCACGCCGAGGTCCAGAACGCTTCCGGGAACCCGGTTCAGGTTGGACAGTTCGAGGCTGTCGAAGTCCGCGAGCCGCAGGCCGCCGCAGGCCCCTTCCAGGGTGAGGGCCAGCGCGACCGCGTGCCCGACGCTCAGACCGACGATCCCGACTGTCACGTCTCGGAGTCGTTCCTGCTCCTGTGCGGTGACTTTGTTCCGATTGCGGTCCAGCCGCAGCAGCCGGAACGCTGTGGGGCCGAGCAGACGCACCACGGTGCGTCGCCACGAGTAGTACGCCCACACCGGCGTCTCGTCCAGCACGCCGGGATCGGGTGTGGGAACGAGAGTGCGGAGCGTATCCCTCTGGTGTTCGAGTCGATCGACGAAGGCCACCGCGGGGTCGCGGCGGAGACGGTCGAGTGCCGCCGCGTCCTCGGAGTGGCCCTCGTCGAGCAGCAGTGCGGCGTAGTCACCGCGGGATTCGTTCACGAGACGCTCCGCATCGGCCGGACGACGTTTCCTCCCGTCCCCGTCGCGGTGTCCGCCGACGGCGCCGAGCGGGACGTCGTGAGTAACAGTTGGGCCAACTGCATGGATTCGGCGCGGCCCCTGCGCCTACTCCGATCCCACCACATCAGCCGCGTCTCGTAGCGGTCATCCGGGTAGGGCACGGGAGCAATATGGTCGGCCACCACCCCGCCGGAGGACCTCCATGTTTCCAGGACGTGGGCTGCCGCGGTCGCGAGCATGAACTGGACGTCGAGCAGATCCATCGAGAAGGTGGCGAATCGACCCAGTGCGCCGACGAGTTCACCCCGCCTGGCCGCGCCGTCCGCCACCCACGCACCCTTCGCCTCCACTACGCCGAACGGCAACCGGTCTTCGATCATCCGGCGAACGGCAGGGGCTCCGGGATGCGTACCCCATTCCGTGATCGCATGCGCCTGACCAGCGGAAAGGTAAGGACCTTGAATTCGGACGCCCGCCGCGACGGAGCCATTGGGCTCGATCGCGACGAAGAACGCGGCGGTGGTGTCGCCGTCCTGGATTCGTCGGTATTCGAGGGCCTTCTCGGCGCCGTACTTGCGGTAGCCGGTCACGGCGCCCTCGAGATATTCTTCCCACAGCGCCGGCTCGTCGGAGGGCCGGGCAACGACGAAGCGACACTCCGATCGGGGATCCCAGACGCTCAGAGTTCGGTCGAGTATGGTCTCGGGCGACCGTGTGTCGATCTGCGGGCGCGACAGCTGTTCAACTGGCATTGGCTTTCCCATCGGAGTCGGTGCGGCAATTCCGGGGACTCACGGGTTACGTAAAGACCCCAAGAACTGGACACACGAACACCCGGCCACAGCCCCGCGGCTACCCATTTTCCGCGTTTGGTCCGGATTTGTCACCTACGATGCCTCAAATAGGCACTAAAACAAACTTCAGGTCGGTAATTCTGTGGCCTGAATTATGTCAGGGAAATGAACAACTCGACGTTGTTCGGAGCACGAAAGACCTCGATCTCCTCCGCGTAGGCGCGCTCGATGCGCCCCTCCTTCTCTGCCACCTCGGCCTGCATCCACACATCCTCGATGGGGTCGGACGACCGCCCGTCGGGGGTGAACTTCGCAAAATAGCCGGACGGGACGCGCACGAGCACGTCGCCGATCTCGAGGTGATCGAGGTCGATGCAGCGATATCCGATCACAGCGGTCCACCCCAGATCCGGGACCGCGACGTAGACGGTGGTCAGCTCCTCGACACCGCGCAACTGCACGCGCTCGCGCGTGAACTTCATCAGGTCGGTCGCGTGCGCCGACGAACTCAACTCCATACGCGGCAGAACGAGGCCACCGAAATCGGTGGACTCACGCTTGACGATCTCGAAACTCATTGCTGCCCCTGCCTGGTGGCGGGTGGCACTATCGCCACGTACAAATCTATCCCGAAGGCGTGCGGGTAGAACTCGAAATCGCCGGTGTAGGACCGTTGAATCTGATGCGATTCCTCCGCGTCTCGAATCTGCCCCCAGAGGACGTCGAAGAGATCGGGAAACGTGCCGACGGAGGAGAACTTGGCATAAGTTCCGGCGGGAATCCGCGCCACGAGGTGCCCGCGCCCGACCTGGTCGATGGAGGAGCACTCGTAGCCGACGATTTGCGTGAAATACGAATTGATCTCGGCAGCGTGGTCGACGTAGGCGGAGGCCAGCGGCCGATCCACGTTCTGCGCAAGAAGAGTCGACCACGTCTTTTCGAGAGCCTTGTCGCGCGCTTCTCCCAGCGCCCGCTTGGGGCTACGGACAGCCAGCCCAGCGACCAGCGTCTCTTCGCGTTCGACAATGACGAACGGCATCGGGCACCCTCCGATGTCATCGGCTCATTGGGCTTGCAATGTCAGTTATCTTTCGACCACCCGGTAATTCGGGGGACGAAATTTCACAATACATCCTCCGGTATCCACCGTCTGCGTCATTGGTCTCGCAAAACCCCGCGGCGAACCGAGCCCACCATTGCGTCGCAGCAGCAGTCCATTCTCCGGTGGGTCATTAGCCGTTTTGCATGGGAAAGTACATACTCGAGGTCTTTTTCGTGCGGATTAATTGGATTTCAAGTGTGTTTAGCGGAATAGTCGCCATTTGGCTGTGAGGCAGCTAACAATGCGGCAACGAGCAAACACCGTCGCGGAAACCTCTTCCCGCGGAGTCGGTTTGCTAGCGCAGCAGTCGCCGGGAGGCGAACTGGCGGAAATACACGAGCTTCGACGGCTCCACCAGACCGGGAAGAATGAAGTACCAGACGCGCTCCATGCGTCGCGGAAGATCGTCGAATGCACCGGTTGCACTTGCGACGACATGAGCACCCAGCAACGACCCGAGCAGGAAGGTGGACAGCGTTGCGGCAGAGACGTCGTCCTCCGCGAGAACGTCGCCCTCCTCGACGGCTCGCGCCACCATCCGCTCGAAACCCTGCTGCCACGAGGAGACCACGTTGCCGTGCGTCCCCTGGTAGTCACCGATCTCGTGCTGCAGTCGCAACATCGCAGCAACGATCGGATCCGAGCTCGCCGCCTCGATCGCGACGTAGGACAGCGCGACGAGCGCTTCCAGCGCAGGTGTCGGCCCGTCGCTGACGGAGGTCATTCCGGCCGTGAGCCGGATCTGCCCCTCGTCGATGACGCCGCGGGCAAGATCTTCCTTGGAACTGAAGTGGAAGTACAACGCACCTTTGGTCACACCGGACTGCTCGATGATCTCGTTGAGACCCGCGTTCGCGTAGCCCAGGCGTAAGAACACGTCGGCCGCCGCCATGAGGACCGAAGCCCGAGTTACCTCTGCTCGAACCTGTCTCGCCATCGACTGCCTCCCGAACAACCCCCCCGACGGGGCGCGCAAACTCCAGCGAACCCTAGCACTTGACAGGCACAGCCCTCCGGATGTTGAACCGCGAGTCGGAAAACGAGAACACGTTCACCGAGCGGCCGGGTGCGACCGATCAGTGCCCAGCTGCGGATCGGCCTCCAGATTGGTCAACCCGTTCCAGCACAGGTTCACCAGATGCGCGGCGACGACCTCCTTCGGCGGCGTCCGCTCGTCGAGCCACCACGTCGCGGTGGTGGACACCATCCCGACAAGCGCCTGCGCGTAGAGCAGCGCCAGATCCGGATTGAACCCACGCCGCGAGAAGTCACCGGCGAGGATGTGCCCGACTTGGCCGATGGCCTCGTTGAGGAGACTCGAGTAGGTGCCGTCCGGCGCCGCCACCGGAGAGTCGCGGACGAGGATGCGGAATCCGTCGGTGTGCTCCTCCACATAGGTCAGCAACGCCAGCGCCACCCGTTCGACCCGGATCCGGGAACGGTTCTGCTTGAGCGAGGACGTCACCATCTCCAGCAGCCGCGACATCTCCCGATCCACGACCACGGCGTAGAGGCCTTCCTTGCCGCCGAAGTGCTCGTAGACGACGGGCTTGGACACGTGCGCCCGCTGTGCGATCTCCTCGATCGACGTCGCCTCGTAGCCTCGTTCGGCGAACAGGGCGCGACCGATCTCGATCAACTGCTCCCGGCGTTGCGTACCGGTCATCCGGGTGCGCACGACCCTCTCGGGGGTCGCGTCCACGTCCGTGGGTCGGGGCACCGGGGCACCATCCTTTCCTGACACTCGCGACGACGAAGTGTCGCGGGCAGCGCAGAAACACTGCAGGTAGCACCCACTCTATCGGGGAGACCGACACAAATTTCCGCAGCGGTTCGACGGGCGGCGGGTCGGCATGCGAGGATTCTCTCGCGCAAACGGGCGTGACACCCCGTGTGTGTGGCAATCCGCCGTAGTGTAATGGCAGCACCTCTGATTTTGGTTCAGATAGTTCAGGTTCGAGTCCTGGCGGCGGAGCGAAGCGTGCAGAGCGAATTCCTGCAGGTGGAGCTGTCGAGAACAGCAAGAGCAGAACGATCCAGAGGGAGCTTCATGCCAGTGCAGACCGCCGTGGTCGTCCTCGCCGCCGGCGCAGGAACTCGGATGCGGTCGAAGACCCCCAAGGTGTTGCACACCCTGGGTGGACGCACGATGCTGGCGCATTCCCTGCACGCCGCCGCGGAGGTCGATCCGACGCACCTCGTCACCGTCGTCGGTCACGACAAGGAGCGCGTCGGAGTCGCCGTCAGCGCCCTCGAGACCGAACTGGGTCGTCCGATCGCCGTCGCCATCCAGGAAGAGCAGAACGGCACCGGACACGCCGTCGAATGCGGCCTGTCCGCGCTGCCCGCCGATTTCCGCGGGACCGTGCTGGTCACCGCTGCCGACGTCCCCCTGCTCGACGGCCACACCCTGCACGCACTCCTCGACGAGCACCGCGCCGAACCCATCCCCGCGGCGGTCACGGTGCTGACCTTCACCGCTCCCGAGCCCCGGGGCTACGGGCGCATCGTTCGCCGACCCCACGACGGTGAGATCTCCGAGATCGTCGAAGAGGCCGACGCCACCGAGGAGCAGGCGGCCATCACCGAGGTCAACGCCGGTGTGTACGCATTCGACGCAGAGTTCCTGCGCTCCGCGCTCGGGCAGCTCAACGCGGACAACGCGCAGGGTGAGCTGTACCTGACCGACGTCGTCAAGATCGCCCGCGAAGCAGGCGCCCCCGTCTTCGCCGCCCACCTGTCCGACTCCGCGAAGGTCGCCGGCGCCAACGATCGAGTCCAGTTGTCCCGGCTGGCCGCCGAGCTCAACCGCCGCACCGTCGAGCACTGGATGCGCGCCGGAGTCACCGTCGTCGATCCGTCGACCACCTGGATCGACGTCGGCGTGACGCTCGGTCGCGACGTCACGATCCATCCGGGCGTGCAACTGCTCGGCACCACCGCGGTGGGCGAGGACGCCGTCGTCGGCCCCGACACCACCCTGACCGACGTGTCGGTGGGCGAGGGCGCCAGCGTCGTGCGGACCCACGGTTCGGAATCGACCATCGGCGCCGGCGCCACCGTCGGCCCGTTCTCCTACCTGCGACCCGGCACCGTCCTCGGTGCGTCCGGCAAGCTCGGCGCCTTCGTCGAGACGAAGAACGCCGACATCGGGGCGCACTCCAAAGTTCCTCACCTGACCTACGTGGGCGACGCCACGATCGGCGAGCACAGCAACATCGGTGCGTCGAGCGTGTTCGTCAATTACGACGGCGTTGCCAAGAGCCGTACGGTGGTGGGGTCGCACGTCCGGACCGGGTCGGACACCATGTTCGTCGCCCCGGTACAGGTCGGTGACGGTGCTTACACCGGCGCCGGCACGGTGCTGCGTTTCGACGTACCACCGGGGGCACTCGCGGTCTCCGGCGGGAAGCAGCGCAATATTGACGGCTGGGTGCAACGAAATCGGCCCGGTACCGCCGCCGCCGAGGCGGCGTCCGCCGCGGGACTGCACCACAGTTCAGATCTGCACGAAACCGAGAAGCAAGATTTAAAGGATGGCATAGAGCAGTGACCGCGAATTGGATCGACAACCAGAAGAACCTCATGCTGTTTTCTGGTCGCGCGCATCCGGAGCTGGCCGAACAGGTGGCGAAGGAACTCGACGTGCGGGTCACCCCGCAGACTGCCCGTGACTTCGCGAACGGCGAGATCTTCGTCCGTTTCGAGGAGTCGGTCCGCGGCTCCGACGCCTTCGTGCTGCAGAGCCACCCGGCCCCGCTGAACACGTGGGTGATGGAACAGCTGATCATGATCGACGCACTCAAGCGCGGATCGGCCAAGCGCATCACCGCGATCCTGCCGTTCTACCCGTACGCCCGCCAGGACAAGAAGCACCGCGGCCGTGAGCCCATCTCGGCTCGCCTGATCGCCGACCTCCTGAAGACGGCCGGAGCCGACCGCATCATCACGGTCGACCTCCACACCGACCAGATCCAGGGCTTCTTCGACGGCCCCGTCGACCACATGCACGCCCAGGGCCAGCTCGCCGAGTACATCCGCGGCAACTACGGCACCGAGAACATCGCCGTCGTCTCCCCCGACTCCGGCCGCGTCCGCGTCGCCGAGAAGTGGGCCGACACCCTCGGCGGAGCGCCGCTGGCGTTCATCCACAAGACGCGCGACCCGCTGGTGCCCAACCAGGTGAAGTCCAACCGCGTGGTCGGTGACGTCGAAGGCCACACCTGCATCCTGATCGACGACATGATCGACACCGGTGGAACCATCGCCGGCGCCGTGAAGATCCTCAAGGAGGCCGGTGCGGGCGACGTGATCATCGCCGCCACGCACGGTGTCCTGTCCGATCCTGCGGCCGAGCGCCTCGCCGCGTGTGGTGCCAAGGAAGTCATCGTCACCAACACGCTCCCGATCGACGAGTCGAAGAAGTTCCCGACCCTCACGGTGCTGTCCATCGCGCCGCTGCTGGCTCGCACCATCAAGGAAGTTTTCGAGAACGGCTCGGTCACGTCGCTGTTCAACGGCAACGCCTAGGCGCTTCGCGCCTGTGAGTGGTTGACGAGTCTCTGGACTCGTCAACCACTCACAGGCGTAGCCTTGCCCGTGTGTTCACCGGGATCCCCACCGCTGCTCTCGACTTCTACGAGGACCTCGAGGCAGACAACAGCAAGAGCTTCTGGACCGCGCACAAGGCCGTCTACGACGACTCGGTGCGCGCGCCCATGACCGCACTGCTCGCGGACCTCGAGCCGGAGTTCGGCGCGGGCAAGGTGTTTCGCCCCTACCGTGACGTGCGGTTCTCGAAGGACAAGACGCCCTACAAGACCCATCAGGGCGGATTCGTCGAGACACGCCCCGGGGTCGGGTATTACGTGCAGATCGACGCGGCCGGACTGTTCGTCGCGGGCGGTTTCTACTCGCACACCCCGCTGCAGGTCGGCCGCTTCCGGGATGCCGTCGACGACGACCGCAGGGGCCGTGAACTCGTCAAGCTCGTGAAGAAGGTGCGGTCGGCGGGTTTCGAGATCGGCGGAGACACGCTCAAGACTCGTCCGCGCGGCGTCGCCGAGGATCACCCGCGGCTCGATCTGATGCGTCACAAATCCCTCACTGCCAGCCGGACCTACCTGTCCCCAGACTGGATCGAAACTCCCCGCGCCGCTGACGAAGTGCGCACCGCCTGGCGTTCGATGCACCCGCTCGTCGAGTGGCTGACCACGGTCATCGGCGCCGGAGAATGAAACTTACCGGTCGGGAAATGATGTGTGGGACACAGCGTTTGCGCAGCACTTCGAGCGCCTCGGCATGATCTTCGTCACGCTGGGCCGCAGAACCGCAGGTCGTACTTACGGCGATGTGACTCGCGCGCCCGAATTCCCCTACTGTGGCTCGTCGTGATCGACGCGCAGACTCTCTCCGGCCCTATCGATATCGCTGCAATTCGAAACGTCCGGCGTTGGTCGCCGGGGGCGTGCGTGTGGTGCGGAGATGACAACGCCGTCGAGATGTTCCGTAACGAACCTCGCTGTGGCACTTGCCGCGAGAAGGAATCGGTCATCGACGAGGCCCGCCGCTTCCTCGGCATGTACGGCCTGCGTCCGCTCGGTGGCACGTTGCAGTCCGACGACGACGAGGAGCGCGAGCACCGGGTCAACGCCCGCGATGCCCGCCGCGACCTCAACGAGATGAAGCTCGCGGAACTTCCCGACCCGGCGGCCGTCCGCAAGGCCCTGCGTCCCCGGGCTGCGAGCGTGGTGTCGGAGCCGCGTAGCAGCGCGCATTCGGGAACGTCGTCCGCGACCACCTCGAGCCGTCCGAGCGCGTCTCGCACGTCCGCCACACCGCCGGTCGCACCGGTGCGTACCGACGCCGTCGATGTCGCCGCACTGGAAACGCGAGTCACGGGTCTGCTCGAACAGCTCTCGTCCATCGACGCCCAGATGAATCTCATCGGCGAGCCGGCCGGCCTCGCCGCGCGTGCCCGGATCAGCGACCTCGAGAAGCAGCGCGCCACGGTACTCCGCACTCTCGCGGCCCTGGAGAAGGCGCGGATCGCCGCCGGCCAGTAGGCCGCACTTTTCGGGCTGCGGCCGGGTGATACTCTCGCCCTTCATGCAGCCCGCCTCCTCACCCACCGCGCTTGTCATCGACGCGAAGAAGCCGCCGATGGGCCCGATGCTGGTGACGCCCAACGCCCGCATCAACGGCTATCCTGTGCCGCTGCGGTGGGGCCACAACGTCATTCCGGCACCTCCCGGTGTGCATCACATCCAGATCTCCGTCCCGTGGATCGTGGAGCAGGGCAAGGCGCAGATCACCGTCGACAACCGGTACCACCCGGCTCCCCCGGTGTACTACGCGTCGCCGTTCAGCAGTTTCAGCAAGGGCGCCATCGATCATCGGCCGGTGAAGAATCCGGGACTGCTGGGGCTGCTGCTCATCCTCACACCGGTACTCGTCCTGATCCTCGCCGTCGTGGCCTTCGCCCTGTTCGGCTAGGGGTCGCGCCTCGCGCCATTGACACTTCTGCCGAAGTGTCTCACCATCGATACATGACCGCACATGTGTCGAGCGTCTCATTCGTACCCAGGTCCGGAGAATCGTGGCGTGCCCCCTGGCAGATGTACGCCGACCTGCGCGACCACGACCCCGTCCACCACGTCGTCCCCGAGGGCGCACCGGAGAACGACTACTGGGTGCTGTCCCGGCACGCCGACGTCTATGCGGCGGCCCGGGACGCCGAGACGTTCTCCTCCGCCGCCGGCCTCACCACGACGTACGGCGAGCTGGAGAAGATCGGGCTGCAGGACAATCCGCCGCTGGTGATGCTCGACCCACCCGACCACACCGCGTTCCGGCGTCTCGTCTCGAAGGGATTCACCCCGCGGCAGGTCACCGCCGTCGAGCCTGCGGTCCGGGCGTTCGTGGTGGAGCGCATCGAGCGGCTGCGCGAAGCCGGCGAGGGCGATGTGGTGAAGGAGCTGTTCAAGCCGCTACCGAGCATGGTCGTCGCCCACTACCTCGGTGTCCCCGAGGCAGATCGGGCACAGTTCGACGGCTGGACCGAAGCGATCGTCGCGGCGAACGCGCAGGGCGACACGCTGCAGGCGTCGGGCGCCGTCACCGATCTGATGGGGTACTTCACCACCCTGATCGAGCGGCGCCGCACCGATCCCGAGGACGACACCATCTCGCACCTCGTCGCGAGCGGCATGGGGGCCGACGGCGACGTCACCGGACTCCTGTCGATCCTCGGTTTCGCGTTCACGATGGTCACCGGCGGCAACGACACCACCACCGGGATGCTCGGCGGCGCCGTCCAGTTGCTCACCCACCACCGGGAGCAGAGACGGGATCTGATCGAACACCCGGAGTTGATCGGTGACGCGGTCGAGGAATTGCTGCGACTCACGTCCCCCGTCCAGGGCCTCGCCCGCACGACGACCCGGGATGTCGAGATCGAGGGCACCCTCGTTCCCGCGGGCCGGAAGGTGTTCCTGCTGTACGGTTCCGCGAACCGCGACCCCCGCCGGTTCGGACCGCACTCCGAGGACCTGGATGTGCGTCGCGCGCCGAAGCAGATCCTCACCTTCAGTCACGGGGCCCACCACTGTCTCGGAGCGGCCGCCGCGCGCATGCAGGCCCGGATCGCACTGGAGGAACTGCTGGCGCGGTGCCCCGACTTCACCGTCGACATCGATGCCGTCCGCTATGCCGAGGGGAACTACGTGCGCCGGCCGACGAGCGTCCCGTTCCGGGCGCGTGAAGCATGAACGCCGATTGGATGCGCGACGAACGCCCCCGCCTCGCCGCAGAGCGGATCCTCGACGTCGCCGCTCAGCTGTACGTCGAGAACGGCATCGCCGCGGTCGGTATGGCCGAGGTCGCCCGTGCGGCCGGATGTTCGCGCGCCACGCTGTACCGGTATTTCGACAGCAGGCAGGCGCTTCAGCTGGCGTTCGTCCACCGCGAGGCCCGGCGGATCGGCACGCTGGTCGCGGAAGAGGTGTCCGGGACCGGTGATCCGAAGGACGTGATCGTCGACGCGATGCTGACGGCGATCCGGCTGGTGCGCGCGGACCCGACGCTGGCCGCGTGGTTCCAGCTCGGCGACTCCGGGCTCGCGGCACAGATCGCGCATTCGTCGGAAGTCATCGAGTCGCTGGGCGCCGCCTTCCTGGGGCAGGCGGGGTTCACGGGCGAGGAGTCGTCCCGCCGGGCGCGGTGGCTCGTCCGCGTCATCGTCTCCCTGCTCACGGTCCCGGGCGTCGACGACACCGACGAACGCACGATGCTCGAGCAGTTCGTCGCACCCACACTCGCCGGCCACGATGCGGGACGCGCCTGACGGTCTTGCTGCCGTACGAACGGGACGCTCGTTCGATCTGTCGCAACGAGCGTCCCGTTCGTACGGGGCAGGCCACCGTCAGCGGACCACACCGGCCCTCTCGTCCGCATCGACCTCGAGCGTCGTCTTCCGGTCCGACTCACCGATCCTCGCGAAGACGAGGGGCTTGCGCAGTCGCAGGTAGCAGTACAGGGCGAGGTAGCCGAGCACGGTCGCGAAGAAGATCCACGCCACCACGCCCCGCGCACCGGACGGGAACGGGTTGAAGCTGTACCAGTAGACGAGGACCGACCCGAGCGCGGCGAGGACGGTCGCGAGTCCGATGCCCAGGCGCAGCGAGCGTGACCGCACCGCGCAGTACCCGGCGGCGAGAGCGGTGAGACCGTAGGCGGCGATCAGCATGTACCCGGCGTATGTCCCGAGCAGGCCGTAGGACGTCTCCGCGGTGGTGACCAGGACGCCGAGCAGTCCCGCCACCAGATAGATGACGCCGAGGGTCGTCACCGCACCGACCGGGGTGCTGTGCCGGGTACTGACGTTGCCGAGGCGGGCGGGCAGCAGACCATCGCGGGCCAGGGTGTACACCGTCCGGCTGGTGCCTGCCATGACCCCGAGGGTGGAACCGAAGAAGCTGATGGCGACACCGATGTCGATCAGGTAGCCGAGCCACCCGACGTCGTTGTGCTCCGCAAGGGTGTCGAGGGGTGCGTTCATGTTGTCGATCGGCAGCCCGCGGAACCCGAGCACGATGATGTAGGTGGCGACGATGTAGAGAACACCGCAGGCCAGCACCGAGCCGACGATGGCGAAGCTGATGGCGCGCTTGGGGTGACGCGCCTCCCGCCCCAGCGTGGCGGCGTGGTCGAAACCGGCGAGGGAGAACACGGAGAAGCCGGCGGTCGCGAGAATCGCAGTGGCGCTGAAGCCGTGGAAGTCGAACTGCCGACTGTCGATCGGGCCGGTATCCGAGTTCGCGAGGACCACGACGAGGAGCACGACGATCACTGCCACCGTGAGGAATTCGATCAGCAGCAGCAGCTTCGCCGACAGCTTCACCTCGCGAAGATTCAGTGCCGTCACCGCGACCGCGACGGCTGCGGCGCAGATCCCGAGGTTCCACGTGCTCGCGGGCAGACCGACCTTCTGCAGGAACGCGTCGAGGTAGATCGCCGAACCGATCACGCAGGCGGGTCCCGCGACGAGCGATGACGCGAGGTGGGTCACCATGACGAAGAATCCGGCCGGCTTCCCTGCCCCGCGGGCGGCGAGCCCGTACGTTCCTCCGGTGGTGGTGAAGCGCTTGGCCAGCCAGCCGATGCCTCCGGCGAACCCGAGAACCAGGACCGAGGTCACCGCCCAGGTGATCCAGCTGAGATTGCCGGCGATCGTGACGACCACTCCGATCGCGAGGGCCAGCGTGGACGCGGGCGCCAGGATGCCGAGCGACACACCGAACACCGCCCAGGTCGGGAGGATTCCGCGCGGCAGCTGACCGTCCTCGGCGTCGGTGATTCCCGCCGAGGACGTCATCGCGTCCTCCGTGGTCGATCCATCGTGCACAGTCTTCATGAACACTCCTCGCGGATGGCAGGACAGAGGCTGTCGAATAGTTGGCTGGTGGGCCAGTTATGAATCATCGTGAGGGCGATCACACTCGATGTCAAGAGCGCGACGACTTCCCGGCGGCACGGACCGGGCCGCGAGAGGTGGGTTGACAGTCACTGTGAGTGCCACCACAATCTAAATTGACTGATGCGCCAGTTATCTATTTTCCGATCGACGCGAGATCGAGGAGAGTCCCCTATGACCACTGTGGTGGCCGAGTCCGTCACACAACTGAGCGTGTTCTCCGACCCTGCCGCGGTAGCCGTCGTCGGCGCCTCCGCAGACCCCGCGAAATGGGGCTACTGGCTGGCGAGCGGCGCCCTCACCGGCGCGCATCGCCGCCGGGTCCATCTGGTCAACAGGAGAACCGACACCCTTCTCGACAACCGATGCCATCCCAGCCTGTCCGCGCTCCCCGAGGTCCCGGATCTCGTCGCGCTCTGCGTGCCCGCGCCGTTCGTCTCGGACGTGGTGGACGAAGCCCTCGCCCTCGGCGTCCGCGGATTCCTCGGCATCACATCCGGTGTTCCCGCCGAAGCCGAACTCGCGGAACGGATCCGCAGTGCCGGAGCGCGGCTCGTCGGCACCAACAGCCTCGGCATCTACGACAGCGCCACCGACCTCTCACTGGCCTGGGGGCGGTTCACCCCTGGCCCGCTCGCCATCGTCTCGCAGAGCGGGCAGCTCGGCTCCGAACTCGCCACACTCGGCGCCCGCCACGGGGTGGGAGTCTCCCGGTTCGTCTCGGTCGGCAACCAGTCCGACGTCACCGCCGCCGAACTGCTCGCCGATCTCGGCAGCCACGACCCGACCCGGGTGATCGCACTGTACCTCGAAAGCTTCAGCGACGGTGAATCACTGTTCCGGACTCTGCGCGCCCTCCGGGACACCGGACGGCCGACACTGCTGCTGACGGTGGGTGCCAGCGCGGCGAGCACTCGCCTCGCCCGTTCCCACACCGGCTCGCTCACGTCGGCCACCGACGTCGTGGACGCGGCCTGCCGCGCGGCCGGAGTGCTCCGGGTGAACACTCCCGACGAGCTGATCACGGTGGCCCGGGCTTTCCTCTCCACGACAGTTCCCGCCGGCAACCGCGTCGCCATCGTGGGCGACAGCGGCGGTCAGTGCGCGATCGCCGCGGACGTGACGAGCGCGAGCCCGCTCACCGTCCCCGACCTCTCGCCCGCCCTCGCCGAATCCCTTGCCGCGCAACTGCCACCGGGAGCGGCCACCAGCAACCCCGTCGACCTCGCCGGGGCCGGGGAGCAGGATCTGGGAAGCTACGCGAGCGTCGTCGAAGAACTTCTCCGTGCCGACGAGTCGGACGCGGTCGTGCTGACCGGATACTTCGGCTGCTACGCACGCGACGCCCCCACCCTCGCCGAGCGTGAAGCGGCCGTGGCCGAACGGATCGGGCGGGTGTCCGCCGAGACCGGCAAACCCGTCGTGGTGCACACCATGGCTCCGGAATCGATTACGGCACAGGCATTGTGGCGGCACGGCGTGCCCGTGTACGACACGATCGATTCCGCTGTCCGCGCCCTGTCCGGACTGTCCCGCCTGCGGCAGCCGCGGCCTGCCCACACACCTCCGACCACGGACGTTCCACAAGGACAGCTTCGGGCCGGATACTGGCCTGCGCGTGAGCTTCTCACTGTACTAGGCGTCTCCTTTCCCGACGGCGGAGTGGTACGCACCGCCGAGGAAGCCCGCGAACTGGCAGGTCGTCTACGGGCTCCCTTCGTCCTCAAGGCGAGCTGGCTCGAGCACAAGAGCGAATCGGGCGGCGTCGTGGTCGGTATCGACGGCCCCGAACATTTGCTGCGCACCTTCCACGACATGCGCGCACGGCTCGGCGACGGCGACTACGTGGTGGAGGAGCAGGACACTCGGCAGGACGTCGTGGAGATCCTCGTCGGCGCCCGCCGCGATCCCGACCTCGGCCCCGTGATCGTGGTGGGGGCCGGCGGCACCGAAACCGAGGTGCTCCAGGACATCGGCCTCGAAGCCGCGCCCGTCGGCCCCGAGGATGCTCGTGCGATGCTCGAAGGCCTGCGCTGCCTGCCGCTTCTCCGTGGGTGGCGGGGACGGCCCGCGGTGTCGATCGACAGCCTGGTCGAGGTGATCACGGGTGTGTCCCGGTTGATCTCGGCGCGCTCCGACATCGCCGAGATCGAACTGAATCCCGTCCGCGTCGCCCCGGGCGGAGCACTCACGGTCGACGCACTCGTCGTGGCCGCCGATCCGTCCCCCGCCCCGTGAGTCCACACCCCACGACAGCAAGGAGAAGAATGCGATGACCCAGACCCACTCCCCCGGCCTCGTCCCGAACACGGCCGACGAATTCCAGGATCGTGTCGCCGTCGTGACGGGTGGCGGATCCGGTATCGGACGCGCCGTCGCGGTGCGGTGGGCGGCGGCCGGTGGAACCGTCGTCGTCCTCGGGCGCAGGCAGAATGCGCTGGAGGACACCGTCCGGTCGGCCGAACGCGTCGGCGGGAAAGCCGAAGCGGTGGTGTGCGACGTGCGGGACGCCGACGCCGTGGACGTGGCGATCGACGGAGTGGTCGATCGCCACGGCCGGCTCGATGCGCTCGTCAACAACGCCGCCGGAAACTTCGTGGTGCCCAGCGAGGATCTCTCCCCGGGCGGATGGAGGGCCGTCGTGGACATCGTCCTGAACGGCACCTTCTATTGCACCCGCGCGGCCGGTCGCCACATGCTCGCCGCCGGCCGCGGCACCATCCTCAACACCATCGCCAGCTACGCCTGGCACGGTCATCCCGGCACCGTGCACAGCGCCGCGGCCAAGGCGGGGGTCGTCGCGATGACGCGCACCCTGGCCGTGGAATGGGGTGGTCGCGGTGTCCGGATCAACTGCATCGCACCCGGACCGACCGAGACCGAAGGTGCCGGCGCCGCCTTGTGGCCCACCGAACAGGACCGCGCCCGGGTACTGTCCAGCGTCCCCGCGGCCCGCTTCACGACGCCGGAGGAGGTCGCCGAATCCGCCGCCTTCCTGCTCAGCGACCGGTCCGGCTACGTCACCGGGGAGGTCCTCGTCACGGATGGTGGCCAGTGGCTCGGCAAATCGGTGTACACCGATTCGCGAGCGGCGGCGCGATGACCTCCACGATGCACACCGCGTGGGACCGCGACTCGATCCTCGTCGGCGGCGACTGGATTCCCGTCCCGGACGGCACGGACGTGCACGACCCGGCCACCGAGTCCGTGATCGGCAGGTCCGCATCGGCCGGTCCCACCCACGTCGATGCTGCGGTCGCGGCGGCAGGCTCCGCCGGAGCCACCTGGGGTGCACGCACTCCCGAGCAACGAGCCGAAGCCCTCGACAACCTCTGCACCGAGCTGCGGGCCAGGAGGCAGCTGCTCGTCGACACCACGGTCGCGGAGGTGGGAGCCCCGGTCTCTGTGGCCGAGGACGCGCACATCGACCTCGGCATCGAGATCCTCGAGTCGTATGCCCGGCTGGCCCGCGACCTTCCCTTCCGGGAACAGCTGGATCATTCGCTGGTGCTGCGTCGACCCGCGGGTGTCGTCGCCTGCATCACGCCGTGGAACTACCCCTTCTACCAGCTCGCGGCCAAGGTGGGAGCTGCTCTCGCGGCGGGATGCACCACCGTCGTCAAGCCCGCCGAACTCACGCCGCTGTCCACCTACCTGTTCGCCGATGCCGCCCTCGCCGCGGGACTTCCCCCGGGCGTCGTGAACCTCGTACCGGGCAGCGGCCGAACGGTCGGGGCGGCGCTCGCCGGCCATCCCGGCGTCGACGTGGTGTCCTTCACCGGCTCCACCGCCGTGGGCCGGGGCGTCGCGCACGCGGCCGCGGAGTCGCTGAAGCGTGCGTGCCTCGAACTCGGCGGCAAGTCGGCCAGTGTGGTGCTGGGCGACGCGCCTCTGCACAGGGCTGTCACCGCGACCGTCGACGCCGCGATGCTCAATTCCGGTCAGACGTGCAGCGCGTGGACCCGGCTCCTCGTGCCGCGCGCCCGGTACGAGGAGGCCGTCGCACTCGCCGCCGACCACGCCGACACGCTGCGAGTGGGCGATCCGTGGGACCGCGCGACGCAACTCGGCCCGGTGATCTCCGCCGCGCAGCGACGATCGATCGCCGAGACCGTCGACGCCGCGATCGCCGGCGGGGCCCGACTGGCGGCCGGAGGCACCGGTCTTCCCGACGGCCTCGAACGCGGCCACTATCTGCGACCGACCGTGATCGCCGATGTCGGACCGCACGACCCCGTCGTGCGCGAAGAGATCTTCGGACCCGTCCTGGTCGTCCTCCCCCACGACGGCGACGAGGACGCGGTCCGGCTCGCCAACGACAGCGACTACGGACTCGGCGGAGCCGTGTGGTCGGCCGACCCGGAGCGGGCGCTGGGCGTCGCGGCCCGGATGGACACCGGTCAGGTCGACGTCAACGGCGCCGCGTTCAACCCCGAGGCGCCGTTCGGCGGCTGGAAGTCCTCCGGTCTCGGTCGGGAACTCGGCCGGGCCGGCGTCGAGGAGTTCACCGAACTGACGGCCGTGCAGCGCTGACCCGCCGCACCCCACAACCCATACCGACACAGCCACATCGGAAGCGAAGGAACCCCTATGACCACCACCAATATCCCTGCCTGGCCCCTGACCGACGAGCAGAAGCAGATCATCGAGCTGTGCCGCGACTTCGCGCAGAAAGAGATCCGGCCCCGCGGACGGGAGGTCGACGAGGCGGATGTCGTCACCCCGGTCGACATCTTCGCGAAGGCAGCCGCGGTGGGCATCACCGACTTCATGATCCCCGAGGAGTTCGGCGGAGGCGGCATGGGCGACGTGTTCACCCAGTGCCTGGTGCAGGAGGAGCTCTGCTGGGGTGACCCCGGCATCGGAAACCTCGTGTGCTCCAACGGCTTCTTCTCCGATCCGATCATGGTGCTCGGCACCGAGGAGCAGAAGAAGCAGTGGCTCGGACCCCTCACCGGGCCGAACGCCCCGATGACCTCACTGGCCACCACCGAACCGGGATCCGGCTCGGATGCGGCGTCGATCGTCACCACGGCCGCACGCGTCGACGGCGGCTACCGGATCACCGGGCAGAAGGCGTGGATCTCCAACGCCGGCGCCGCCCAGTTCTACGTCGTGTTCGCGAAGACCGACCGCACGCAGCGGTCCGGCGGCGTCTCGGCGTTCCTGATCGAGAAGGGGGCCGAGGGAATGACGTTCGGTGAGCCGATGAAGAAGATGGGACAGCGCGCCATCGTGTGCCGGGAGATCTTCTTCGACAACGTGTTCGTCCCCGAGGAGAACCGTCTCGGCGAGGAAGGGCAGGGCTTCTACGGGCTGATGGGCACGTTCGACATCTCCCGGGTGGTGCTCGGGGCGGCCGCCGTCGGCGCCGCCCGCGCCGCCTACGAGTACGCCCTCGACTACGCCAAGTCGCGCAAGCAGTTCGGCGTGCCGATCATCGAACACCAGGCGGTCGCGTTCCGGCTGGCCGACATGGCGACGAGGATCGAATCCGCCCGGTTGCTCGTCCACCACGCCGCCCGCATCATCGACAGCGGCGGAAACGCCCGCGGCATCGCCGCCATGGCCAAGTTGACCGCATCCGAGACCGCCATGTTCGTCACCCATGCGGCCGTGCAGACGCTCGGCGGGTGGGGGTATTCCCGCGAGTATCCCGTCGAGCAGTGGATGCGCGACGTCAAACTGGAGGAGATCGAGGAAGGCACCTCCGACATCATGAAGCTCGTCATTTCCCGAAACCTGGACTGACGGGCGCGGGTGGGGCGGGGGTCTTCCTCCGCCCCGCACCCGTTCGGGCACCCCGCCCACGATCCGAGCACGAACACTGCACAGCCCATGGGAGGGCATCGATGACAAGCCAGAACGGCGGCCAGGCACTCGTCGCGGCCCTCGCCGCACACGGAGTCGACACGGTCTTCGGAATACCCGGCACCCACAACCTGTCCGTCTACGCCGCCTTGACCGACTCGCCGATCCGCTCCGTCCTGACCCGGCACGAGCAGGGCGCCGGTTACGCCGCGGACGGTTATGCCCGGGTGACGGGAAAACCGGGCGTCTGCCTGACCACCACCGGTCCCGCCATCCTCAACGCGGCCGCCGCCGCGGCGCAGGCGTGGTCGGACTCGGTCCCGGTTCTGTTCCTCTCGCCGGCCCTGCCGCTCACCCACCCCGGGCGCGGAAACGGCTACCTCCACGAGGTGAAGAATCAGCAGGCCGCGCTCGAGGCGATCGTCGCGTACAGCCACCGGGTGACGAGCGTCGCCGAGATTCCCCGGGCGATCGCCTACGCCTTCGCCGCCATGAATTCGGGCAGACCGCGACCGGTGCACATCGAGATCCCCGTGGACATCCTCGACGCGGAAGCGGACGTCCGGATCGTCGCGCCGGTCGAGGCGGCTCCGCTCGCCGCGCCGTCGCACGCGGTCACCGAAGCCGCCCGGTTCCTCGCCGATTCGACGGCACCCGTGCTGATCGTCGGCGGCGGTGCCCGGTCGGCCGCACCGCAGGTCCGTGCACTCGCCGAACGCCTGTCCGCGCCCGTCCTCACGACGACCAACGGCAAGGGCGTTCTCGACGAGGACCACCCGCTGTCGGTGGGTGCCGGCGTCCACCACCCGTCCGTGCGTGCGGCGCTCGAGTCCGCCGACTGCGTCGTCGCGATCGGCACGGAGTTCGCGCCCTCCGATTTCTGGTACGGCCCGGTCGACCTGGACCGCAAGCTGATTCGCATCGACGTCGACCCGACCTCGATGACCACGAACGCGGATCCCGCGATCCGCCTGCTCGGCGACGCCGCCACGACGGTGTCGCAGCTACTCGACGTCGCGAAGATGCGCGAGGATTCCGATGCCCACGAACGGGCCGCCGGATTCCGCCGTGACCTCCGCGCCGACGCCGCCGCCGAGGGGGCTCCGTGGCTGGACATGATGGCCGCGATCGCACCGGTCGTCGACGAATCCACGGTGATCGCCGGTGACAGCACCATGGCCTGCTACTACGGTGCGCTGTCGAACCTCACGGTGCATCGCCCCGGCGGGTTCCTCTACCCGACCGGACAGGGGACGCTGGGATACGGTCTGCCCGCGGCCATCGGCGCGTCCGTCGCCGACCCGGACGGACGGGTGCTGGCGATCCTCGGCGACGGCGGGGTGATGTTCACGCTGCCCGAACTCGCGACCGCCGCGCAGCTCCGATTGCCGCTGCCGATCGTCGTCGTCGACAACGGCGGCTACGGGGAGATCCGCAACGAGATGGCGGACCGCGGCGACACCGTCCACTCCGTGACGCTCGGCGGCATCGACTTCCCCGCCGTGGCGCGGGCGATGGGCTGTCACGGGCGAGCCGTGGAGTCGCCGGCAGCGCTGACGGAGGCGATCACGGCGGCATTCGACGCCGATCGCCCGACTCTCCTGCACATCCGCGAGAACAGCAGGGCAACGCAGCAGGTGTGACGGCTGTCCCGGTTCGGCGCGTCGCCGCCCGCTCGAGGGGGCAACGCGCCGAACCCGCGAACCGATCGGCACCGCACTCTCGACTACGGTTTCTGTAGACGAGCCGTCACATCCAAGGAGTTGAGAGCGCGATGCCACGCCCCAGCGTTGAAGCGGAACGTCGAGAACAGATCCTTCAGGCGACGTGTGAAGCCATCGCCGAACTCGGCTTCCGCGCGGTCCGGATCGCCGACGTCGCGGCGCGGGCCGGGGTGAGCAACGGGACGATCCACTACTACTTCGAGTCCAAGGATGCGCTGTTGCATGCGGCGTTCCAGTTCAACTTCGAGCACTCGCTGGAACGGCGCCGATGGATCATGGAGAAGAGCGACGTTCCGCTCGTGCGGCTCCACCGGTTGGTGGAGTCCTACCTTCCCGCCGGGCCGGAAACGATCACGGCCTGGCGAGTGTGGGTGGAGCTGTGGGCGTCCGCCCTCGGCAACGTCGAACTGCAGGAGCTGAACGACACCGTCTACGGGGAATGGCGCGGGGTGGTCCGGGAGACCGTCGAGGCCGGTGTGGCGCAGGGCGCTCTCCGGGTGAAGGATCCCGGGGCCGCCACCGACATGCTCCTCGGCCTTCTCGATGGCCTCGCCATCCAGGTGCTCACCGGTTCCACCCTGATGACACCGACGCGGATGCGGGCAGTGTGCGACGACTTCATCGACGCCATCACCGTCGACAAACACCGGGTTCCGTCGACCACCGCCAAGCGCGCCGCGAAGTAGCTTTCAGATCGCCGATGCAACGGTGAGTCCCTCCAGCACAGCCTCTTCCACCGTTCGCGGCGACAGACAGTCACCGACCGCATGGATCCGCTCCTGCGGAAATCCGTCGACCTCGAGCAGGTCCGTGACCGACGCGTGCCCCTGCGCGAGAACGACGGCGCCGACACCCTCGACGAGCATGGGCCGCTCGGTGAGGGTGTGCTGGAGGTAGGCCGTGTCCTCGTCGGCGCCGCGCAACCGGACGTTGGGAAGTATCTCGACCTTCGCGTCCATCGCCGCGGCCACCATGGCGTTCCGCACGTACTGCTGGAGATGTTCACCCGCACCGTATCCGGTGACGGCGAGCGTGACGCGGTGGCCCAGCCGGGCGAGTGTGTTCGCAACCCCCAGCCCGATCCAGTCCCCGCGCCAATCGGCGACGAGGACCCGGCCGGCGGGGAGTGCGCGCCCGCGGATCACCTCCCACGCCTCCACGATGCACGGCTCGTCGAGGGTCTCGATCTCGGGACGGAACGGGGTCGCGCCGGTCGCGACGATCACCTCGTCGGGTTTCTCCGACCTGACCATCGCGGGATCGACCGTCGTGCCGGTCACGAACCGGACTCCGGCGCGGCGCGCCTCGCCCTCCAGATTGGTGACGGCGCCACCGAACTCGCCTCTGCCGGGTAGCAGTTCGGCGAGCAGGACCTGGCCGCCCACCCGGGGCGCGGCCTCGTACAGGGTCACCCGGTGCCCGCGTTCCGCGGCCACCGCGGCGGCCTTCAACCCGCCCGGTCCCCCGCCGATCACCATCACACTCTTCGGCCGGCGCGTGATCTGCAGAGTGCCGAACCGCACTTCGCGGCCGGTCTCCGGATGCTGGATGCACGAGATCGCGCACCCGCGCTGGAAGTGCCCATGCACGCCTGATTGCAGCCGATACAGGCACGAATGGAATCGAATTCGTTCCGTTCGGCTTTCGCCGGCATCCGTGGGTCACAGATGAGGGCGCGGGTCATCGCGCACGCGTCGGCCTGTCCCTGCGCGATCACCGCGTCACCCTCGTGCGGTTGATTGATCCGGCCCGCCACGACCACCGGAACACCGACCACCGCTTTGACGGCCGCCGCCATCGGAGCGGTGTAGGCGGCGGATTCGGTCATCGGGGCGGCGATGTGCACCGCACCCGACAGGCTCGACGAACTCCCCGCGCACACACTGACGTAGTCGAGCAGCCCGTCCGCGTCCAGCGCCGCGCACGCGGCCTGTGATTCGTCCGGCCGCAGTCCGTCGCTGCCCATCTCGTCGCCGGAAATCCGGATCCCGACGACGAATTCGCGGCCGACCGCCGCACGGACGGACGCGAGTGCCGCACGGAGGAATCGGAGGCGGTTCTCCGCCGAACCGCCGTAGTCGTCCGTGCGGAGGTTGGTGCGCGGATTGAGGAACTGCGCCGGGAGATAGCCGTGACTCGCCACGATCTCGACGCCGTCGAGTCCGGCGCGCTGCAGTCGCCGGGCAGCGTCGCCGTACCCGCGGACGACGGCCTCGATCTCCGCGGCGGTCATCGCCCTCGGCATCACGTGGAAGCGCTCGCTCGGCACCGCGGACGGTGCCAGCGCGACCGGCGTGGACCCGTCCTGCGACTCCAGGATCTCCCGGCCGGGGTGGAAGACCCGGCCGACGACGACACAGCCGTGACGGTGACAGGCGTCGGCAATTCGCCGGTATCCCGGAATGCAGTCGTCGTCCGTCGCCATCAGGACGTGCGACGTGTAACGGGCGGTCTCGTGCACACCCGCGACCTGGACCACGATCATGCCGACCCCGCCGGCGGCACGCGCTTCGTGGTACGCGACGAGTTCGTCGGTCACCTTCCCATCCTGCACCAGGACCGTGTCGTGACCGGAGGACACGATGCGGTTGGCGAGCGTCACGGTCCCGATGCGGAGGGGCGAGAGCAGGTGCGGAAAGAGCTGCGACGTCACACTTCTCACCTTCCGAGGTCGGCGCCGGCGGACCGGCTGTCGTAACCGCCGAGGCCGAGCGGCTGCACGAATGTCCTGGTCAGCACGAAGTGGAGTGAGCCCGCGACGAGGAACGCCGGAATCGACGCGGTGGTGTAGGGAAAGACCGCGGACGGAATGTAGGTGACCGGATTGAGCAGCAGGGCGTACGTCGCCGCGCCTGCCGCCACGGACGCGAAGGCGAAGGCGTTGACACCGCGCCAATACCCGTAGCAGGAGCGCGCACTGGGCAGGTAGAGGTCGCGAATCCGCAACACACCCCGGCGCAACAGGAAGAAGTCGACTATCTGGACTGCGCACAGCGGTGCCACGAGGATCGCACCCCAGGACAGGAATCGGCCGTAGTTGTCGTAGACGGCCGAGGGGAAGAAGACGAGGATCGCCGCCGGTCCGAGGATGAATGCCACCAGCACCGGCCAGGGCGTCCCGCGCAGGAGCTTCCCGCCACCGCCTTTGAGCGCCACCATGGACGCGTATCCCTGGGAGAGGATGGCGGTGACGTTGGCGAAGCCGATGACGATCAAGGCCAGGACGCCGAGTACCACTCCCGCGAGGGGGATCATCCACTCCGTCGGATCCTCGATGTTCAGGGCCAGTGCGGCGAAGACACCGACCACCGCGGCGGCCACGGACGCGGCGAACAGTCCGAGCCAGTTCGGCCAGAATGCAGCACGCGGGCTGCGGGTGAGCCGGGCGAGATTTCCGACGTTCGGCCACCACGCGAACCCGCCGGCGATGTTCAGTTCGATCGCGACCATGAAGCTGGTGTGCGGATCGGTTTCCGGGTCGAGCGGTGGCAGGCTCGCCAGTTCGGACCAGGACCGTTTGGTGAACACCATGACGAGGATCCCGACGATGATGACGACGAGGACGGGCGCGATCACCCTGCACACGGACTCCACCGACACCGGCCCCCGGGCCAGGACGAGCCACGACATGGCCACCGCCACCAGCCCCAGCAGGCTCACCGCCGCACCGGTCTGGGAAATCTCGACCCCGAAGACGTTGTCGATGACGGTCACCATGCCATGCCCGAACATGATGGCCAGCACAGCCGACCAGGCCGCCGCGAAGAGCGTGGACATCACGACCATCACGATTCGGGCGCCGTTGCTGCCGAACACACTGCGCAGTCCGACGAATTGCTCGATCCCGTACTTCGCCGACGGCAGGCACGGTGCGAGCGACACGAGGAAGACGCTGATCGCATAGCCGATGACGATGCTCGCGATCGCCTGGACCGCACCGACGTAGTACGCCACGGCGGCGCCCTGCAGAAATGCCCAGGTGGCCACCGCCAACCCGATGTTCACCGCCGAGTAGTCCCAGAAGCCCCAGATCCGCTCCGCCGGCAGCAGCGGCAGTTCATTGAGCGTGGCGTCCGTGCCGTCGCCGGTGCCGCCGGCACTTCCCACGGCCGTACTGCGGTCCTGCCGCCCCTCCAGCATCAGTACCCCCACCACAGCATGACGGTGATCGTGACGACGATCCCGGCGGTCGCCACCGCGACGTCGCGCCACGGTAGGTCGGGCAGGATCATTCCGCCTCCGTCGGGGGATTCCAGTAGGAGCAATCGCCTCTCGAGTTCCTGTTCGAATGCGTCGTCCACGCGATCCCCATTTCTGATTGGCGGGCCAGTTATAAAGAGTCTGTGGCACGGCTCACACCGTGTCAACCCTCGAATTCTGGCGCAGCAAACGAGAATTGAGTATTGACTGGCGAGCCAATCAAGAACAGGATGCTGGTCATGAAGCACACGAAGGATCACCCGTCCACGCTCCCGACCCGCGTCCACACCGCCGTGGTCGGTGCGGGGTACGCCGGACTGTCCGCCGCACTCGCGCTGCACGACGACGGGATCGACATCGTGGTCCTCGAGGGTTCCACCCGGGTCGGCGGTCGGGTGTGCTCCGAGCGGCGGCACGACGGTGTCGTCGTCGACCACGGCGGACAATGGGTCGGACCCACTCAAAAACAGCTGCTCGCCCTCGCCGACCGCTTCGGTTGCCCCACCTTCCCCACGTACAACACGGGCGAGCACATCGAACTGTGGCCCGACGGCGCACACCGGCGCTACACCGGCGCCGGTCCCGACGGCGGCCCCGGCATGACGGAATATCTGGCCGCCGCGGATCGCATCGACGAACTCGCGAGAACCATCGACCTCGACGACCCCACCGCCACTCCCCACCTCGAGAGGTGGGACAGCGAAACCGTCCACTCCTACTTCGAGCGGACCGTCGCGAACGAAGACGCCCGTCGGCGCCTCGCACTCGCGGTCGAGGGCGTGTGGTCGATCGAACCCCGCGACCTGTCGCTGTTCCACCTGCTGTTCTACGTCGCGTCGGCGGGCGGATTCGACCAGCTGATGGAAACCGAGGGGTGCGCGCAGGAGCGCCGATTCCGGGACGGCGCGCAGTCGACGGCGCTGGCCGTCGCCGACCATCTCGGCGATCGGGTCCACCTGGATACGGCCGTGCGCCACATCGAGCAGACGCCCGACGGCGTTCGGGTCGAGACCACCCGGGGGACGGTGCTCGCCGACTCCGTCGTCATGGCGCTACCGCCGTCGGCCACCCGAGGCGTCACCTTCACTCCCCCGCTGCCCGTCTCGCGCACACGATGGGTCGAACGCAGCCCGATGGGCGACGTGGCGAAGGTGCATGCCGTCTTCGACACCCCGTTCTGGCGCGCCGACGGATTGTCCGGCCAGGCCACGATCTACGGTGACCGCCACGTCGGAGTCGTGTTCGACAACTCGCCCGAAGACGCGGGGACAGGCGTACTCGTGTGCTTTGTCTACGGTGACCGCCAGCGGTCCTGGTCGGCGCTCTCCGAGGGCGACCGCCGGGCGGCGATCGTCGACACCCTGGTCGAATTGTTCGGCGAACGCGCCGCGTCACCGATCGACTACACCGAGAAGATCTGGCCCCAGGACCCCTGGGTGCGAGGAGGATACGCGGCCAGCCCCACCCCCGGAACCTGGTTCGCGCACGGCCGCAACGGCTGGCGTGCTCCCGCGGACCGCATCCATTGGGCCGGTTCGGAGACCGCGAGCATCTGGAACGGCTACATCGACGGGGCCATCTCCTCCGGAGTGCGTGCGGCCGAGGACATCCGGAAGCAACTCCCCCGCTGAACGAACGGGACGCTCGTTCGATCCGACGCAACGAGCGTCCCGTTCGTCCGAGGCGAAAGCGGCGGCGGTCAGGGAACGAAGAAGTAACCCAGGCCCGGGACGATCGTGCCCGACGAGGCGCCGAGGACGGTCGCCGTCACGTGTCCCGATCCGGTCGGCACGTCGACGACGGGTTCCTGTCCGGGCACCCCGAAGGAGCCCGACGGCACGGTGGCCGTCCCCGTCGCGCCCGTGCTCAGATTGAGCCATTGAATCGTGGTGGCAAACGCGTACGTCGTGCAGTTCGCGTTGGGTGTGAACGCCGGGCACATGCTCGTCGCGGACAACCGCGCGACACCCGGCCCCGGGTTCGCACCGGTGGACGCGGCCAGCGACACCGTGGCGAACGGGAACGGGTCGCCGATGACACCGGTGAACGGAACCTGGAACGCCGTCGTCGTCACCGTCACCGGGTCGGGGACGGCCGAAGCGATGCCGGCGGAACCGGTCGTGAGCGCCACCGCCGCGGCGCAAGTGCCGACGAGCGTGTAGAGACGCCTGATCCTCGTTGCCATGCTTACCCTTTCCTTCCGTTTTCTGCACGTGAGTGGCATCGCGTGCGCGGGCACACAATGCCACTCACGTGGGGTCAGCCCTGCGGGGTGACTCGCAGCACCTGGTCGGTGGACCCGTTGTCCGTGGTAACGAGCACCGAACCGTCGGCGGTCGGGGTGACCGACCGGAGGCGCCCGTACTGGTTCTGCAGACCGAAGGTCTGAGCCGTCACGGACTGCCCGTCGGCGGCGAGGCGTAGAAAGATCAGTTGCTTCGTCTTGAGACCGCCGAGGACGAGGGCACCGTCCCACGGACCCCATCCTGAGCCGGTCACGAACGCGCCGCTTCCGGTCGCCAGGGTGGTGCCGCCCGAACTCCACGCCGCGGCAACGGCTCCGGGCACGCGCAGCGGATCCGTCATCGGCACGGATTCGTCGTAGATGCCGGGGATCCGATCGGGCTTGTATCCGTAGTTGCCTCCGGCGACGAGGAGGTTCACTTCGTCGTCCCGGGTCGTTCCCTGATCCACGGCGTAGATTCGGCCGGTTCCGGGCTGCTGGGCGAGGCCCTGCGCGTTCCGGTGGCCGAGGGTGTAGACGGGGCTCGCCGGATCCGGGTTTCCGGCTGCGGGAGTTCCGTCGGTGTTGATGTGGAGAGTCTTGCCGCCCAGCGAGTTCGGGTCCTGCGACACGGTCGGCTGCGCGGTGTCGCCGGTACCGACGAACAGGGTGCCGTCGGCGGCCGTCAGTATGCGGCAACCGCCGTGACGCCCCTCGTTGACCGGGATTCCGGTCAGGATTGCGGCACCGCGGGTCAGCGTCGTCCAGCCGGCGTCGACGGTCCACGACTGGATTCGGATGTCGGTGACACCGCCGCCCTGGAATCCCTGGCACGTATACAGGGTTCGGGACTGCGCGAAGTTGCTCGACAGTGCGATACCCATCAGCCCGGTCTCGGACTGTGCGTACAGGTCGGACAGATCGGCGGTAACCGGTCCGGTACTTCCGTCCGCACGCCGAACGAAGAACCCGCCCGCACGCTGCCCGGTGAGAACCGCGCCGTCCGGAGCCTGCACCGCGTCCCACGGATGGTCGAGTCCGTCGAGGACCGGCGTGACCGTCAACTCGGGAAGGGTGTCCTCCGTGGGTATCCCCGGGCCGTCGCTGCCGAGGCTTCCCGTGTCGAACGGGAACGGCAGCGGCTGGGCGGTTGCCTGTGCGGTGGGGAGACCGATCACGGCCGTGGTGGCGAGGGCGAGGGCAGCGAGCTTCGGATGACGCACAAGTTCTCCTCGGGTCGATTGCGCACTAGCGGTCACTATAAGCGCGCTCGGGCCGGAAGTTGATCTTGTCGGTCAGCTCCGCGCGGCGCACACCAGCGCGAAACGCGCGTCGGGATCGCTCCAGGTGCGGTCGACGCCGAATCCCGCTTCCGCCAACTCCCCTCGGATGCCGTCGAGGGTGAACTTGGCCGAGATCTCCGTCCGTAGCTGCTCGCCTGCGGCGAACTCGACGTCCAGATCCAATTCGCCCACGCGGACCGACATCGCCCGCCCGGCTTCGAGGCGCATCTCGATCCACTCGTTGTCGGCGTCCCACAGCGCGACGTGCCGGAACTCGTCCAGCGGGAAGTCGGCCTCCAGCTGCGTGTTGAGTACCCGCAGCACGTTCAGGTTGAACTCGGCGGTCACCCCGGCCGCGTCGTCGTAGGCAGGTACGAGGACGGCGGGATCGGTGACCAGTCCGACGCCGAGGAGCAGATGCTCCCCCGACTCGAGGACGTCGGCGATCCCGGAGAGGAACTCCGCCCGCTCGGCGGGCACCATGTTGCCGAGCGTGCCACCGAGGAACGCGATGGTGCGGCGGCCGCCGCGTGGCAGATGGTGCAGCGACTCCGTGAAGTCGCTGACGACACCGCGAACGGTCAGACTCGGGAACTCCACACCGATCTGCTCGGCCGCACCCTCGAGCGCCGACACCGACACGTCCTGCGGTACGTACGTATGGAGGGTCCCGTGCCGGGTGCCCGCGTCGAGCAGGAGCCGCGTCTTCTCCGACGACCCGGAGCCGAGTTCCACGAGGATCTCCGGCGCCGCGACCTCGGCGATCTCCCCCGAATAGCGCCGGAGCAGTTCCCGTTCCGTGCGCGTCGGGAAGTATTCGGGTAACGCCGTGATCTCCTCGAACAACTCGCTTCCGCGAGCGTCGTAGAAGTACTTGGGAGGCAGCCACTTCGGGTTCGACGTGAGCCCGACGGTGGCATCCTTGCGCAGAGCTGCCCTCAACTGTTCGGGCTGCAGGTACACCTCGAGCGTCGGTGTGGTGGTCATTGTGCTCCCATCTCGAGCGGGGTGACGATCAGGTGTCCGGGGCGAGCGCTGACGAAGTGACGGTCCGGAATCGACTGCCACGCCGGGTCGTCGTCGTAGGGTTCCGACATCACGATTGCCCGCTCGTCGTCGACGAGCGCCGACAGCGAGTGGTGCCAGGTGGTGGCCCACAGTTCACTGCCATTGCCCAGCAGCAGATTCAATCGCGAGTTCGGGGCGGCGGCATCGACAGCACGGACGAGTGTGCTCATCGCCTTCTCCGGGTCCTGCTCCCCGAGGGCACGGCGCAGCAGCAGCCACAACGCGGCCGAGTCGGTCGGCGCCTCCAGCTGCAGGAGATCGGCGGCGGGCAGGTCGGCGGCCAGCCTGCCGAGGGACTCGGGCCATCCGCGTACCACCCCGTTGTGGCTGAACGCCCAGGTCTCGTCGGAGAACGGCGCACATGCCGTGTGCTGCACGGGCATCCCGACCGTGGCCGAGCGCGCGGCGGCCACCACGGACCCGGAGCGGATGTTCGGCAACGTCTCTCGCACGACGGGATCGGACCAGAGCGGCTGAGCGCTGCGGTACCGGGAGAATCCGTCCGGCCCCCACCACCCCACGCCGAATCCGTCGGCGTTGATCGTTCCGCCGCCCCGCATGTCGCGCGGCGCGTACGACTGGCGCAGCAGCGAGTTCTCGCCGCGGCTGACGAGGGCGCCCACTGAGTGTTCCGGTCCCAGATAACCCAGGTGTCGGCACATCTCAGCAGTCGTCTCCCGGAAGGTCCCGGGCACAGCGGAATCCGGAGAAGATCTGCCGACGGATCGGATGGTCCCAGTTGCGGAACGTCCCCCGGCACGCCACCGGGTCGGTGCCGAACGAACCGCCGCGCAGCACGCGGTAGTCGCCGCCGTAGAACACCTCCGAGTATTCGCGGTACGGGAACGCCGCGAAACGCGGGTAGGGCTCGAGGGGCGATGACGTCCACTCCCACACGTCGCCGATCAGCTGGTGGACGCCGAGCGGGGAGGCGCCCGACGGATACGCCCCGACCACGGCGGGACCGAGGTGACGCTGCCCGAGATTGGCTCGGGACGTGTCGGGTTCGTCGTCACCCCAGGGGAATCGGCGCGACCGTCCCGTGAACGGATCCCATCGTGCCGTCTTCTCCCATTCGGCTTCCGTCGGCAGTCGCTTGCCGTCCCAGCGTGCGAACGCCTCGGCTTCGAAGAAGCAGACGTGCACCACCGGTTCCTGCAGGTGGATCGGCTCGGTGACCCCGAACCTTCGGTGCCACCAGGTTCCGCAGCCGTCGTTCTCCCAGAACTGGGGCGCCTCCAGCCCCGCCTCGACGCGGTGTGCCCATCCCCGCTCACTCCACAGTTCGGGACGCGCGTAGCCGCCGTCCTCGACGAACTCGAGGTACCGGCCGTTGGTCACGGGGACGGAGTCGATGACGAATGCGGGAAGGTGGACGGAATGTGCGGACCGTTCGTTGTCGAGCGCCCACGGATCGTCCGAGGTTCCCATCGTGAACTCCCCGGCGGGAATGATCACTTCGTCCTCGGCGATCACGCCACCGATGCGCGGCGCGGTCTCCGCGGTCAGCACTGCTGCGCCGGAACGAAGTTGGTGGGTGGCGAGCATCGTTTCGGCGTGCTGCTGCTCGTGCTGGGCGATCATGCCGAACGCGAATCCGTTCTCCTCGAGCGGCCGGCCCCGGAAGGTGCTGCCGTCGAGAACGTCCCACGCCTTGTCGCGAACCGTACGTACGTATGCCCTGGCCTCGTCCGGATTCAGCAGCGGCAGCGTGGGCCGGGAATTCCTCGAATGCTTGAATGCGTCGTACAACTCGTCGATGTCCCGGCGGACGGGTTCGCGGCCGCCGACGTCGCGGACGAGCCACAACTCTTCCTGATTGCCGATATGCGCGAGATCCCACACGAGCGGGCTCATCAACGGGGAATGCTGCGCGACGAGGTCCTCCCCGTCCACACAGTCCGTCAGTCCGGCGGTGCGCTCGCGCGCCCGGGTCAGCACGGTCTCGATCTTCTCGCGGGTACCCATCAGCGTTCCTCGCTCGGGGCCTGGCCCCGGCAACATCGTTCGGCGGCGGTGTCGAGCAGTCTCACGAACTCGGGGTCGGGCGAGTACGACGCCGCCAGCGACAGCAGAGCTGTTGCCGCAGCACGCAGTTCGAGGTCGGCCAGACCGAACTCCGCCGCGTCCTGCCAGCGTTCGGCGGTGGGCAGCGCCGCGGCGAGGGCCTCGGCCATGGCCCCCGGACCCGACAGCAGCGCGTCGATCGCCGCGATCGGCACCCGCCACTGATCGCCGGGTTGCGCGTCGAGGTAGCGCACCTCCAGATGACCGGCGGCGCGAACGGGCGGGAACACGGTGGTGAGGTGATAGTCGAGGTCCGCGGCCGTCGGTCGTCCGATCACGTCGTCGAGCGCCCCGTCGACCCAGTCCGCGAACGTCGCTCCGTCGGGCGCCGTCCAGTCCGTTCCCTCGTTGCGGATGCACAGCAGCGGCACATCCAGCACCCAGCCCGGATAGTCGGCAGCGTGCGGGGTTCCGGTGGTGCGCGGCGAATCCAGTTCGAGCCACGTGCGCATCCGCTGCGACGCCCACTGCCCGTCGGGCACCCCATGGAGCCGGGGCGAACACGCGAACGCCGCGATCAACGCGGGGCCGATGGCGTGCAGCAGATTCCAGCGCTTCTCCACCGCGGCCGGATCGGTCCCGGCGTCCACACTGATCTGCGTTGCGGCGGTATTGCACATCATGAGCTTCCCGAAGGGCCCGATCCCGACGAAGCGGGATTCCATGGCGCAGTATCGCGGCGACTGGAGGACTCGTTGCGCGGGCCTGCGCGTGTCCGCGGCCTCGGAAGACATGAAGATCGAGCGGGACGACAAGAGGTCCGCGAGAACCGCCTGATCGGCGGCGAGATAGTCGCACAATTCGCGTGCGGAGCGGTAAGGAGCGCTGGACAGTTCGATCTGTCCGCCGGGTTCGACCGTGACGGCGCTGCCACCGGGAAGGGGCTGAGCTGGGGAAGAGGGATCGATGGTTCGGGGAGTGTGCGGCCCGAGAGCTTCGGCGAGAGCGGCGAGATCGGGGCGCATGTGTTCCGGCGGTTGCGCGGTCAGCCACTCCAATTCCGCGCCGATCAGCTGGGGTGGCCCCAGTTTGAAGCACACACCACCCAGGTACGCCTCCGCCGCCGGCCGCGACGTGAGACACGTTGCTTCGACGGACTGAACTGCAGTAGCCATTCGACCCTCCCCTTCGGGCGCCGCCTGAACGTCGTTATCGACATTAGAGCGCCTCGGCCGTCGATGCACGCCCCATCGGCATACTTTTCGAGGAACCTTCACAGGTACGTTCGAGTCCAGTCACTGCGAAATCGGAGGTATCGGACATGCTCGACCTCGAGCAGGCGCGACGGGACACCCCGGGCTGCCTCGACAAGGTGTTCCTGGACAGCGCGGGCTCCTCGCTCGCACCGACCCCGGTCCTCGATGCCGTGTTCGCGCACTTGCACCGGGAGGCCGACGTCGGCGGTTACGTCGCGGCCGCCGAACGGGCCGAGGACCTCGCGGCCGTGAAGTCGTCCCTCGGCCGGCTGATCGGGGCGGGCGCCGACAGCATCGCGCTCGTCGACAGCGCCACCACCGCCTGGAACGACTTCTTCCACGCCGTCCCACTCCGGTCCGGCGACCGGGTGCTGATCTCGGAGGTCGAGTACGCCAGTAACGCGATCGCCGTCCTGCAGCGCGCCCGGGCCGTGGGCGCGACGGTCGACGTGATCCCCAGCGACCCCGCGGGGCAGATCGACGTCGCCGCGCTCGCGACACTCCTCGACGACCGGGTCCGCCTCGTGTCCCTCGTGCACGTGCCCACCAACGGCGGTCTGGTCAACCCGGTCCGCGAGGTGACGGAGCTGGCACACGCGCACGGGGCGCTGGTGCTACTCGACGCGTGCCAGTCCGTGGGTCAGATCGCCCTCGACGTGGGAGAGCTGGGCGTCGACGCCCTCTCCGCCACCGGCCGCAAGTGGCTCCGCGCGCCGCGGGGCACCGGCTTCCTGTACGTCCGGCCGGAGCTGGCCGCAACCCTCGAGCCAGCCGCCCTCGACCTGCACAGCGCCCAGTGGACCGCGGCCGACGCGTACCGGCTCGCGACCGACGCGAGCCGGTTCGAGTTCTGGGAATGCGACGTCGCCGCGCGCCTCGGACTCGGTGTCGCGGCCGACTATCTCCTCGAACTCGGCGTGGACGAAGTCGAGGCGGCCGTCCTGAACGGGGCCGAGCACCTCCGCTCGGGGCTCACCGCAATCCCCGGCGTCACCGTCCGCGACCTCGGAGCCCGCCGCTGCGGAATCGTGTCGTTCACCGTCGACGGCCTCGATCCCGGCGACGTCCGGAAACGCCTGGCCGCCAGCGACGTCACCGTCACCGCCAGTCTGCGCGGATCGACCCTGCTGGACATGAGCGCCCGCGGACTGGACGCCGTGGTGCGGGCGTCGCCGCACTACTTCTGCTCCCCGGACGACCTAGACCGGTTCCTCGCCGAGGTGCGGACACTCGCGAGGTAGCGCAGTACGCTGGAAATCCCCCGAGCACCAGGACTGCGCCATGACGGACCAGGGATCACCGGCGTTGCCGCGCTTCGCCGCGGAGAAGGTCGTGCAACTGCAGACGCGCAAGCGTGACGGCTCGTGGGTGGACACTCCGGTCAACCTCGTCGTGGACGGCGATCGGGCGTACTTCCGCACCCCGGGCCGGGCGTCCAAGAACAAGCGGCTGCGCAACTTTCCCGAGGTCCGCATCCGTCCGTGCACGTGGGCGGGCAAGCCGACGGGTGTGCAGGCGAAGGCCCGGGCGCGACTGCTGTCCGGCCCGGAGGCACAGGCCGCCGGTGCCCTGATCGACAAGAGATTCCCCGTGGTGCAACGGATCGGGGTTCATCTCGCGCACCGGCTGCTACGCACGAAGACGCTGCACTACGAACTCACCGGCGTCACGGACCTGCGGGAGTAATCGGGCACCCACGGCCCTCCCGGAAACGACGTCCCACTGACTGGGAGATGCTCCGGGCACCGTTTTGTAACAGGTTACAGTCTGGGAGTTACCCACGTCACACTGCGCCTGTGACCGCCCGAGAGGACATTCCCCATGGCCGATGCCACACCGATCCGCCCCCGGTCCGCAGCAGAAGTAGCCGAGTGGGACTACGAGGCCGATGTCGTGGTCGCCGGCTACGGCATCGCCGGTGTGTCCGCCGCCATCGAGGCGGCGCGAGCCGGCGCCGACGTCCTGGTCCTCGAGCGCACCAGCGGGTGGGGCGGCGCCGCCGCACTCGCGGGCGGATTCATCTACCTCGGCGGTGGCACGCCCCTGCAGAAGGCGTGCGGCTTCGAGGACACCCCCGAGAACATGAAGACGTTCATGATGGCGGCGCTGGGCCCGGGTGCCGACGAGGAGAAGATCACCGACTACTGCGAGGGCAGCGTCGAGCACTACAACTGGCTCGTCGACTGCGGCGTTCCGTTCAAGGAGAGCTTCTGGGCCGAACCCGGCTGGGAGCCGCCGTTCGACGACGGCCTCATGTACTCCGGCGGCGAGAACGCGGCCCCCTTCAACGAGATCGCCACTCCCGCCCCCCGCGGGCACGTCCCGCAGATGGACGGCAAGAGGACCGGCGAGAAGGGCGGCGGCTACATGCTCATGAAGCCGCTCGTCGAGACCGCCGAAAAGCTCGGTGTCCGAGCCGAATACGACATGCGGGTCCAGACGCTGATCACCGACGACACGGGGCGCGTCGTCGGGATCCTCGCCAAGCAGTACGGCAAGGAGGTGGTCGTCCGGGCGCGCCGGGGCGTCGTCCTCGCCACCGGCAGCTTCGCGTACAACGACACGATGATCCAGGCCCATGCGCCGCGACTCATCGGCCGGCCCGGCGCCGCGATCGAGGAGCACGACGGCCGGTCGATCCTCATGGCGCAGGCGCTCGGCGCCGACCTCGCGCACATGGACGCCACGGAGGTGGCCTTCGTCTGCGATCCCCAGCTGATCGTGCGCGGAATCCTCGTCAACGGGCGGGGCCAGCGCTACGTTCCGGAAGACACGTACTCCGGGCGGATCGGCCAGATGACGCTGTTCCACCAGGACAACCAGGCGTTCCTCGTCATCGACGAAGCAGCGTACGAGGAGGGGGCGGCCGCCACCACGGCCACCCCGTTCCTGCGGGTGCAGCCGAAATGGGTGGCCGAGACCGTCGAGGAACTCGAGTCCGACATGGGACTGCCCGCCGGTGCGCTTCAGTCGACCGTCGAGGTGTACAACAAGCACGCGGCCGAGGGCGCGGACCCGCTGCTGCACAAGAAGTCCGAGTGGGTGAAGCCGATCGGCTCACCCGTCGCGGCCCTCGACCTGCGCGGCTTCACCCTCGGCTTCACTCTCGGTGGCCTGCGCACCACCATCGATTCCGAAGTGCTGCACGTGTCCGGCGAACCGATCCCCGGCCTCTTCGCGGCGGGGCGCTGCACGTCGGGTGTCTGCGCGGGCGGCTACGCCAGCGGCACGTCCCTCGGCGACGGCAGCTTCTACGGCCGCCGCGCCGGCATCAGTGCCGCGAAGCAGGCCTGACCGGGACTACCCGACGAGCCGGACCGTCACACCGGGCGCGAACCGGTAGGGCTGGGTGCTCAGGACCGCGCCGAGACTCTTGCGCAGACGCGATATCTCGGCGCGGACCGCCACCACATGATCCCGGTCCCCGAACAGTGATTCGCTGAGCGAGCCGGCGTCGACGCCCGCAGGCCCCGCCACCGACAGCACCCGCAGGATCTGAGCATGCCGCGGAGAGAGGGCCCGCGTCCAGTTGACGTCGCCCCGGACCGTCACGTGCGGGGTGTCCCCGAGGTCGAGTTCCAGTTCGATGGCCGCTCCCTCGACCTTTCGGCGCACCAGCCAGCCGTCGCCGAGCGGTTCGGGCACACACAGCCCGAGCCCCGGGACGAGCAGCGGCTTGTCGAGGCTCGGCGGCGCGACGCGCTCGGGCGCCGCGATTCCGCTCGCCTCCGCAACCCAGCCGTGCTTGTCGACGACCAGAGCAGGTCCGCCCGCCGACGCGAGCAACGGCGCCGCCCGCCCACGCAGTTTGTCCAGTTGCGCCGCGTGCTCACGCCACAGCGTGGCCTCGGCCAGGCGCACCGCGGTGCGGACGAGCGCCACCGTGGTCGGGTGGATCGACATCGCCGACCCGCTGATGTCGACGACCCCGAGGATCTCGCCGGTCCGGGGATCGTGCACCGGCGACCCGGTACACGACCAGCCGTGATGCGAAGGCGCATAATGCTCGGCCGAGAACAGCTGCACCGCAGCATCTTCGATCAGCGCCGTGCCGATCGCGTTGGTACCGACTGCCTGCTCCGCCCAGCGTGCCCCCTCCGTGAAACCCAGGGCGTCGGCCGCTTTCCGAACCCCGCGGGACCCTTCCCGCCACAACAGGACACCGTCGGCGTCGGCGATGACCACGATGAAATTCGCGTCGTCCGCGACCTGCGTCAGTGTGTTGCGCAGTTCCGGGAGCACCGTGCGCAGGGCCGTGCGGGTGCGGCGCGCCTCGACCTCGGAGTAATCGGCCGGTTCCACGTCCGCGCAGTGGTCCGGGCTCACCCCGCCCGCCTGCAGACGGGACCACGACCGCGCCACCACGTCCCGCGGCAACGCCGGCGGCTGCTGACCGGACAACACGGCGTCGTGCACCCGGCTGAGGAGCCGCGCATGTCGTGGCAGGTCCACTCCGGTGGCCACTGCGGTCAGCCGGTCGGCGGTAGGACGTTCAGTGCTCACAAGGGCGAGGCTACCCGCGCCGTTGTGAGCCACACCACTATCCGCCATCGCACGCCGCGCCTCGGCGGCGGACCGCCGCCACAGGGCACCCGATTAGCAGGTCAGCGGGCCATCCGGTAGAGTTCCATAAGTTGTCTCGGCGAGGGTGAACCAGAAGTTCCCATTGACTGGCTCACCGTGATCGACGCGGCGACGGCTCTGCTCGAGCGTTTCGCTCCTGGCCGTCGCGTGTTCGTCCCTCGCCGACTCGAACCGCCCGCCAGTTACCACCGTGAGTTGTAGGAGCCGTTTCACCATGTCTGACGAAAATCGCCTCGTAGCCGCCGTGCGCACCGAGTTCGGCAAGGGCGCCGCCCGCCGCGCGCGCCGCGACGGCCAGGTCCCCGCAGTCCTGTACGGCCACGGTGAGGACCCCCGCCACCTGAACGTCCCCTCCCGCGACTTCGCCGCAATCCTGCGCGCGCACGGCACCAACGCCATCCTGACCCTCGACATCGAGGGCAAGGAGCAGGTCGCGCTCACCAAGTCGGTCGTGGTTCACCCGATCCGCAACTACATCGAGCACGCCGACCTCCTCGTCATCAAGAAGGGCGAGAAGGTCACCGTCGACGTTCACGTCGTCGTCACCGGTGAGGCCGCTTCCGGCACCCTTGTCGCGCAGGACGCCGCCACCATCTCCCTCGAAGCGGACGCGCTGCACATCCCCGAGCAGATCGAGGTCTCGGTCGAGGGCCTCGAGGTCGGCACCCAGATCCTGGCCAACCAGCTCGAGCTGCCCAAGGGTTCCACCCTGCAGGCCGACGAAGAACTGCTCATCGTCAACGTCGTCGCAGCCCCGACCGCTGCCGACCTCGAAGAGGAGACCGGCGAAGCCGCGGCCGAGCCCGCCGAGGCTCCGGCCGAAGAGGGCGCCGAGAGCTGATCCTCTCGCAACCGCACTGATGTCGGCGGCGCGTCGTCCCGGATTGTCCGGGGTGACGCGCCGCTGTCGTCTGACACGACCCTGTCACGTATGGAAGGACCCTGTCGGTGAGTGAAGACACCGCTCTGGTGGTGGGCCTGGGCAACCCCGGACCGCAGTACGAGAAGACCCGGCACAACGTCGGCTTCATGGTGGCCGGCGTGCTGTCCGCTCGCATGGGTGGCAAGTTCAGCGCGCACAAGAAGAGCGGCGCCGAGATCGTCCAGGGACGACTCGAAGGCCGTCCGACAATCCTCGCCAAACCGCGGTCGTTCATGAATCTGTCCGGCGGCGCCGTGGCCGGGCTCGCCCGCTTCTTCTCCGTCGACCCGGGCAACATCGTGGTGATCCACGACGAGCTCGACCTCGACTTCGGGACCGTTCGCCTCAAGCAGGGCGGCGGCGAGGGCGGGCACAACGGACTGCGGTCGATCTCGCAGTCGCTCGGCACCAAGGACTATCTGCGCACCCGCGTCGGGATCGGTCGTCCGCCGGGACGGATGGATCCGGCGTCGTACGTGCTGAAGCCGTTCTCCTCGGTGGAACGCAAGGAACTCGACCTCGTCTGCGAGGAGGCGGCCGACGCCGTCGAACTGGTCCTGCGCGTGGGGCTCGAGGCCGCACAGAACCGCCTGCACTAGGCGCTTCGCGCTCGTGCGTGGTTGACGAGCCTCTGGACTCTCCAACCACGCACGGGCCCGGAGGGCCTAGTGAACCAGGTTCGCCGACGTGCCGCGGCGGAGTTTGCCCGACGACGTCTTGGGGATGCTGCCGGGACCGAGGACCGCGACGGTGCGGGGCCGCACACCGACCTCGGAGAACACGGCGTGCACGACCTCGTGCTCGATGCGCTTGACCACTTCGGGGTCCTGGTAGTCGTTGGTCTCCACCGCGACGGCGAAACTTTCCCGCTTCTGCCCGGCGTCGAGGCGCACCGCCACCGCGTTGCCGGGGCGCACTCCGGCGACGGTGCCCGCGGCCCGCTCGATGTCCGTCGGGTAGATGTTGCGGCCACCCATGATGATGACGTCCTTGACACGACCGCACACGACGACGAGGCCCTCTTCGGTGAAGTAGCCGACGTCGCCGGTGTTGAGCCAGCCGTCCGCGTCCTGCGCCGGCTTGTGTCCGTCGAGCGTGATGTAGCCGGGCGTGACCGCCTTGCCGCGTACCTCGATGATGCCGACGCCGCGCGTCGGGAGCAGTTCACCGTCGCTGTCGACGACACGGCCCTCGAGGTTGGGCACCATCTTCCCGAGCGTGGCGAGGGCGCGCGCATTCGGTTTGCTGGACGGGACGGCACGCTGCATCGCCTCGAGGAGATCCGGGTCGACGAGGTCGAGGACCTGGCCCTGATCCGGATCCGGGATGGAGACGGCGAGGGTGGTCTCGGCCATGCCGTAGACGGGGGCGAGAGCGGACGGGTTCAGGCCGAACCGGGCACCCGCCTCGGCGAGCTTGTTCATCGTCTCGGGGTCGACCGGCTCGGCGCCGTTCCACATGTACCGGACGGTGCTGAGGTCGACAGCGCCGTCCTCAGCCTGCTTGAGGCGGCGGGCGAGCAGCGAGTACGCGAAGTTGGGGGCGGCTGTCACCGTGCCCTTGTACTTGCCCATCAGTTCCGCCCACAGCAGCGGCGTCCGGAGGAAGTCCATCGGGGTGATGCTCACGACCTCCGCGCCGACCTGCATCGGCACGCTCAGGAACCCGACCATCCCCATGTCGTGGAACAGGGGCAGCCAGCTGATCATCACGTCGTCCTCGATGGAGAACTTGATGCGGTCGATCATGGCGTAGGCATTGGTGTAGAAGTTCTCGTGCGTGATCTGCACGGCCTTGGGCGAACCGGTGGAACCGGACGTGAGCTGCTGCAGCGCGATGTCGCTCTCGAACGTCTCGATCGGGTCGATCTCCGTGCCCTCGTTCAGCTCGGCCACCGTCACCACCGGGATGCCGCGCTCCTCCAGCAGCGGCTTGGCGGCGTCGAACGGCGCACCGAGGATGACGGCCTTCGCTTGAATCATGTTGATGACGGTCTCGGTGTCCTTCGCCCACACAGCGAGGTCGGTGCGCGGTGTCGGCTGGTGCAGCATCGTGACGGACGCGCCGCGCATCCAGGTGCCCTGGCAGGAAGGTGCGATGTCGACGGGCTGACCGGCGAGGATGCCGATGGCGTCGCCGTGGCCGATTCCCGCCGCGGCCAGTGCGCCCGCCATGCGCCGCGCGGCCTTGTGGATCTCGCCCCACGGCTGCCGAAGCGGCGCGTCGGGCTCACCTGTGTTGAGGCCACGGGTGCTGCTCGCCGCGGTCGCGTACATCTCGTCGGTGAACTTGCTCACAGTCTTCCTCCTGCACATACGGGTGTCCGAACGCAGAAACGGTGAACTCCGGAGCGCCCCGACGACTCACCCATATAAATCCCCCACCGGCCTCCGATCGTTACTCCTCCCTGGATGTGACTGTGCTGCGAGTTCGCGTTCGGCACCCGAGTAACCTGGTATGCGGCCGCACGGCCTTCCTGCACGCATCACGTCCCCCGAGAGGTTCTTCGTTGACTACCCCGTCCGACTCGGCCGACACCATTCCAGCCGAGGCGGCGTCCGACGCCACGTCCGCTTCACCGGAGGTGAAATCCGAGGCATCCGCCTCACCGGAAGGGAAATCCGAGAAGGGTGTCCGCGCGGAGGCGTCGCGTCGCCGCACGTTCGCCGTGATCTCGCATCCCGACGCCGGTAAGTCGACGCTGACGGAGGCTCTCGCGCTCCACGCGAAGGTCATCTCCGAAGCGGGCGCGGTCCACGGCAAAGCCGGCCGCAAGTCGACGGTGTCGGACTGGATGGAGATGGAGAAGGCCCGCGGTATCTCGGTCAGCTCCACGGCTCTGCAGTTCAACTACCGCTCCACCGAGGCGTCGGCGGACGAACCCGTCGACAACGTGATCAACCTGGTCGACACTCCCGGCCACTCCGACTTCTCCGAGGACACGTACCGCGTGCTGACCGCGGTCGACGCCGCCGTCATGCTGATCGATGCCGCGAAGGGCCTCGAACCGCAGACGCTGAAGCTGTTCCAGGTGTGCCGTCACCGCGGAATCCCGGTGATCACCGTCATCAACAAGTGGGACCGCCCCGGCCAGACGCCTCTCGAGCTTCTCGACGAGATCCAGGAGCGCATCGGCCTCACCCCCACTCCCCTGTACTGGCCCGTCGGTATCGCCGGCGACTTCCGGGGACTGCTGCGCCGCGGCGAGGACGGTGCCCCCCGCGAGTACATCCGGTTCACCCGGACCGCGGGTGGCGCGAAGATCGCCCCCGAAGAGGTCATGGACGCCGACGCCGCCCTCGCGAAGGAGGGCTCCGAGTGGGAGACCGCCGCCGAGGAGAGCGAGCTGCTGTCGGCCACCGGTCAGGACCACGACCAGGAGCTGTTCCTCGGCGGCCAGACGTCGCCGGTCATCTTCGCGTCGGCGATGCTCAACTTCGGTGTCCGGCAGATCCTCGACACCCTCGTCGAGCTGGCGCCGCCGCCGCGCGCCCGGGACGACCTCGACGGCACACCGCGCGAGGTCACCGACCCGTTCAGCGCGGTCGTCTTCAAGGTCCAGGCCGGCATGGACACCGCCCACCGCGACCGCCTGGCGTTCATGCGGATCGTGTCGGGCGTGTTCGAGCGCGGCATGGTGGTCACCCACGCCCAGACCGGCAAGCCGTTCACGACGAAGTACGCGCAGACCGTGTTCGGCCGTGAACGTTCGACGGTCGAATCGGCGTACCCCGGCGACGTGGTCGGGCTCGTGAACGCCACCGCACTCGCCCCCGGCCACACCCTGTTCTTCGAGAAGAAGGTGGAGTTCCCGCCGATCCCGTCGTTCGCGCCCGAGCACTTCTCCATCCTGCGGGCCGAGAGCGCCGGCAAGTACAAGCAGTTCCGGCGGGCCGTGGATCAGCTCGACTCCGAGGGTGTCGTGCAGATCCTCCGCAACGACCTCCGCGGCGACGCCTCACCCGTCATGGCCGCGGTCGGACCGATGCAGTTCGAGGTGGTCGCGGCGCGGATGAAGGCCGAGTTCAACGTCGAGGCCCGGATGGAACCGCTGGGCTACGCGTTGGCGCGGCGCACGGACGCCGAGTCGGCCGACGAACTGAACCGTCAGCGCGGTGTCGAGGTGTTCACCCGCTCGGACGGCGTGATGCTGGCTCTCGTCAGCGACAAGTGGCGGCTGCAGTACATCCAGAAGGAGCTGCCCGACCTCACGCTCGAGCCTCTCGTGGCCGCAGCCGACTAGCGGACCGGTTCGATCGAAGGCGCTACTGCGCCAGCACCTTCCGCCCGGCTGCCACGATCTGCTCCAGTTCGTACCGGTGCTCGGCGCTGGCGTCGACGAGCGGCGCTCGCACCGAGCCGGCGTCGAGGCCGGTGAACGTCACGCCCGCCTTCACCAGGGCGACCGCGTATCCGGGGGTGGTGTCGCGGAGCCGGACCAGCGGGTGGAAGAACTCGCGGTTGAGCGAATCGACCAACTCGGTGTCGTTCTCCTCGAGCGCCCGGTAGTAGGCGAGCGACACGTCCGGGGCGAATGCGAACGTCGCCGACGAGTACAGTGTCACGCCGATGCTCCGGTACGCCTGCTGCGACACCTCGGCGGTAGGGAGTCCGTTGAAGAACTGAAATTCTTTGTCGCCGAGTGAATCACGCAGAGTGCGCACGATGCGTGATGTCAGGTCGAGATCACCGACGCCGTCCTTGAACCCGACGACCTTCGGCAGTCGAGCGACCGCGAGGGCACTCTGCTCGGTGAATTGGCCGTTCGCGCGGTGGTACACGATGACCGGAAGGTCGCTCGCCTCCGACACCTGCGTCACGTACTCCACGAGACCCTGGGCAGGCGCGCCGACGAGGTAGGGCGGCAGGAGCAGGATGCCGTCCGCCCCCGCCTCTTCGGCGATGGCGGCGAATTCCTTCGCAACGGGGAGGGCTCCACCGGCGCCGGCGAAGACGGGGACCCGGCCCCTCGTGGCCGTGACCACCGTCTCCACCACGGTCCGGAACTCGGCCGCGGACAGTGCGTGGAACTCACCGGTGCCGCACGCGGCGAACACTCCACCGGGTCCGGCCTCGACGCCGGATTCGATGTGCTGCGCCAGCGCGGGTAGATCGACGTCGCCGTTGCCGTCGAACGGGGTGACAGGAAAGAAGAGAACTCCGTCAAGCATGGTTGCTCCTTGATGATTCTGCGGTCGGGTGTACGTCGGGGAACGGGATCGCTGCTAGTCGACGAGTCGTTCACCGGTGACGGTGGAGAACAGGTGCGTGCGTTCTGCCGCGTAGGACAGCGCGATCACCTCTCCGCGCTTCGGTGGGATGCGACCGTCGGCGCGCACGACGATGGGCTGCCTGCGCCCGTGGATGTCGGCCTGGCCGTACACGTACGCGTCGGCGCCAAGCTCTTCGACGACGTCGATGGTGACGTCGAGTCCGCTCCCCGTGGTGATCACGAGATCCTCCGGACGCACCCCGAGCGTGACCGAACTTTCACCGATACCGGCAATCGCACCACGCGGAACGGGGACCACGGAGCCGCCGAAGCTGACACCGCCGTCGACGAGGGGAAGTTCGAGCAGGTTCATCGCGGGCGAGCCGATGAATCCGGCGACGAAGACGTTGTTCGGGTGCTCGTACATGCGGCGCGGAGTGTCGCACTGTTGGAGCACGCCGTCTTTCAGGACGGCGACGCGGTCGCCCATCGTCATGGCCTCGACCTGATCGTGCGTCACGTAGACGGTGGTGGTGGCGAGACGACGCTGCAGCGCCGAGATCTGCGCACGGGTCTGCACGCGCAGTTTGGCGTCGAGGTTGGACAGCGGCTCGTCCATCAGGAACACCTGCGGCTTGCGAACGATGGCGCGCCCCATGGCCACTCGCTGCCGCTGGCCACCGGACAGGGCCTTGGGTTTGCGGTCGAGAAATTTGGTGAGGTCGAGGATCTTGGCCGCGTCCTGGACGCGTCGTTTGATCTCCGCCTTGTCCTCGCCGGCGATGCGGAGACCGAAGCCCATGTTCTCGCCCACCGTCATGTGCGGGTAGAGGGCGTAGTTCTGGAAGACCATGGCGATGTCACGGTCCTTCGGCTGGAAGTCGGTGACATCGCTGCCGCCGATGGCGATCGTGCCCCGGTCCACGTCTTCGAGTCCCGCGAGCATGCGCAGGGACGTCGACTTGCCGCAACCGGACGGTCCGACGAGGACGAGGAACTCGCCGTCCTCGATATCGAGGTCCAGGTGATCGACCGCGGCCTTGTCGCCGCCGGGGAACAATTTGGTGACGCCGTGGAATGCGACTGTTGCCATGATGGTGGGAGATCCCTTCACCGGCAGGAACGTGCCGGACGATCCGAGTGGGGGTGTGAAGTAGCCGATTTGTTCACATACGTGAATCTTCGTCAAGATAGTGACTTCGTTTCGAAGTATGTACTACCGTGATGTGCATTACAAGAGTCACTCCCAGAGAGGTACGAGAAGACATGACCGACACCGCCTCGCGTCTGCTGATCACCGGCGCCGCCGGAAACATGGGCAAGATGCTGCGCCCCCTGCTCCGCAAGCCCGGCCGCACGCTGCGTCTGTTCGACATCGCCGACATCACCGACATCGACCCCGAACACGAGGAGTATGTCCAGGGTTCGGTCACCGACCGCGCAGCCGTAGCCGCTGCAGTGGAGGGCGTCGACGCAGTACTTCACCTGGGCGGACTCAGCACCGAGGACTCGTGGGAGAACATCCTGTCCGTCAACGTCGACGGCACCCAGGCGGTGTTCGAGGCCGCCGTCGCACACGGCGTGACGCGCGTGATCGCAGCGTCGAGCAACCACGCCGTCGGCTTCTGGACGCACGTGGAAGCCGGCCCGAATCCGCTGCCCGGTGACGTCCCGCCCCGTCCGGACGGGTTCTACGGCTGGAGCAAGGCTGCAGTCGAGGCGCTCGGCCGGCTGTACCACGATCGCTTCGGCATCGACGTCGTCAACCTGCGCATCGGCTCGAGCTTCGACCGGCCGCCCAACTACCGCGGCCTCGCGTCCTGGATGTCACCGGCCGACACCGCTCGCCTGATCGAGGCTGCACTGTCCGACTCCGCCAAGGGATTTCACACCGTATGGGGCATCTCGCGGAACACCCGAAGCTGGTGGTCCGCAGCAGAGGGTGCAGCCATCGGGTACGAACCTCAGGACGACGCAGAGGTGTTCGCCGACGAGTTCCTTGCCGATCACGAATGGACGTTCGACGACCCGATCCTCCAGCGTGTCGGCGGCGCGTTCTGCGACCACCCGCTCGGACAACGGATGCGCTGACGGCCCGAGGTGGGCGCCCGGGGCGCCCACCTCGCACGCGTCAGACCGAGAAGTCGCGGATGATGCGGCCCAACGCGTCGAGCTGCACCTTGTTGACCAACCCGAGGTGGTAGAGGTGCAGCTCGTTCGCCCCGGCCGCAACCGTGGCCGCGACGTGGCTGCCGACGTCGTCGAGATTCTTCGGCGGCAGCACCGACACATAGGCGCCGACGTCGACGGCATCACCGACGATCGCCCGGGTCGCCTCTGTGACGGCGACGGTTTCCGCCGTCCCCGGCCACGCCGAGACGAGCACGGCGTCGACGTCTCCCGGAGCAGCAGGCGTCAGTGCCGGCGACGGCCCCGTCTTCCAGGGGTTCGGATGGCCGTGCAGCGTGACGCGGGCAGACGGCATCTCGGCCCGGACGGCATCGAGCACAGCACCCCGGAGAGCGTCGGCGTCCGCCTGGCGCACGGACAGCACGGCCTCGGCCTCCGCGTCGCCGAGGATGTCGGTGATCGCCGCCTCCGGAGCGAGCGTTCCCGCGGACAGCGCATCCACCCCGGAGCGCAGCTTCGCGATCATCTTGTCCGGATCGACGTCCCGCTCCGCCCACAGTGCGCGTTCGCGTTCGGTGCAGCTGATCGACATCACCGTGTCGCCGATGCCCGGAAATGCGCCATCGGTCTTCTCGTGCGGGCCGACGTGGGCGATCCCCAGCTGTCCGCATGCCTCGATCGACACACCGTGCAGGTCGAGGCCGCGCACCGCCTCCGCCGCGAGGGTACGGGCGTAGCGGACGATGTCCGGGTGCCCGGGCGCCAGCGCGTAGGGGTAGCGGTCGCCGAAGCAGTTGACGACGGTGACGTCGGGATGCGCGTGCCCCAGAACAGTGCTGTGGGACAGCACGATCCATGCGTTCACACGAATACCCGCGCCGGTCAGGATCCGCGCCGCATCGGCGAACGCATCCTCGGATCCGGCCCAGGTCGTCGTTCTGGCCGTGACCGTGTGACCGTCCCACGCAGAAGGCCGGATGGGGCGGTACAGCGCAGCGTGATGCGCATCGACCACCTTGTGGGCCGGGTGCAGCGGAGTTGCGGCGCGGGTCGAGTGATAGCTCGCGGCGAGCGAGATCTCGGAAACCCCCAGCGTGCGGGCTCGGTCGACGAAGCGCGGATCACCGAGCACGTCCCACGGATAGGCGTGCGCGACGATGCGATCGACTGTTCTTCCGGACATGCGGTTCCCCTCAACGGTTCTAGTACAGAGTTCGATAGACAAGACGGAGTTCACACATGGGAACACACTTTTCGTCCCACTGTCCACGATCGACCGCGGCGACCGAACGTCGCGACGCCGTTCGCGACGTCCTCGGCGTGACGGACGAACAGGCGGCGAGCACACCCGACGTGAGGTACGGCAGATCGTGGATTCGACACGGTGTCGCCGGTCGTGAACTCACCTGGGCGGCCGGTGACGGCGGTCCGGACACCGCAGGCTGGCTCCTGCGCCCCGCCCACGCGGGCGCCGATCGCCCCGCCGTCCTGCTGATGCACGGGCACGACGGCGTCAAGTTCTACGGCAAGGAGAAGGTGGCCGACGGCCCCGACGGTCTCGCACCGGGCATCACCGAACTCCGTACACGCGGCTACGGGGGCATGGCGGTCGCAACAGGACTGGTGGAGGCGGGTTTCGTCGTGCTCGTCCACGACGTGTTCCCCTGGGGTAGCCGACGAGTTCCGTGGCCGGACTTACCGGACCGTGCCGCAGCAGCGGGCTTCGCCGCATTCCCGCCCGGGCGGGACACCCCCGAGATTCGTCGGCGCCGGTACGAGGCGGCGGCCCGCGAGCACGAACACGGCCTCGCGAAAGCAGCGGTCCTGGCAGGCACCTCGCTCGCCGGCAAGGTTGTGGCCGAGGATCTTCGGGCGCTGAACGTCCTCCTGACGACCGAAGGCGTCGATCCGAACAGGGTCGCCGCAGCAGGATTCTCGGGCGGCGGCGCTCGCGTCGCACACCTGCTGGCATGTTCGACACGCCTGCGAGCAGGGGTGATCACCGCGATGATGAGCACGTTCGCGGATGTCGCGAACGGTAACGCGGACGATACGACGTGGCTGATGATCACTCCGGGCCTGCCGGCGGTGTGCGACTGGCCCGAGGTCGCCGCGAGCACCGCGCCGCGGCCGCTCCTGGTTCAGTTCGCGCTGGACGATTCCCATTTCAGCCGGCAGGGGATGCGTGACGCCGAGACCGTGCTGCGCGGGGCGTACGACGGGTCGTATTCGCTGACGACGCAGTGGTTCTCGGGCGGGCACCGCTTTTCGGCCGACATGCAGGCCGCGGCCGCCGAATGGATCCTCCGTACCGTCTAGCCGATCACTCTTGACAGACCTTGTGACTGCCGTCATAGTGAGTTCGACAATTCACATAGAGAGCGTGAGTTCACATACATGAACCGGTACGCGCAGACGCCGCCCACGGAACCCCTTACGCACATCGGGGAACCTCAGGCAGGCCGGAGGCCGCATCGTTCCCATCACCTTTCGCGCTGACGCGCCACCCCCGTGATCTCGCCTCAGCAGCAGTAGCCACAATCCCCTGACCCGCCGGCGCGACCGGCACCGAACTTCGGAGCGTGCACCATGGTCACCACCATCTCCTCCAGGCCGGGAGGGCAGTCCGCGCCGGCGGCGCCGGCCTCTCCCGGTCGCACTCGTCGCAGACCGGCCTGGCGCAGAGCCTCTGCCCCGTACATCCTGATCGCACCGGTGGTCATCCTGCTGGCCGTCTTCATCTTCTACCCGGTCGGCAGTGTCTTCTATTACAGCCTGCAGTACTACAACCCGACGACGCCGTGGGACAACGGCTTCGCCGGCCTCGACAACTTCCGGCTGATGTTCGCCGACTCCCTGTTCTGGACCAGCCTGGTCACCACCGCGAAGTGGGTGGGATTTCAGGTCGTCTTCCAGCTGATCCTCGGCCTCGGGCTGGCCCTGCTGGTCAACGAGGTGTTCCGGGGCCGCGGCCTGGCACGCGCCCTGGTGTTCTCACCCTGGGCGGTGTCCGGCGTCCTCACCACCGGCATCTGGCTGCTGATCTACAACCCCTCGACCGGCCTCTTCAAGCTGCTCGGAAACATGGGAATCGGCGACGGCACCGCCGCTCCCATCGCAGATCCGGACACCGCGTTCTGGGCGACGGGCGTCGCCGAACTGTGGCGCGGTGTGCCGTTCTTCGCCATTCTCATCCTGGCCGAGCTGCAGAGCGCCCCCAAGGACCTGTACGAGGCGGCCAACGTGGACGGCGCCAACCGCTGGCAGCGGTTCCGCTTCGTCACCCTGCCGCACCTGAAGGCCGTCATCATCCTGTCGACGCTGCTGCGCGGCGTGTGGGAGTTCAACAACGTCGATCTGCTGTACACCCTCACCGCGGGCGGTCCGGCCGACGTCACCACGACACTGCCGCTGTACGTCTCACAGCTCGCCACCACTGCCCAGGACTTCGGATACGGCTCGGCACTCACCACGGTCGCATTCGTGATCCTGCTGTTCTGCTCGATCCTCTACTTGCGCCTGAGCAAGTTCAACAGTGAGAAGGTTTGACCGTCGTGACCACCACCACCGATCGTCCCACCGTTGCGCTGCCCGAGCCGGACACGACCGGGAAGCTGCGGATTCACAAGAAGAAGCCGCGCATGTTCAGTGTCGGGCTGCCGCTCGCGCTGTACCTGACGTTCACTCTCGTCCCGTTCTACTGGATGATCGTGTTCGCGTTCCGGCCCGCGGGATCGAATTCGATGCTCCCCTGGCCCCTCACGTTCGAGCACTTCGACACCGTGTGGAACACCCTCGGCTTCAGCTTCTTCTTCAAGAACAGCCTCATCGTTGCCGCACTGTCGCTCGTCCTCACCACCTTCGTCGCGCTGGCCACCGGATATGCGCTGGCCCGCTTCAAGTTCCGAGCCAAGCTCCCTTTGGTGATGGCGCTGCTCTGCAGCCAGTTCGTGCCCGGCGCCATGCTGCTCATCCCCCTGTTCCAGGTGTTCCGCGAGATGAACCTCGTCAACAACCTGACCGGCCTCATCATCGCCGACACCGTGTTCCAGCTTCCGCTGGCCGCCATGCTGATGGCAGGGTTCATCGCGCAGATCCCGGTCGAACTGGAAGAGGCCGCGATGGTCGACGGCTGCTCACGATTGCGGGCGTTCCGCATCATCATGCTGCCGCTGCTGCGACCCGGCCTGATCGCCGTCGGATCGTTCGCCTTCATCGGCAGCTGGAACAATTTCCTGTTCGGCCTGATGTTCATCAGCAGCCAGGAGAAGTTCACTCTGCCGGTCGGACTCAGCTACACCATCGGCTCCTACAACGTCGATTTCGGGGTTCTCGCCGCCGGCGGTCTGATCGCCGCGGTGCCGGTCGTCGCCGTCTTCGCCGTCATCCAGAAGTACCTCGTCCAGGGCCTGAGCGCCGGCGCGGTCAAGGGCTGATCATGACTTTCGAAAAGAGGATCCACATGAACCGGCGAACCCTCCTGCGGTCCACCCTGATCGGTGCGGCGGCCACGCTCGTGCTCGCCTCCTGCAGTTCCGAAACGTCCCTGCCCGACGGGGCCCTCGGCGACCCGAACAATGCCCAGCTGACCTTCTGGGACAACAACGCCGGGCCGGACCGCACTCCGCTGTACGAGGAACTCATCCGGCGGTTCGAGGCCGCCAACCCCGGCATCGACATCCAGTACGTGGGCCTGCCGTCGGACAGCGCACAGCAGAAGTACCAGACCGCGCTCGCCGGCGGTTCCGCGCCCGATCTCGGCATCGTCTCCACGGCCTACCTCGCCCCGCTCGTCGCCCAGGACGCCGTCATCTCACTCGACGACTTCATGGCGGCCTCACCCCAACGCGACGAGTACGACGCCGGAATTCTCGAGTCGGCGCGTGAATCCGGCGGCGGCGAGCATCTGTACGGTCTCCCGTACACCAGCAACAACGCCACCCTCTGGTACCGCGCCGACTGGTTCGCCGAGGCCGGCATCGAACCTCCGGACACGTACGACGAGTTCTACGAGGCGGCACGGACTCTCACCGACAAGGACGCCGGCCGTTACGGATTCACCATTCGCGGCGGCGCCGGATCGATCTACCCTCTGCTGCAGTACATGTTCGCCAGCACCGGTATCGAGAGCTTCTTCGAGGACGGCGAGTCGACGCTGAATCGCCCCGAGATGGTCGACGCCATCGAACGTTTCGCGGCGCTCTACGACGTCGAGACGCCGACCGCGGACGTCAACAACGGCTTCCCGCAGATGGTCGCGAGCTTCGGCGGCGGATCGGTTGCCATGATGCAGCACAACCTCGGCTCGTTGAGCAACCACGAGAAGGCGCTCGGCGACAAGGTCGGAGCCGTGGCGCTGCCGCGTAACGAGGACGGAAAGCGCACCGTCATGACGGACCCGTTCCCGTCGTACACGGTGTTCAAGAGCAGCCAGCATCAGGCCGCGTCGTGGAAGTTCCTCGAGTTCATGACGTCCCAGGAATCGCAGGCGTATTGGAACGAGCACGTCGGACAGATCCCGGTCAACAAGGCTGCCCGCTCGGCACCCGAATTCGCGAGCATGCCGTCGGTGCAGGCCGCGCTCGCGGCGCTGGACGACCCGAAGACCGTGCTGGTCACACCGCCGGACTACCTGCCCGACTTCGGCAAGATCGTTCAGGTGCAGATGCTCGGCCAGTGGCAGAAAGTGCTCATCGGGCAGCTCAGCGCGCAGGACTTCGCCGACGACTTCGCCGAGAAGCTCGATCACTCCATGGCCAAGTACGTCGCCCGCCAGGGTAAATAGCAGATTTCGAACAGGAAGCGAATCATCATGTCCAGCGTGATCACAGAAGTCGCCGTGCAGGTTTTCAAGACCGAGGCACGCACCTCGGTCGACTCGTACGGTCATCGCCATCCCGGGCCATCCGTGCCGGCGACGCAGGCGCTCCTGCGGATCACCGACTCCGACGGCGTCAGCGGCTACGTTCTGGGCAAGCCGAACTACCTTCGGCAGGATCAGGTCGAGCAGCATTTCCGGCCCGTCCTGATCGGCACCGATCCGCTGGCACGCGAAGCGATGGACAAGAAATTGGCGATTCGTCAGCGCACCCGGGCCGTCGAGCTTCCCGAGCACACCTGCAGCTACCTGGACCAGGCGCTGTGGGACCTCGCGGGCAACAGGTTCGACACCCCGGTGTGGAAGCTGCTCGGCGGCGCGCGCTCCGAGGTCAAGGCGTATGCCAGCACCATGTGCGGTGACGACATCGACGGCGGCCTCGCCACGCCGGAGGACTACGCGAACTTCGCTGTCGCACTGAAGAGGCGTGGCTACCAGGGCATCAAGCTGCACACCTGGATGCCTCCGCTGCCGGGCTCCCCGAATCTGACCCGGGACATCGACGCGTGTGCCGCGGTCCGCGATGCCGTCGGCGAGGACTTCCCGCTGATGCTCGACGGATACCACTGGTACTCGCGCACCGACGCTCTGAAACTCGGGCGCGAACTGGACCGGCTGAAGTTCGAGTGGTTCGAGGAGCCGATGGACGAGTTCTCGCTGCGCTCGTACCGGTGGCTCGCCGACCAGATCGACACCCCGGTGATCGGACCCGAGACGACGCCGGGGCGGCACAAGTCTCGTGCCGACTGGATTGCGAACGACGCGTGCGACATCCTGCGAGTCGGGGCCATGAACGGCGGTGGCATCACACCGGCGCTGAAGACGATGCACATGGCCGAGGGTTTCGGTCTCGAGTGCGAGATCCACGGCAACGGCGCCCCCAACCTCGCGCTCGTCGGGGCCGCCAACAACGTCCAGTGGTACGAGCGCGGTCTGCTGCACCCGCACGTCGATTACGACTGGGTGCCGCCGCACCTGAAGTCCATCGTCGACCCCATCGACGAGAACGGGATCGTGGCGATGCCGCAGAGACCGGGCCTCGGCGAGGACATCGATCTCGAGTACATCGCAGCCAACCTCGTGGCGGAGTACTGAGTGCGCCGCGTTGCCGACACCGAACATGCGTCAGTAGGTGATATCGCGTTCAGAATGAGAGATAGTGTCTTCATGGTGACAGAAGACACGCGTGGGGCAGCCCCGGAAACCCAACCGGTCAAGTCTGCCGAACGCACCATCCACATCCTCGAGACGCTCGCCGCGTCGCCGAAGCGAATGAGCCTCGGCGAGCTGCAGGAGGCGTGCAAATATCCGCGCTCGAGTCTGCACGCCCTCCTGCGCACGCTCAAGGATCTGCGGTGGATCGAGGCCGACGAGTCGGGTTCGCGCTACGGCATCGGCACCCATGCGCTACTCGCCGGCACGTCCTACCTCGACAAGGATTCGGTCGTCTCGCGGGCGGCAGCGGTACTCGAGGCACTCCGGGCGGAAGTCAGCCACACCGTCCACTTCGCGCGGCGCGACGAGGCCAGCGTCATCTACCTCGCCAGCCGCGGATCGAAGGTCGAGGTGCGGCGCATGCATCGCGTCGGCCGCAAACTGCCGTGCCACGTCACCGCACTCGGGCAGGCACTGCTCGCGGAACTGACCACCAGCGAGGTCCGGCAGATGCTTCCCGCAAAGCTCGAACGATTCACCGAGAACACCATCGTCGACATCGACGACCTCGTCACCGAACTCGGCGAGGTGCGCAACCGCGGATGGTCCCTCGAACGGGAACAGGGAACGGTCGGCGTGGTCTGCATCGCCACCGTCGTGCCCTACCGGATCCCCGCCACCGACGCCCTCAGCGTGTCCATGCCCGCCGAGGTCGCGTCGTACCCCGGTGAGCTGGAGCGGATCGCCGGCGTGCTGACGAAGCACGCGTCCGCGTGGGCCCGCGAACTGAGGGCGGAGGGGGTTCGCTGACGCGACGGCACCGATGGGCCCGCGACCGTACGACCTTGTCTCGAGCCGTCGAGGTGTGCGGCACGCCGGACGCTGCTGGTAGCTTTCAGTTCGAATCGAGCACACTGACGGGCTTTGCGCGGTACCCGTTTGGCCACGAGCAGGAAGCGACACGATGGAAAACGGCATTTCCACGAACGGATCGGGCAGCAACGGCTCCGCGGGCTCGGCGGCGGACTCGCCGTTCGCCGAACCCAGCACGGGCGGGCTGACCGGCAGCAACGGCAACGGCAAGTCCACGACCAGCTCCGCCGAGACGTTCACGTTCCCGCTGCCGACGCGCAACTCGGGTTCGCACAGCACCGAGGAGCCGGACGAGGCCTCCGACACGACGGCGTCGCTGGAATCTCGTGGACGCACCGTCATGCGACGCAACGCGATGGGAGTGGCAGCCGTGCGAGTCGCGGGCCGTCTTGCACACACCGAGCTGCTCGAGGAGCACCTCGCGTCGTCGAGCAGTCACTCCGCCGATCCCACCGTGGACGCCGACGAACTGCTGGCACTGCTCGGCGAGTACCTCGTCGCGGCCGGTTTCGAGCGCCCCGAGATCCACGCGAAGCTCAACGGCCAGTCGATCGTCGTCGACCTGCGCTCGCCCTCCGCAACCGCGCGCTGAGCGCGGCTACGGCCACAGCACCTCGCGGATCCACCGGCCGGACTCGCGGCGGTAGAGCTGGCGCACGTGCCTGCGCCCGGCGTCCGCCTGCCAGAACTCGACAGTGCCGGGGACGATGCACCAGGCCCGCCACGTGTCCGACACGAAGTCCGGGTCGGCCTCGATGCGCGCCACCGCCGCCGCGACGGCGCGGTCGTATTCGACGGGATCGTCCAGTACCTCGCTCTGACGGCTAGCCGCGGCCACAGCCCGCGCGGTGACCGACCGTTCGCGGAAGTCACGGGCAGAGAGCGTCGGATCGCCCTCGACGACTGTTCCGCGGACCCGCACCTGCCGCCCCTGTTCACGCCAGTAGAAGGTCAGTGCCGCAACCGCATTCGCCTCCAGATCACGGCCCTTCGGCGAGCGCGTGTCACCCGAGAACCAGAAGCCCTGCTCCGTGACGTCCTTGAGGAGCAGGAAACGCGCGTCCGGATTGCCGTCGGCATCGACGGTCGACAGCGCCGCGGCGTGCGGTTCCGGAACCCCGGCCGCTACGGCCTGCGTGATCCAGTCGAGAAACAGTGCGCCGGGAGAATCCGGAAGAGTGTCGACGGGCGGAGGCGTGACGCCGCCGAGTGCGGGCAGTGCGCGAATCCATGCGCGGGTGTCCGGAAACGACGAACGGTCGGGTGTTGTCGGCATGTGCCGACAGTAGCCGCGCCGCAGACCGTCAGGCGGACGCGGCCGGATCCGTCGGCCCCACCAGCATCCAGCGATGGCCGAACGGATCGATGAGGGTCGCGTTGCGGTGTCCGTGCCCTTCCGAGATCCACCGCTCCACCTTGCCGCCGGCGTCGCGGGCACCGACCAGAACCGCATCGGGATCGTCGACCCGCAACATCAGGCTCACGGACGTCGAACCGGATTCCGGCGCGGTCAGGCCCATCTCGGGAAACTCCTCCGCCAGATAGATCATCCCGGTCGGCAACCGCAGTTCCGCATGGCCCACCCTGCCGTCGTCCATGACGATCGGCTCCCCCACCACCTCGGCGCCGAACACCTTGGAATACCACTCGATGGCCTCGACGCCACGCCGCACCGTCAGATACGGGAGCGCGCCGGGAACGGGGACGTCCGGAGACATCGTCACCTCCCAGGGGTCCGTGGTGTACCGAGTCCCAGTGTGCTCCCTCAGGCAGACGCGGGAGGTTGCAACATCGCCCACTTGTTGGAGGTGAGCCGGAAACTCGGGAAATCGGAGAGCGCCGCAACCGATTCCCACGTGCGTTCGTATCCGGTATGCGTGATCCGCCAGTTGCCGTCGGGGCACCGAAGATAACGATCGTGATAATAAGCAGACCCCCGCAACAGCATCCCGTCCTCGGGAATCAGCGTGGTGTCTGCGAGAAACCACACCCCGACCGCGGTATCACCGGTGACGGTGATCTCGGGTTGGCCGCACTGATGCTCGGTGATGACGTGGGTGCCGAGAGTGTTCTCGAGGAAGGACACGAATGAGTCACGGGAGTCGAAAGTCAGATATTCGCTGTACGTCGCGGTGACGTCCGGGACCATCGTGTCGGCAAACTCCACCCACGACTTCGTGTCGAGAGCACGTGAGTAACGGTGCTTGAGCTGCTCGATCTGTTTAATTGCTTCGAGATCCATGACCCCCGCCTCCTGTGCAGCGAACATGCAAGCCCTGGACTGCAGATTAGTCTGAAAATCTGCAGGTTCGCCTTGGATTCCCCCGTTTTGCCCAGATCATGCATATTCAGGCCGTGATCCGGGACACGAAAAGGTTACGAAATGACTGCATGGACTGCGCTCCAGCACGCACTCCACACTACATTAGGCTAGCCTCACCTGATGCATCCTCGGTCGGGCCACCGGCGGCTCCAGCCGCACCACGCCGGATCGCGCGAATGCCATTGACTTCCCAACGATTTCGAACACGCCGCCACCACGTGGCCGAAACGAACGCGGCCGCGGCCCGCCGCCGGTCGGGGATTGCTGTGACCCAGGATTCACACATATCTCGCCCCGCACTATCGTGACGCTGACGTGGCACACGAGAGGGGCACCCATGGCCGATCCGGCCCGCATACCGGTGATCGTCGGCATAGGCGACCTCCGTTCCGGCAGAGCAGGCGATCCCGCCGGCCCCCGTGAACCCCTCGACCTGATCACGGACGCCGCGCGCGCCGCCGTCGCCGACAGCGGATCGGCGGCACTCGGCACCCGGATCGACACGATCCATGCGGTGAAGACCGTCAGCTGGTCCTACGACGACCTCCCCGGACTGCTCGCCACCCGCTTGAATCTGCCGTCACCGCGGTCGAGCACGTCCCCGATCGGCGGCCACTGGCCCGCCGCCCTCCTCGACCGCCTCGGCGACGACATCGCCGCGGGCCGGTCGTCGGCAGCCATGCTCGTCGGCGGCGAGACGCAGGCGACCATGACTTCGCTGCGGAAGTCGGGCACCGATCCCGCGTCGCTGGGCTGGTCGTCGGCGCCGGGCGGCCCTCCCGCCTTCGACCCGGCGGATCTCGGAAGTCCCGTGATGCAACGCGCCGGACTGATCGTGCCCACCCGCGTGTATCCGCTGTTCGAGAACCGCTTCTCATACGAGTCCGGCGTGAGCCCCGACCGGTCGCTGGCGGAGTCGGCCCGGATGTACTCGGCCTTCTCCGAGTTGGCTGCGAAGAACCCGGCGTCGTGGACGGCGGAGATGTACTCCGCCGAAGAGATCGCCACTGTCGGTCCGGGCAACCGCATGGTGTGCGAGCCGTACCCGTTGATGCTCAACGCCATGCCGTTCGTCGATCAGGCCGCCGCCGTGCTGGTGTGCTCACTGGCCCTCGCGCGGGAGCACGGCGTTCCGGAGGACCGCATCGTGTACGTGTGGGGCGGCGCGGGCGCCGCCGATCCCGTGGACGTACTGAGCCGCAACAGTTTCGGAACATCGGCCGCCATGACCGACGCGGTGGACCGGGCGCTGTCGCAGGCGGCGATCACGGCGTCCGCGCTCGACGTCGTCGACGCGTACGGCTGCTTCCCGGTCGTTCCCAAGCTCCTGTCCCGGACGCTCGGCCTGCCCGCGAGCACGGTGCCGAGCGTGACCGGCGGCCACTCCTTCTTCGGCGGTCCCCTCAACAGCTACACGCTGCACTCGATCGCCGAGGTCACTCGTCGGCTGCGGGAGGGTTCCGGACCTGCCTTGGTTCACGGCAACGGCGGCTACCTGACGTACCAGCACGTGGTGTTGCTGGCGAGCACCCCGCACCCGGACGGGTACGTCGGCGATCCGGAGCCGGCGCACCTCACGGCGGCGGCGCCGGAGGTCGTGACCGGCTACGAGGGACGGGCCGAGATCGTCACGTCCACGGTCGAACACGGCCGGGACGGCGTCCCGGCGACGGGATTCGTCGTCGCGCACACCCCCGACGGCCACCGTCTAGCCGGACACACCGGCCCTGAGGAGGCGGTCGCGCTGTCGGCGTTCACCCAGACTCCGGCGCGGTCGGTGATCGGTCGGTCCGTTCACGTCACGGACCGGGACGGCGTCCTGTCGCTGCAGTTCTGACGCGACAGGGCCCTACCAGCGCAATTCGCCGGCCGCGACGTCGGCGACCAGCGACCGGACGTAGTCGAGTTCGGCCACCAGGACCGCCCGCCGGTACTCGTCCTCGACGAGGAACAATCGCGGAAGAAATGTCCCGGCCTCGGCGAGGCCGGCGTCGAGACCGGCCAGTTGCTGCTCGAGAACCGCGATCCGCGAACGGAGCGCCTCGAGCGCGTCGCCGGAGCGCAGACTCGGCAGGAATGCCAGCGCGGCCGGGAATTCCGGGAACTCGCGCGCCGGTTCGGCGACCATCTCCCGCAGCCATTGCATCAGCGTCGCCGCGCCCGTTCCGGCGAGCCGGTAGGTGGTGCGTTCCGGGCGGTTCTCGGCCCGTTCCGTCGCCTCGATCTCGATCAATCCGTCGCGCAACAGGCGTTCGATCGTCTGGTAGACGCTGTTGCGCTGCGCGACGTTGACGACCTCGTCCTTGTGCCGCTCCTTGATCAGCTGCTGCATGCGGTAGGCGTGCATCGGTTCTTCGGAGAGCATCGACAGCACTGCCATCGCCAGCACGGATCTACGCGGTGAGGACATTCGTCGAGCATATCCGCCGGGTTGCATTAGTCATTCTATGTATAGTCACTTTATGACTACTAGTGCTTTGATCATCGGAGGTGGCATCGCCGGACCGGTCACGGCGATGGCGATGCAACGGGCCGGACTCGATCCCGTCGTGTACGAAGCGCACGATCACGGAGCGGAGGGCGTGGGCGCCTTTCTGACACTGGCGACCAACGGTCTCGAGGGGCTGCACCTGCTGGATCTCGACCACCGGGTCGCCGACATCGGGATGGCCACCCGCAGGATGCGGATCGTCAGCGGAACTGGGAAACCCCTGGCCGAGTTCGACAACGGAGGACTCACGTCCTTCGGCACGCCGAGCCGGACACTGCGCCGAGCCGACCTCTACCGCACCCTTCGCGACGAGGCACTACGCCGGGGCGTGCGCATCGAGTACGGCAAGCAACTCGAGGACGCCCGGATCGACGGCGACCGTGTCCGCGCGGAGTTCGCGGACGGCACGTCGGCCGAGGGCGATCTGCTCGTGGGCGCCGACGGCCTCCGGTCACGCACCCGCGCCATCCTCGACCCGCAGGCCCCCGACCCCCGGTATCTCGGCCTCCTCAACACCGGCGGATTCGCGACCGGCCTGTCGCTGGACGGCGAACCGGGCGCGGCCCATTTCGTGTTCGGCACACGGTGCTTCTTCGGCTACCTCATCCATCCGGGCGGTGACGTCTGGTGGTTCGCCAACCCCGGGCGCCGCGTCGAACCGACGGCCGCCGAACTCGCCTCGATCACTCCGGAGCAGCAGCGCACCGAACTGATCGACCTGTTCTCCGGCGACGCCGGGCCCGCCCTGCAGATCATCGACGCCACCGACAGCATCATCCGCAGCTGGAGCACCTACGACCTTCCGACCGTGCCGACGTGGCGCAACGAGCGGATGGTGATCATCGGGGACGCCGCCCACGCCACGTCGCCGTCGTCGGGGCAGGGTGCGTCCATGGCGATCGAGGACGCCATCGTGCTCGCGCGATGCCTGCGGGACAGCCCGGACATCACCGTCGCGCTCGCGGCGTACGAGACGGCACGGCGCGCCCGGGTCGAGCGAATCGTCGCACAGGGCAAGCGAAACGGCAGCGGCAAGGCCCCCGGCCCGGTCGGGCGCGTGATCCGCGACCTCACCTTGCCGACCATCATGCGGATGGTGGGCCGCCGCGACAGCCTGCGCTGGATGTACGACTACCGGATCGAGTGGTGACCGGCTAGTCCAGCTCGGCGGCCAGCTCCATCCACTGCTCCTCGGTGGCTTCCTTCTCCGCGACGACCTGCTTGAGCTCGGCGTCGAGCTTCTGCAGTTTGTCCGGATCGGTGGCCGCCTCCGCCAGCTTCTCGTGCAGTTTCCGTTCCCGATCGTCCAGCTTCGCGACGGCACGCTCGAGACGCGACAGTTCCTTGCGCGCGGTGCGTTCGGCGGCCCCGTCCCGTACCTGCTTGGGGGCCGAGGCACCGGTTGCCGTCGACGCCACCGACGGTGCGCCGGTGTCGACCATCGTCGCCCGGCGGCGCAGGTAGTCCTCGATGCCCCCGGGCAGGTTGGTCAGTTTGCCGTCGCCGAACAATGCCCACGTGGTGTCACAGATGCGTTCGATGAGGTACCGGTCGTGACTGATGACGACCATCGTGCCCGCCCAGCCGTCGAGAATGTCCTCGAGTTGCTGCAGCGTGTCGATGTCGAGGTCGTTGGTCGGCTCGTCGAGCAGCAGAACGTTCGGCTCGGACATCAGCACACGCGTCAGCTGCAGCCGGCGACGCTCGCCACCGGACAGGTCACCCACCGGTGTCCGCTGCCGGGCCGGCGTGAAGCCCAGCCGTTCGGCGAGCTGCCCGGCCGACACCTCCTTGTCGCCCAACGTGATCCGTTCGGCAACATCCTTGACGGCCTCGAGCACCCGCATGTTCGTGGGCAGGTCGTCGAGTTCCTGACGCAACCAGCCGATGTGCACGGTCTGCCCCTGGATGCGCTTGCCCGACGCCGGCGCGATCTCCCCGGCGAGCGTGCGCAGGAGCGTCGTCTTGCCGGAGCCGTTGACGCCGACCAGACCGACACGCTCGCCCGGCGCCAACCGCCACGTGAGGTCGTCGACGAGCACCCGGCCGTCCGGTGTCTCCAGGCGCGCATCCTCGAGTTCGATGACGACCTTGCCGAGCCTGCGCTGCGCGAACGACGCCAGCGCCACGTTGTCGCGGGGCGGCGGGACATCCGCGATCAACGCCTCGGCGGCCTCGATCCGATACTTGGGCTTGGACGTGCGGGCCGGTGCACCGCGACGCAACCAGGCCAGTTCCTTGCGGGCGAGGTTGCGGCGACGTTCCTCGGACGCGTCGGCCTGCCGGGAGCGCTCCGCCCGGGCGAAGATCCAGTCGTTGTACCCGCCCTCGTAGCTTTCGACCTTGCCGCCCACCACTTCCCACGTGCGGTTGGCGACGGTGTCGAGGAACCAGCGATCGTGGGTCACGACCACCAGCGCGCTGCGACGGCTGACGAGATGCTCCGCCAGCCACTGGACACCCTCCACATCGAGGTGGTTGGTCGGCTCGTCGAGGACCAGCAGATCGAGGTCCTGGACGAGCGCGGCGGCCAGTGCGACGCGTCGCCGCTCACCACCCGACAGCCCGTCCACCGACACCTCGAGACCCAGGTTGTCGATGCCGATGCCGGCCAGAATCGACCGGATGCGGGCGTCCCCCGCCCATTCGTGATCGGCCACCCCGAGCGGTCCGAGCACCACGTCGCCGACGCTCGAGCCGGGCGGCAGGACGCCGCGCTGAGTCACGACCGCCATGCGCAGGCCACCTACCCGGCTGACCCGTCCGGAATCGGGGGACTCCACCCCGGCGAGCACCTCGAGCATGGTGGTCTTGCCACCGCCGTTGAGGCCGACGACGCCGATGCGTTCGCCTTCCTGCAGTCCGAGAGATACCGAATCGAGCAGCGGCTTGATGCCGAAAGACTTCGATACCTGCTCGAGATTGATCAGATTCGCCATCAGTGCGATCCCTCCGCCGCGTCGTTGATTATTCGGGCGCCGGGTACGGGTCCGCTGGCGACCCGCACCGTGCGACACACCCCCGCACCAGCGAGTTCTGCACTGACACGGACCGCGGCATCCGCGTCAGCGCACAGAAAAGCACAGGTCGGGCCGGACCCGGAGACGATGCCGGCCAATGCGCCCGCCGACACCCCGGCGCGCAGCGTCCGCCGCAGGCCCGGGTTCAGTGACAGGGCGGCAGACTGCAGGTCGTTGCCCAGCAGGGGGGCGAGCGTTGCGGCGTCGCCCGTCGTGAGCGCATGCATCAGGTCTTCGGCGCCGCCGAGTCGCGGCGGGTTCCCGTCCGCACGCAGACGGTCCAGCTCCCGGAACACCGTCGGTGTGCTCAGTCCGCCCTTCGCGAGCGCGAGCACCCAGTGGAACGTGCTGCGCGAGAGCACCGGCAGAAGTCGCTCGCCGCGCCCCGTCCCGAACGCGGTGCCGCCGTGGAGGGAGAAGGGGACGTCGCTGCCCAGCTTCGCGGCGAACCCGTCGAGTTGCTCCCGCGACAGGTCCAGCTGCCACAGTGCGTTGAGCCCCACCAGCGCCGCCGCGGCGTCGGCGCTGCCGCCGGCCATCCCCCCGGCCACCGGGATCCCCTTGTCGATGGCGATCTCGACGTCCGGCCGCCGCCCCGACTCGGCGGCGAGCATCTCCGCCGCCTTCCACACCAGGTTGCTGCTGTCGGTGGGCACGACGCGGGCGTCCTCGCCGCGCACCGTCACCGACAGCGTCTCCGCGGGAACCACCGACACCGTGTCGCTGAGCGAGAGCGCCTGGAACACCGTGTTCAGCTCGTGATAGCCGTCGTCGCGCAAGTCCCCGACGGCCAGATGGAGATTGACCTTGGACGGGGCCCTGACGACGACGGGGCGAGGAACGACGGAAAGCACAAGGGTAGAGCTTAGGCGCTCCCCGCACGGGTGTGGAAATGCGTACCATCACGCACTTTGCCACTCACCTGCGTCACAGGCGGGGACCGAGCCGCGTGGTGAGGCTGCCACCGCGCGCGAGGGGCAGACGGGTGCGCGCCAACCGGATGTCGCCGGTGACGTCCGCGGGCCTGTCGTCCGGATACCGCAATTCACTCGTGACGGCCGCCGGGCCGTCCAGCACGTCGTGCGAGACGGTGCCGACCCCGAGTTCCAGCTGGTGCCGGAGCAGGGGCAGGGCGCCGAGATCGGCGTTCGTGATGCCCACCCAGCGTCCGCTCTCCTCCCCCGACCGGCCGATCTGCACCCGCTCACGCAGCAGCAACGCGGACGATTCGGCGAGTGCCACCGCCGTCTCGACACGATGCTCCGCGCCGCCCGCGATCACGGTCGGTTCCAGCGCGCAGTCGAGTGACGCGTCGTCCTCGACCTCCACGGACCAGCGCGCCGTGGACAGCGCGCAACCCCGGCCCGGCAGCGCCAGGGACGCCGCGACGCTGCGCAGCGTCAGCCGCGCACCCGACAGCACCCGGACGGTGACGTCCCAGTGGTCGCCGCCGAGCGGGGTCGCGGCAGTGCCGATCACGTGGACCGTGTCACGGCCGGTGATCCGGGCTGCCAGTCCCCCGACCGCGGCGATCCGCGGGCTGCGATCGGGCGACGCGACGATCGTCAGTTCGGTGCGCACTACTCGTGCACGTCGGCGAGCGTGCGCACCTGCTCGCGCACCCACTCCAGCGCCGGCCCGGACGACGGGTCCTCGGTCAACGAGATCAGCGCCGTCGGCCGCCCCTCCCGGACCTGCTCGGCGTCGCGGCGCATCACGCCGAGATCGGCGCCGACCATCGGGGCGAGGTCGGTCTTGTTGATCACCAGCAGATCCGAGAACGTCACACCCGGCCCGCCCTTGCGGGGCACCTTGTCGCCGCCCGCGACGTCGACGACGAAGATCTGCACGTCGATCAGACCCGAGGAGAACGTCGCGGTGAGGTTGTCGCCGCCCGACTCCACCAGGATCAGGTCGAGCGGCGGGTTGGCGGCGATGAGGTCGTCGATCGCGTCGAGATTGGCGGTGATGTCGTCGCGGATCGCCGTGTGCGGGCACCCACCGGTCTGCACGGCGGCGATGCGCTCGTCCGGCAGCACGGCGTGGCGGCGCAGGAAGTCCGCGTCCTCGGTGGTGTAGATGTCGTTGGTGAGCACCGCCAGCGACAACTCCTCGCGCAGTTGCCTGCAGAGCGCGGCGACGAGCGCCGTCTTGCCCGAGCCGACGGGCCCACCGATCCCGATCCGGACCGGCTCCCCCGCCACCCGGACCCGCCGAGGCCGGTCGTGCTGGTGGTCGTGGGGTTCACCATCGATGAAATGTGGTGGCATGGTTGATCTCTCCTTGCTGGATACAGCTGAGTGTCACGACACGAACAGGGGGCGGTCCCGTAGAACGTGCCGCTCGGCGACGACATCCATGAAGGGGTCGGACACGCTCGACAGTCCGGCCACACACTGGTCGGCGATGTCGTCGCACAGGTCGGCCAGTGCGAACGTGCTCGCGGCGACCTGCGCGGGATCGAGGGCGAGCAGGCGCTGCGCGGCGATCGCGCAACCGGTCATGGTGGTGTAGACGACGACCAGCGCCGCCTCCCGGGGTGCGACCGCGGTGACGGTCCCCACCACCCCCGACACGACGGGCAGGTGCGGACGCGTCCCGAGCGGCGACCAGTCGTGGTCGGGCCAGGTGGTGCGGGCCAGGCGCAGCAGACCCCGCCCCTGCGCCCGCGACGACGACCGCGCCGCCGGTGACGGAGTGCGCGCATCCATCTCGGCGTCGGCCCGTTCCGGGGTGAGCCGGCCGTCGCACACCGCCGCGGTGATCGACCCCGCCACGAGCCCTGCGGTCCGGATCCGTCGCCGCAGGAACGCGTCCATCGTGGCGACGTCGCGGACGACACCGCTCGCGACGGCCTCCTCGATGCCGCCCGAATGCACGTGACCACCGGTGGGCAGCCGCGAGTCGGCGAGGGACATCAGGTGAGCGAGGCGCATCAGAACAGGAAGTATCGCTGGGCCATCGGCAGTTCCGCCGCCGGTTGTTCTTCCCACACCTCGCCGTCGATGCGGACGGTGAACGTGTCGGGGTCCACCTCGATCCGCGGCTGCGCGTCGTTGCGGGGCATGTCGGCCTTGCCCCGCGACCGTACGTTCGCGACCGGCACCAGTCGCCGGTTCAGATCCAGCCGATCCGCCAGCCCGTCCTCGAGGGCGTGGGGCGCGACGAAGTGCACGGAGGTGGCGGCCGCCGCCTTGGGCGCCGCCCCGAACATCGGCCGCGGGAGCACCGGTTGCGGCGTCGGGATGGACGCGTTGGCATCGCCCATCGCGGCCCAGGCGATCATGCCGCCCTTGATCACCGCGTGCGGCCGCACCCCGAAGAACGCCGGATCCCACAGCACCAGGTCGGCGAGTTTGCCCACCTCGACCGATCCGATCTCACCCTCGAGGCCGTGCGCGACGGCGGGGCAGATCGTGTACTTCGCCACGTAGCGCTGGACGCGCTGGTTGTCGGCGCCGTTGTCGCCGGGAAGGGAACCCCGCCGCCGCTTCATCACGTGCGCCGTCTGCCACGTGCGCAACACGACCTCGCCGATGCGTCCCATCGCCTGCGAGTCGCTGCCGATCATGGAGATGGCGCCGAGGTCGTGGAGCAGATCCTCCGCCGCAATGGTGGACGGCCGGATTCGACTCTCCGCGAACGCCAGATCCTCCGGGATCGTGGGGCTCAGGTGATGGCACACCATGAGCATGTCGAGGTGCTCGTCGAGCGTGTTCACCGTGTGCGGCCGGGTCGGATTGGTGGAACTCGGCAACACGTTCGCGTGCGCCGCCACCGTGATGATGTCCGGCGCGTGACCGCCGCCCGCCCCCTCGGTGTGATAGGCGTGGATCGCGCGTCCGGCGATAGCGGCGAGAGTGTCCTCGACGAAGCCGGCCTCGTTCAACGTGTCCGAGTGGAGGGCCACCTGCACCCCCGCGGCATCCGCCACGGTCAGGCACGCGTCGATCGCCGCCGGCGTCGAACCCCAGTCCTCGTGCAGCTTGAAACCGGAGACACCGCCCCGCAACTGCTCCCACATCGACTCGGAACTGACCGTGTTGCCCTTGCCGAGGAGGGCGATGTTCATCGGCCACCCGTCGAGCGCCTCCAGCATCCGGGCGGTGTGCCACGAACCCGGGGTGACGGTGGTGGCCTTGCTGCCCTCGGCGGGGCCGGTGCCGCCGCCGATCATCGTCGTGATGCCGCCGCCCAGCGCCTCGTCCATGATCTGCGGGCAGATGAAGTGGACGTGGCAGTCGATTCCGCCGGCGGTGAGGATCTTGCCGTTCCCGGCGATGATCTCGGTGGACGGCCCCACCACGAGATCGGGGTGGACGCCCGACATCGTGTCGGGGTTGCCTGCCTTGCCGAGCGCGACGATGCGTCCGTCCCGAATACCGACGTCCGCCTTGATGATTCCCCAGTGGTCGACGACGACCACGCCGGTGATCACCGTGTCGGGCGCGCCCTCGGCGCGGGTCGCGCGACCCTGACCCATGGACTCGCGCAACACCTTTCCGCCACCGAACACCGCCTCGTCACCGGCCAGCCCCGGCCCGCCGCTGCGGTCCTCGGTGATCTCGATCAGAAGGTCGGTGTCGGCGAGCCGGATGCGGTCGCCGGTCGTGGGACCGAACAGCTCGGCGTAACGTGCGCGGCTGAGTTCGGTCATGACGCGTCCAGCTTTCCGGGAGGAGTGAGGCTCAGCCCGTGCACCTCACGGGTCCCGCGCAGGGGCACGAGTGAAATCGTCTGCGCGATACCCGGTTCGAAGCGCACCGCGGTGCCGGCGGGAATGTCCAGCCGCAGCCCGTGGGCGGCGGAACGGTCGAACTGCAGGGCGTGGTTGGCCTGCGGGAAATGAACGTGACTCCCGACTTGGACCGGCCGGTCACCGGTGTTGACCACCTCAAGTTCGGTGCGGGGAGAACCCTCGTTGAGTTCGATCACACCCTCGGCGCACAAGACTTCACCTGGAATCACGGTCACCCCTACGCAATCGGATCGTGGACGGTGACGAGCTTGGTTCCGTCCGGGAACGTGGCCTCCACCTGGACGTCGTGCAGCATCTCGGGGACGCCCTCCATCACGTCGGACCGGGTGAGCACCTCACGACCCGACACCATCAGCTCCGCCACCGACCGGCCGTCGCGGGCACCCTCGAGGATGTGATCCGTGATGAGGGCCACCGCCTCCGGGTGATTCAACACGAGCCCACGGTTCCGGCGCCTGCGCGCGAGTTCCGCGGCGTAACTCAGGAGCAGACGCTCCTGCTCGTGGGGCGACAAGCGCATGTGTCCTCCTGCGGTCGGTGCGTCGCAATACTGCCACGAACTGCAATGTGGCACCGCCCACGCCCGGAGAGGCCGCCGTTCCCACTCCGCCGTTCTCATCACGGAAACATTCGTGACACGAACCCGTCACAGCCCCTTCCTAGCGTTTGCCCATGGCCATCTCCACTGCCGCCCATCCCCCGCCCGACGGCACCGGGCCGACCACCGAGACGCGATCGCCCTGGTACACCAACCTGTTCGTCCAACTCCTCGTCGGAATCGTCGGCGGCATCACCCTCGGCTGGTTGTGGCCGACGGTGGGGTCGGAGCTCAAACCGATCGGCGACACGTTCATCAAGCTGATCAAGATGCTCATCGCGCCGTTGATCTTCACGGTGGTCGTCACGGGAATCGCCAAGGTCGGCGACGTCAAGGCCGTCGGACGGATCGGCGTCAAGGCGCTGATCTATTTCACCGCCGTCACCGGGTTCGCGCTGCTCTTCGGGCTGGTGATGGGCAACATCGTCAAGCCCGGCGCCGGCTTCGACATCGACCCGGCCACCCTCGCCGACGGCACCGAGCAGATCGCGGAGAAGACCGGCGGCGGCGAACTGCCCGGCGCCGTCGAGTTCCTCATGGACATCGTCCCCACCAGCGTGGTGGGCGCGTTCGCCGACAACCTGCTTCTGCAGGTCCTCTTCTTCGCGGTGCTCTTCGGCATCGCGCTGGCCAAGTACGGCGAGCACGGTCCTCCGCTGGTCCTCGAATTCGTCGACCACCTCAGCCACATCATCTTCATGATCATCGGCTGGATCATGCGGCTCGCCCCGATCGGGGCGTTCGGCGCGATGGCGTTCATCATCGGCCAGTACGGAATCTCCACACTCGGCAGCTTCGCGAAGCTCATCGCCTGCTGCTACCTCGCCGGAGCCCTGTTCGTCCTCGTCCTCGCGCTGATCGCGAAGTTCGCGGTCGGGCTGAACATCTTCACGTTCATCCGCTACACCAAGGAGGAGTTCGGTCTCGCGCTCGGCACCGCCTCGTCCGAGGCGGTGCTCCCCCGCATCATGACCAAGCTCGTCGGCGCCGGGAACTCGCAGGCCGCCACCGGACTGGTGGTGCCGACCGGCTACTCGTTCAACCTCGACGGCGCCGCGATCTACCTGTCCATCTCCACGCTGTTCCTCGCCCAGGCCACCGGCCACGACTTGTCCGTCGCCGACCAGCTCGGCGCGCTGTTCATCCTGCTCCTCACGTCGAAAGGCATGGCAGGCGTACCCGGATCGTCGTTCCTCGCGCTGTCGGCGACCGCGACCGCGCTCGGAATCTTCCCCGTCGCGGCGGTCGCGGTCCTGCTGGGCGCCGACCGGATCATGGACTCGATGCGGGTGTTCGTGAACCTTCTCGGCAACTGCGTCGCCACGTTCGTCGTCTCGAACTGGGAAGGCCAGCTCGACAAGCAGCGGATGCGCGACGCCGTCGACGGAAAGCTCACCCCGGGATCCGCGGACCCCTTCGACCAACCACCCGTCGTGGCCGAGTTCGAGTCACGTCAGTAGCTTGCCGGGATGCCGAATACCCTGATCGCGTCGCGATACATGCCGAGCTGCTGATCCTTGGTCAATGGCATGAAGTCGGCGATCAGCTGACCGGTACTGGTAATCGCGCTCATCGCCCCGACCACCGGCAGTCCGGCGACATTGAAATCGACCGTTGCCCTGCGGATGTGGTTGGCCGACGTCACGAGAATCGCGCCGCCCGCGCCGAGGGAACGAGCGAGCGGGACCGAGTTGAGGGCGTTGCCCACCGTCGATCCGGCGCGATGCTCGGGGTGGATGCGGTCTGCCGGGACACCGTGCGACCGCAACCACCCTTCCATCGCGGCGGCCTCGGTGATGCCGTTCTGCGGGTTGCCGCCGGTGACGATGATCGGCGACAACGGCGACACCCACGACTGGACGAGCGCGGCCTGCAGTCGGTTGACCAACTCGGGCCGCATCGTGCCGTCGGGGAGCAGTCCGAAGCCCAGGACGACGATCGCGGTGGACGGCCCCTGGATGGCCGGTAGTGGATTGGGTGGCGTGAACGACGCGATTCTGATCGCGTTCAGCATGCCGTCGACACCGGCACGCATGCCACCATCCATTCCGCCCAGCCGGGCGAGCGCGGCCTCCCGGGTGATCAGGTCGCCGGCGGCGTCGGCGTAGATGGCTTGCAGGGCCACCGCGTTGGTGTCGCCCGGCTCTCCGGCGACGGCGCCCCCGATGTCCGCGAGCGCGCCGCGGGTGTCGCCGGCGGCGAATCTGCCCTGCGCGCTGTTGAACAGGTCGGCCGCCGACGCGGACGCCGTCGCGGTGGTCGACACCGCGAGGGTCAGGCAGAAGGCGGCGGTCATGACGGTGGCGAGCAGCGCCCGAACTGCTGTGGAGAGGGGCCTGACACGGGTGTGCGTCACTCTGAGACCTTTCCGTCGGATTCTTCACTGAAGTACGTGCGATGTCCGTGGAGCGTCGGCGCCAGTGTAGTGACACTCGTGGGGCTGGTGGGAAAATCGTTACTTACCGTTACCTGCTCTCGATAGAGGACAGAAGATGTCCGCGATCGATGGCATCCTGAGGCGCATGCGGGAAACTTCGGCACGACTCCTCCGGCTGCTCTCCCTGCTCCAGACCCGAAAGGACTGGTCCGGGGCAGAACTCGCCGACCGCCTCGGTATCACCCCACGCACCGTCCGGCGAGACGTGGAGAAACTCCGCGACCTCGGGTACCCCGTCGACGCAACGGTCGGGGTGGGTGGTGGATACCAACTCGGCGCGGGCGCGGAGATGCCACCGCTGCTGCTCGACGACGAAGAAGTGCTGGCCGTCGCACTCGGTCTGCAATCCGGCGCAACCGGTTCCGTCGTCGGCATCGGTGAGGCGTCGATGCGGGCGCTCACCAAACTCCGCCAGGTGATGCCGTCACGGCTGCGGCACCGCCTCGAGGCCCTGCAGGTCGACGTCGTCCACCGCGAGCCCGCGAAGAGCGCCGTGGACGCGCAGGTGCTGTCGGCCGTCGCCTCGGTGTGCCACAACCACGAACGGCTCCGGTTCGACTACCGCACCCACGACGGCACCGAGAGCCGCCGCGAAGTGGAGCCGTACCGGCTCGTCCGGTCCGGCCTGCGCTGGTACCTCGTCGCGTGGGACCTCACGCGCGCCGACTGGCGATCCTTCCGCATGGACCGCCTGACCCCGAAGATCCCGACCGGACCACGGTTCGTGCCCCGCGAACTGCCGCCCGGCGGCGCCGCGGAATTCGTCGCCCGCGGAATCAACCGGGCCGTCACCCGGATCCGGGCGCGCGTGCTGCTGCACGCGCCGATCGACGAGATGGCGACCCTGGTGCACGAAGACTGGGGAACACTCGAGGAAATGCCCGACGGACGGTGTGCGGTCGCGCTCGGCGGCGACTCCGTGCCGTCGATCGCCAACTGGCTCAGCGCATTCGGCGTCGGCTTCACCGTCCTCGACCCTCCTGAGCTGCGCGAAGAGTGCCGACGGGTGGGTGAGCGTCACCGCCTCTTCGCCGACCGCTACGGTAACGCCTGACCGAGACGCCGTTCAGCCGTCCCCGTGGACCGACAAATCCGTGGAACCGAACGGTTCTGCGCGGCGTCCAACCAGGTGACGGACAAGGAAAGGTCGGGGTAGTCGGGGATGCAGCACACGATTGTCGAGGAGGGGCGCGCGCGGGCGCCAGCGGGGGCGGGAACAGTCGGGAAGGTGCTCGTCGGGGGCCATCTGGCGCTCGGTGGCGCGACGGTGGTGATCATGGCGTTCTCGTTGGCGTTCGTGTGCACTCTCGACAACGGAACCCAGCCGTGGACGTGGCCGAGCAGATATTCGACGGCATGGTTCGTCGCTGCCGCAATCGGTGCCACCACGCTGTGGGCGCTCTTCGTGACGGGCATGGTCATCTTCTCGTCGAGACCCAGGCGGGCACTCGGCACGGCCACCCTCTTCGTCGCCACCGCGCTCGGAGCGGCCGCGGTGATCGGACTGTTCGGACCGTCGGAGAATTCCGCGCTGCAACTGTGGCTGGTCTGCGCCATGAATCTCGGCTACCAGGCAGCTCACCTGCGGTCCGGGTAATTACCGACCACAGACGAGACAAGGCCCCACTCCGTGACGAGTGGGGCCTTGCTCGAACGTCATGTCCCGGCGAACCGGGAAGTCATGGCCGTTCTCAGATCAGGGTGACGCCGGTGGCCTGCGGGCCCTTGTTGCCCTGGCCGATCTCGAACGAAACACGCTGATTCTCCTCGAGCGTGCGGAAGCCGCCGCTCTGGATCTCCGAGTAATGGACGAACACGTCAGCGCTGCCGTCCTCGGGGGCGATGAAGCCGAACCCCTTCTCGGAGTTGAACCACTTCACGATGCCCTCTGCCATGTAAATCTCCTCTAACACAGTAACTTCTTCAGGCAACCGGCTCGGTTACCAGGGTCATTGACACGACCGTCTACGACAATTCCTGTGGAGGACGTCCAAACGCTCGCAACCATCGATTTGCGAGCGTGGGAAACACAAACACAAAACTTACGACCTCCAATAGTGAACCACACATCTGGTCGGTTGTCTCCCCCAGGGTGCGGTTCCCGCCCGTGAGTACTTGTTAACCGCCCGCGGTTGACAAGTACTCACGGCTGGGTGGAAGCGAGGCGGACGAACGCGGCGGCGTCGAGAGTCTCGCCACGTGCGGACGGTGCGATACCCGCCTCGAGCAGTCGGCGTTCGGCTTCCGCCGGCGAGCCCGCCCATCCGCCGAGAGCGGCTCGTAACGTCTTGCGGCGCTGAGCGAAAGCCGCGTCGACCACGGAGAAGACGCGGCGCCGGTGTGCGTCGTCGACCGGCCACGGCGGTTCGGCGTAACGGTCGATGCGCACGAGACCCGACTCGACCTTCGGGACGGGCCAGAACACGGCGCGCCCGACGGCACCCGCGCGGCGGACCGAGCCGAAGAAATTGGCCTTCACGCTCGGCACGCCGTAGATCTTGCTGCCCGGGGACGCCGCCAGGCGGTCCGCGACCTCGGCCTGCACCATCACCAGAGCGGTGCGAAGACTGGGCAGTTCGGAGAACAGGTGCAGCAGCACGGGCACCGCGACGTTGTACGGCAGATTCGCGACGAGCGCGGTGGGTTCGCCGGGAATCTCGGAGGGCTTGACCCGCATCGCGTCCGCGCCGACCACCGTCAGCCGGTCCGCGAGGTCCGGCGCACGATCCGCGACCGTGACCGGGAGACGCGCGGCGAGGTTGGGGTCGATCTCAACGGCGATCACCTTGTCGACGACGTCGAGCAACGCCAACGTCAGCGAACCGAGTCCGGGGCCGACCTCGAGGACGGTGTCGTCGCGCCCCACCCCGGCGATCGCGACGATGCGACGCACCGTGTTGGCGTCGTGCACGAAGTTCTGCCCCAACTGCTTGGTGGGGCGCACACCGAACTCCTCGGCTAGTGCGCGCACCTCGGCGGGGCCGAGCAGTGCTGCCTGACCTCGAGCGGCGGGGGGTACTTCGGCGTCGGACACCAGCCGAACTTTAACGCACGCCGAGCCTGCCCGAGCACGTCGGCCACGCTCCCCAGCCCTGCGTCTTCTGCGTCTTCGACGCGACGGCGATCTGCTCCTCGCGGGTGGCGAGGTCGGCGCGCGGTGCGTACTTCAGACCGCCCTGGCGCTCCCAGGTGTTCTGGTCGAACTGGACGCCGCCGAAGAATCCGTTGCCGGTGTTGATGGCCCAGTTACCGGTGGCCTCGCACTGCGCGAGGGCGTCCCACACCGAACCGTTCTCGACCGGCGGAACCTCGGTACCCGGCTTCGCGCCGACCCGGATCACCTTCGGCTGAGCCGGCGTCGTGACCGTCGCGGACACCTGGTTACGTCCGATCTCCTTGCCGTTGACGGTGTTGACCGCGAACGTCACGTCCTGGACGCCGGGAAGTCCCGGGTTCTCGAGCACGGTGCGGGTCATGTTCATCGTCGGGTCCTCGATGCGCTGCTCCTCGGGAGCCAGCGGCAACGTCTCGACCTTCGTCTCGGTGCGGTCACGGGTGACGGTGACGTCCATGCCCTCGGTCAGCGGAGTGTCCGCGGACGGAACGACGGTGTCGGCCTGCTCGAGCGGCGCGCCGTGGGCGGCGAGGAACTCCCCGACCGTCGGCGCGGCCATGCGCACGTCGGTGACCGGCAGGGCGCCGTCGGTGAGCTCGACGACGAGCGGATTGAGCACGTCGAGTGCCGCACCGTCGAGAGGAAGTCGCTGCGAGCGGGATGCGGACACGTGGACGTCCTCGCCGAGGTCGAACTGCTTCAGTGCGTCCTCGACGGTGAGCGCGGTGGTCCAGACCGTCTTCGGCTGACCGTCCACGGTCAGCGACACCTCGCGTGCCCGGCGCAGCACCACGGTGTCGCCGTCGGACAGGGTCGCGTCGCGCTCGGGCGCCACCACGTCGCGGTCACTGATCGAGTACCCGGCGTCGGACAGGGCGGCGTCGACGCTCGTGGTCATGGTGCTCAGCGAGATCGTCTCGCCGTCCACGTCGAGCGTGACGGTCTTGTGCCGGACCACGGCCATCACTCCGCCGGCGATCAAGGTGGCGAGAAGCAGGGCCACCACTGTGTACAGCAGCGGCGAGCGGGCCGAGTTGATCTTCGCGAAGGGTGACATCGGGTTCCTTTACTTCAGACCGTCAGCGGAGTCCGAGCTTGCTGGTGCAGGCGGGCCAGGCGCCCCAGCCCTGCGCCGCCTGGACCTTCTCGGCGACGGAGATCTGCTGTTCGCGGGATGCGAGGTCGGCGCGGGCGGCGTACTGGGATCCGCCGAACGCTTCCCAGGTGCTCTGGGTGAACTGCAGTCCGCCGAAGAATCCGTTGCCGGTGTTGATGGCCCAGTTGCCGGTGGCCTCGCAGTGCGCGATCGAATCCCAGGTGGAGGCATTGGAGATGGCGAGTTCCTTCACACCGACCTTGACGAGGGCCGGCGCGGGCTCGCGGAGCACCTGCGAGCTGAGCTCCTGACGTCCGGCCTCGACACCGTTGACGGTCTTCACAGTTGCGGTGACGGTGCGCTCGCCGGGAACTCCGGGGTTCTCGACGACGGTCTTGCCCTTGTCGAGCGCGGGATCCTCGACGCGGTTCTCGGGCGGCGCGATGGGGAGCGTCTCGGTGCGCGTCTCGGTGCGGTCGCGGGTCACGTGGATCTCGGCGCCCTCGACCACCGGGGCGTCGGCCGGGGGCACGACGGTGTCGGCCTGCTCGAGCGGGGCGCCGTTGGCCGCGAGGAGCTCACCCACGGTGGGGGCGGCCAGACGGACGTCGGTAAGGGGGGCGCCGCCGTCGGCGACCTTGACGAGCTTGGCGTTGACGACCTCGAGCGAGGTGCCCTCGAGCGGCAGGCGCTCCGAGCGCGACGCCGAGACGTGGACGTCGTCGGCGAGTTCGAACTGCTTCAGTGCGTCGTCGACGGTGAGCGCGGTGGTCCACACGGTCTTGGGCTGGCCGTCGACGGTGAGGCTCACCTCGCGGGCCCGGCGCAGCACCACGGTGTCGCCGTCGGAGATCGACGCGTCGGCGGACGGAGCGACCGCGTCACGCTCGTTGACGGAGTACCCGGCGTCGTCGAGTGCGCCGCTGACGTCGGAGGCCATCGTGCCGAGCGAGATGGTCTCGCCGTCGACGTCGAGCGTGACGGTCTTGTGCCGCGCCACTGCCAGCGCACCGCCCACGACGAGCGTCGCGAGCAGTGCTGCGACGACCACGTAGAGAAGGGGCGATTTGGCGTTGTTGATTCTGGCGAAAGGCGACACGTGAAATCCCAAGGCTGGCGAATGTTTGATCACGGTACGGTAACGAATCGGCGTTGGTCTGGCAACTTTGCCGCTACGACCTGCGTCCGAGATCACGAAAAGGTTGAGATCGGGGACAGTTTTCACTTCACCGGAATGAATCGCTTCTGGTCCGGACCACGTCCGGAACGCAGTATCTTGCGACATGCACCAAGAAGCCCGGAAGCGACCGGGCACTACTGACTGAGAAAGCTGGGGTTCCGTGCGCAGCAGATCCGATCGACTTCTGAGACTCGTCAGACGTCCGAGAGTGCCCGCGGTGATCGCCGCGCTGACGCTGCTCGTCACACTCGTGGCGCCCGGTCTCGCCGGCGCTCAAGAGCCCGCTCCGGGCAACAACTACAACATCGCCACCGACATCACGTTCGCCCCGTTCGAGTTCCAGGACGAGAGCGGCAAGCTCGTCGGAATCGACATGGACCTGCTCGCCGCCATCGCCGAGGACCAGGGGTTCACCTACCAGGTCAACGCCGTCGGCTTCGACGCAGCGCTCCAGGCGGTCACGGGCGGTCAGGCCAACGGCATGATCGCCGGCATGTCGATCACCGACGCCCGCAAGGCGACGTTCGACTTCTCCGACCCCTACTTCGAGTCGGGCGTGCAGATGGGTGTGCTCGAGAGCAACGACTCGATCACCTCGTACGAGGACCTGCGCGGCAAGTCCGTCGCGGTCAAGAACGGCACCGAGGGCGCCACGTACGCGGAGTCGATCAAGGATCAGTACGGATTCACCACCAAGTACTTCGCCGACTCGTCGAGCATGTTCGACGAGGTCCGCACCGGTAACTCGGCAGCGGTGTTCGAGGACTACCCTGTCCTCGCCTACGGCATCAAGCAGGGCAACGGTTTCAAGACGGTCACCGACAAGGTCCCCGGCGCCAGCTACGGCTTCGCCGTCGCGAAGGGCCAGAACGCGCAGCTCCTGCAGGAGTTCAACGCCGGACTCGCCAACCTGAAGGCCAGCGGCCAGTACGACGAGATCCTCGACACCTATCTCAACTCCGACGCATCCGACGACGACAACTCGATCCTCGGCCTCATCAAGAGCACCTACCCGCTGCTGCTCGAGGGACTGTGGCTCACGATCGTCCTCACCGTGGTCTCGATCGCCATCGCACTGGTGCTCGGCGCGATCTTCGGCCTGTTCCGGGTGTCGACCAACATCGTCCTGCGCGGCATCGGCACCACGTACGTCGACGTGTTCCGCGGCACCCCGCTGCTGGTGCAGGCCTTCTTCATCTACTTCGGCATCCCCGCGGCTCTGGACTTCCAGATGTCGGCGTTCACGGCGGGCATCATCACACTGAGCCTCAACGCCGGCGCGTACATGGCCGAGATCGTGCGCGGCGGCATCCTGTCCGTCGACAAGGGCCAGATGGAAGCGTCGCGGAGCCTCGGCATCAGCTACCTGAAGTCGATGCAGAAAGTCGTGATGCCGCAGGCCGTGCGGACGATGATCCCGTCGTACATCAACCAGTTCGTGATCACGTTGAAGGACACGTCGATCCTGTCCGTGATCGGGCTCGCCGAGCTCACTCAGACCGGGCGGATCATCATCGCCCGCAACTTCCAGTCCTTCAACATGTGGCTGATCATCGGCGTGATGTATTTCATCATCATCATGGCGTTGACGAAGCTGTCGAACCGGCTCGAGAAGAGGATCAACAAGTGACCGAGACACCGGTGACGGACAACAAGGCCGAGACCGCCGACCCGAAGATCCGGGTGAAGGGTCTGAAGAAGTCGTTCGGCGACAACGAGGTCCTCAAGGGCATCGACGTCGACATCGCGAGCGGTGAGGTGGTCTGCGTGATCGGACCGTCGGGCTCCGGCAAGAGCACGTTCCTGCGCTGCCTCAACCGGCTCGAGGACATCACCGGCGGCAACGTCGTGGTCGACGGCTTCGACGTGAGCGACAAGAAGATCGACATCGACCGCGTGCGCCAGCACATCGGCATGGTCTTCCAGCACTTCAACCTGTTCCCGCACATGACGGCGATCCAGAACGTGATGCTCGCGCCCGTGCAGACCAAGCGGGCCTCCAAGGAGGAGGCGCGGGCGACGGCGGTCCGGCTGCTCGAGCAGGTCGGGCTGGCGGAGAAGGCGGACGCGAAGCCGGCGAACCTGTCCGGTGGGCAGAAGCAGCGCGTCGCGATCGCCCGGGCCCTGGCGATGAACCCCGACATCATGCTGTTCGACGAGGCCACCAGTGCTCTGGACCCCGAGATGGTGGGCGAGGTGCTGCAGGTTCTGCGCGACCTCGCGAAGGGCGGCATGACGATGGTCGTGGTCACGCACGAGATGGGCTTCGCCCGCGAGGTGTCCGACCGCGTGATCTTCATGGCCGACGGGTACGTGGTGGAGGAGGGAACCCCGGAGCAGATCTTCGGCGACCCGCAGCAGTCCCGCACCCAGGACTTCCTGAACAAGGTCCTCTAGGTACGTGAGTGGCGAAGCGTGCCGGGGCACACTTCGCCATTCACATACGGGTCAGACGGAGGCGGGTTCCTTCGCGGCCCACGGCAGCTTGTCGCCGAGCAGTCCGTCGACACCGAATCGGCCCGATCCGACGACGGCGAGCAGCAGCGAGCCGACGCCCAGAGCCAGCACCAGCTCGTAGCCGCCCTCGCTCGCGAAGATCCCCTTGTCGACGTGGACGAGGAAGAAGGCGCCGACCATGTCGAGAAAGAGCAGGATGCCGAAGATCGGGACGGCCGCCCCGATGATGAGTGCGATTCCGCCGATCAGCTCGATCCACGTCGCGAGGAACGCCGAGACGCCGGGAAGCGGAACCCCCATGGCCTCGAAGCCGGCGGTCGTGGCGTCGAGTCCGTTGGTGACGGCCTTCTGCCATCCGTGGGCGAGAAAAATGATGCCGATGCCCACCCGGGCGACGAGGATTCCCAGGCTTCGAACTGCGGGGTTGTTCATGGATGTGCCTTTCATCGAGGTGTCCCCGCGCGACCGGGACGACCAGTGGTTGAACCGGCCACGATCCTAAGTTGGTTAAGTTGAAACTTCAACTTAGGGCCTGCGGCCCTGTGCGCGCTCAACGAGTCCAGAGACTCGCTAACCACTCACGGGCCGGAGGCCGTAGACGCGCTCGGCGGTCGCGGTGGACGCCTTCGCCAGTTCCTCCGGGTCCTCGCCGCGGATCTCGGCGAGCGCCCGGACCGTGTACGGGAGGCAGTACGGCTCGTTGGGCGCGCCCCGGAACGGGTGCGGGGTGAGGAACGGCGCATCCGTCTCGACGATGAGCTGATCCGACGGCACCAGCGGCGCCGCCTCCCGCAGGGCCTTCGCGTTCTTGAAGCTGACGGTGCCGGAGAAACTGAGGACGTAACCGGCGTCGACGCACTCGCGTGCCACCTCGGCGTCCGAGGAGAAGCAGTGGAAGATCACCGTCTCCGGCGCCCCCTCCTCACGCAACACCTGCAGCAGCGCCTGGTCGGCCTCGCGGTTGTGGATCATCAGCGTCTTGCCGAGCCGCTTCGCGAGGTCGATGTGCCAGCGGAAACCCTCGGTCTGCTCGGGGATCGTGGCGCAGCCGTCGAGTTTGCCGGGCCAGTAGAAGTCGAGCCCGGTCTCGCCCACCGCGACCACCCGCGGATCGCCGGCGAGCCGCTCGATCTCCGCCCTGGTCGCGTCGTCGAGCACGTTCGCCCGGGTCGGGTGGATGGCCACGGCCGCATAGACGCGGGGATCCCAGTGCGCCGCGTCGACGGCGAACTGCGCGGCCGCCAGATCGTCGGCCACCGTGACCACCCGCTCCACCCCGACCGCGGCGGCCCGGTCGACGATCGCCGTGACGCTCGCGGCGTCCGACGCGCCACACGCGTCGAGGTGGGTGTGCGAGTCGACGAGCGGGAACAGCGGCGCGGGGGCTTCCGGGGCGGGACGGTCTTTGCTCATGCGGACATTGTCGACGCCCGCCGCCGCGTGTGTCACATGCGGTACTTTCACCCCGACGGGGAGGGAGCCGTGTCCATGACTTCGAGCTCGATGAACGGCCGCGTGATCGCGGTGACCGGCGGTGCGAGGGGTATCGGGCGGGAAATCGCCCGACATCTGACGCTCGCCGGCGCACGGGTCGCGATCGGCGACGTCGACGGCGCCGCCGCCCGGCGGACCGCGGAGGAACTCGGCCGGGCGGGCGGAACGGTGGAGGGCCTCGAACTGGACGTCACCGACACCGAGTCGTTCTCCGCGTTCCTCGCGGGGGTCGAGGATCACTGGGGACCGATCGACGTGCTCGTCAACAACGCTGGCGTCATGTGGGTGGGGCGGTTCGACGAGGAACCCGAGTCCGCGGCCGACCGGCAGCTCGCGGTGAACCTGCACGGTGTCATCCGCGGGGTGAAACTGGCGGCCCCGGCGATGCGTGAGCGCGGCCGCGGTCAGATCGTCACGGTGGCGTCGGCCGCGTCGAAGGTCGCACCGCCCGGCGAGTCGACGTACGCCGCGACGAAGCACGGCGTGCTCGGTTACCTGACCGGCGTCCGTGAGGAGCTGCGCGGGTCGGGGGTGCAGATCTCGGTGATCATGCCGGGTGTCGTCGACACCGAACTCGCGGCCGGGACCGCGACGGGCGCGGCGAAGCTGCTGACCCCCGCCGACGTCGCGGAAACCGTGGTCGCGGTGATCCGGCGTCCCCGGTTCGAGGTCACCATCCCCCGCTACGTCGGCCCGCTCGCCCGGCTGGTCACCGTCTTTCCGCAGTTCGCCCGCGACTTCGCGATCCGGCGGATGGTTCCCGACCAGGTGCGGTCCACGGACAAGTCGGCCCGCGCGGCGTACGAGTCACGCGCCGTCACCGACGAGGACGGCGCCGGCCGGGACTGAACCCGAATCTGCGCGTCACGAAACGGCGGCGCGCAGATAGAGTGGTCGCACCATGAATGCTGCTGATTCCACCGCCTCGCGGCCACCTTTCTATCTGACGACGGCGATCGCGTACCCGAACGGCGTCCCGCACATCGGCCACGCCTACGAGTACATCTCCTCCGACGCCCTCGCACGGTTCAAGCGTCTGGACGGTTTCGACGTCTTCTTCATGACGGGAACCGACGAGCACGGTCTGAAGATGCAGCAGACCGCCGCCAAGGAAGGCATCGACGTCCGCGAGCTCGCCGCGCGGAACTCCGACGTGTTCGAGGCCATGGACAAGACCCTGAACATCTCGTTCGACCGGTTCATCCGCACCACGGATGCCGATCACGAGGAAGCCAGCAAGGCGATCTGGCAGAAGATGCTCGACAACGGCGACATCTACCTCGACACCTACTCGGGCTGGTACTCGGTCCGCGACGAGGCGTTCTACACCGAGGCCGAGACGACGCTGCAGGAGGACGGTTCGCGCCTGTCCACCGAGACCGGCACGCCCGTGGAGTGGACCGAGGAGTCCACCTACTTCTTCAAGCTGTCCGAGTACCAGGACAAGTTGCTCAGCCTGTACGAGGAGCACCCCGACTTCATCGCGCCCGCGACGCGGCGCAACGAGATCGTCAGCTTCGTCAAGGGCGGCCTCAAGGACCTGTCGATCTCCCGCACGACATTCGACTGGGGCGTTCCGGTGCCCGGACATCCCGACCACGTCATGTACGTGTGGGTCGACGCGCTCACCAACTACCTGACGGGCGCCGGATACCCGGACACGGACTCCGAGCAGTTCGGCAAGTTCTGGCCCGCGAACCTGCACATCATCGGTAAGGACATCACCCGGTTCCACACCGTGTACTGGCCGGCGTTCCTGATGTCGGCGGGAATCGAGTTGCCGAAGCGCGTCTTCGTGCACGGATTCCTCTACAACAAGGGCGAGAAGATGTCGAAGTCGGTCGGCAACGTCGTCGACCCGGTCGCCATGGTGGAGCAGTACGGACTCGACGCCGTCCGCTTCTTCCTGCTCCGCGAGATCTCCTACGGTCAGGACGGCAGCTACAGCCACGAGGCCATCGTCACCCGGATCAACGCCGACCTGGCGAACGAACTCGGCAACCTCGCCCAGCGTTCGCTGTCGATGGTCGCGAAGAACTGCGATGCCCAGGTCCCGACACCCGGTGCGCTGACCGAGGACGACACGGCCATGCTCGCGCAGGCGGATGCGCTGCTGGAACGGGTGCGCGCCGAATACGACGTCCAGGCACTGCATCTCGCACTGGAGGCGATCTGGTCGGTTCTCGGCGAGACCAACCGGTACTTCTCCAAGCAGGAGCCCTGGGTGCTGCGCAAGACGGACCCGGAGCGGATGGCGACGGTGCTGTACGTGACGCTCGAGGTGGTGCGGATCGTGGGCATCCTCGTGCAGCCGGTGATGCCGGACGCCGCGGAGAAGATCCTGGACCTGCTGGGTCAGAAGAGCGACGCGCGGCAGTTCAGCGACCTTCCGACGCGCATCGTGGCGGGCACACCGCTGCCCGCGCCGTCGGGCGTGTTCCCGCGTTACGTGGAGGACTGATCCGCGCGGGGTCGTTCTTGTCGGACCCTGCATGCACACTCTCCTCATGACGCCGAATAGAACATACATTCGATCTTTTCACGGTGGATTCCGGAACGGAGCGCGCGTGTTCGACGACGAAGTGAGCCTTCAGGCCGCGGCGGCGGTCCATACCCTGATGGGTGAGTTGTCGGCCGCGTACGAGCGTGGGTGGCAGCCCGCCGACGTCCTGCATCTGGCGCGGAGATCGAAGGAGCCGTCCGACGCGGCGCTCGCGGCGGCTGTGGTGTTGCACGAGGCGGAACGCACGCGTGCCGCGCACCGGGCGCCGCGCGACTGGGTGGAGCAACTCCGCACCATCGGGGAGCAGCACCCGGGCGCGTCGCGTCTGGCGGCGCGGGTCCCGGTCGACGGTCCCGATGTTCGGGCGCTGGCCGCCGGATTGTTGTTCGAGGACCCGTATCACTCCGTCTATCAGCTCACCGACCTGTCGGTGACGTGGACGAACCTGCCCGGCTGGACGGTGCTCACTCCCCCGCCGTCGACGTGGCCGGTAGTGCGGGTCGCCGACCCGGCCGCGGCGATGTCGGGCGAGACCGAGGCCGACGCGAAGGTGCTCAACCGAATTCGCGGCCTCCTCGCCAAGGCGGAGGCCACCGATTTCGCGGAGGAGGCGGAGACCTTCACGGCGAAGGCGCAGGAGTTGATGACGCGCTACGCGATCAACGCCGCTCTCCTCCACACCCAGAACGGTGCCGGCAACACGGCGGTGCACAGTCGGCGGATCCACCTGGAGAATCCGTACGTCAAGGAGAAGGTGCACCTCCTCACCGAGATCGGCGACTCCAACCGGGTGCGCACGGTGTGGTTCAGCTCCCTCGCCATCGCGACCGTGGTCGGGACCCCACTCGACCTCCAGCAGGTCGACATGCTCTTCACCTCACTGCTGGTGCAGGCCACGCGCGCAATGCAATTCGCCGACGCCGACAGTCGCAGCGGCTCACGCACCACGTCGTTCCGGAAGGGGTTCCTCGCCGGCTTCGCCAGCCGCATCGGGCAGCGGTTGCGCGACGCCGACAGCAGGGCCACGGCCGAGGCGGCCGACGAGGCGTCGATCCCCGTCGACGACCTCCTCCCGATTCTGGCCACCAAGTCCGAGGCCGTCGACGCCGAGTTCGACCGCCTGTTTCCGCGCACCCGTAAGGCGCGTGGCCGGGCCGTCGACGCCAACGGCTGGTACGCCGGGCAGGCTGCCGCCGACGACGCCTCGCTGGCTCCCGGCGAGCGCGCCCTCCGACGCTGAGCCTCTAGCCTTTTCGGGACGCCAGCACCGATTCGTAGAGTTCCCGCTTCGACACACCGGTGGTGGCGACGAGCGCGCACGCATCCTTGAGCCGGGTGCCGTCCGCGACGAGTCGCTCGACCTCGTCGACCAGGTCGGCGGGGTCGGACGCGACGAGGGTGGCGCCTTCCAGCACCACCGTGATCTCGCCGCGGACACCGTCGGCGGCCCATTCGGCGAGTTCGGCGAGGGTGCCGCGGCGGACCTCCTCATACGTCTTGGTCAGCTCGCGGCAGACGGCGGCGCGGCGGGTGCCGCCGAGCACTTCGACGGCGTCGGCCAGGCAGTCGGCGAGCCGGTGCGGCGCCTCGAAGAACACACAGGCCCGCTGCTCGGCCACCAACGCCTGCAGCCACGTCTTGCGCTGCCCCTGTTTCCGGGGCGGGAAGCCGTCGAAGCAGAACCGCTCGACGGGCAACCCGGACAGGGCCAGCGCCGTCGTCACCGCCGACGGTCCGGGCAGGCACGTCACCGCCAGATCCTCGGCCACGCACGCGGACACCAGCCGGTACCCGGGGTCGCTCACCGACGGCATACCCGCGTCGGTGACGAGGAGAACCGTCTTGCCGGACGCGACGTCCGCGACGAGCGCCGGAAGTCGGGCGGTCTCGACCTGGTCGTAGAAGCTGACGACCTTCCCGGTGATGGTCACGTCGAGCGCGGAGGCGAGGGCTTTGGTGCGGCGGGTGTCCTCGGCGGCGACGACGTCCGCTGTTTCCAGCGCCGTACGCAGCCTCGGCGAGGCGTCACCCACGTCCCCCATCGGTGTTGCGGCGAGCACTAGGCGACCAGTCATGACCCACAGCCTACGATTGCGGCGTGACGATGCTGACGGACGAGCGACCGACGCCCTCCGCACGACAGCCGTCCGTGATCGGTCCGGCGCCGCTCGTGCCGCCGCCGGACTTCGGTCCCGTCGACCGTGCCCGCGGCTGGGTGGTCACGCTGTTCGTCACCGCGATCGCGGCGATCACCCGGTTCACGATGCTCGGTTACCCCACCGACGCGGGCACTCCGGTGTTCGACGAGAAGCACTACGCGCCGCAGGGCTGGCAGGTGCTGACCGGCGGCTGGCTCGAGGACAACCCCGGCTACGGGCTAGTGGTGCATCCGCCGATCGGGAAACAGCTGATCGCGATGGGCGAGGCGATCTTCGGCTACAACGGCTGGGGTTGGCGATTCGCCTCCGCGGTGGCTGGCACGATCATGATCCTGCTGGTGATCCGCATCGTCCGCCGGCTCACCCGGTCGACGCTGATCGGCGGCCTCGCGGGGATCCTGCTGGTCGCGGACGGCGTCACGTTCGTCTCTTCGCGGCTGGGCATGCTCGACATCTTCCTGGCGCTGTTCGCGGTGGCCGCTCTCGGCTGCCTGATCGTGGATCGCGACCAGGTTCGCGAACGCATGGCGAGGGTCTACGACGAGGGACGGATCGGCGACAGCGACTGGGGTCCGCGGCTCGGTGTGAGGTGGTGGCGTTTCGGCGCCGGAATCATGCTGGGTCTGGCGTGCGGCACCAAATGGTCGGGCATCTACTTCATCGCTTTCTTCGGGCTGCTCAGCGTCGCATTCGATGTGTCGGCGCGACGCGCCTACGGGGTGCGTCGCCCGTGGCTGGGCGCCGGCGTCCGCGACGTCGGCCCCGCGCTGTACGCACTGGTCGTCGTGCCGCTGTTCGTGTACCTCGCCAGCTACTGGGCGTGGTTCGCCAGCGAGACGGGGGTGGACCGACATGCGGTCGGCAACGAGATCGGAACGGACGGCACCTGGTCGTTCGTGCCGGGCGCGCTGCGGTCGCTGTGGTACTACAGCGGCAACGTCCTCGATTTCCATTCGGGTCTCACCAATTCGGCGGGCAACCATCACCCGTGGGAGTCGAAGCCGTGGACGTGGCCGATGGGTCTGCGCCCGATGCTCTATTACTTCGCCGAGGGTGATCACGTCACCGGTTGCGGCGCGGCCAGTTGCGTCAAGGCCGTCATGCTCATCGGGACGCCCGCCATGTGGTGGCTGGCGCTGCCGATGCTCGGGTGGGCCCTGTGGCAGACGGTGGTGCGGAAGGACTGGCGTTACGCCACCGTCCTCACCGCGTACGGCGCCGCGTTCCTGCCGTGGCTGACCACCCTGGACCGCCAGATGTACTACTTCTACGCGGTGGCGCTGGCGCCGTTCATGGTGATGGGTCTCGCACTGGTGCTCGGCGACATCCTCGGCAGCGCGAAAGCGTCGTTCGAACGACGCACCACCGGTCTGCTCGCCGTCTGCCTGTACGTGGGTCTGGTGGTGGCCAACTTCATCTGGCTGTGGCCGATCCTGACGGCCGTCCCCATCACCCCGGAGACGTGGCAGCATCAACTGTGGCTCCCCAGCTGGCGTTGACACCTCCCACATGAGTCGAGCCGCCCGGGTCCAGTGGGGACACCGAGCGGCTCGAGGAGGCCGAAGCCGACCGTTTCGATGTACCTGTTCCTCTAGCGGGATCGGATCCGGTCGCGACGACGCTTCGCCGCCACACTCCGCATCTCCCTCCGCATTTCCCGGCCGTCGACGATGAGCTGGTCGCGGGACAGGTCCTTGTAGAGCGAGAAGCACAACCCGATCATCACGAGGACGAACGGCGCCGCAGCGATGATCGTCATCGTCTGCAGTCCGTCGAGGGCGGTGTCACCACCGGTCCACAGGATGAGCGCGGCCACGCCTCCGGTGAGCACACCCCAGAACACGACCACCCAGCGCTGCGGTTCCAGCGACCCACGCTGCGACAGCGTGCCCATCACCATCGACGCGGCGTCCGCTCCGGAGACGAAGAAGATTCCCACGAGGATCATCACGAGGACGGTGGTGATGCCGGTGAGCGGCAGGTGGTCGAGCATGCCGAACAGCTGCCCCTCCTGGGTGTCCTGTCCGGCGAGGTCGATTCCGTCACGCTGCTCGTTGATTCCCGCACCACCGAAGATCGCGAACCACACGAGGCTCACAGCACTCGGCACCACGATCACGCCGACCACGAACTGGCGGATGGTCCGGCCGCGGCTGATGCGCGCCAGGAACATGCCGACGAACGGGGTCCAGGAAATCCACCACGCCCAGTAGAAGATGGTCCACGACGACAACCATTCACCGGTCGCCGGATCGGACGATGCCCCGGTACGGGCCGACATCTGCGCGAGCTGCGCGGCGTACGCGCCGATCGTCGTCGGCAGCAGGTTGAGGATCAGGACCGTCGGACCCACGACGAACACGAACAGGGCCAGGATGATGGCGAGCACCATGTTGGTGTTCGAGAGCCACTGGATGCCCTTCGCCACACCCGAAACGGCGGACGCCACGAAGGCCAGGGTCAGCAGGGCGACGATGGCGACCAGCAGGAAGGTACTGACCTGCGACATCCATCCGACGACCTGGAAGCCGGAACCGATCTGCAGTGCGCCGAGGCCCAGCGAAGCGGCGGTGCCGAACAGTGTCGCGAAAATTGCGAGCACGTCGATGAACTTGCCGATCGGGCCCTCCGCGCGGCGACCGAGCAGCGGGATGAACGCAGAGCTGAACAGTTGCTTGCGTCCCTTGCGGTACGAACCGTACGCGATCGACAGTCCGACGACCGCGTACATCGCCCAGGGGTGCAGGCTCCAGTGGAACATGGTGGTGGCCATGGCAGTTCCGATGCCACCGTTCGAACCCGGAGGGGGTGTCACGTAATGCGCGAGCGGCTCGGCGACACCGAAGAACATCAGTCCGATGCCCATCCCGGCGCTGAACATCATCGCGATCCAACTCACCGTACGGAACTCGGGCTTCTCGCCGTCCTTGCCGAGCGGAATGTGACCGAACTTGCTGAACGCGAGCCACAGTGAAAAGAGGACGAACCCGGACGCCGACAGGACGAACAACCAGCCCATGTCGGTGACCAGCCAATCGAGCGCCTTACCGGTCGTGGTGTCGAGATTGTCGGGGGACAGGAGCCCCCAGACGACGATTGCCGAGACCGCAGCGGCGGCCACGGAGAACACGACGTAATCGGTGCGTACACCGACCCGTTTGAGCCCTCCGCCGACGTCGGCGTCCGCGGTCTCGGAACCTTGATCAGGCAGATCAGTATTCATTGCCATGAACAACTACGTTGGTCATTTTCGGTGGTAAAAGCAAGCTAGCCCACCGCTTCACACCGAATCGATACCCCGTGGGCGGTATCGTTACGCTGCGATTTTGCCCCATCCCGAGCCTCTTCCGAGAAGCCCGTCGATGCTGAGCCGTCCGGCACCGATCACAGCCAGAAGTAGCGACCCGACGCCGAGCGCGACGACGAGTTCGTACCCGCCGTTCGTGACGAAGACACCCTTGTCCGCATGCACCAGAATCAGCGCGCCGAGCATGTCGAGAAACAGCAGGATTCCGGCGATCGGTGTGGCCACCCCCACGATGAGAGCAAATCCACCCGCGAGTTCGATAGTGGCAGCCGCAACAGCCGAGACGTCGGGTAGCGGAACGCCCATGTCGGCGAACGACGCCTGCGTGGCCTTCACCCCGTAGTCGAAGAACTTCTGCCAGCCGTGCGCGACGAAGACCACGCCCAGTCCTATCCGTGCAATCAGCAGTGCGAGGTCGCGGAAGAGTGCGGAAGCCATACCGAGCGTCTACCTTTCTGGGTCACACCTCATGGGTCACACCTTCTGGATACGGCGCCGTCCTCATTCGGCGCCGCGAAGCGCGGACTGCACGAAGCCGAGGATCTCCTCGTCGGAAACCCCCAGCTTCCGCAGTTCCTGCACGTACCCTGTCGCGGCCTTCTCGGCCCCGGCGCGAATGGGGTCACCGCCGCTCGCAATGAACGTGCCCTGCTTGCCACGGGTTTCGATCACACCCTGCTCGCCGAGTTCCCGGTACGCCTTCGCGACCGTGTTCGGCGCGAGACCGACCTCGACCGCGAGCGCGCGGACCGTGGGGATCTTCGTTCCCGCGATCAACTGCCCGCTGCGCACCTGTTCGATGATCTGCAATCGCAACTGATCGAACGGGGCGGTCGACGAATCCGGATCGATGTCGATGTACACGGCCGGCGCCACCTCCGTTGTTCCACGCGTTGTATCAGACCGTAGTTGCGCGGTTGCGGCGCCGCAATGGTTACACCGCGGCGACGGCTTGATCGATCGGCGTGGGACCGGACGTGAGCATGAGCGTCTTCTTCGCCGTGTTCGGGTTGTCCAGAAGCGCCGCGACCACCGCGGCGACGTCGGCGCGCGTGACGGTGCCCCGTTCGAGGGGAGGCGCGGTGAGGGTGACGTGACCTGTCGGGTCGTCGTCGAGCAGCCCGCCCGGACGGATGATGGTCCAGTCGAGGTAGGTGCGGGCGCGCAGATCTTCCTCGGCGGCCGTCTTCGCGACGAGGTAGGCGGCGAACACGTCGTCGGTGCCCTCGGGAATCGGCTCGCCGGCCCCGAAGGAACCGACCTGAACGAATCGGCGCGTACCCGCCTTCTCGGCGGCGTCGGCGAGGAGGACCGCGGCCCCGCGGTCGACGGTGTCCTTGCGGGCGACACCGCTGCCCGGACCGGCGCCGGCGGCGAACACCGCGGCGTCCGCACCCACGAGGGTTTTTGCCACGTCGTCCGCGGTCGCCGTCTCCAGGTCGATCACCACCGGTTCGGCGCCGAGCGCCGCCACCTCATGCTCGTGGTCGGGGTTGCGGATCAACGCGACCGCACGGTCTCCACGCGCGGTGAGAATCTTGATGAGGTGACGGGCGATCTTCCCGTGTCCACCCGCGATGACGATGCGCCGCGGAGTCGCGTCCCTGTGCTCGGCCATGATCGATCTCCTCTTTCGTCGACGAGTTACTCCCCTGGTTCAGCGCTCCGTGCGGGCGCGTTTGTTCCCCGGTGCAGAATGTCGGGTATGGCGAACACCGCGACCATCTACCACAACCAGCGATGCAACACGTCCCGCACCGTCCTCGGACTGATCCGGGACGCGGGCATCGAGCCGACCGTCGTGAAGTACCTCGAGACCCCGCCCTCGCGGGACGGCTTGCGCAAACTTCTCGACGACGCCGGGCTGAAGCCGAGCGAGGCGATCCGCAAGAAGGAGGCCGTCTTCAAGGAACTGGGGCTCGCGCAGGCGTCCGAGGACGAACTGCTCGAAGCCATGGTCGACAACCCCGTCCTCATCGAGCGGCCGATCGTCGTGACGGACAAGGGCACCGTCCTCGCCCGCCCGGCAGAGAAGGTCAGCGAGGTCCTCTAGGCGCTGCGCGCTCGTGCGCGGTTGAGGAGTCCCTGCACTCGTCAACCACGCACGGGCGGCGGAGCCGCCTACAACGGGTCGCGGGCCACCGGACAGGACATGCAGCGGGGGCCACCGCGGCCGGAGCCCAGTTCGGAACCGGCGATTCGCAGCACCTCGATGCCCGACGCCTCGAGCCTGGCGTTGGTCTCGACGTTCCGTTCGTACGCGACGACGACGCCGGGTGCGAGCGCGAGTGTGTTGTTTCCGTCGTCCCACTGTTCGCGTTCGGCGGTGACGTTGTCGAGTCCGGTGTCGATGACGCGCAGTTTGCCGATGCCCATGGCCTCGGCGGCGGCGGTGAGGAACGGATCGGCCCCGCGGATCGACACACCCTTGTCCTCGCGGTGAATGGTGAACGCCGACAGCGTGTCCTGGATGATCGGGTACATCACGACGGCGTCGTGATCGACCATCGTGCACACGGTGTCGAGGTGCATCGATGCGCGGGCCTGCGCGATGGGCACCACCAGCACCGTGTGTGCGAGTTCATCCTCGAAGACGCTGCGCGCCAACGCCTCGGCGCCGGCGGGTGTGGTGCGCTCACCCACCCCGACGGCGACGACGCCCGGCGCGAGGAGCAGGACGTCGCCGCCTTCGACGGGAGCGGTGTGGGATTCGTAGGCGCGCCGGGCGCCGCGGAAACGCGGGTGGTGGGCGTAGATGATGTCGGTGAGGGACGTCTCGCGGACGCGGGCGGGCAGCGCCAGCGACGTGATGGCGACGCGGGGGCCGATCCAGAACGACGAGTCCCGGGTGAACAGCAGGTTGGGCAGCGGGTCGATGACGAAGTCGCCGCCGTGGTGCATGCGTCGGACCAGCGACGCCGTGTTGGCGGCGACAGGAAGTTCGTCGAAGGTCATGCCGGCGGTGAGGATGGTGGAGAGTTCGTCAGCGGGGACGCCGCGGAGGTGGGCGGCCAGTTCCTGCGCCAGGGTGTGCCCGAGTTTGCGCGGGTCCACAGCCGCGCCGATGCCGTGGATGCGGGCGGCGCCGCTGGCACCGAGCGTCTCGGTGAGCAGGTCGGACAGCAGCAGGACCTCGACGCCGCGGCTGCGGAGCAGGTCGGCGAACGCGTCGTGCTCTTCCTGCGCGCGGTCAACCCACGGCAGTCCGTCGAAGAGGAGTTGGTCGTTGTTGCGGGGCGTCAGCCGCTTCAGTTCGTCCCCTGGACGGTGCAGGAGGACGGCACGAAGCTGCCCGACTTCGGAGTTGGCCCCCAGCGGTGCAGAACCGGACGCGTTCATGTCTAGACGGTAATGCCGGCGGGCCCGGCAGGCACGCTCAAACACTCCGCCGCCGAACGTGTCCCTCGGCTTCCCGGGCGAGTACCGTGAAACGGCGGAGGTATCTCATGGACGAGAACTCGACTCTCTCGCCGGCGCACTCGGATGCGGCGGCGAGTTCGTGTGCGAACGCACTGCCACTCCCCTCCGTGCCGGACGCGCTGGCTCCGTTCGCCGGTCTCTGGCGCGGCGAGGGCGAGGGGGCCTACCCGACGATCGACGAGTTCGCGTACACCGAGGAGATCGAGTTCTCCCCGACCGGTAAACCGTTCCTGGCGTACCGGTCTCGGACGTGGGAGGTCGGCAGCGGGCGGCCACTGCATTCGGAGTCGGGGTATCTGCGACTCGTCGCCGAGGACGAGGCGGAACTTGTCGTCGCCCAGCCCACCGGTTTCGCGGAGATCCACCGCGGTCAGATCAGGGAGGGAATCATCGAGTTGTCGATGGTGTCGCTGTGCGCGTCGCCGGACGCCAAACCGGTGCACAGCATCCGGCGACAGTTGTCGGTGCGCGGCGGCGACCTCACGTACGACCTGTGGATGGCGCACGACCTGACGCCGCTCACCCACCACCTCCACGGCCATCTCCGCCGCGACTGACCTCGAGTATTGTTGAGGTAACCCGGTGAAAGGTTGCCCGTCGTGGAGATGCCCGAGTGGAGAGCGAAGGAACTGACGCCCGGACAGCTGTCGGAGCGCAGCGGCGTAGCTGTCTCGGCGTTGCACTTCTACGAGCGCGAGGGGCTGATCTCCAGCAGGCGGACGTCCGGCAACCAGCGGCGCTACCGCCGGGACACCCTGCGACGGGTGGCGTTCATCCGCATCGCCCAGCGCGTCGGGATTCCGCTCGCCGAGATCCGGGAGGCCCTCGCGACCCTGCCGGAGGCCCGCACGCCGAACCGCAAGGACTGGGAGAAACTCTCGACGCGGTGGCATGCAGATCTGGATCAGCGGATCGAGCAGTTGATCCGGCTCCGCGACAACCTGACCGGCTGCATCGGCTGCGGGTGTCTGTCGCTCGGCAGTTGCGCGATCGTCAACTCCCACGACCGTCTGGGCACGGCGGGGCCGGGTGCCCGCACACTGGACGTCGAACTCGACCGCCCGGCGTCCGGGGTGTGAGCGTCAGCGGTCGCCGAGCCACTTCTCGATCGCGTCGCGGTCCTGCCCGACCATGTCGCCGACGAGCTTCCTGACCAGGGATTCGATCTGCCCGCCGACCAGCGGAATCTTGACCTGCACCGACCCGGTGAGGCGCAGGACGGTGACATCGCCGGATGCGCGGAGCACCGCCGTGCTCTCGATCTTCACCGGGATGCCGGTGGAGCTGCCACTGACCCGGCCGTCGGCGTGGTCGCCGTCGAGGGCGCCCCACTCGTCGGCGCGCTCGACCTTCAGCTCACCCGACACGACCTTGCGGACCAGCCCGGGGAGGGAGGACGCGCCGATGGTGTCGCGCATCGTCGCGGTCAGCGTGCCGGGGCCACGGCTGTCGTCGAGGGTGAGTTTCTCCGGCGCCTCTTCGAACCGGTGCTGCCAGAACGCCGGATCCGTCACCGTCGCGTGCACCCGGTCGATCGGGTACGCGACCTCTTCGGAGTAGTCGAAGCTTTTCGCCATGACGGCAGCCTACGACAACTCCGTGCGTGGTGAAGGAGTCCGGGGACTCGTCAACCACGCACGGGCGCGGAGCGCCTCATCGGCAGGTGGTCGATGCCGGCCTCGAGGTAGTTCTCGCCGGTTCTACGAAAACCGTAACGGCCGTACCAGTTTTCGAGGTAGGCCTGGGCGGAGATCTCGATCGGACCCGGGAACTGCTCGAACACGGCTTCGAGCAGGAGTCCCGCGAGTCCCCTGCCCCGCGCGGGGGCGGCGGTGGCGACGCGTCCGAGATGCAGGACCGGCTCGTCGGCGAGTACCCGCAGTGTCGCGAGGACCTCGCCGTCTTCCTCGGCCCAGAACTGCGTGGTGGTCGGCTCGAGATCGCGGCCGTCGAGTTCGGGTTCCGACACGATGCCCTGTTCGAACACGAACACGTTTGTCCGCAGCACCATGATCCGGTAGAGCGTGGCCGGGTCGATCCTGTCGAGCGTCGCGTGGTGGAGAGTCGGCACGCCCTCACCTTGGACAGAAAGTCCGGAGCGCAATCCGCCGGAACCAGGGACGCGATCTGCGGGGCGGGTCCACACTGGAAAAGCAGCAGCTGAGGGCAACTCGAGCAACCGAATGAGGGTGGGCATGGCCGACGGCGAACCTCTGATACCACCGAGTGCCGTCGACGTGGATTTCTCCGACGTCGCCTGGGGAGCGGACCGCACGATGTCCGACTTCGAGACGGGGATGTGGCGGATGGAGGAGGTGCAGCCGAAGCTGCGCTCCCCGATCGTCGCGGTCGACGTCCTGGACAAACCGCCGGACTGGGAGCGGCTGGTGCGCGCCCACGAGTGGGCGTCGCACATGGTGCCCCGCATCCGGATGCGGGTGGTGGAGCCGACGTTGCGGCTGGGCAACCCGATGTGGTCGGTCGACCCCGAGTTCGACCTCGACTATCACCTGTCGCGGGTGCGGCTGCCGGAGCCGGCGACATTCGACCATGCGCTGCGGATGTGCAGGCACATGGCGACCGAGCCGTTCGACCGCGCCCGCCCGCCGTGGAGCGCGATGCTCATCGAGGGACTCGACGACGGCCGCGCCGTCTACGTGGTGAAGACGCACCACAGCATCACGGACGGGCTCGGCGGCATCCAGTTGATGACCCTGCTGCACAGCAGGCGCCCCGAACCGTCACCGGACAAACCGGATCGGCCCGCGCCGCTGCCGGAGCAGATGTCGGGCGGCGGGGCCCTGTTCGAGCAGGCACTCGACACTGTGCGCAGCGCCCCCGGCCGGATCGGCGGCCTGATCCGCGGCGCGGTCCGCACGGCGAGGACCGTCGTCTTCGACCCGGTGGGCAGTGTCACGGAGGTCGCCGGGTACGCGAACTCGATCCGCCGAGTGGTGACCCCTCCCCCGACGACGGGTTCGGACCTGCTGCGCGACCGCGGGCTGGGACGCTGGTTCGGGGTGCTCGAGGTGAGTGTCGACGAACTACGTTCCGCCGCTCACGTCGCCGGCGGGTCGTTGAACGACGCGTATGTGGCCGCCCTGCTGGGCGGTTTCCGCCGCTATCACGAATCGTTCGGCCACGACCTCGACACGATTCCGGTGGGGATGCCGGTGAGCATGCGATCGGCGTCGGATCCGACCGGCGGCAACCGGTTCGCCGCCGCCCGATTCGCGGGGCCGGTCGGTGAGCGCGACCCGATCGAACGGATCCGGAAGGTGCGCGCGATCATCCTCGGATTGCGTCAGGAACCCGCGCTCGGACTGCTGGATTCGGCCGCCCCGATCCTGGTCCGGCTTCCGACGGTGGTGCTGGCGAACTGGTACCTCTCGCAGTCGACGGGTCTCGATCTGCAGGCCAGCAACGTCGCCGGTGTGCCGGTGCCCGTGTATCTGGCCGGAGCCCGGATCGAGCGGATGTTCCCGTTCGGCCCGGCCCCCGGCTGCGCTGTGATGGCCACCCTGGTCTCCCACGTCGGCACGTGTTGCATCGGCGTCAATCTCGACACCGCCGCCGTCACCGAGCCGGCGCGGTTCATGTCGTGCCTGCAGGAGAGTCTCGACGAGATCGTCGAGCTGGGCCGTGGGTGAAAGGAAGGCTGGCGCGATGGACGAACAGAGGACGCGGCCGCGGGTGTATCTCATCGAGACGATGAGCGACATGGAGGACGACGTTCTCCGGACGTGGCTGGAGCGGCAGGCGAACGACACCGGGCAGCCGCCGCCAACCGTCCGCGTCACCGATCAGGCTCTCGCCGATCTCGCACGGCGGAAGGATGATCCGCTGCTCACCCCGCTCCGGGTGGTCTGGCTGCCGAAGGAGACCCATCCCGACGGCGCGCAGCGGTTGCGGGAGACGCTGTCGCTGCGCGACCCGCTGCATCCCGGGCAGAACACGCAGCGCCGCGTGATGCGCGACGACCCGGCTCGGTGCCACGTCCTGGAGGGTGACCCGGCGCCGCTCAGCGACCTCGAACGCCGGCTCGCCGAGAACGGCGGCGGGTCACTTCCGGATTTCATCCGCCGCCAGGCCGCGCTCACCCTCGAACGGGCCGAACGCACGCTGCTGGGCACCCAGTACAAGGTGTCGAAATTCGTCGTCGACGAGATCACCGACGCCAGCCGGTATCACGACGGCACCCACGCACTGTCGGGCAAGTTGAATCTGCCCGTCGCCGAGGTGGATCGCCGCGCCCGCGGCGCACTGGACGAGATGGTCGCCGCCCAGAGCAGGCGGGCCATCGCGCTGTGGGACCAGTTGGGCCGCTACTTCTCCCGCGCCTACCGCCTCGACGTCGACACCACCCGGCTCGACGAACTGCGGGAGTTGAACAAGGAGCATTCCCTGGTGTTCCTGCCGAGCCACCGCTCGTACCTCGACCCGCTGGTGCTGCGGCCGGCACTGCTGGCGAACGACCTTCCGCTCAATCACGTGATGGGCGGTCTGAACATCAACTTCTGGCCGATCGGACCGATCGGCAAGCGCAGCGGCACCGTGTTCATCCGCCGGAAGATCGAGGGCGACGAAATCTACAAGTGGACGCTCCGCGAGTACATGCGCTATCTCCTCACGAAACGGTTCAACCTCGAGTGGTACATCGAGGGCGGGCGCAGCCGCACCGGGAAGTTGCGGCCGCCGCGGTTCGGTCTGCTCAACTACCTCGCGAAGGCCTTCCAGGACAGCGGGATGTCGGACGTGTACCTGGTGCCGGTGTCGCTGACCTACGACCAACTCTACGAGGTCGGGGCGATGGCGGCGGAGGCGCACGGCCAGGCGAAGAGCAAGGAGAGTCTGCGCTGGCTCTTCGGATACGTTCGGGCGCAGGGGCAACGGCACGGTGTCGCGCACGTCAACGTCGGCAGGCCGATGTCGCTGGCGGACTACCTCGGCCAGGAGGACGACCTGCGGCTGGCGGTGCAGAAGACGGCGTTCGAGGTGTGTCACCGCATCAACGAGGTCACCCCTGTCACCGCGTCCTCGCTCGTGATGCTCGCGTTTCTCGGAATCGAGGATCGGGCGCTCACCGTCGCCGAGGTCGGCGCTGTCCTCGGGCCCCTCGTGGACTACATCACCGCGCGCTCGTTGCCGACCGCGGGCGACGTCGACCTGACCGACCCGCAGGTGATCCGCAAGGCGGTGCGCACGCACCTCGATTCCGGTGTGCTGCGCAGTTTCGATCAGGGCAGCGAGCGGGTGTTCTACCTCGGGCGGGATCAGCACCTCGTCGCAGCGTTCTACCGCAACAACACCATTCATTTCCTGGTGATGCGGGCGATCGCGGAGATGGTGCTGCGGGCGGCGGTCGACCAGAAGTTCACCGATCCGCTGAACGACGGATGGGATCTGGCGCTGCGCATGCGCGATCTCCTCAAGTTCGAGTTCTTCTTCAGCGAGAAGGACAGCTTCCGTAAGGAACTGCGTTCCGAACTGGATCTGATCGACCCGGCGTGGGAGTCGAACCTCGGTGACCCGCAGCATGCGGCGAACCTGTTGTCCGGGATGCGGATTCATCTGGCACACCGGGTTCTGCAGCCGTTCCTGGAGGCGTACGCCGTGGTGGCGGCTCAGTTGCTCCGGACCCCGGTGGACCGGAAGTTCGACGAGAAGGCCTTCATGACGTCGTGCCTCGCGCTCGCCGAGCAGCGGCGTCTCCGGCAGCAGATCGGGAGCAGCGAGTCGATTTCGGCGGAACTCTTCACGACCGCGCTCAAGCTGGCACGCAACCGGGGCCTGGTCGAACCGAATGCCGAGAACATGGCGGCCCGGCGGGTGGAGTTCGACGCCGAACTCCAGACCCTGATCGATCAGGTGCTCCGCATCCGGGCCATCGCGCACGAGAATCTCGACCAGATGGGTGGTAGGTGAGTAGATGAGCGATCCCCGCAGTCTCCACGACGACATCGCGGCCGCGGTTCCCGGCCCGGCCACCCTCGCGGCGTTCGATCTGGACGGCACACTGATCAGCGGGTACTCCGCGAGCGTCGTCTACCGGGACCGACTGCGCCGCTTCGACATCAGTGTGGCCGAATTGCTGCGCACCACGGGCGCCGCGGTGGACACCCGGTTCCGGGGTGCGGATGTCGGCAATCTGATGCGCATCGGCGTGGAGAGTCTGGCCGGGCGCATGGAAGACGAGCTCCAGGAGTGGGGGCAGCGGCTGTTCCGCCAGGAGATCGCGCGGATGATCTTCTCGGAGGTCCGTGGTCTGCTCGCCGCGCACCGGCATGCCGGTCACCGGGTGGTGATGGCCACGTCCGCCACCCCGTATCAAGCGCTGTCGGTGGCCGCGGACCTCGACATCGACGTCGACGACGTCCTGTGCACGCGGCCCGCGGTACTGGACGGCATGCTCACCGGGAAGCTCGAATCGCCGGCGCTGTGGGGCCCCGCCAAGGCCGAGGCCCTGCGCGAGTACGCGGACGAGCACGGCGTGGATCTGGGCAACAGCTTCGCGTACTCCAACGGCGCGGAGGACGTTCCGATGCTGAAATCGGTGGGACATCCGGTGGCGCTGAATCCCGACCGCAAGCTGGCGGCCACGGCGCGGCAGAACGGATGGCCGTCGGTGAATCTGCGGCCTCCGGAGAGCGGCGCCGACCCGATGTCCATCGCGCGCACCACCACGGCCATCGGCGCCCTGATGGGTGCGGCCGCGTTCGGCGTTTCCGCCGGCCTGCTCACCCAGAACCGGCAGACGGGCGCCAATCTGGTCGGCAGCTTCGGACCCGATCTCGCACTCGCGATCTGCGGGATCAACGTGCGCATCAAGGGCAAGGAGAATGCGTGGTCGGCCCGGCCCGCGGTCTTCATGTTCAATCATCAGAGTTCGCTCGACATGCTGGTGATCGGCAGCGTCATCCGACGCGATGTCACCGGTGTCGCGAAGAAGGAGGCCGCGCGCGACCCCCGGTTCATTCCCGTGGGCGCGCTCCTCGACGTGGCGTACATCGACCGGACCGACAGCACGAAGGCCAGAGCCGCACTCCGCCCGGCCGTGGAGAAACTGCAGTCCGGCATCTCCATCGCGATCGCCCCCGAGGGCACCCGCTCGGCGACCCCGCGCCTCGGCAAGTTCAAGAAGGGCGGGTTCCACCTGGCGATGCAGGCGGGGGTGCCGATCGTGCCGATCGTCATCCACAACGCGGGTGAACGGATGTGGCGGAACTCCCTGGTCGCGCACCCCGGTACGGTCGACGTCGACGTGCTCGCACCCGTGCCGACCGACGGGTGGGACCTCGCGGATCTCGATCGGCACGTCGACGAGGTGCGCACGCTGTTCGAGGACTGCCTCCACGCCGGTCACCGCTGAAAAATTCTTCGAAGAAAATTCTCGAAGCATGTCGAGAACCTCGGTTGTGCTCCGTCCTGTTCGTGAAAGCGCCAGAATGGGCGCCACACCGGGTGAGGAGACAGAGATGCCGAAGTTCATGTTGCTGCAGCACTACGAGGGCGGCGCGGGATGCGATGTGCCGATGACCGAGTGGACACCGGAGGAGGTGCAGGCGCACATCCGGTTCCAGCAGGACCTCAACGCGGAACTCGTCGCGAAGGGCGAACTCGTCGACGCGCAGGGACTCGCCGGGCCCGACGTCGCGAAGCGCGTCACGTTCGACGGCAAGGGCGCTCCGGCGGTGACCGACGGACCGTTCCCCGAATCGAAGGAACTGCTCGCCGGGTACCGCATGATCGACGTGGAGTCCGAGGCCCGGGCGCTGGAGATCGCCGCACAGACATCGGCGGCACCGGGCCCGGGCGGGGCGCCGATCCAGCAAGCGATCGAAGTGCGGCAGGTGATGGGCGCGCCCGACACCGATCTGTGAAGACCGACCCTGCCACCCTGGACCTGCTGCGCGAACTGGCGCCGCAGGTCCTCGGTGCGCTCGTGCGGCGGTCCGGTGACTTCGAGGGTTCCGAGGACGCGGTGCAGGAGGCGCTGCTCGCGGCCGCCGAGCACTGGCCGCGAGAGGGACTGCCGGACAACCCACGCGGCTGGCTGATCCAGACCGCCACCCGCAAGATGACCGATCAGATCCGCAGCGAGATCGCCCGCCGCACGCGGGAGGACGTCGTTGCCCGGCAGGCACCGCCGTCCAGGGACGTGCCGGATCGGGACGACACCCTGCTCCTGCTGTTCCTGTGCTGCCATCCCGCTCTGACACCGGCGTCGGCCATCGCGTTGACGCTGCGCGCAGTCGGGGGTCTCACCACCGCGGAGATCGCCAACGCGTTCCTGGTCCCGGAATCGACCATGGCTCAACGGATCAGCCGAGGAAAGCAGCGCATCACGACGTCGGGGATACCGTTCCGGCGGCCGACGGGTGACGAGTGGACGGAACGCCTGCGGTCCGTCCTGCACGTGCTCTACCTGATCTTCAACGAGGGGTACGCCAGCAGCATCGGCGACCATCTGCACCGCACCGAACTGTCCGCCGAGGCGATCCGGCTCACCCGGGCCGTGCACGCGATGCTGCCCGACGACGGTGAAGTCGGTGGGCTGCTGGCATTGATGCTGCTGACCGACGCCCGTCGTCCCGCCCGCACCGGTCCACACGGCGAGTTGATCCCGCTGGCCGAGCAGGATCGCACGATGTGGAACCGGGAGTTGATCGTCGAGGGTCAGCGCGTGGTGCTGGACGCCGTCGCCCACGGCTCGGTCGGGGCCTATCAACTGCAGGCCGGAATCGCGGCGGTCCACGACGACGCGGACCGGGTCGAGGACACCGACTGGGCGCAGATCCTCACGCTGTACGGCCTGCTCGAGCGGATGTCCGACAATCCGATGGTGACGCTGAACCGTGCGGTGGCCGCGGCGATGGTGCACGGTCCGGCCACGGGACTGACGATGCTCGAGCCGCTCGACGAGGCGCTGGCCGGGCACTACCGACTCGACGCCGTCCGGGCCCATCTGTTCGACTTGGCAGGCGACCCGGAATCGGCCCTCGCGCACTACCGGGCGGCGGCGAACCGCACCACGAATGTGCCGGAGCAGCAGTACCTCGCGGCGCAGGTGGCCCGGCTCAGCACTCGCGACTCGGGGGACCCTCCACCACCGCAGACCCGTAGCCGAACCTGATTGTCGCCGAGAGCAATCGGTACCGGTTCCCGACTTTCCACTCTCCGACTACGCTACGTTCCCGCCTTCACACTGCCGGTGAAGAAGAACGGCGCCGTGGTGCCGAAGCAGAACACCGTCACGTCGGATCCCGCCGCGAAGCCGCCCACATGGCCCACGCCGCCTTTGAGTCCGAAGTTCGAGTCGAGCGCGAGGCAGTTCCAGCTTTCCCCTGTGGGTACCTCGATGACGATCGTGCCCGTCGCGCCTGCTGTGAGGATGGGTGCTGCTGTCGCGGTGCCCGCTCCTGCGCCCAGGAGCATCACCGGGGCGATCACGGCCGAGGCGACTGCCGTGCGGAGTGCGATCTTGTTCATTGTGCTCACCTTCGATTCCGAGTGTCCCCGACGCCGACGGTGAACGGTGACGCTCGGCGACTCCGGTGCCGCCTCGAAAGCGATCATCGATCACCGCTTACTTCACATATCGCACCGACCCCACCCAAGGTTTCACGACTCGCGTAGTCGGCTACTCGCGACGCGGCCCGGATCGCACGGAAAAGTCGGTTTCGACCGGTAGCGCACGGAACGGAGCGGGACGATGGACGAGCATGGACGCGGCGGCGGTGACCGGCGAGTTCTCGCCGAAGATCTCGACCGCACGGACGTGCCACGCCCCGACGCGCGGCGTCACGAGTTCCGTCTCAGTCTGCTGGTCGCGGCGATCGCCGTCGTCGGCACGCTGATCGGTTCCCTGTGCGGAGGAGTGTTCACCCTCCTGAACACGTCGAATCAGGTCGAGGCGACGGTGTTCCAATCCGAGAACGAGTTCCTGCGAACGCAACGGCAGCAGATCTACTCGGAACTCCTGACCGCGGCCAACGAGGTGCGCCTCACCTCGGGTTCGGTCTCGATGGCGTTCGACCGCTTCGACGGGCCGATGCTGCTGGCCACCGTGCAGGACATCATCACACCGCTGCACGACCAGGAGGTCGTGTTCACCTCGAAATTCGCGGCGGTGGAGTTGATCGGATCCGCACCGGTGGTGGAACCCGCACGGCGGATGGTGGTGGAGTATTCGTCCGGAACCGAGACCGTCAGCTGGCTGACAGTCGACCTCGCAGAAGACGACACCGTGCCCGCGGACACCCTGTCCACCCGCCAGCAACAATTCGTCGACCACTTCCAGGCCGGGATGAAGGCCCAGGAAGAGTTCCTCACCGCCGTGCGAGACGAACTCGGCATTCCCGATCACGGCAACCAGCCGTAACCGAATCTGCTCGCCAGGACTGCGGCGGATGGGCACGATGGGGAGATGCCCGCGACCGGTCCCACATCCACGCAGCAGGCCCCGTCGGTTGACGACGAGCCTTCGCTGTTGCCTCGTATCTGGGCGCTGCTGCGTCCCTACCGCGGGTGGCTGGTGCTCGTCGCGGCCGCGATCGTCGTGTCCTCCCTCCTCGGCATCGTCAATCCCTTCCTCACGAAGGCGGTGTTCGACCGCGCGCTGTTTCCCACTGACGGCAGCGGTGTCCATCTGACGCTGCTGCTGTGGCTGGTGCTGGCCATGATCGCGGTGACGCTGGCGGGTTCGGTGATCGGCGTCGGCCAGAGTTACCTCACCACCAAGGTCGGCAATCTGTCGATGGCGGATCTGCGGGAGCGGTTGTTCGCTCATCTCGAGAAGATGGAACTGGCGTTCTTCACGTCCACCAAGACCGGTTCCATCCAATCGAGACTGGCCAACGATGTCGGTGGGGTGCGCTCGGTACTGACGTCGACGGCGTCGAACATCCTGTCCAACGTCGTCACGGTCGCGGCGTCCCTCATCGCGATGGTGCTGCTGTCGTGGCAGCTGACGCTTCTCGCAGTCGCGCTGCTTCCCGGCTTCGTCTACCTGCAGCGGCGGGTCGGCGCCCGGCGACGGGTTCTGGCACGCAAGACGCAGGAGTCGTTGTCGGACATGACCGCGATCACCGAGGAAGCGCTGAGCGTCTCGGGTGTGCTGCTGACGAAGGTGTTCAATCAGGCCGACACCGAACTCGACCGGTATCGGACCGAGAACGCCCGGCAGACCGAACTTCAGGTGCGGCAAGCCATGACCGGTCAGGGCTTCTTCGCCGTCGTCAGCTCGTTCATGGCGATCACTCCTGCCCTCGTCTACCTTTTGGCGGGGTATCTCGTCAGCGGCGGTTCCGCGGCGCTCTCGGCGGGCACGCTCGTCGCATTCTCGACTCTGCAGGCCCGGCTGCTGCAGCCACTGGTCTCGCTGATGCGGGTTACTCTCGACGTCCAGACGTCGATGGCGTTGTTCCGCCGCATCTTCGAATACCTCGACCTGCAGCCCGCGATCGTGAATCGCCCGGACGCCGTCGAACTGCCGGCGGACTCGCCCGGGCGGGTGGAGTTGGACGACGTGTACTTCGCGTATCCCGCGCCCGTCCGGCTGGCCACCGCCGATCCCGACCCGGTGGCGCTGCGCAGCCTGGGTCGCGGCGGCGGAGGCGGCGGCCTGCGCGGCGTCTCGACCGTCGCCACTCGCCTTCCGGCGGCGGCGGCGCCCGAAACCGAACCGGCGGAACGTCGGAGCCGGCGCTGGGCGGTGGCGGGCACTTCCCTGGAAATCGAGCCGGGTCAGCTCGCCGCGTTCGTCGGACCGTCCGGCGCAGGAAAGACCACGCTCTGCTACCTTGTGCCGCGACTGTACGAGGTGGACAGTGGCTCGGTCCGGGTCGACGGCTACGACGTGCGCGACCTGACCATGAGCTCCCTCGCCGAGGCGGTCGGAATGGTGACCCAGGATCCGTACCTGTTCCACGCCTCGATCGCCGACAACCTTCGCTACGCCAAACCGGACGCGACCGATGCCGAACTGCAGGACGCCGCGGTGGCCGCCAACATTCACGACCGCATCCTCGGATTCGACGACGGATACGACACATTGGTGGGCGAGCGAGGATTCCGCCTGTCCGGCGGCGAAAAGCAGCGATTGGCCATTGCCCGGGTGCTGCTGAAGAACCCCCGCGTGCTGATCCTCGACGAAGCGACGTCGGCGCTCGACACGGTCTCCGAGCGACTCGTCCAGAGAGCCCTCGGTGAGGTGATGCGCGGACGGACGACCCTCGCGATCGCCCACCGCCTGTCCACCATCCAGCACGCCGACGTGATCTTCGTGATCGACGAAGGAACACTGATCGAACGCGGCACGCACACCGAACTCCTTGCGCAACAAGGACTGTACGCACGACTTCACGCGGAACAATTCGGCGGCGGCCAGGTCGAATGCCGATGCACCGACGGCGTGCGATTCACCGACGGGACGGTGCTGGCCCCGAGTTCCCGCACCGGCACGCCCTAGCTCCTACAGGAACTTGCTGAACTGATCGTTGGCCTTCTGCATCACGTAGTCGTAGGGCGGCGAAAACTTGCGGGCCCACCAGTAGCCGAACCGGATATCCGGCGAGGTGTACACCATGTACCGGTCCTTCTTGATGCCGGCGATGATGCACGACGCGACCTTCTCGGGCGTGACGGCGCGCTTCTCGAAGCGGTGGATCGCCTTCTGGATGCGCGGGTCGTCACGGTCCACTCCGGCGATCTCGACGGTGCCCACCAACGGCGTCTTCACCGCCCCGGGAACCACGAGGCTCACCCCGATGCCGTGCCGTTTGAGGTCGAACCGCAGAACCTCGGACACCCCGCGGAGCCCGAATTTGCTTGCGCTGTACGCCGCGTGCCAGGGAAGCGCCAGCAGCCCCGCCGCGGAAGATACGTTGACGAGGTGACCGCCGCGCCCCGCGCGCACCATCGGGGGCACGAAACTCTCGATGACGTGGATCGGACCCATCAGATTCACGTCCACCATGGACTTCCAGTGACGGTGTTCGAGGTTCTCGACCGTGCCCCACGCAGAGATTCCCGCGACGTTCATGACGACGTCGAGGCTTCCGAACTGTTCGTGGACATCCGCGGCGAATGCGGCCACGGCGTCGTAATCGGACACATCGAGCGCACGGGAGAAGCTGACGGTGCCGCCGCGGCCGCCGACCTGTTCCACCGTCTGCGCCAGGCCGACCTCGTTGATGTCGGTGAGGAACAGTTCGGCGCCCTCCGCCGCCGCCGACAGGGCTGTCGCGTGCCCGATGCCGCTACCTGCACCCGTGATCAGGCACTTCTTGCCGTCGAGCGTCTTGATCGCCATAGTCGTGCGAGCCCCCGTCGTCACCGATCCGTGTCGGCTGGAAGTCTACGCACGCAATCTGTTTGCGCGCACGCGACTACGAAGGCGCTTTTCGCACGAACACACACGAGCCGGCCCCGCTGTGGGGTCGGCTCGTGACAGTTCACAACCGCTGGGTCATTTCTTCCTGATAGGTGCGAATCGTCTTCTCGATTCCGTTGGCGTCGTCGTCGTGTCCTCGATGCCGGGCGTCGTCGGCGCGCTCGCGCAGAACTCGAATCGCCTTCCGAAGCTCGGCGTCACTCATTCTGTGTTCCATATCACAATCATCCCCGACGGCTTCAGATTTGACCAGACTCGGGGGCGTGACGAGGTGCCGAAACCCGGGCTGAGCTGGACAATAGTCCAACACCGGCGAACGAACTCGCGCGTCGGACGGCGCCGCGACCGGGTCGGACGGCCGCGCAGACTCCGCCGCCCGTGCGGATGCCACTCCTTCGCAGTAGTGTTCACGAGGCCCCTCAGTCCGCGAGCGACATTCGGACGTTGCGATGCGCAACGCAACACATTGCCCCTGAGCTGGGTGTATGAGCAGGTTCGCTTCACAGCGCACACCCCCGCAACCCTGCCAGCTAACTCCCAGTGATTGAAGGAGCAACCATGCGGTTGCCCCGGCCGGCACATCAGTTGCCACAGGCGCACCACGCCGCACATCGGCGGCTCTCTTGAACTTTCAACAGTAAGGCGTGCGTGACGAGCGCAGAGGGCCCCCTCGGCGACATCGAGCAGTAAGCATGCGCCGCGCAGTCGTTGAAACATATAAGAAATACGAATGGTGCATTCTGGCGACGTTTTGCCTCTATCTGCGTGAGTTATCAATCGGTTATCATCGTGGTACGGTGTCGTTCACACGACTGACGCCCGCACGAGAGAGGACCCGGCGGCTCACAATGGCAGATTTTGCTGCGCGGTTGAACAAGCTCTTCGACACGGTCCACCCTCCGGGACGTAAACCGCATACCAACGCTGAGGTCGCGGCCGCACTCATCGCAGACGGACATCAGATCTCGAAGCCCTACATCTCCCAACTCCGGTCGGGACAACGCACCAACCCCTCCGACGAGACGGTTGCGGCTTTCGCCCGCTTCTTCAAGGTGAAGCCCGACTACTTCTTCAACGACATCTACGCCGCGAAGATCGACCACGATCTCGAGCTTCTCTCGCAACTCCAGGGATACGGGCTCCGCAAGCTCTCAAGCCGCGCGTTCGACCTCTCCGAAGAATCACAGAGTCTGCTCACCACGATGGCCGAGAAACTGCGGGCCAGCGAGGGCCTGCCGGAGGTCCCACCGGACGCGTCGCGCTAATCACCGGAATGCCTGGGCCACAACGAGTTCGGTAGAAGTTCGCACCGCGCGTCCGGATATCGCTCACTGGACGCGTCCGGCAACGGCTCCGGAAATGCCCCGCCCGGCGTGCGCACGTGGCGCATGATGGAGCAATGGCTGACAGACCGCAGCTCGGTCCCACGATCTTCGTCCTCTTCGGCGCCACCGGGGACCTGTCCAAACGGATGGTCCTCCCCGCCTTCTTCCAACTTGCCCAATCGGGTCTGCTGAACTCCGAATGGATGCTGATCGGCACCGGACGCGGCAACGTCTCCGACGATCAGTTCCGCGACCACGTGCGCGACGTCGTGAACCAGTTCGGAGTGCCCCACGACGACGCCGACTGGGATGCCTTCGCCCGGCGGCTCAGATTCGCCGGCGGCGGATTCACCCCCGACAACCCGGGAACGCTCCCCACGGCGGTGCAGCAGGCCCGCGACGACCTCGGCGCCTCAGACGCGCAGTTGGTCCACTACCTGGCCCTGCCACCCGTCGCGTTCGCCGAGACCACACGCGCGCTCGGCGCGCACGGCCTCGCCCGGGGCGCACGCGTCGTGTACGAGAAGCCTTTCGGGACCTCGCAGGAGGCATTCACCGAACTAGACGAGGCCGTGCACCACGTCCTCGACGAGAAGCAGATCTACCGAATCGATCATTTCCTCGGCAAGGAGAGCACCCAGAACCTGAACATCCTGCGCTTCGCCAACGGAATGATCGAGGGCGTCTGGAACCGCGAGCACGTCGAGCAGGTGCAGATCGACGTGCCCGAGACTCTCGACATCGACGACCGCGCCCGGTTCTACGACGCCACCGGCGCCGTCCTGGACATGCTGGTGACCCACCTGTTCCAGGTCGCGGCCGAGATCGCGATGGAGCCGCCGGCCACGTTGGGCGCCGACGACCTCCAGTCCGCCCGTGAATCCGTGATCGGGGCGTTCCGTCCCCTCGATCCGGCCGAGGTGGTGCTCGGCCAGTACGAGGGATACCGCGACGTCGACGGTGTCGCGGACGATTCGACCACCGAGACGTTCGTCGCCGCCCGGCTGTGGGTCGACACCGACCGCTGGCGTGGAGTGCCGTTCCTCCTCCGGACCGGAAAGATGCTGGGCGTCAGCCGGCAACAGGTGAGCCTCGTCTTCCGAAGTCCCGAAGGCCCACTCACCGACATTCCGCCGGACGGCGCCGTCCTGTCCTTCGACCTGTCCGGGGACGGTGAGATCGACATCGCCATGGTCGTAAAGGAACCCGGACCCGACGACACGCTGTCGGTGGGGCATCTGGGTCTTCCCCTCGACACCGTGCCGCTCGCCCACGCCCTCGCCCCGTATTCGCGGCTCATCCTCGACGTCCTGCACGGTGACCGGTCGCTGTTCACCCGCCCCGACGGACTGGCACACGTGTGGACCGTCGCCGACGCACTGCTCCGGGACCCGCCCCCGGCCAAGCCGTACCCCGCCGGGTCCATGGGACCTCCGGACGCCGACAGCCTCGCCACGCCCTGCGGGTGGCTGGTCACCGATTCTCCGAACTGACCGGCGGCAGGAGCCGTCTGGGTTACTCCGTCGCCGATTCGACGGTGTCCGCCTTCGCCGGGGCGGGACTGGTCTCGAGGAAGTCCTCGTACGCGTCGGCGAGATCCAGCACCCATCGGCGCGGCGACACGCCCTGCGGCGGCGCGATCCACTCGGTGTCGAGAACGTCCGAGTTGACCGGGTCGTCGATCCAGTGGGCGAGGATCCGGGCACGGTCCGCAGCCGATTCCGGAAGTTCCTGTTCGTCCGTGTCGAGCATGCCCGCACCCGACTGCAGGTACAGCGCATCCATGACGTGGGCGACCGCGTCGGAGGCGCGGAGAACGGTCGTGCTCCCCTTGCCGTCGCCCTCGACGACTTCCGGGAAGCGGGAGACGAGCACCGAATGGAGTGTGCTCATGCGGCGCAGATCCTGCCGTGCGCGCAGCCAGGTTTCGACGAGCACCCAGACGGTACCGACCGACACCACGACGGCCGCGACGGTGTACGCCGGCGCGGAGCCCACGGTCCACATCTGCCCCGAGACCTCACGCACGAGCCCCACGGCCGCCGCGACCAGGACGATTGCGGACCCGATGACGATCAGCGAGATTCCGCGACCGAGCGGAGTCCACGCGACGTGCCGGACCCCGGTGACGACCACCGCTGTCAAGGCGATCACGACGAACACCAGCGCGGGGACGGGATATCCACCGGCGAGCCCGATTCCGAGCACGACGGCCACGGTGTACACGACGACGGCGACCGCCCGCAGGGCCGGACGCGGGAGGATCGGCCACACCGACACCGCACCGACCGCGCTCGCGGCGGCGAACAGTGTCCAGGCCAGCTCGATGAGGATCTCCGACAGACCGGCGGTCGGGGCCAGCGTGTCGAGACGCTCGGCGACGTCCGAAATCGCCAGCGTCGACGCGAGTGCCGCGCTCGACACCGCTACCACCATCGCCACACGCAGCGGCGTCGGCTGACGTGCCGCGACCCGGCCGATGCGGGCGCCGGCGGCAGTCCAGACGACGAGCGCTACCAGCCAGCCCATCAGCCGATCGCCTCGTCGTAGCGGAGCACGGACACGGGAGTTCCGCGTCCCTGCATCGTCTTCAACCGGATGAGCAGCATCGACGCGAACGTCTCGGCCTCCCACTCCGCCACCTCGCCGGACGGCTGTTCGTCGTCCCGACGCCGCGACCGCTGGCTGAGCATGTACGCGATGAGATCGTCACCGGCTTCGAGTGTCGCGGCAACGATCTCGGCGCCCTCGTGCCGAAACACGATGTGACCCAGCTCGTGCGCAAGCGTGCGGTCGAGGTCCGGCAGCCCCGGCGCCAGCACGATCACGTCCCGGTCGGGGTAGGCACGCCGTTGACCGCAGACGCCGGGCGCCATCGCCGTCGTGAAATCGAGTTCGATGGGACGCTGTCGTTCGCGGGCCACCGCGTCCACGACGTGCCGGAGTGACACTGCTTCGGCACGGGCCGCCGCGTCGCACACCGCGTCCACGGCCGCCGCGACTCGCCGATGAGATCTGTTCGCCCCCACGACTACACCCCTGCATTCGAAGCGGGCGGGAAGAACTCCGCCCGCGCGGTTGCGATGCGCGCCTGTTGTGCGCGAGCGCCCTTGAACGTCAACGCACCCGCTCCCCCGGCACAGCAGAGGAGGACGCCGACCCCACCGAGAACGGTGATCGCAGGCAACGGCTCGCTGTGGACCACGGGAACCATTCCCGGCGGCGCAGCATCCGGATCGCCCTGGGCGGGTGACTGGGCGGCAGGCGAGGACCCGTCACTGTTCGGGGGATTCCCGGCGGGGCGATCCTCCGGTGCCGAATCCGCGGGCCCACTCGGGCCGGGCGCGGCGGCGGCGCCGGAACCGGGACCTCCGGCCGGTGCTCCACCACCCGCTGCTCCCTCGGAACCCGGGGGCGAGGTGCCCACGTCGGCACCCAGGTCGTCTCCGGAATCGTCGTCCCCGGACGAGTCGGGACGGGAGAACTTCGGCTCCGCCGCCGACGGCAACTGGATCGGGGGCGGCGGCGCGACCACGACACGTGACGTCGACGGAGTCGAGGTCTTCGTCGGTTCGGTGGTCTCGGACGGTTCGGTGGTTTCGCTCGGCTCAGCCGTCTCGCTGGGTTCCCATGTCTCACTGGGCTCCCACGTCTGGCTGGGCTCCTGTGTCTCGCTGGGTTCCCCAGTCTCACTGGGCTCTCCGCCGCATCCGCGCAGGCTCTCGCACGGCGGATCTGGGTGATGGGGCTTGCCGCCGCCGGGGGATTCCGGGGATCCGTCGTCGCACCGACTGCCGGCGCATTCGTGGTACTGGGGGTCGGCGGCGGCATCCGACGGGAACGCCGAAACGGTTACCCACCCGAGCCCGGCCAAGAAGGCCAACGCCAGCCCGACCATGGTCAGCCTTCGAACAACACGACGCGCGCCCACTGTGCACCCCCCTTGTATTCACGACACGACACCACATCTACGGCGACGCTGCCGCTGCCATGGTATCGAGCGAACCGACCGGAGGTGCTGGTGGTGCCGGTGTCGGGGGACCGGCACCACCAGCGATGCCCGAGCCAGGTGGGACTCGAGCAGTATGTGGGAACCCCTACGGGTTCGGTGTCGTCGCCTGGAGGTGCTGATCGGTCAGCGGAAGTCCGGTGTCCCGGGCGGCGCCGGAAGGTCGGCCGGAGTTCACAGCACGTTCACCAGCAACATCGTCGCGGTGATGGTCGCGACCACCGTCACCGGCTCCAGGAACTTCGAGATCTTGTCCATTGCCTGCATGTTCCCCCACCCCGTGTGGCCGACCCCGTGACGACCTACGGACAGTACACAGCATGCAGTTACCATTTGGCAAATTTCGTTTCCGGTGACGTCATCCACCTGGGCAGGAACGCAGAAAAGGCACCCCCTCCGGATGGAGAGAGTGCCTTTTCGGTGGTGGAGCTGAGGGGAATCGAACCCCTGACCTCTTCGATGCGAACGAAGCGCGCTACCAACTGCGCCACAGCCCCGTTTGCGAATCCTGCGATCCGCTCGGCAAACTCTAGCAGGCCACCCACGCGGGGAGCGAATCGCCTACACCGACGTGGCTTTCGGCCCGAATTGCCCGGCTACTCACCGGCTGCCCGGCGCATCGTCGCCTGTTGCATCGGCTGGTCGTCAAAGTGCTCGAGGTGATCGAATTCGGGGTCCTCGTCGTCCACTTCGAGGACGACAGCCCCCGGACGCCGCAACCGGGCGGGAATGAGGCGCAGCTCCTCGTCGCTGTGGGATTCGACGCCCAACCGCGAGCGGTTGAGGCGCGCCGTCCGCCGACGCCGGATCTCCTGCTCGATCTGAACCTGCCGGCGCAGATATGCCATGTACCCGAACAGGCCGGCCACGCCCGCCGCGAACGCCCACCACATGAGCGGGGAGATGATCAGGCCGAGTGCCGCAGACATGATCGTCGCGAACACCAACCCGAGCACCGACCTCTGACGAAACGCGTACCTGGCCTCGCGAGCGATCGCGTCGGCCTCGGGATCGAAGCCTCCGCGTCCCCGGCGAACCGGCACGTACTCGCCGACCGGTGCCCGCTCACTGTCGAAATCGTCTTCCTCTGCGTGAGTGTCCACAAGGTCCTCCGCGTCGTAGCCGTAGTGGTCCGGTTCCGGTTGCCAGTACGGGTCGCTGCGGTGTCCTGCGGCGGGTCCACGCTGCACGGGACGCTTGTCACCGCGGTGCAGCACGCGCGTAGCGAGTGCTGCGTCACTGGTTTGCCGAATCCGGGGGCGGTTGTTCACCAGCATCGGGACCAGGACGAAGAGCCATACGACGACGAGCCCGATCCAGAGAAACGAGTTCGGCATACGGCGACCTCCTCCCAATCGTCTACCAGCATGGATACCGCTGTTGACCCACCCAGGCTAACCGCATGAACACGCACATCTTCGCAGACGCGCCGATCTCACCATACTCAGGTGTCACATGCGTAACGCGAAAATGTGGCGCTCGACATGGCGCGAACAGGGTGAGGAAACGATCCGGCAAAGAGTTGCCGAAAGCGGAGGGCCCGGTCAGGAACCTTTGATACCGTAAAATAACTGCCGCGTAGCTGGACGATTGTCCATGTCCGTTTCGGCGGTCACGCCCACGTGGCTTTGCCACTGCGCACGAGCGAATCAGACACCGTGCCGGGCACGTCCTCGACCGTCATGCCGACCAGGATGTGGTCACGCCACTGTCCGTCGACGTCGAGGTAGCGCTTGAGCAGACCCTCCTCGCGGAAGCCGACGTTGCGCAGCACCGCCTGGCTCGCCAGGTTCTCCGGACGGACGGTGGCCTCCACGCGGTGCAGCCCCACGGGGCCGAAAGCGTGATCCAACCCCAGCGCGAGGGCACCCGTGGCCACGCCCAGGCCGTTGACGTCGCTCGCGACCCAGTATCCGATCCAGGCGGAGCGCAGCGCACCCCGCACCACGTTGCCGATCGTGATCTGGCCGCAGAAGTTGCCGTCGAGTTCGATGGCCATCGGCAGCATGCGACCCTTCCGGGCCTCCGAACGGAGACTGCTGCACAGCCCGGGCCATCCCGAGATGTGGTGGCGCGCTTCCCACGGCGCCTCCCCCGTCGGTTCCCACGGTTCGAGGTGCGCACGGTCGCGAGTCCGCAACCGACTCCACGCGGACGCGTCACGCAACCTGATGGCGCGCACGGTGACGACGCCACCCTTCACCCGCAGGGGCCCGAGATGCGGCGGCCAACCCGGATGCTGTGTCATCCCGTCTCACACTGTCGCGGCGTCATCAGCCCCGCTGCGCCAGGAAGGCCACATCCACCTGGTCACCGGTCCGGACCTCGGTGACCTCGGGATCGATGAGGACGAGACAGTTGGCCTCGGCCAGCGTGGCGAGAAGGTGCGAGGACGCGCCCGGCGCTCCGCCGAGAGCTTGGACGAGGTACTCCCCCGTCGCCTCGTCGCGCATGAGCTGACCACGAAGGAAACCCTTGCGGTCCTCGATGGATGTGATGGGTGCGACCGTGCGGGCTGTGACGACGCGCCGCATCGGCTGCCTGCGCCCGAGGGCGATGCGGATCAGCGGGCGCACCATCACCTCGAACACCACCAGGGCGCTCACCGGGTTGGACGGGAGCAGGAACGTGGGGACCTCGTCGCGGCCCAGCTGGCCGAACCCCTGGACGGATCCCGGATGCATCGCGACCCGGTCGACCTCGAGGTCGCCGAGATCGGCGAGTGCGTCGCGGACGTCCTCGGAGGCACCGCCACCGACCGCCCCCGCGATGACGACGATCTCGGAGCGGATCAGCTGACCCTCCACCACCTCGCGCAGTCGACGGGCGTCGGCGTTCGCGATCCCGACCCGGTTGACGTCGGCGCCGGCGTCACGGGCGGCGGCGGCCAGCGCGTAGGAGTTGACGTCGTAGACCTGCCCCGGACCGGGGGTGCGGTCGACGTCGACGAGTTCGCCTCCGACGGAGATGACGGACAACCGCGGCCGCGGATGCACGAGCACCTTGTCGCGACCCACGGCTGCCAGCAACCCCACCTGGGCCGCCCCGATGATGGTGCCCGCGCGGACGGCGACGTCTCCCGGCTGCACGTCGTCGCCGGCACGGCGCACGTAGTCGCCGGAGCGGACCGGTTTGTAGATCTTGACGCGAGCACGGCCGCCGTCCGTACGGTCGAGCGGAAGGACGGCATCGGCGAGCGTCGGGAGAGGTGCGCCCGTATCGACCTTGACGGCCTGACGGGGCTGCAGCCGGATCGGCTGCCGCGAACCAGCCGTGACCTCACCGACCACGGGCAGCGACAGTTCCACGGACGCGCCGTCGTCGTCCCGGATGTCGGTTCCGGCCGCCTGGACGTCGACGCTGCGGACGGCGTAGCCGTCGATCGCGGCCTGGTCGAAGCCAGGAAGGGGACGCTCGGTGACCACCTCTTCGGCGCACAGCAGCCCCTGGGCTTCGGAGATCGCCACACGGACCGGCCGCGGCGCCACCGCGGCCGCGGTCACGATCGTCTGTTGCTCCTCGACCGACCGCAAGTTGTTGCCTCCCGAGCTTCTAGGAATCCGTCCGCTTCAATCGGTCGATCAGCCATTCGCGCAACGACGGGCCGTACTCGTCCATGTCCAACGCAAAGTCAACCGCAGCGCGGAGGTAGCCGCCGGGATTTCCGAGGTCGTGTCTCGTGCCTCGGTGCACGACGACGTGAACGGGATGGCCTTCCTTGATGAGGAGAGCAATGGCGTCGGTGAGCTGGAGTTCGCCTCCGGCGCCGGGTTCGATCCGTCGCAGCGCATCGAAGATCGCGCGGTCGAGGAGGTAACGGCCTGCGGCGGCGAACGTGGACGGCGCGTCCTCGATGGCAGGCTTCTCGACCATGCCGGTGACCTTGAGGACGTCCGGGTTCGTGGCGTCGGGAACCGTCTCGACCTCGAAGACGCCGTACGCGCTCACCTGGTCCTTGGGGACGTCGATGGCGCAGAGGACGGTACCGCCACGCTTGCGGCGGACTCGCGACATCGTCTCGAGCACTCCGCGCGGCAGCACCAGGTCGTCCGGGAGGAGCACGGCGATGGCGTCCTCGTCGTCGTCGAGGACCGACTCCGCGCAGCCGACCGCGTGGCCCAGGCCGAGAGGCTCGTCCTGAACGACGGACTCCACCTCGAGCAGGCCGGGAGCCTTCCGCACCTTCTCGAGCAGGTGATACTTGCCGCTGGCCTCGAGCTTGCTCTCGAGAACGAGGTCCTCGACGAAGTGGGCGACCACTCCGTCCTTACCCGGCGACGTCACGATCACGAGCCGGCCGGCGCCCGAATCCGCGGCCTCTCCGGCCACGAGTTCGATACCCGGCGTATCCACCACCGGGAGCAGCTCTTTCGGCACGGTCTTGGTCGCGGGGAGGAATCGCGTACCCATTCCCGCTGCGGGCACGACAGCCGTGCGAAAGGCGCTGGCGGTGTGCGGTGCGGCGTCTGTCATGCCCACACCATAACGGTGCGGACCTACTCTTCAGTCACCAAGATCCTGACAGTGACCTCCGGGAACCGGTCGAGGGCCCTCCGTGGACGGCCTTAGGGTTGGGGCATGCAGGCACGAACAAAGGCCGAGTGGCGTGAACTGGTGCTCTCCGGGCGGCGCGCACTGACCCCCGAACTCCGCGCATCCGAGGACCAGGCACTTGTCGGACTCGTCACAGTCGGCGTCGCCGACGGATCGACGGTCTGCGCCTACGTACCCACCGCACTCGAGCCCGGCTCACTGGAGTTCCTCGACGCCCTCCGCCGGGTGGCTGGCCGCGTCCTCGTCCCGATCACTCGAGGTCCGGGGCCCCTCCACTGGTCGGAGTTCACCGGGGCGGACGATCTCGCCGACGCGAGTTACGGCCTGCGCGAGCCCACGGGACCCGCCTGGGACCCCGACGAGATCCGTTCGGCCGGAACCATCTTCGTCCCCGCCCTGGCTGTAGACCGGCGGGGCGTGCGACTCGGCCGCGGTGCGGGCTTCTACGACCGGACCCTCGGCCTCGCGGCACCCGACGCGCGGCTGATCACCGTGGTCCGCGACGAGGAGCTGGTGTCCGAACTGCCCGAGGACCCCCATGACATCCGTATGGGGTGGGCGCTCACACCCGGCTCGGGCCTCATCCCCCTCGGGGAGGAGTGAGAACGGCGTCGATCCCGGAATAGTTCTCTGATTAGCGTTGTTGGCACTGTCGGCTGTAGAGTGCTAAAACCTGCGGTTTGACTACACAGTGCGGAGGAACCCCAGTGCCCACCTATTCATACGCGTGTACGGAATGCGACAACCGTTTCGACATCGTCCAGTCGTTCAGTGATGACTCGCTGACCGTCTGCCCCGCGTGCTCGGGCAAGCTGCGCAAGCTGTTCAACTCCGTCGGCATCGTCTTCAAGGGCAGCGGCTTCTACCGCACCGACAGCCGTGGCACGTCCGGCGCGGCCAGCGAGCCGGCCAAGACCGATTCCGCGCCCGCCGCCAAGACGGAAAGTTCGTCGAAGGCCTCGTCCAGCTCGACGAGCACCGCGACCGCCGCACCGGCCAAGGCTGCTGCCAGCTAGTTCACGCGTCACCCCCGGGTTATCCACAACTTCTCGTCCATCCACAGGCGGGCCTTTTCCGGGCCTCCGAAGGCGTGCCGGTCTCCTAGCGTCGAATCATGTCGTTCGAGCCTGTCCAGACCGGTCGCCGCCGGCCGAACCGAGCACACCGAAGCCTGCGCCCGTCCTGGGCCGACCGGCTGTCGGATCTCACCCATCCCGGTTGGGCCCGCACCCTCGTGGCCCGACGCGTGCTGGCCGCCGCACTGGTCTGCCTCGCGTTGGGTCTCCTCGCCCGCGGAGACCCGAACTCCGCACGTTCCGCGGTCGTGGTGGCGGCCCGGGATCTGCAACCGGGCGTCGTGCTCACGGACGCCGACGTCGAACTGGTGGAACTCGAAGCGGGGAGCCTTCCCGACGGAGCCGTCACCGCCGTGGCCGACGTCGCCGGACGCACCCTCGCCGGACCGGCCCGTGCCGGCGAGACCCTCACCGACGTCCGGGTGCTGGGACCGCGTCTGGCCGCCGCAGCAGCAGGCATCGAGGACGCCCGCATCGTCCCCGTCCGGCTCGCCGATCCCGCCGTCACGGAACTCCTGCGTAAGGGCGATCGCGTCGACGTACTCACGGTCGATCCCGACACACCAGCGAACCCGGACCGGCGGTCCGGCGCCACCGTGCTGGCATCGCGCGCGGTCGTGGTGTTGGTGACACCGTCCGAGAACGGGCGCGACCAGCGAGAACGCGTCGTCATGCTGGCCCTTCCGGCATCAGACGCCACGGCGGTGGCCGCGGCATCCCTCACCAGCGCGATCACCGTGACCTTTCAGTGACCCGTCATGCGGAGCCGCGCTGAACTAGGCTTTTCTGCCAGACAGTGCTGGATGACTTGCCACCCACTCGAGGAGACGACGACATGCTCAAGGGATTCAAGGACTTCCTGCTCCGGGGGAACGTCCTCGACCTCGCCGTCGCGGTCGTAGTCGGAGCCGCGTTCACCGCGATCGTCACATCGTTCACCAACAACGTGATCAATCCGCTGATCGCCGTTGCGGGCGGTGCCAACGATCTGGGTTGGGGTTACCAGATTCTCTCCGACAACCCTGCAACCTTCATCAACATCGGTGCCGTCATCACGGCAGTGATCAACTTCGTGATCATCGCCGCGGTCGTGTACTTCATTCTCATCGTCCCGGCCAACGCCGCGAAGAAGCGGTTCATCACCGAGCCGGCCGACAAGAAGGCCAGCGAGGCCGACCTGCTGATCCAGATCCGCGACATCCTCGAAGTGAGCCTCCAAACCGACGGGGCAGCAGCGAGTTCCGACGGAGCGCACGCAATGCCCGCTGAGAAGGCGGCAAACCTCGATAAGACCCGCGAATAGCGCTTCGACGACTCCGGGCCCGTGCAGCAGCTGCGTGCACGGGCCCGGAGTCGTTGGTGGAACGAATATCACCCGATGCTGAAGGGCTGTCCCCACAGGGTGACGGTGCTGCTCACGTTGTCCGTCTCGACAGACACGTTCACGTACGACCGCGCCTGCGCGTAGCCGGCGCACCCGCTCACGCCGAGGGTCGAGTCGGCCCAGGTGACCGAACCGTCGGTACCCTCGAAGCTGTTGTACGCCGAGTGCGACTCTCCGCCGTAGGCGTCGGCCGACTCGAGGTCGATGATGTCGACGCTGACCGCCTCGCCGGGGCCGAGGGTGACAGCACCGCTGCCGCTGGGCGTAACGGGAAGGGAAGTGGCGGCCCCGGTGACCAGATCCACGAGGTTCCCCGATTCGACGCCCCCGCCGGCTTCTGCCCCGAAGTCGACCTGGCACGCAAGCACGTAACCGGGCTGGATGTCCGCGCCGGTCGCTCCGGCGCCTTCGAGGTG
>NZ_BCWY01000013.1 GCF_001894825.1 Rhodococcus jostii NBRC 16295 | reverse complement strand
CGGCCGCCCCCGCGGCGACCGCAGCCGCCCCGGCTGCACCGGCGACCAACGCTCCCAAGCCCGGTCGTCCCACCCCGGCTGCCCCGGCTCCGGCCGCACCGGCACCTGCCGCACCCGCAGCCCCGGTAGCGCCGGCGGCAAGTGCCTCCCCGGCTCCGTCCACGGGCGCCAAGCCCGGCGGACCCCGTCCCGGCCCGAAGCCCCCGCGCGTCGGTAACAACCCGTACTCCTCGGCACCCGCCGAGCGTCCGGCACCCCGCCCCGCTCCCGGCGCTCCGCGTCCGGGTGCATCCCGTCCGGCTCCCGGTCAGGGTGGACCTCGTCCGGCACCGGGTCAGGGTGGTCCCCGTCCGGCACCGGGTCAGGGTGGACCTCGTCCGGCACCGGGTCAGGGCGGTCCCCGTCCGGCACCGGGTCAGGGCGGTCCCCGTCCCAGCCCGGGCTCGATGCCTCCTCGTCCGAACCCGGGCGCCATGCCTGCTCGTTCGGCACGTCCCGCCCCCGGCGGTCGTCCCGGTCGTCCCGGCGGAGCCCCCGGCGGTCGTCCCGGTGGTGGCGGCGGCGGTGGATACCGCGGTGGCGGAGCCCCCGGTGCCGGCGCAGGTGCGCCCGGTGGCGGAGCACCCGCAGGTGGTTTCCGCGGTCGCCCCGGTGGCGGTGGACGCCCCGGTCAGCGTGGTGCGGCAGCAGGTGCGTTCGGTCGTCCCGGTGGCGCCCCGCGTCGTGGTCGCAAGTCGAAGCGTCAGAAGCGCCAGGAATACGATTCGATGCAGGCGCCCGCCGTCGGCGGCGTGCGGTTGCCCCGCGGCAACGGCGAGACCATTCGCCTCGCCCGCGGTGCTTCCCTGTCGGACTTCGCGGAGAAGATCGACGCGAACCCCGCAGCGTTGGTGCAGGCACTGTTCAACCTCGGCGAGATGGTGACGGCAACTCAGTCGGTCAACGACGAGACGCTGGAACTGCTCGGCGGCGAGATGAACTACGTCGTCCAGGTGGTCAGCCCGGAGGACGAGGACCGCGAGCTGCTCGACAGCTTCGACCTCACCTACGGCGAAGACGAAGGTGGCGAAGAGGACCTCGAGTCCCGTCCGCCGGTGGTCACCGTCATGGGCCACGTCGATCACGGTAAGACCCGACTGCTCGACACGATCCGTAAGGCCAACGTCCGCGAGGGCGAGGCCGGCGGCATCACGCAGCACATCGGTGCCTACCAGGTGCTCACCGAGCTCGACGGCAACGAGCGTCTCGTGACGTTCATCGACACCCCCGGTCACGAGGCCTTCACGGCGATGCGTGCCCGTGGTGCCAAGGCCACCGACCTCGCGATCCTGGTCGTCGCCGCCGACGACGGCGTCATGCCGCAGACGGTGGAAGCGATCAACCACGCCCAGGCGGCCGACGTGCCGATCGTGGTCGCGGTGAACAAGATCGACAAGGAAGGCGCGAACCCGGACAAGATCCGGCAGCAGCTCACCGAGTACGGACTGGTCGCCGAGGAATACGGCGGAGACACCATGTTCGTCGACATCTCGGCGAAGCAGGGCACCAACATCGACGCACTGCTCGAAGCCGTGCTGCTGACGGCGGACGCTGCCCTGGACCTGCGGGCCAACCCGGACATGGACGCTCAGGGTGTCGCCATCGAGGCGCACCTCGACCGTGGACGCGGCCCCGTCGCGACCGTGCTCATCCAGCGCGGAACGCTGCGGGTCGGCGACTCGATCGTGGCCGGCGACGCATACGGACGTGTGCGCCGCATGGTCGACGAGCACGGCGACGACGTGCTCGAGGCCCTGCCCTCGCGTCCCGTTCAGGTGGTCGGCTTCACGTCGGTCCCCGGTGCAGGCGACAACCTGCTCGTGGTCGACGAGGACCGGATCGCCCGGCAGATCGCCGACCGGCGCAATGCGCGTAAGCGCAACGCACTGGCCGCGAAGAGCCGCAAGCGCATCAGCCTCGAGGATCTGGATTCGGCTCTCAAGGAGACGTCGCAGCTCAACCTCATCCTCAAGGGCGACAACTCGGGAACCGTGGAGGCCTTGGAAGAGGCCCTGCACGGCATCGAGATCGACGACGAGGTGCAGTTGCGAGTCATCGACCGTGGTGTCGGTGGCGTCACCGAGACCAACGTCAACCTGGCGGCTGCGTCGAACGCGATCATCATCGGGTTCAACGTCCGTGCCGAGGGCAAGGCGACCGAGTTGGCGAACCGCGAGGGCGTCGACATCCGGTACTACTCGGTGATCTACCAGGCCATCGACGAGGTCGAGAAGGCGCTCAAGGGCATGCTCAAGCCGATCTACGAAGAGGTCGAGCTGGGCAAGGCGGAGATCCGCGCGATGTTCCGTTCGTCCAAGGTCGGAAACATTGCCGGTTGCCTCGTCACCTCGGGTACCATCCGTCGCAATGCGAAGGCCCGGCTGCTGCGTGACAACACGGTTGTCGCCGAGACCGTCACCATCTCCTCGCTCAAGCGGGAGAAGGAAGACGCCGTCGAGGTACGCGAGGGTTACGAGTGCGGTTTGACGGTCACCTACTCCGACATCAAGGTCGGTGACGTCATCGAGGCCTACGAGCTTCGGGAAAAGCCGCGCGACTAGTCGCCATCCGTTTGGGGTGACGTAGCAGCGTCATCCGGCGTGCGCTTCCCCGGCCGAGTCGATCGGCCGGGGGAGCGCACGTCTCCCGAAGGAGGAAAGTTTGTACGTCGGTGCGCTCGAGCTCGACATCTTGCTCGGTGACGTGCGATCTCTGAAAGAGAAGCGTGCAATGGTCAAACCGGTACTTGCGGAGCTGAGACGCTACGGCGTCTCGGCGGCCGAGACCGGAGAACAGGATCGGTACCGCCGGTCCATGCTCGGCGTCACGATGGCGAGTTCGGCGGTCGATCACGTGCACGAGGTGCTCGACACGTGCGAACGGCACGTCGCCGAGCTGCCGGAACTGCAACTTCTTGCGGTCCGGCGAAGGATTTTCGGCCCCGAGGACTGACTCGGAGCGCCCTGCCCGCCCCGCCGCGTCCGCGGCTCGGCGTGCAGAATGAACTACAGCTACACACGCAACTTCACAACTTATCGAGCGGCCAGGGAGAGGAGTCTGATTGTCATGGTGGATCCCGCCCGGGCACGCAAACTCGCCAAGCGCATCGGAACGATCGTCGCGACGGCGATCGACCACGAAATCAAGGACCCTCGCCTGGCGTTCGTCACCATCACCGACACCAAGGTGACGGCCGACCTCCACGACGCCACTGTGTACTACACCGTGATGGGCGCGGACCTCGAGTCCGAACCGGATCTCGTCTCCGCCGCCGCGGGGCTGGAGAAGGCGAAGGGGGTTCTGCGCTCGAAGGTGGGCGCAGGCACCGGAGTCCGTTTCACGCCGACGCTCACGTTCGTCGCGGACACGGTCCCCGACACGGCACGGCACATGGAGGAACTCCTCGCCCGCGCTCGCGCCGCCGACGACGAGGTCGCGCGTGTCGCGGCCGGTGCGTCTCCGGCCGGCGACCCCGACCCGTACAAGGAGCCCCGAGCCGAGGACGCGGACGACGCCGATGTCGACGAGCCGTCCGGTTCCCGCCAGGCGGACTGACGCGAACCGACATGACCCACACTCAGGAGACGTCCCTGTCTGATCTCGATCGTCACGAGGTGTTTCTGCCGCAGGCGGTCGCCGTTCTCGAGAACGCGACGTCGGTGACGATTCTGTGTCACGTCCAACCCGATGCCGACACGATCGGCAGCGGACTCGCGCTGGCGTTGGTGCTCGAGCGAAAAGGGATTCCGGTGCAGGTCGCGTTCGGCGCACCGGACGAACTACCGGAGTCGATGCGGGAACTGCCGGGCACCCACCTCCTGGTGCCGGCGGATCAGGTGCGCCGCAACGTCGACCTGCTGGTGACGGTCGACTGCGGCAGCGCGGGGCGTCTCGGGAAGCTGGCCGACCGGCTCGCGACGGCGGGGGAGACCCTCGTCATCGATCATCACCGATCCAACACCCGCTTCGGCCGCATGAACCTGATCGACGAGTCGGCGGAGTCGACCACCGCGGTCCTGGCGCAGATGTTCGACGTGTGGGGTGTGGACATCGACGCCGACCTCGCACACTGCCTGTATGCGGGGCTCGTGACCGACACCGGTTCGTTCCGCTGGGTGCAGCCCGGCACCCACACCCTCGCGGAGAGACTCCTCGCCACCGGAATCGACGGCGCCCGCATCGCCCGGCGCCTGCTCGACACCCACCCGTTCGGCTGGCTGCCCATGCTGTCTTCGGTGCTCGGCTCGGCGACCCTCGTCCCCGAAGCGGCGGGAGGGCGTGGACTGGTCTACGCCGTCATCCGGCAGGCCTACGTCGGCGATCTCCGCTCCGAGGAGATCGAGAGCGTCATCGACATCGTCCGGACGACGTCCGAGGCAGAGGTCGCCGCGGTCCTCAAGGAGGCGGTGAACGGTACGTGGTCGGTGTCGTTGCGCTCGAAGTCCGACGTGGACGTCTCCCTCGTCGCCGGGTACCTCGGTGGCGGCGGGCACCGGTTCGCGGCCGGCTACACCGCCGACACCTCTGCCGACGAGATCGTGGCCTCGCTCGTCGAGTCGCTCGGCTGAGGTCCGAATTCATTGGCCGGCGTCTCTGAAGTCACGGGCGACGCTACCGCCCGGACCGTGTTCGGGCTGGCGTTGCCCGCGCTCGGCGTCCTTGCCGCCGAACCGATCTATCTCCTCTTCGACATCGCCGTCGTCGGGCGGCTGGGCGCGCTGGCGCTCGCCGGACTTGCCGTCGGCGGGCTCATCCTCGCGCAGGTCAGTACGCAGCTGACGTTCCTGTCCTACGGCACGACGGCACGCGCATCCCGGATGCACGGGGCCGGCGACGAGCGCGGCGCGGTGCGGGAAGGTGTCCAGGCCACGTGGCTGGCACTCGGCATCGGCGCGTTCGTGATCGCGCTGGCACACCTGTTCGCGCGGCCGGTCACGTCGGCGATCGCAGGCGGCTCCGACATCGCGGCGGCCGCCGAGAGCTGGTTGCGGATCGCGGTCTTCGGTGCGCCGCTGATCCTCGTCGCAATGGCAGGCAACGGGTGGATGCGCGGAGTGCAGAACACGGTGCGACCACTGCGTTTCGTCATCGCCGGTCTCGTCGTGTCGGCCGTGGCCTGCCCGGTGCTGGTGCACGGATTGTGGGGCGCTCCGCGACTCGAACTCGAGGGTTCCGCCGTCGCCAACGTGATCGGGCAGGCGGTGTCCGCGAGCCTGTTCATCGGTGCGCTGGTGGTGGAGCGGGTGCCGCTGCGTCCGCAGTGGCGGGTCATGCGCGCGCAGATGGTCCTCGGACGGGACCTGATCCTGCGGAGCCTCGCGTTCCAGGCGTGCTTCCTCTCGGCCGCCGCCGTCGCGTCCCGGTTCGGGGCGGCCGCGGTCGCCGCGCACCAGGTGGTGTTGCAGCTGTGGAACCTCGTCGCCCTCACACTCGACTCCCTGGCGATCGCCGCGCAGGCATTGGTCGGAGCCGCGCTGGGTGCGGGACACGCCAGCGGCGCGACGCGGCTGTCGTGGCGGATCACCCGATGGTCCACCCTCTTCGCGGCCGGGCTGGCCGTGTTCTTCGCCCTCGGCCACGGGCTGATACCCGAACTGTTCACCTCCGACCAGGCGGTGCTCGACGAGATGGCGGTGGCCTGGTGGTTCTTCGTCGCGATCATCCCGGTCGCCGGAGTGGTGTTCGCCCTCGACGGGGTACTGCTCGGGGCCGGCGACGTCGCCTTCCTCCGAAACGCCACGCTGGCCTGCGCATTGGTCGGGTTCCTGCCGCTGATCTGGCTGTCGATGCTGCGTGACTGGGGCCTCGCGGGAATCTGGACGGGCCTCACGGTGTTCATAATTCTTCGGATGCTTGCGGTCGTGTGGCGCGTCGGTTCGGGCCGCTGGGCTGTGGTCGGAGCCGACCTGCAGGCGCGGCACGGATCGGACAGCGCTCCGGCGGCGGAACACGATCGGAAAGGTGGTTGACGTGGCACCCAAACTGATGGCGGTGAGCGACACCCATGTGGGGCACCGGGGAAACCGGCCGGTCACCGAGGACATCTATCCCGACTCGCCGGAAGACTGGCTGATCGTCGCGGGCGACGTCTCGGAGAAGACCGACGACATCCGGTGGGCGCTGAAACTTCTGCGCAGCCGCTTCGCCAAGGTCATCTGGGTGCCCGGCAACCACGAACTGTGGACGACGGCGAAGGATCCCGTGCAGATCCACGGCGCCGCCCGCTACGACTACCTGGTCACCATGTGCCGCGAGATCGGCGTCATCACCCCGGAGGATCCGTTCCCGGTGTGGGAGGCCGACGACGGCCCCGTGACGCTGGTTCCGATGTTCCTGCTGTACGACTACACGTTCCTGCCCGAGGGTGCCACCACCAAGGAGCAGGGTCTCGCGATCGCGCGCGAGAAGAACGTGGTGGCCACGGACGAATTCCTGCTGTCGAGCGAACCCTACGGAACCCGGGACGCCTGGTGTCGCAGCCGCGTCGAGACGACGAAGGCGCGGCTGGACGCCCTGCCTCCCGGAACGCGAACCGTCCTGATCAACCACTTCCCGTTGGTCCGTGAACCGACGCAGGTGCTGTGGTACCCGGAGTTCTCCCTGTGGTGCGGCACCGAACTGACCGCGGACTGGCACACCCGGTACAACGCCGTCTGCGCCGTCTACGGGCACCTGCACATTCCGCGCACCACCTACTACGACGGGGTGCGGTTCGAAGAGGTGTCGCTCGGCTACCCCCGGGAGTGGCAGAGGCGGGGACTGCCGGACCGGCTGCTGCGGCAGATCCTGCCGGTGCCGGAGTACCCGCCGGGAACACTGAACAAGTGGGGAGGCCACTTCAAGGTGACTCCCGAACAGGAAGCCGAAGTGGAGAAGATGCGGGCGAGGGGAGCCCTGTGATCGAGAGAATTCTGCCTGCCGGCGTGGTGTCCTCGGAGCTGTTCGAGGACCCGCCGGGTCTGCGTCCGCACCCGCAGGAGGAGGCCCTGATCGGCCGGGCCGTCGAGAAGCGGCGCCGCGAGTTCACCACCGCCCGTCACTGCGCGCGACTCGCCATGGCGAAGCTGGGTGTCGACCAGGCCCCGGTCCTGCGGGGCGACAAGGGTTCCCCGGTGTGGCCGCGTGGCGTCGTCGGGAGCCTCACCCACTGCGACGGTTACCGCGGCGCAGTGCTCGGCTACGCGATGCAGGTGCGGTCCGTGGGAATCGACGCCGAACCGCACGAGGCACTGCCCGACGGTGTCCTGGACGCCGTGAGCCTGGCTCCCGAACGGGACTGGCTGTCGGGCGCGGCGGACTCCGCGCAGTGGCGCTCGGCCACCGGCGGTCCGGTGCACCGGGACAGGCTGCTGTTCTGCGCGAAGGAGGCCACGTACAAGGCGTGGTTCCCGCTCACCGGGCGGTGGCTCGGGTTCGAGGACGCGCACATCACGTTCGAGGCGTTCGGTGACGGCACGGGCACGTTCCATTCGGACCTGCTCATCTCCGGGGAGACCGTCGGCGGGCCACCACTCGCGTCGTTCGACGGGCGGTGGATGGTGTCGGACGGTTTGATCATCACGGCCATTGCGGTGCACTGATTTCAGCACTGTGCGGTGCACTGATTTCAGCACGGTGACGTCGGCTGGCAGAATCGGACCTCGTGTCTGCACGTGAAAAGCCTTCTTCCGGTCTCGTCGGCGCCGGACTGCTCATCGTCGACAAGGACGCGGGCGTCACCAGCCATGACGTGGTGGCCCGGTGCCGCAAGCTGCTCGGGACCCGGAAGGTCGGGCACGCCGGCACTCTGGACCCGATGGCCACGGGTGTGCTGGTGCTCGGTATCGAGCGGGCGACGAAGCTGCTGGGGCTCCTCGCGCTGACCACCAAGGCGTACACGGCCACGATCCGGCTGGGGCAGGCGACCACCACCGACGACGCCGAGGGGGAGGTCGTCGCGTCGGCCGATGCCTCCGGTGTGATGGACGACGACATCGCCGCTCAGGTGAGCGCACTCACCGGCGACATTCAGCAGATCCCGTCGAGCGTCAGCGCGATCAAGGTGGACGGGCGGCGGGCGCACGCCCTCATCCGTGCGGGCGAGGAGTTCGAGCTCTCGCCACGCTCGGTCACGGTGTCGCGGTTCGAGGTCGTCGGCCGGCGGACCGAGGGAACGTTCACCGACCTCGACGTCGAGGTGGAATGTTCGTCCGGCACCTATGTGCGGGCGCTCGCGCGTGATCTGGGGATCGCGCTGATCGGCGTCGGCGGGCACCTCACCTCACTGCGGCGGACCCGGGTGGGACCGTTCGCGCTCGAGCACGCGCGGACGCTGGAACAGCTGGCCGACGAGCCGGGGGTCAGTCTCGACATCGACGCCGCCGCGCAGACCGCGTTCCCGCACCGGCAGATCGACGCGGACGAGGCCGAATCGATCAGTCACGGCCGGTGGCTCGAACCGATCGGAATCAAGGGCGTGTACGCCGCGATCGATCCGAGTGGGCACACCATCGCGCTGCTCCAGGAACGCGGAAGGCGGGCGAGTTCCGTGATGGTGGTCCGTCCCGCGACGCTGCGGTAGCGGGTCACACCAGCCAGATGGCCTGGGCTGCCGGGTTTCCGAGCTCGATCGAGTCGTCCTCGGTGTCGAGCCGGATCGACACGGTGCCCGCGTAGTCGCGTCGCTCCAGCACCGTGACCGTCACGTCGAGTGCCACACCGACCGAGTCGAAGTACCGCAGCATCGCCGGGTCGGAGTCCGAGATCCGGGCGATGCGGCCGCTCTCGCCGTTGACGAAGTCGCTGAGCTGACGCGCCGGGGGAGTGGGCACCGAGCCGTCGACCGACGGAATCGGATCGCCGTGCGGGTCGCGCTCGGGATGGCCCAGCTTGGCGTCCATCCGGGCGATCATGAGATCCGAGACGGCATGCTCGAGCACCTCCGCCTCGTCGTGCACCTCGTCCCAGCCGTAGCCCAGTTCGTGAACGAGATACGTCTCGATGAGGCGGTGCCTGCGGACCATTCCGACGGCAGCGACGCGGCCCGCCTCCGTCAGCGCGATGGATCCGTAGCGGGCGTGATCCACCAGACCCTGGTCGGACAGCTTCCGGATGGCCTCCGACACGGTGGACGCCGACACCCCGATCTTCTCGGAGAGCAGTTTGGTGGACACCCGCTCCTGCGACCACTCCTGAACGGTCCAGATGACCTTGAGGTAGTCCTGTGCCACGGCCGAGAGGGCCCCGGTCTCGGAGGCGGCGTCCTCGGTCACGCTCTGGTCATTCTTGTTCACGGCCACGCCATCGAGCTTAGGCAAGTCTTATCGGCGAGACACATCGACACACCTGTTCCGCTCGCGGGGAACGGACCCGGCCGTCGTGAACCGCGAGGTGACGACGCTTCGGCGGGGTGTGTGGGCGGCGGACACCCGGTCCGGAGATGAACATCGGCGCGCGGCACCGTAGGCTGCCACTCGTGCTGAGATGGCGTGGTCTCGACGAGGTTCCTGCCGACTGGGGTCGTTGTGTTCTCACGATCGGCGTATTCGATGGCGTGCACCGAGGTCACGCCCAACTGATCAGTCGAGCGGTGGCGGCTGCCCGTACGCGTGGAATACCCAGCGTGCTCATGACTTTCGATCCTCATCCGATGGAAGTGGTTCGTCCGGGCAGTCATCCCGCTCAGCTCACGACGCTTGCGCGCCGGGCGGAGCTGGCCGAGGAATTGGGTATCGACGTCTTCTGCGTGATGCCGTTCACCGCTGAATTCATGAAGCTGACGCCGGAGCGGTACGCCCACGAGATCCTCGTGGAGCGCCTGCACGTGGCGGATGTCGTCGTCGGCGAGAACTTCACGTTCGGCAAGAAGGCCGCCGGCAACGTCGACCTGCTCCGTCAGATCGGCGACCGGTTCGGGTTCGCGGTCGACGGTGTGACGTTGCTCGCAGAGCACGCGGTCACGTTCTCGTCCACCTACATCCGTTCGTGCGTCGACGCGGGCGACATGGCCGCCGCGACGGAGGCCCTGGGCCGCCCGCACCGTGTCGAGGGTGTCGTCGTCCACGGCGACGGTCGCGGACGTCAGCTCGGCTATCCGACCGCCAACGTCGCCCCGCCCATGTACGCCGCGATTCCCGCGGACGGCGTGTACGCCGCCTGGTTCACGGTGCTCGGACACGGAGTCGACCTGGGAACGGTCACCTCCGGTGAGCGCTACATGGCTGCCGTGTCGGTGGGTACCAATCCCACGTTCTCCGGGCGGACCCGCACGGTCGAGGCCTTCGTCCTCGACCGGGAAGCCGACCTGTACGGGCAGCACGTGGCCGTCGACCTGGTGGAGCGCCTGCGCGGCATGGAGAAGTTCGACTCGGTCGACGATCTGATCGTCGCGATGGGCAAGGATGCCGAGCGTGCGCGCGCGATCCTCGCGGCGTCGGAAGACGTGCGGTAAAAGCGCAGCATTTCAGCTGGTAAAGTAGACCGCTGGCGTGCGCTGCGGTTCGCGGTGGCCGCGCCGAGTTTCGATCCTTTCACGCGAACGTCATCACCAGGAGTGAACCAGTGGCATTGACCACCGAAGAGAAGAAGCAGGTCCTGAGCGAGTACGGCCTTCACGAGACCGACACCGGTTCGCCGGAGGCGCAGGTGGCCATGCTCACCAAGCGCATCGTCGATCTCACCGAACACCTCAAGATGCACAAGCACGACCACCACTCCCGCCGCGGCCTCCTGCTGCTGGTCGGACGCCGTCGTCGTCTGCTCAAGTACGTCCAGAAGGTCGACATCGAGCGTTACCGCTCGCTGATCGAGCGTCTCGGCCTGCGTCGCTGAGTTTCGTACACAGCGATCATTTCGATCGCGAATCACTCCGGTAGCCGGCGGGGCCTTGCTTAGACTGGGCCTCGCTGGCTATCGGCGTTAGCTGCCGAGGGCAGCACTACCGTATGCACCCGAGAATGTGGTGTCGGTCTTCGGTAGTGGTCTTCCGGACACGGTCCGGGGGACTTCGATCGACGGCCGCCTCCGCACAGTGACATCCCGAGAACTCGAGAGGGGGATGTCCCTCAGGTGCGCAGTTCTCGCCAGGAGGGTGAGAACGCCCCCGCGGGTACGGCGAAGACGAGAGGGAAGTGAAAAGAAGAGATGACAGAGAATTCCGCAGTAGAGGTCGATGAGGGCGTGTTCGAATCCACCGCCGTGATCGACAACGGGTCCTTCGGAACCCGCACCATTCGATTCGAGACCGGTCGCCTCGCCCAGCAGGCCGCCGGCGCCGTCGTCGCGTACCTCGACGACGAGACCATGCTGCTGTCCGCGACGAGCGCCAGCAAGCACCCCAAGGAGCACTTCGACTTCTTCCCCCTCACGGTGGACGTCGAGGAGCGTATGTATGCAGCGGGCCGCATCCCCGGCTCCTTCTTCCGTCGTGAGGGCCGTCCCTCCACGGACGCCATCCTGACCTGCCGCCTGATCGACCGTCCGCTGCGCCCGTCGTTCGTCGACGGCCTGCGCAACGAGATCCAGGTCGTCGTCACGGTGATGAGCCTGAACCCGCAGGACCTGTACGACGTGGTCGCGATCAACGCCGCGTCCGCCTCCACGCAGATCGCCGGACTGCCGTTCTCCGGCCCCGTCGGCGGTGTGCGCGTCGCGCTCATCACCTCCGACGAGAACAAGGCCGGCCAGTGGGTTGCCTTCCCCACCGTCGAGCAGCTCGAGAACGCCGTCTTCGACATGGTCGTCGCCGGCCGCATCGTCTCCGGTTCCGGTGACGACGCCGACGTCGCGATCATGATGGTCGAGGCCGAGGCCACCGACAACGTGATCTCCCTGATCGACGGTGGCGCACAGGCTCCCACCGAGTCGATCGTGGCCGAGGGCCTCGAAGCCGCCAAGCCGTTCATCGCCCGCCTCTGCACCGCGCAGCAGCAGCTGGCGGCCAAGGCGTCGAAGCCGACCGGCGAGTTCCCCGTCTTCCCGGCGTACCAGGACGACGTGTTCGCCGCCGTCGAGGCCGCCGCAGCCGAGAAGCTGAGCGCAGCCCTGACGATCGCGGGCAAGCAGGAGCGCGACGACAAGACCGACGAGGTCAAGGTCGAGGTTCTCGAGCAGGTCGCCCCGAACTTCGAGGGTCGCGAGAAGGAAATCGGCGCGGCGTTCCGCTCGCTGACGAAGAAGCTGGTGCGTCAGCGCATCCTGCGCGACCAGTTCCGCATCGACGGCCGTGGCATCACGGACATCCGTTCGCTGTCGGCCGAGGTCGCCATCGTTCCGCGTGCACACGGTTCCGCCCTGTTCGAGCGCGGCGAGACCCAGATCCTGGGTGTCACCACCCTCGACATGGTCAAGATGGCGCAGCAGGTCGACTCGCTCGGACCCGAGACGACCAAGCGGTACATGCACCACTACAACTTCCCGCCGTACTCCACCGGTGAGACGGGCCGCGTCGGTTCGCCGAAGCGTCGCGAGATCGGTCACGGCGCGCTGGCCGAGCGGGCACTCATGCCCGTGCTGCCCAGCGTCGAGGAGTTCCCGTACGCCATCCGTCAGGTTTCGGAGGCCCTCAGCTCCAACGGCTCCACCTCGATGGGTTCCGTGTGCGCGTCGACGCTCGCACTGCTCAACGCCGGTGTGCCGCTGAAGGCTCCGGTCGCCGGTATCGCCATGGGCCTCGTGTCCGACCAGGTCGACGGGGAGACCCGTTACGTGGCACTGACCGACATCCTCGGCGCCGAAGACGCCTTCGGCGACATGGACTTCAAGGTCGCCGGCACCAAGGACTTCGTCACGGCCCTGCAGCTCGACACGAAGCTCGACGGCATCCCGTCCAAGGTCCTCGCCGGCGCGCTGTCGCAGGCCAAGGACGCGCGTGCGACGATCCTCGAGGTCATGGCCGAGGCCATCGACACCCCCGACGAGATGAGTCCGTTCGCCCCGCGCGTGACGGCCATCAAGGTCCCCGTCGACAAGATCGGTGAGGTCATCGGCCCCAAGGGCAAGATGATCAACTCGATCACCGAGCAGACCGGCGCCAACATCTCCATCGAAGATGACGGCACCGTGTTCGTCGGTGCGACGGACGGCCCGTCCGCGCAGGCCGCGATCGACATGATCAACGCCATCGCCAACCCGCAGCTGCCGAAGGTCGGCGAGCGCTTCCTGGGCACGGTCGTCAAGACCACCGCCTTCGGTGCGTTCGTGTCGCTCCTCCCCGGCCGCGACGGATTGGTGCACATTTCGAAGCTGGGCAGCGGCAAGCGGATCGCCAAGGTCGAGGACGTGGTGAGCGTCGGCTCGAAGTTGCGTGTCGAGATCGCCGACATCGACAACCGCGGCAAGATCTCGCTGATCCCCGTCGAGGAAGACGGCGCTGCGGCTCCGGCCGAGCAGAGCGAAGAGGCGGCTGCCGAGAAGTAGCCTTCTCCCAGTTCGCACGCAGGCGGCCCCGCACGATTCCTTCGTGCGGGGCCGCCGGTCTGTTGCTCAGGCGAACCGTTCGACGTACCGCCGCTGCCACGGTGTCTCGACTGCGTGACGGTGATAGTGCTGCCGGACGAACGCGACGGCGTCCCGCGCCGGGACTCCGTCGAGTACGGCGAGGCAGGCGAGGGCCGTGCCCGTCCGGCCGCGACCGCCGCCGCACGCCACCTCCACCCGTTCGGTGGCGGCTCGTCGCCACACCTCGCCCAGCGCATCCCGGGTGTCGTGGCGATCCCGCGGCAGCCGGAAATCGGGCCACCGGACCCACCGGGAGTTCCACCGCACCGGCAGCGGATCCTGCCCCAGCAGGTAGACGGCGAAATCCGGCAGGGGCCCCTCCGGGAGTGGTCGCCTCAGCCCCCGGCCGCGGACCAGTCGCCCGGACGGCAGGCGCAGCACTCCGGGAGCGTCGGCGTCCCAGGTATCGAACATGGTGCTCACCCTATTGTGCAGCGTTTCGGAAGACCCGATCTTCGAGTACCGGGACGGCAGAGCTCCGGTCTGTTTCGGCGGCGATTGCGACATCTTCGGGGTATCCCAGTTCGCGCAATTCCCGTCCCGACGCACACGCCGCGAGTGAGTGCGGCAGCGACTGCGCGACACCACGCCAGGCCGACATGGCGACCAGAGCCTCCGGCGAAGGGTCCGCATCCCAGCCGGTCGCCGCCAGCGCGGACATCACCGCGCCCGCGCCCCACAGATCCTCGATCGCCGGTCGGAGTTCGCCGCCCGGCCACTTCTCACCGGCAGCGATCACCGCTACCACCGACCTCGGCGTGTAGTGCCGGGCGATCCAGCCCGAGACCGCGGTCGCGTTCCGAAAGGACGCTCCGGTGCACACTCCGGATCCGGCGCCGAGTGCGAAGCAGATGTTCGAACCGTTCGGTGAGGGAAGCACCACTCTCTGTGGAGCTGTGTGGCGCCGAATCGTGTTCGGCGACAAACTGATCTGCCCGCCCACGGCACGGCCGCGCCCGACGGCGAGGACCGCATCCGAATCGCGGGCGTAGCGTTCCGCCGAATCGTCGTTCCATCGGTAGGGCAGAACGTCGATGCCGGCGTCGACCGCCACGGTCAGGGTGGTGGTGAACGACAGAACGTCCACCACGACCGCGATGTCGGCGGCGGCGCCGACGGCTTTCGCCCCGGGCAGGCCCCAGTCGAAGCGGAGTCCGTAGTCGAGTTGACGATGTTCGCGGTTCATCGCACATACGTGTCGGTCGACTCCATGATCGTCTCCTTCGCTTCGCGCCTGCATCAGTGGATCATGTCCCGATCACCGTGCTCATCGAGGAGACCCTATGCGGCTGAACAGGAATGCTCCAGGCAGGAGACGCGCCTGAGCCCGGGCCGGTAGAGACCTGTTGTAATGGAGACACGAGAAGGGGGAGGGTGCTGATGAGTGACGTGTTCATATTCTGTGCGCTGTCGGCCGGTGGTGTAGGTGTTCTGGGGTTGACGGTCGCCCTGTTCGGCGGTGCGGAACCACGCGGGCGATGCGTGTGCGACGGGCGTACCGAAACCTGTGACACTCGGTGGTCCTGACCGGAGTCGGCGGGCGGTATCGCTCTGCCGGGCAGGCGATCCAGCTGGGGATTGTCCGACGGCACACGCGACGACCAGAACCCCGCCCCACAGGGCGGGGTTCGTGTGCCGATCAGCTCGTCATGGCGGCGAACATGCCGGGCTCGTAAGATCCCGCCGGGTTACGAACGATGACGTTCATCCGGTTGGCGGCGTTGATCAGGGCCACCAGGGAGACCAGCGCGGCGATCTGGTCGTCGTCGAAGTGCTTGCGTACCTGGGCCCAGGTCTCGTCGGACACGCCGTGGTGGGCGTCGGCGAGCCGGGTACCTTCCTCGGCGAGTGCCAGCGCGGCCCGCTCGGCCTCGGTGAACACGGTGGCCTCGCGCCAGGCGGCGACGAGGTTGAGCCGAACCGGGGTTTCTCCGGCGGCCGCGGCATCCTTGGTGTGCATGTCGATGCAGAAGCCGCAGCCGTTGATCTGGCTGGCCCGGATGTTGACCAGTTCCTGGGTGGCCTTCGGCAGCGGCGATTCGTGGATCACCAGACTGGCGCTGACGAACCGCTTTGCGAACTTCGCGGCGATCTCGTTGTCGAACATGTTGAATCGGGCGTCCATGACTTCGTCCTCACTCGTCGTGTTGTGTGCTCCCGCACCGAACGAACATGAGATGCCGGCGACGCGATTCTTGTGACAGTGTGGGCAACGTGTCGTGTGCCACAAACGCCTCGGTGTCACAAAACCGCGGGGCCCGGTGTCTGGTGGGTGACACTGTCAGTGAGTGAAGAGGAGCCACCCATGGCCGGCACATCGCAGACCACGCCTGACGATCGAGGCGGGAGCCACGACGAGCGTTCGGACCCCGCTACCGACGCGTTCGTCGCCCACCGCAACCTGCTGTTCACGGTCGCCTACGAGATGCTCGGCTCTGCTGCCGACGCCGAAGACATCCTCCAGGAGACCTGGCTGCGATGGGCGGGCGTCGATCTCGACACCGTGCGGAATCAGCGTGCGTACCTGGTCCGGATCACCACCCGTCAAGCACTCGTCCGGCTGCGTACGCTCGGACGGCGTAAGGAGTCCTACGTCGGTCCCTGGTTACCCGAGCCGCTGCTGACTGCGCCCGACGTGGCCGAGGATGTCGAACTGGCCGACAGCGTGTCGATGGCGATGCTGCTGGTGCTGGAAACGCTCGCGCCGACGGAGCGCGCGGTGTTCGTGCTGCGTGAAGTGTTCGATCTGGGGTATGACGAGATCGCGGCCGCCGTCGACAAGAACCCGGCCGCTGTCCGCCAGATCGCGCACCGGGCGCGGGCGCACGTTGCGGCGCGCCGGCCGCGCGGGGCTGTTTCTCCGGCCGAGTCCCGAGATGCACTACAGGCGTTCCAACGGGCGCTCGAAACGGGCGATCTGCAGAGCCTGTTCGATCTGCTCGCGCCGGACGTCGTCCTGTTGGGCGACGGTGGCGGCGTCAAGCAGGCCGTGCTGCGGCCCATCGTGGGGGCCGACAAGGTGTCTCGCTTGCTGGCTGCCGGCCTGCCCAGGATCGGCGGCGCGGTATCGGTCGAGCCGGTGCAGATGAACGGCTGCCCGGCCCTGATCGTCCGGCTCGACGGCGAGATCGACGACGTCGTGGCGATGCGGATGGACGACGGCATGATCACCGGGCTCTACATCGTGCGGAATCCCGAGAAGCTGTCGCGGGTCGAGCGGGAAACCGCTGTGACCCGCTGAGTCCGAGAGCGCGGCGTGTCAGTACCGCAGGTCGCTCTGCAGCAGTGGTGGGTACACGGTGGACGATTCCCCGTCCACAGTGGTTCCCGCGAACTGGAGCATCGCCCGCAGCTCGCCGTGCATCGGCGCCGGATAGTTCAACGTGGGACGTGAAACCTCGTCGAGCGCGCGGAGGTGTTCGGGGCTGAGAGTCACCTCCAGGCCGGCAACGTTGTCTGTGAGGTGTTCGACGCGCCGGGCACCGAGGATGGGCACGACGGTCCCGGCGCGGGTTCGCAGCCAGGCCAGCGCTACGGCCGCCGACGTGGTTCCGAGGTCGCCGGCGATCGCGTCGACCGCATCGATGACGACGAACTCGGTGTCGCTGGGACCGCCGACGAATGCAGCGCGGGCAGAGTCGGTGACCTCGGTGCCGCGACGATATTTGCCGGACAGGAATCCGTTCTTCAGCGGGCTCCACGGCACGAGCGCCATGCCCTGATCGAGTGCGAGGGGAGTGATCTCGCCCTCGACGGTCCGGGCGAGCAGTGAGTACTCGACCTGCATCGCGATCAGCGGGGTCCATCCTCGCAACATCGCTGTGGTCTGAGCCTGGGCGGCTACCCAGGCCGGATTGTTGGAGATCCCGATGTAGCGAATCTTGCCGGCGCGGACCAGATCGTCGAGGGTCCGGAGGGTTTCCTCGATCGGGGTGTGGCGGTCCCAGTTGTGCAGCCAGTACAGGTCGAGGTAGTCGGTGCGGAGGCGGCGAAGGGTCTCGTGGAGTTGGGCGATGATCGACGCGCGGCCCGCCCCGCCGCCGTTGGGGTCGCCGGGAAAGAGGTTCGCGAAGAACTTCGATGCCAGCACCACACGCTCGCGGCGGCCGCGGTGACCCGCGAAGAAATCGCCGAGGATCTTCTCCGAGTGGCCGTTGGTGTAGAAATTGGCGGTGTCGATGAAGTTTCCGCCGAGGTCCAGGTACGTGGCCAGGATCTTCTCGGATTCCTCCACGCTGCAGCCGGCGCCACCGGCGTCTTCGCCGAAGGTCATCGCACCGAGGGCGAACGGGCTGACCCGTAGCCCCGAGCGGCCGAGTGTGACGTAGTGATCGAGTGGCATGATGTGCTCCCATCCTTGTGTAAATGTGCATTCCCATCGAAGCGCGAACTGCATAGTCAGCGGTAGATCGATCCGCTCCGGGCGTTGCACAATCCTCTCGATATCGCCACGATCGGGTTGCCGGACCGCGGAGTCGATGCTTTCGTGAATGTGTGCGCACCTCACCTGAACTGCTGGACGAGATCCGCGGCAGCATCACGGCCCATGCCAGGGCGGATCTGCAGACGCCGATCGATGGGCTGCTGTTGTCGCAAGTGACGACCGAGCCGACGGCTCCCGAGTACTCGCTGACCGAGCCGCTGCTGGTGGTCATGGCCCAGGGCGGTAAACGCCTTCTGCTCGGCGACCGGGTGTACGAGTACCGAGCGGGACAATGCCTCGTCGTCACCGCCGACTTACCCGTCACCGGCCACTACATCGACACCGACGAAAGCACGCCGTCGTTGGCCATGGGACTGGTGCTGCGCCCGGCCGCCATCGCCGCACTGGTGCTGCAGGCCCCCACCGAACGGTGGTCCCGCGGCACGGCCGGCGGGCCTGCGATCGAAACCGGTGAGGCAGATGCCGAACTACTCGACGCCGTGGCCCGGATGCTGCGGCTGCTCGATCAGCCCGCGGACGCGACCGTGCTCGCCCCGCTGATCGAGCGGGAGATCCTCTGGCGGCTGCTCACCGGCCCGCACGGGAGCACGATCCGGCAGATCGGGATCGCCGACAGCGACCTGTCGCACGTCAGCCGGGCGATCCACTGGATCCGCGACAACTACGCCGCGCCGATGCGGATCGAGGACCTCGCACGGTTGTCCAGTATGAGCGTGTCGGCGTTTCACCGACACTTTCGAGCCGTCACTGCCCTGAGCCCCCTGCAGTTCCAGAAACGCATCCGACTGCAGCAAGCCCGCTCGATGCTGGTCGCTCATCCCGGTGACGTCGCAGGCATCGGGCATCTCGTCGGATACGACAGTCCCTCACAGTTCAATCGCGAATACCGTCGCCTCTTCGGCGCCCCACCCGGTCAGGACGCCGAAGGCCTGCGGACGAACGCCGCACTGTCCCCTGCCGGGCCCCTGCCCTGACACCTCATGGTGTGATCGTGTGATGACCGAGGAGAACAGGATTCCCACCGTCGTGACCGCCGGCCGCGTGATCGCAGCCCCGGCGCGGACGGTTTTCGAACTGATCGCCGACCCGGCGCAACAGCCGCGTTGGGATGGCAACGACAACCTCGCCGAGGCGGCCTCCGGGCAGCGGGTACGCGCCGTGGGTGAGGTGTTCACCATGACGCTCACCAACGGCGGGATCCGCGACAACCGAGTCGTGGAATTCGAGGAGGGGCGCCGGATCGCCTGGCTGCCCTCGGAGCAAGGCCATCAGCCGCCGGGTCATCTGTGGCGCTGGGAACTCGACCGCGTGGACGAGGCGCACGTCCGCGTCACGCATACCTACGATTGGTCGCGTTTGACCGACGAGAAACGCCTCGAGCGCGCTCGCATTACCACGTCGGAGAGGCTTCTGGCGTCTGTCGACAGGCTTGCCGAACTCGCCGAGGCGATAGGCGATTCGCCGCCCGCCTGAGAGGTAGCCGGGACGCACTGCGTATCGGACGGTCCCGGGTTACCGCCCGGGCACGACGGAGATCGTTCCCTGGCAGACGGCGTTCTGCGGATTGACGAACCACCATCCCGCGCCGGTCTGGACGGTCACGGTGAACGACACGGTCCCGGTTCCCGTCCATGTTCGGTTGATCGGGATTCCGGGCTTCTGCTGCCAGGCGGCCTCATCGCTGACGCTGTGGCCGGACGCTCCGGTTGTCGCGTTGTGCCAGTCGACCGACACCCGCGTTCCGTACCAGTTGATTCCGATGCTCGGGATGAGACCGCCGGGCGGCGTGGGCAGTTCGTTCCCGCCGCTCAGCAGTATTGCCGGCTCCAGCGCGGACCCACCCGGTCGGAGCGACTCCCCGGACGAGGCATTGACAGTCCACGTGAAACCCGGTGCCCAGGCGAGAGGATTCCCACTCGAGCACGTCATCGTCGTCGACGTCGGTGGCGCCGGCTGAGCGCTTGCGACGGCGCCTCCTCCGGTCGCCACCGCGGTACCCAGCCCGACGGCAGTGAGTGTCGCTGCGCATGCGCGGCGCCCAAACTGTTTGCTCATGAGCACTCCTTTTCGTGTGTTACCGCGAGAATTGAGATGTCCGCCGCCTCCTGCGATGTCGGAGACGGCGCAGAATTCGTTACATCGTCGAGCTGAACCGACTCCCACGCAACTGCATTCGGGTGTAGTCAGGTGTTCATCGTGCGGATTCGCTCGACGACCGGTGCGAACGCATCCATATACGGTCCGTGGACGGTGTAGTAGGTGAAGCCGTAGCGTTCACGGGTGCGCAACAATTGCGCGGCCATCTGATCGACGGTGCCCACCAACACGAATGGTGTCGCCAGGATCTCGTCCGGCGACATCAGGTTGCCGAATCGCTGCGCGAGGGCGGCCGCGGCGCCCTGGCGATCGTCGGTCTTCACGACCGCCTGGATCAGGGCGTGCCATTCGATCCGGTCGGCGCGGTCGCCTGCGCACGCGCGGACAAAGCGCACGCGCTCGTCGGCCTCGGTGGCGGTTGCGATGCGCATCGTGCCGGGAGACTGTCCCTTGATCTGGAAGGCCCCGGCCACGCTGATGATGTCGGCGTGCTCGGCCGCCACCCGCAGAATGCGGTCTCCGGTCCCCCCGACGATCAGGGGCGGCCCGTGACCGCCGAACCCGCGGCGCTGCACCGGCCGCAGCACCGGCATGCCGAACTCGTCCCGCAACGGCGCCTGCTGGGGGTAGCCGTCGGCGGCGAACTCCCGCTGCAACTGCTCGATCGTCGCCCGCAGCCGCCCGGCCCTGGCGCCGAACGGCTCCCAGTCGATACGTGCCCGGTCGAATTCCCACTGCATGTGGCCCGCACCCAAACCCAGTTCCAGCCGACCGTCGGTGAGGACGTCGGTGGTGGCCACCTCGCGGGCCAACAGCGTCGGATTCCAGAACGCCGCGTTGAGCACCAGGGTGCCGACCCGCAGACTCTCGGTGGCCGAGGCTGCGGCGACCAACGCCGGGAACGGGGAGGCGACCCCCAGGTGATCCGCGGCGAACACAGTGTCATAGCCGTAACGCTCGGCGCGGCGGCAGGTTTCGACGAAGTCCTCGCGCGAGTGGATGCCGAAGATGTTGTAGGAGAATCGGAAGCCGGTCACCGCCCACACACTGCCAGGAAACACGTCCGGGGTCCGGCAACTTCGACGACCTCGATCGTGATGTTCACGCCGGGGGCCGCCATCGGGGTCGGTCGTCCAACTTCGACACGGGGCCGCAACCAGGGCGGTGACGTCAGGCCGCTGATCCGTCGTGGGCGACGCCGTCGAGGTCGGGGAGTGGTCGGCGGCTGACTTCGCGGGCGTCGTCCGGAGTCAACCCGAACGTGCGCAGTAGATCTTCGGCGAGCGCATCGGTGGTCTCGGCGTCGTCCCGGTCCGGCCGGTCGTGCAGTAGCTGGCCGAGCCCCATGATCGCGCCGGCCGTCAGGACCAGTGCCAGTTCGGGGTCGCGGACGATGAAACGCCCGGCGGTGGTCGCCGCCTCGATGTCGCGCTGGGCCCGGGGCGCCAGGCCGCGGTCGGCGGTGATCAGGGCAGGGGCATTGTTGAGCAGTATCCGGCTCAGGAACGGCTGGAGGCGAAACAATCTGCCGGTCAGGCGAAAAGCCTGCGCGAAGGTCTCGGCGGGGTCCTCGAGGTCACCTGTGAGCTGGTCGAGGAGTTCGCCGTGTGTTTCCAGCGCGGCTTCGACAGCGGCCTGGTAGAGCTGCTCCTTGCTGTCGAAGTGGTTGTAGAACGAGCCCATTCCGACGTCGGCGGCCTGGGTGATTTCCAGTACGGGCACGTTGAGGTTTCCCTGGGCGATGAAGGTCTGCGCCGCACGAATGAGGGCCGTCCGCGTGCGTGCCTTGCGTCGTTCCAGGCGGCTTTCCGCGGTCGCTCCGTTGTCGGGCATGCGTGTGCTCCCTCTCGTGCTGGTGATCGGTCGCCACGATAGCACCCACCCTCAGTTCTGAGGATTTCGTCAGAAAAGCTTGACTGATGATGTCGTCATAAGTGACGATATCGTCATCCACTGGAGGAGAGCTCATGAATCAACAGATCGACGCTCACGCCGATCTCCACAGCGAGCAGGGCGCACAGCGCGGTGAGCACCCCGGCCGGGCTCCGAACCCGACCGTGAAAGTGCACGACCTGGCGTGGCTGGAATTCGCGAAACCCGACCTCGAGCAGGCGGAGATCTTCGCCCACGCCTTCGGATTCACTACCGCCTCGCGTACCCGGGACGAGCTGCAGCTGCGGGGAACCGACGCGGGAGCGCCGTGCGTGATCATTCGCAAGGGTCCGCGTTCGCGGTTCTCGGGTGCGGCGTTCCTCGCCGCCGACGACGCCGACGTTCTCCGTCTGGCCGACGCCACCGGCCGGCGTGTCGACCGCTTGCCCGACAGTCTCGGCGGTGTCGTCGTCGAGTTGACCGATCCGAGCGGGAACTCGGTGCGCGTGGTGTCCGGCGTGCGCCGGATACCCGCACAGCCCGCGCAGACTCCGCTCACCGTCAACGTCGGACACACCGTGGAGCGGACGAACGCGACCCAGCGCCCACCACGGGAGCCGGCGCAGGTGCAACGATTGGGGCATGTCGTGCTGCAGAGCACCACGTACCTCGAGACACTGAACTGGTATCTGCACCATCTCGGCATGATCGTCAGCGATTTCCAGTACTACGCCGGCCAGCGGCAGCGCGGTCCGGTGATGAGCTTCATCCGCTGCGATCGCGGCGACGCCCTCGCCGATCACCACACCGTCGCCCTGACCCTCGGCCCGTCCAATCGCTACGTCCACTCGGCGTACCAGGTCTGCGACCTCGACACCCTGGCCGCGGGCGGCGAGTACCTGCGGGAGCGGAGTTATCACCGCTCGTGGGGGATCGGCCGCCACATCCAGGGCAGCCAGATCTTCGACTACTGGCGCGACCCGGACGGGTTCCTGGTCGAGCACTTCAGCGACGGCGACATGTTCGACGCCACCCTCGAACCCGGGTGGGCGCCGATGAGCGCGTCCGGGCTGGCGCAATGGGGCCCGCCGGCATCCAAGGATTTTCTCGGTATCGCCCCCGGCCGGGAATCCCTCCGCGAAGTGCGCGCACTGATCGCTGCGCTCCGAGGCGACAACGAATTCGACGTCCAACGCCTTCGTGGCCTGGTGAAAGTAGCTTCCTCATGAGTATCTCCGTTCTCCGTACGAGCGACGGCTGGTGGGTGCAGACCCCGCGTGGCGCCGCCGAGGTCGACACCGCGGCCACCACCACGGCCGACCTTCTCGCCGATCGGGCGGCGATCGAGGCCGCTGCCACGTCCACTCACACGATCCCGGTCGAGACCCTGGAGTTGCTCTCCCCGGTGACCGCCCCGTGCCGGGTCGTGGCGCAGATGACGAATTTCGTCTCGCACGTGAAGGATTCGGGAATGAACCCGGACACCGTGCCGCTGACGTTCTTCCGGAAGGCGTCCGGTTCGATCAGTGGCCCGTTCCAGGACGTGATCAAACCTGACCACGTCCGGTTCCTCGACTACGAGGTCGAGGTCGGGCTGGTGTTCGGCCGACCTGTTCCGGTGGGTACTTCGATCGACGAGCGCAACATCGCAGACTTCGTCGCCGGTCTCGTAATCACGAACGACGTCTCCGCCAGGGACGTGCAGTTGCCGAAAACGCAGTTCTACGAGGCCAAGTCGTATCCCACTTTCACCCCGGTCGGCCCGGCTTTGGTGCTGTTGGAGGAGGGCGACTTCAAGCGATTCGATGATCTGCGACTGCAATTGCGCGTCAACGGACAGGTCCGGCAGGACATGACGGTCGGGTCGGACATGATCTACCGGCCGGTGCAGGCACTGCAGGCACTGACCAAGTTCCAGCGGCTCGATGCCGGAGACCTGCTGCTCACCGGCACTCCCGGCGGTACCGCCCTGAAGGCGCCGTCGAAGCCGGTCGAGATCATCGGCTCACTGCTGCCGCCCGCAGTCAAGTGGAAATCCTTCTTCACGGCGCAGGCGAAGAACCCGAACTACCTGCAGGACGGCGATGTCATGGAGTTGTCGATCGCCACCGACGACGGCGGCCTCGATCTGGGTATCCAACGCACCGTGGTGAGGTTCGCTCGATGACCGCATGCACACTGTGGCCGACGTACGACCACCCGGACGATCTCCCCGAGATCGAGACCGTCCCGCTCGAATCCCGAGGACTACCCACCTCCACGTATCACCTGCTGGCCCGCGCCGCCAACCTGTGGCCCGACCGCACCGCGCTGACCGTCCTCCCCGGCGCCGCACGCTGGCGCGAACCCGTGCACCGCACCTACGCGCAGCTGCTCGCCGACGTGCATCGCAGCGCGAACATGTTGCACGCTCACGGTCTTCGGCGTGACGACGCCGTGGCGCTGATGTCGCCGAACTGCGCCGAGCTGATTACCGCCACCCTCGCCGCGCAGGTCGCCGGGATCGCCGCACCGATCAACCCCGGCCTGTCCGCCGACCACATGGCCGAACTGCTGCGCCGTTCCGGTGCACGGGTGCTCGTGGCCGCGGGTCCCGAACTGGACGCCCGGTGCTGGGACACCGCCCGGACACTCGCCGAGGCAGGCGCCGTGGATACGGTCCTGCTGCTGCGTCCGACCGGGGCGACAGCCACCGAACCGCTGCCAGAGGTCGACGGTGTGGAGGTGGCGTACCTGACCGATGAGGCCGCCGACCACGACGCCGACCACTTCACCGGCGCGCCACCGGCAGCGCACGATCTCGCGGCACTCTTCCACACCGGCGGCACCACGGGCGCGCCGAAACTCGCCGCGCACACCCACGGCAACGAGGTGGCCAACGCGTGGATGCTCGGCGCGAACTCCGTGCTCGACGACGACTCGACAATCTTCGCGGCCCTGCCGCTGTTCCACGTCAACGCGCTCATCGTCACCCCGCTCGCACCGATGCTGCGGGGACAGAGCGTGGTGTGGGCCGGGCCGCTCGGTTACCGCGACGCCACCCTCTACGGCGAATTCTGGCAGATCGCCGAGCACCATCGACTCGCGGCGATGAGCGCTGTTCCCACCGTCTATGCGGTGCTCGCTCAGTGCCCGGTCGACGCCGACATCTCCAGTCTGCGGGTGTGCATGGTGGGGGCGTCGATGCTGCCCGCCGCGGTCCGGGCAAGTTTCGAATCCCGCACCGGGGTTCGGCTGCTCGAGGGCTACGGGCTCACCGAGGCCACGTGTGCCAGCGCCCGCAGCTTTCCCACCGCGGTGCGACCGGACGCAGTCGGACAACGACTGCCCTACCAGCAGATCAAGGCGGTCCGCATCGACGAGGACGGTCGCTGGACCGACCTCTCGCCCGGTGAGGTCGGCACCCTGGCCATCAGCGGCCCGACCGTCTTCGCGGGCTACGTCATCGGCCGCGACGTCTCCGGCCCGGTCCTCGACGGACTCGGCAAGCTGGTCGACGGTTGGCTCGACACCGGTGATCTCGGCCGTGTCGACTCTGACGGCTTCGTCCATCTCACCGGGCGTGCCAAGGACCTGATCATCCGCGGCGGCCACAACATCGACCCGGCGGCCATCGAAGACGCCCTCCTCGCGCACGAAGACGTCACCGGCGCCGCCGCGGTCGGACGCCCGGACATCCACGCCGGTGAAGTCCCGGTCGCCTACGTCACCCTCGCCCGGGGCGCCGACGTGAGCGAGGACAAGCTGCTCGCCTGGGCCGCCGAACGCGTCCCCGAGGCCGCCGCTGCCCCGAAATCGGTCACCGTGCTCGACGTACTTCCGGTGACCGACGTCGGCAAACCCTACAAGCCGGCACTGCGCGCGGACGCCGCCCGCCGTGTCGCCGACCACGCGCTCGCCGGGGTGACCGGTGTGGACCGCATCGACGCGATCGTCGACGACGGCGCGATCGTCGTCACCGTCACCGCGGCCGACAGTGCGGCCATCGGACCCGCGCTCGACCGTTACCCACTGGTCTGGCGGCTGGAGGCAACGTCATGATCGAGGAGCGTTACCCGGTCGTCATCGTCGGTGCCGGACCCACCGGAATCACCGCAGCCACGCTGTTGGCGCAGTACGGCGTCGACACGCTGGTGCTGGACCGATGGAACGGGGTCTATCCGCAGCCGCGGGCGGTGCACCTCGACGACGAGGTCTACCGCATCGTCGCCCGCCTCGGGCTGGCCGAGGAGTTCGCCCGTATCTCCCGGCCTGCCCGGGGTCTGCGACTCGTCGACCGGGACATGACGACGCTCGCCGAGTTCCGCCGGGATTCTGTGTTCAGCGTGCAGGGCTTCCCGCAGGCGAACATGTTCGACCAGCCCGCTTTCGAGCAGGTGCTGCGCTCAGGACTCGCGCGGTACGACGGGGTGAACGTGCGCGGCGACAGTGACATCACCGCCGTCGTGCACGAACGCGACGGTGTGCGAGTGGCGTTCACCGACCGAGTCACGGGCGAACACCGCTTCGCCCGCGCCGGGTACGTGCTCGGCTGCGACGGTGCGAACAGCGTCGTCCGGTCGTCGATCGGTTCGCGGATGGGGGATCTCGGATTCGAGCAGCGCTGGCTCGTCGTCGACCTCGCGACCGACAGCGATCTGCATCAGTGGGAGGGTGTTCACCAGGTCTGCGACCCGGTCCGCGCCGCGACGTACATGCGGATCGGCAGCAACCGCTACCGGTGGGAGTTCCGGCTCCGACCCGGCGAGAGCGCGGCGGACTTCCCGGACCTCGACACGCTGCGGCCGCTGCTCGACCCCTGGACCGGGCGCCTTCCCGATGCCGACCTCGAACTCGTCCGGGTCACCGACTACACGTTCCGAGCGCAGGTCGCCGACCGGTGGCGGGACCGCCGTGTCTTCCTGCTCGGCGACGCTGCGCACCTGACACCCCCGTTCGTCGGCCAGGGGATGGGGGCCGGGCTGCGCGACGCGGGCAACCTGGCCTGGAAACTTGCCGGAGTCCTGGGCGGAACCCTTCCCGACACCTCCCTCGACACCTACGAGCAGGAACGGAAACCGCACGCTCGCCACATGATCCGACTCGCGACCACGATCGGCTGGGCGATGACCGAGGGCGGTCGCGTCGGCAACGTGGTGCGACGGCACCTCGCTCCGCTTGCCGGGGGGATACCGGGGTTGAGCGCGAAGGTCACCGACAGCGCCACGCCGGCGCTGCATCCGTCGGCTTTCGTTCACCGGAACCCGGTGGCACGGGGCCTGGCCGGCACCCTGTGTCCGAATCCGGTTCCGGACGGCGACAGCCGCCGGCTCGACGACACCGTGCCCGCGCGGTTCTTGTTCGTGACCACGCGTGAGCCCTCCGCCGGCCAGCGGTACGAGATCGAGCGTCGAGGCGCCGTCGTCGTGTCCGCACCGCCCGGCTCCGACCTCGGGTGCTGGCTCGCCGGCGGGCACGCCGCCGCGGCGATCGTGCGACCCGACCGCACCGTCATGCGGGCCGGCCGATCCCTTGCTGCCCTGCACACTGAATTACCGGCCTTCACCCCATCGGATCCACACCCGACCGCGACTCGATCGCGACGGTCCCGCCGGGCATGACATGCTCGAATCCTCGGAGACGGGTGGACTGGATTGTTCTCGTGCACCCATGAGGAAGGAGTGAACATGCTGGTGGCATTCAGTGTCAGCCCGATGGGTGGTGACTCCGACAGCGTCGGTGGCGCCGTCGCCGCGGCCGTCCGCGTGGTGCGCGAATCCGGATTGCCCAACGAGACCACGTCGATGTTCACGACTGTCGAGGGTGACTGGGACGAGGTGATGGCCGTCGTGAAGCGTGCCACCGACGTTCTGCTGGAACAGTTTCCGAGGGTCAGCCTGGTACTCAAGGCAGATATCCGGCCGGGTCGCACCGATCAGTTGCACGCGAAGGTCGAGACGGTCGAGCGTTATCTGACCGACTGAGGGTGCGTCGCGAACCGGCGGCGTTCACCGACCCGGTTCGCCGTAGCGGCCGGCGAGTTCGGATCCGATCCGGGCGAGTTCGGCGCGGACCGACCGCGGTTCGAGCACCTCGACCAGGGCACCCCAGCCGGCGAGGTTCCGGGCGATGTCCAACGCGGTCGGTGCCGCGAGGCGGACCCGGGTGCGGCCGTCGTGTTCCTCACCGTCCGCGTGGCAGTGGCGCCCGAAGTGGTCCCGCAGGATCGGTACGAACCTGCTCTCGATGAGCACGGTCGCCCGGGTCGCCCCACGCCGCTGCTCCATCTGATCGACCACCTCTTCCCACGCCGCGGCGAGGGTGAAGTCGTCCGGGCGCTCGGCGGGCAGTTCCGTCGGCTCGGCGCCGACGATTCGGTCGACTCGGAAGGTTCGCTGCCCACGTTCGGTCCCGGCGAGCAGATACCAGATGTCGTCCTTGTCGACGAGGCCCCAAGGGTCGACCAGTCGCTCGGAACGCTCCCTCGCGCTGTTGGTGTACGTCAGGCGGACTTTGCGGCGCCGGACCACGGCGGCTTGTAGAAGTTCGACCATGTGGGGCCGTGGACGGTCGCGTTCGCCCCACCGGGTGGAATCGATCATCGTGGCGCCGGCGGCTGCCTCGGCGTCGGCGCGGAACGTCTGCGGCAGTGCCCGCACGAGCTTGCGCAGCGCCGCTTTCGCCTCGCCCGAGACCGCGGCTGCCGGGCCGACGAGAAGAAACAGGGCCTGCGCCTCGGTCGCCGACAGGCCGCTGAGGTCGGTGCGAGCGCCCCCGACGAGCGACCACCCGCCGCCGCGTCCCGATTGCGGGTAGACGGGGATGCCCGCTGCCGACAGCGCCTCCAGGTCGCGGCGCGCGGTGGCGACCGACACCGCGAGCTCGTACGCCAATTCGGCGGCGGTCACCCGACCGCGGGACTGCATCAGCAGGAGGGTGGCGACGAGTCGGTCTGCGCGCATGATTTCAGTTTCCCTCGGAAAGTGCTCACTTGGTGAGCGCTTTGAGTCGGAAGATGAGTGTTGTCACCGACCGAGGAGAGGAACACCCCATGTTGCGAGGACTCACCACCGTCACCTTTTACGCAGACGACCTCATCGCCGCCCAGGCCTGGTACACGGAACTGCTCGGCCTCGAGCCGTATTTCGTGCGCTCGGTCGACGGAACGCCGGCGTACATCGAGTTCCGGATCGGCGACTACCAGCACGAGCTGGGCATCATCGACAGCCGATTCGCCGCTCCGGGTCGGTCGCGCGACGCCGAGAACACGATGACCTATTGGCACGTCGACGATCTCGGTGCGAGCGTCGAGCGGCTGCTGTCCCTGGGTGCCACCCTCCACGCGAAGCCGGTCGAGCGCGGTGCGGGGTTCGTCACGGCAGCGGTGGCCGACCCGTTCGGCAACATCCTCGGAGTGATGTTCAACCAGCACTACCTGGACATCGTCGCGTCGAAGTCGGGGGCGTGAGATGAACACCGTCGTGGCTCGCACGAGCGCGGAGTGGCGTGCATGGCTGGCGGAGAATTGCCGATCCGAGAACGAGATCTGGCTGGTCATCCACCACAAGAACAGCGGTACGCCGAGCGTGCGCTATCACGAGGCGATCGAACAGGCACTGTGCTTCGGATGGATCGACGGCGTGCATCGCTCACGTGATGCCGACAGCTCGCAACTGCGCTTCACGCCCCGCGTCGTGCGGAGTTCCTGGAGCACGGTGAACCGGCAGCGTGCGGCGAGCATGATCGAGCAGGGATTGATGACGGAACACGGGTTCGCCGCCATCGAGTTGGCCAAGGCCAAGGGGACCTGGGAGAACACGGCGAACGGAGACAGCGCGGTCGTCCCCGACGATCTGCAGGCCGCGTTCGACCGAAACGAGTCTGCACGCACGAACTTCGAGAAGTTTCCGCCGTCTTCGACACGATTGATCCTCGAATGGATAGCGTCGGCGAAGAAGCCGGAAACGAGGCTCCGGCGGATCGACCGGACGGTCACGCTGGCGGCGATGAACATCCGGGCCAATCATCCGGGTGCCCGGGTCCGCGACGGGGTGCGGTAGCCGAGGCGAGAGGTCCGCGTCCTCGTCGGCGCGCCGGGAAGAGGGGAGACACGACATGGACTGGCCACAGGAACTCACCGATCAGCTGAGGTGGCACTGGGAGCACCAGCTGCGTCCCCGGATGGACGGGCTGACCGACGACGAGTATTTCTGGGAGCCCGCACCGGACAGCTGGAGTGTGCGTCCGAGGGGGCGGTCGCAGGCCCCGGTTCAGGCCGGCAGCGGCGACTTCACCATCGATTTCGCCTTCCCCGAGCCGGACCCGCCCCCGATCACGACCATCGCCTGGCGGCTGGGGCACATCATCGTCGGCGTGTTCGGCGCGCGGATCGGCAGTCATTTCGGCGGGCCGCCCGTCGACTATCAGTCGTTCGAGTACGCCGGCACCGCAGCGCAGGCGCTCGCCCAACTCGACGAGCAGTACGACGCCTGGTGTGACGGCGTGCTGAGCCTGGGAACCGACGGCCTCGCCCGGCCGTGCGGGCCCAGTGAGGGGCAATACGCAGATCGCCCGATGGCGACGCTGGTGTTGCACATCAATCGCGAGGTCATCCATCACGGCGCCGAGGTGGCACTGCTCCGCGATCTCTATCTGCGACAGCAGAAGTCCTGACGGGAGCCGTCAGGCGGTTTCCTCCCGCGGACAGCGCGGATCTGCCAAGCTCGGGTATGGCACCGAAGCGGCGGATCCTCCTGGTGGCGTGCGTTCTCGCCCTCCTGGCCGCGTGCACGTCGAACACTTCGCCCTCCGGTTCGTCTTCGGGTTCGGGCAACGGCTCGTCGGCGCCGTCGGCTGATCCCGCGCAGGCCGACGCGGTGATGAAGATCGTGCGCGACGCCATGGCGGAGGATCACCTGAAGGCGGTGATCGTGCGAGTCACGGTGGACGGCAAGGAGATCGTCACCGAGGCGCTCGGCGAGTCGATGGCCGGCGTGCCCGCGACCACCGACATGCACTTCCGCAACGGAGCCGTCGCGATCTCCTACGTCTCGACGCTCCTACTGCAACTCGTCGACGAGAAGAAGGTGAGTCTCGACGACACGGTGTCGACGTGGCTGCCCGACCTCCCGCATGCCGACCGTGTGACGCTCCGTCAGCTCGCCCAGATGACTTCGGGGTACGTCGACTACGTCATCGGAAACACCGAATTCGATTCCGCGCTCTACGCAGACCCGTTCCACACCTGGACGCCCGAGGAACTCCTCGCGTACAGCACGTCCAAGCCGCTCCTCTACGAGCCCGGAACCAACTGGAACTACGCCCACACCAACTACGTGATCCTGGGGTTGGCTCTCGAGAAGATCACCGGTCAGCCGATGACGGCGCTCCTGCAGGAGAAGGTGCTCGGCCCTCTCGGTCTCGACAACACCACGGATCCGGGGACGCCGGCGATCACCGAACCCGCCCTGCACGCATTCTCGTCCGAACGGCGCGAGGCACTGCAGATTCCACCTGCCACACCGTTCTACGAGGAGTCCACGTTCTGGAACCCGTCCTGGACCATCACGCACGGCGCGATCCAGACCACGAACATCTACGACCTCCACGACACCGCGATAGCGATCGGCACCGGCGAACTCCTGTCGCCCGAGTCGTACGACACCATGGTGACGACGGATCTGCGCGGCAAGACAACCGCCCTGCCCGGCTGCACCACCTGTTTTCCGCAGTCGGACGACTACAGTTACGGACTCGGACAGCCCGTCGTCGGTGACTGGTTGATGCAGAACCCACTGTTCAGCGGTTACGCGGCCGCCGAGGCCTACCTGCCGTCCCGGAAGATCGCCATCGCGGTGGCCGTCACCTACGATCCGGCGGCCTTCGACGACACGGGCGCATACAAGAATGCGGCCGACGCGCTGTTCCGGAAGATCGGTGCTCAACTCGCGCCTGACGACGCACCGCCGATGCCTGTCCGGTAGGGAAGAATTCCCGCTTCCGGCGCAGGCGCGGTTCGGACGTGCTCCGAGGTGAACAGCGCGTGAATTGGCCCGTGTCGAGTTGCATGTAACTCGGGGTACTGGCCACGCTTGGAGGGAACGGCGGGGGAGGGAGCCGATCATGCTTTTCCGTCTACCGGGGGTGTATCGCCCCCAACGTGACACCTGGCTGCTCGCCGAGGTGCTGGCCGCCCGTGATCTGGGGCCGGGCACCCGCGTGCTCGATCTGTGTTGCGGTACAGGGGCGTTGAGCGTGCAGGCGTGTGCGGCCGGAGCCGGCTGGGTCACCGCGGTCGACGTGTCGCGCCGGGCCGCGCTCAGCACCTGGCTCAACGCCAAACTGAACCGCCGGACGATCCGGGTCGTCCGGGGCGACCTCGTGGATTCCGTCCGGACTCTCCGCTTCGACGTGATCGTGGCGAACCCGCCCTACACACCGGCGACGGACGACGGCCGACCCGGCCGGGTTCTCGCCCGGGCGTGGGACGCCGGCGTGGACGGGCGCGCAGTGCTCGACCGGATCTGCGGCGAGACCCCCGACCTCCTCGCTCCCGGCGGCACCCTGCTGCTCGTCCAGTCGACGCTCAACGGGGTGGACAAGACGAGGACGATGCTCGAGGAACGGGGGCTGCGGGTGGACGTGGTCGCGACGGAGAGCGTGCCGTTCGGTCCCGCGCTCTCGTCCCGCACGCGGATGCTGGAAGACCGGGACATGATCCGGCCGGGGCAGCGCACCGAGCGCATCGCGGTGCTGGCGGCAACCGATCTGCGGTCCGACACTGCCCGCGGACGGCTCTGATCGGCCCGGAACCGCATCGTCGAGGCTGTTGAATGCCGGTCGCGTGCCGCGTGTAAAGTTTGCCGTTCGACGACGCCCAGCCTCCGAGGACTGCTGAACCACTACATGGCCAAGATCGATCGCAGCCGCACTGCAGCACTGACCCAAGCGCCGACCCTGCACGAGCCGGATACCGGCGTCCGGCGCACCGTGCTCCCCGGCGGGCTCCGGGTGGTGACCGAATACGTTCCCGGCGTCCGATCCGCGTCGGTGGGCGTCTGGGTGGGTGTCGGATCACGCGACGAGCAGCCCACCGTCGCGGGGGCGGCGCACTTTCTCGAGCACCTCCTGTTCAAGGCCACACCCTCGCGCAGCGCCCTCGACATCGCGCAGGTGATGGACGGCGTCGGCGGCGAGCTCAATGCCTTCACGTCCAAGGAACACACCTGCTTCTACGCGCACGTGCTCGACGAGGACCTGCCCCTCGCCGTCGACCTGGTCAGCGACGTCGTGCTGCGAGGCCGCTGCCGGTCCGCGGACGTCGACGTGGAACGCCAGGTGGTGCTCGAAGAGATCGCGATGCGCGACGACGACCCGGAAGATCTCCTCGGCGACGCGTTCCTCACCGCGCTCTACGGCGATCACCCCGTGGGACGTCCCGTGATCGGCAGCGTCGAATCCATCGAATCGATGACCCGCACCCAACTCCATTCCTTCCACGTGCGGCGCTACACGCCGCAGCGGATGGTGGTGGCCGTCGCGGGCAACGTGGACCACGACGCCACGGTCGAACTGGTGCGCCGCGCGTTCGCCGGGCACCTCGAATCGGCGTCCGAACCGGCGGCGCGCCGCGCCGGGACCCTGCGACTGCGCACGGAACCGACGCTCAGCCTCACCAACAGGGACAGCGAACAGGTCCACCTCTCGCTCGGGGTCCGCGCGTTCGGGCGGCACGAGCCGCACCGCTGGGCGTTGTCGGTGCTCAACGCCGCCGTCGGTGGCGGGCTCAGTTCCCGGCTCTTCCAGGAGGTGCGGGAGATCCGCGGCCTGGCGTACTCCGTGTATTCGGGCATCGACACGTTCTCCGACACGGGTGCGTTCTCGATCTACGCCGGCTGCCAGCCCGAGAACCTCGGAGAGGTCACCACCGTGATCCGCGAGGTGCTCTCGAACGTGGCGGCCGAGGGCATCACCGACGCCGAATGCGCCCGCGCCAAGGGGTCCCTGCGGGGTGGACTGGTTCTGGGACTGGAGGATTCGGGTTCCCGGATGCACCGCATCGGTCGCAGCGAACTCAACTACGGCAATCACCGGAGCATCACCGAAACCCTCGCCAAGATCGACGCCGTCACCACCGACGAGGTGCGCGACGTCGCCAGGGTGCTGCTGCAACGCCCGTTCGGGGCCTCCGTCGTCGGACCGTATCGTCGCAAGCGCGACCTGCCGGCCTCGGTGCGCGGCATCGTCCGGTAACGAGGAATCGCCGAACCAGGAGGAGAAGCCCGAGATGAAGATCCGTGGAGCGGTACTCGAAGAGATCGGCCGAGCGCGCCCGTTCGCCGAGTCGACTCCCATCTCGATCGCCGAACTCGACCTCGACGAGCCCGGCGAGGGCGAGATCCTCGTTCGGATCGAGGCTGCGGGCCTGTGCCACTCCGACCTGTCCGTCGTCGACGGCAACCGGGTACGCCCGGTGCCGATGCTCCTCGGGCACGAGGCCGCCGGGCGGATCACGCAACTCGGGTCCGGAGTCGACGACGTCACCGTCGGCCAGCGCGTCGTCATGACCTTCCTCCCTCGCTGCGGAGAGTGTGAGGGATGCGCCACCGACGGCCGCATGCCATGCGGGCCCGGCACCAGTGCCAACAACGACGGAACCCTGCTCGACGGGGGAGCACGACTGCACCGCGGCGCCGACACCGTGCACCACCACCTCGGAGTGTCCGGGTTCGCGACGCACGCCGTCGTCAACCGCCGCTCCGTCGTCCCCGTCGGCGACGACGTGCCCGCCGACGTGGCGGCGGTGCTGGGATGCGCCGTCCTCACCGGCGGCGGCGCCGTCCTCAACGCCGGCGATCCACGGCCCGGCCAGGCGGTCATGGTCGTCGGGCTCGGCGGGGTGGGCATGGCGGCGATCCTGACCGCGGTCTCCCGGGGCGCCGGCGAGGTGATCGGCGTCGACGCCGTTCCCGAGAAACTGCAGACCGCGCGTGAACTCGGCGCGACGGCGGTCTACACCCCGGCCGAACTCGAGGACGCCGGTGTGCGGGCGCCCATCGTCATCGAGGCCGCCGGGAACGCGCGTGCATTCGAATCCGCCGTTCGCGCAACCGCTCCCGGCGGGAAGACGATCACCGTCGGATTGCCGTCACCCGACGCACGGTCGTCGATCTCGCCGCTCACCCTGGTGGCCGAGGCCCGCACCATCATCGGCAGCTACCTCGGGTCCGCAGTTCCGTCCCGGGACATCCCGATCTACGAGGGCCTCTGGCGTTCCGGAAAGCTGCCCGTGGAGAAGCTCATCTCCTCCCGCATCACGCTGGACGACATCAACCGCGGCATGGACGAACTCGCCGACGGCAAGGCGATCCGTCAGATCATCGTGTTCGACTGACCCGGCGGGCCGGTCGCGGGCAGAATCCTGCCCATGAGGTTTCGCACCACCATCGAGTTGGGCGGCAAGACCGCGACCGGTTTCCGGATCCCCGACGCCGTCGTCGAGGAACTGGGATCGGGCAAGCGGCCCGCGGTCCGGGTCACGATCGGCAGCCACACCTACCGCACCACCGTCGCGCCGATGGGTGGAGTGTTCATGATTCCGCTCAGCGCCGAGAACAGGACCGGCGCCGGGGTCGCGGCGGGCGACGAGGTGGACGTCGACGTCGAACTCGACACCGAACCCCGAGTCGTCACGGTTCCGGCCGACTTCGCCGCTGCCCTGGATCGGCAGCCGGACGCGAGGAAGGCGTTCGACGCGCTCTCGTACAGCAATCAGCGCAGACACGTGCTCTCGATCGAGGGTGCGAAGACGGACGAGACCCGGCAGCGCCGAATCGGCAAGGCCGTGGACGCGCTCCGGCAGGGCTGACCCGACCGGTCGCGGAACATCGTCAGGCGGGGTCGGCCGGGCGGCCGGTGACGTCGTCGACCGGCAACGAGGACAGCCGGACGAGGCCGGACACGAACGCCTCACGATCCCGCTCCGGCAACCTGTCCAGCAGTAGTTCCTCACCCCGCCGGATCGCCGACTGCGCCGAATCGCGTACGTCGTGCCCCGCCGCGGTGAGCGACAGCAGGCGCGCCCGCCGGTCCGCGGGATCTCGCTGGCGATCGATCAGGCCACGGTCCTGCAGTGCGTCGAGCACACCGATGATCCGGGTCTTGTCCGCGCCGATCGCCTCCGCGAGGGCAGCCTGCGTGCGCAGGGGGTGCTCGTCGAGTGCGAGGAGCACGATGTATCCCCACATCGTCAGGTCGTGCTCCGCGAGCACGGGAAGTTCCGCCGCCACCAGGGAGCGCCCCAGGGCGGTCGTCATCGCGGCCAGGTCCCGGCGGGCTCGCTCGGGCTGATCGTTTTTCGCGTCGAGGCTCGGCATATCGCAGAAAATACACCTTGACCGATCATCTACCGAGGTAGATGATAAGCATGCGCGTATTAAACCGCTTCGAGTGACTTCGATTCGAGTGACGAGGTGTCGACGATGGATGTGGACGAGATCCGGCGCTGGGATGCCCGCGCCGTCGAGGCGAGTAAGGATGTCGTGTCGCGCGTGACGCGCGGTGACCTGCAGCGCGCCACGCCCTGTGCACAGTGGAATCTCGGGCAACTGCTGGCTCACATGACGGTGCAGCACCGGGGGTTCGCGGCGGCGGCCGCCGGCAGCGGTCCGGACCTCGCGCACTGGCAACCCCGACAGGCCGCGGATCCCGTTTCCGCGTACGTTTCGGCGGCCGACGCCGTCGTCGAGGCATTCGCCCGGCGCCGCGCCCCGGACGGTGCGTTCTGGCTGCCGGAGATCAGCACCGAGTTCCCGTTCCCCGCTGCCACGGCCGTCGGGTTCCACTTCCTCGACTACGTGGTCCACTCCTGGGACGTCGCGCGGTCGCTCGGGCTCAACTTCGAGCCCGAATCCGACATGGTGGCAGCGGTTCTCCCCATCGCTCGTCTCGTTCCGGACGGGGCGGACAGGCTCCGCGAGGGCGCCGCGTTCGCGCCCGGCCTGCCGGCCGACGACGACTCCGCAGATTTCGGCGCGGTGCTGTCTCTGCTCGGCCGGTCACCGCAGTGGCGCCCCGAGACCGCACTCGGCCGGGTCTGACGACGAGACGCAGGTCTCCCACTCGGCCCCTCCGCGCCGGTCGATTGCGTAGGCTTCCCGCTGTTGATCGAAATTCCATGACTATCTCGTGGTATCTACTACTTTCTGCGGCGGCGGATTGGGGAGGCCGCGGAGTAATCGGCTTGTCGGTGGCGGGGTGCGTTCGGTGGCGTCGGAGGGTCGGTTGCGGTTTTCGGCGTACCGGTGCGGGACACCGGATATTTGATCGCGCGGATCCGGACGTCTACCTGGGCACGCCCGCGTCGGGTTCGGTGGGCGGTGGCGCCGGCCGGGTGGAGGCGCAGTGTTACCGGGTTCCTGTCTCCACCGAGCAAGAGGCATCGCTGGAGAACCGGGAGAAGATGCTGCGGGATAGTGCCGGTGGTGTGGTGCACCCGGTCTCCGAGGACCGCGGCTAGGGGGCAGCGGGTGGGGCGCGGCGGGATGCTCGAGGACGCAGCCGAGGGCCGGTGCACGGCGGTGCGGGTCGTGCGGCGAGACCGGTTGGCTGGGTTTGTCGGTGGCGTGGATCGAGCGTTACTTGTCATAGGTGGGGGTTACTGTCCGGGTTGGGCGCGATCGGGGCGATGAGTCGCTGGTAGAGGAGCTGGTGGATGACTGCATGGGTGTTGTTGGTGTCGCTTCCCTGCGGTGCCGCCGGCTGCTCTCGCAGCGGAATCGGCGCAGGCGGCGGGGCGATGCCTCAGCTCGGTGGGGGGCGGGGTAACCGATGAGTACCAGCGAGGATCGTCGGACTGCGGTTGCGGCGCGGCAGTTTTCGGTGACCACCCGCGCCCATGTGGCGGTCGACGACGCGACCGGCGAGCAGATCGGCCTCGACGACGTCGACATCCGGGTGGGGTGGCTGCTCGACCTGATCACCGCGGCCGGCGCCGAGTTGGTGTCGCGGCTGTGGCAGCCGGCGACGTTCGATGTGCTCGCCGCCGGCCATGACCGCCAGGACCGCAGGCTGCCCGCACAGGGCCATGTCGCCGCGGCCCGCCTCGGCTGGAACCCCATCTATCCGGACGGAATCTACGTGCCCTCGCGGGTGACGCGGGTGGTGACGGCGCAGGTGATGGCCACTTTGCGGACCCTGGCGTACCGGGACACCGCGATCGCAGCGCTCTCTCAGCGATTCGACCCGGCCACCGGTCGTCTGACCGCACCCACCGGGTCGGGCGACTATGTGCCGGCGGGTTTCGCGCGGGGCGTTCGGCGCCAGCTGATTGCCCGCGCCCGCCGCGGCGGCGGGGCACCGGCCGGCCGGTTGCGGATCACCGACGTCCAGGGACCGCCACAGACGAGCGCGATGGCACGGCTCTCGGCCGCCGATCGGCAGCTCGCGCAGCTTGCCGTCACCGGTGACGAGTTGGTGTTGACGGTGAAGCTGCCGACCTGCCCCGCCCCGGCGGGGCGGGCGCAGTGGCGCAATGTCCGGCTGACCGCGATCATCCCCGAGCACCTGCACGACCGGGCGATCACCGCCTGGCACCTGCCGACCCTGGTCCTCGACCGCCGGGGACTGCTCTGGCGGTGCGCCGTGACCGAGCTCGTCCCGGCAGGCGATCTGGACTCGGCCGCGGTCGCGGTGGGGGTCGATTGGTCCCCGACCACTCTGGGTGCCGCCGCCATCGCAGCAGAGGGTTCCGGCGGGTTGTCCTCCGATTACCGGGGTTGGACCTACGACGACCGCGGCCTCGGAATCAAACTCGCGCGCCTGCAAGCCGAGGGGCAGCTGCTGCACGGCAAGGCGGCCCGGTTGACGCGGCTGGCCGCCACCGCCCCGCCCGAGGTTCGCGCCGAGCTGGAGGAGACGATCGCCGTCCTCGACACCCACCGCACCGCGGTGGGTATCAAGAGAGGGAAGATCAACCGGGAACTGGCGTTCCACTTCGCCCGCCAGGTCACCGACTACGCCGCCGCCGCCGGCGCGCAGATGATCGCGGTGGAAGATCTGACCACCCTCGAGACCCGCGGACACGGACACGTCAACAACAACCGGGCCGCGCAGTCCGCCCGCCGCCAAGCCGTTGCAGCGCTCGCCCACACCGCCGCCGGTGCCGGCATCACGGTGGTCTCGGTGCCCGCCCGGGGATCCTCCGCACAGTGTCCGGGCTGCGACGAACCACTCGCCCGCCCCGGCGGCTATCACGACGCGTGGTGTCCTCGCTGCCGGGTCGGTGGTAACCGCGATCACATCGCGGGGGTGAACCTGGCCAAACGCGCACTGCTCGGCAGAAGCAAGGCCACCCGGCGGCGGGGGCAGTCACCCGCGGTCCGTGTCACCGAACACGCGCCGGTGCGCCGGTGCCGGGACAAGATCGGTCCCACCCCGGGCAGACCACGGCATCGCCGGTCCGCCGCAGCCTGCCCACCGCGACACCGTGGTTGGGGGTGAATCCGAAACAGCATGTTCCTGCACCACAAGCGTCGGTGTGGGACACGGTCAAACCCACACCACCGCACGGTGATACCGGTAGCCGTGCCACACATACACCTCTACAGTCTGCTACACGAGTGGCAGATAGTATGAGATCTATGTAGACGCTTTCGGGCGAATCGTTGTGACTGGACGGAGCGTGGAGAAGTGAGGGCAGCAGCACCCATCAGGGTCGGGGTTCTCGGGGCCAAGGGCAAGGTCGGCCGAGCGATCTGCGAGGCGGTGGAGCAGGCGCCGGACCTCGAACTCGTCGCCGAGGTCGATCACGGCGACCGGCTGGAGACGTTCGTCGAGACCGGCACGCAGGTCGTCGTCGATTTCACCCACCCCGACGTGGTGATGGACAACCTGAAGTTCCTCGTGTTCAACGGTATTCATGCGGTCGTCGGCACCACCGGTTTCGACGACGCCCGGCTCGACACGGTGCGGTCGTGGGCGTCGGACCGGCCCGGCGTCGGCGTTCTGATCGCCCCGAATTTCGCGATCGGCGCCGTCCTCTCCATGCGCTTCGCCGAGGCGGCGGCACGATTCTTCGATTCCGTCGAGGTCATCGAGTTGCATCACCCCAACAAGGCGGACGCGCCGTCCGGCACCGCGTACCGGACCGCTGCCCTCATCTCGGAGGCGCGGCGCAAGGCCGGCGTCGGTCCGAGCCCCGACGCCACGACCACCGAACTGGACGGCGCTCGCGGCGCCGACGTGGACGGCGTGCGGGTGCACTCGGTGCGCCTGGCGGGTCTCGTCGCCCATCAGGAGGTCATCCTCGGCACCCAGGGCGAGACGCTGACCATCCGGCACGATTCGATCGACCGCAACTCCTTCGCTCCCGGCGTACTGCTCGGTGTGCGGGAGATCGGCTCCCGGCCGGGCCTCACCGTCGGTATCGACCCTCTTCTCGACCTGTGAAGAACGGCTCGACCAAGACCGTCGTCACGATCGGACTGCTGGTCGCGGCCCTGGCGTTCTACTTCGTCCTCCTCGGCCAGCGGGGGATCGAACTGATCCAGGACGGTGGGGGAGCGGCGATCGGTCTCGGTGTCGGCGTCCTCATCCTCCCGTTCCTCGGTGCCTGGATCGTCTACGCCACGCTGCGTGCCGGATTCCAGCATCAGCACCTGTCCCGTCGCATCGCCGACGAGGATCTCGAACTGGATGTCACCGACCTGCCGAAGCGGCCTTCGGGCCGCATCGACCGTGACGCGGCCGATGCCCTGTTCCAACAGGTCAAGACCGAGTGGGAAGCAGACCCGGACAACTGGCGGAACTCGTACCGGCTCGCCCGCGCCTACGACTACGCCGGCGACCGCGGGCGGGCCCGGGAGACGATGAAACGAGCGGTGGAACTCGAACGCGCCGAGCGGGAAGGCGAGCCCGGCCGGTAGGGGGCGACCCGGTCGTACGCTGACGACTGTGAAGTCACTACTCGTCGTCCACCACACGCCGTCGCCGGTGACCCGTGAGTGCCTCGAAGCGGTGCTGAAGGGCGCGCGGGATCCCGACATCGACGGGGTCGAGGTCAAGTCGATTCCGGCACTGGGCGCGACCGTGCCCGACGTTCTCGAAGCCGACGGATACCTCTTCGGCACCTCGGCCAACTTCGGCTACATGTCGGGCGCTCTCAAGCACTTCTTCGACACGGTCTACTACCCGTGCCTCGACGCGGTCGCGGGACGCCCGTATGGACTGTGGGTGCACGGCAACAACGACACCGCCGGCGCGGTGAAGTCGGTGCAGAAGATCGTGACGGGTCTCGCCCTCACCCAGGTGGCCGAGATCCTCGAATTGACCGGGTCACTCGACGCGAACGCGCGGGAGCGGTGTTACGAACTCGGTGCGACGGTGGCGGTCATGCTGGCCGAGTCCTGATGGCCGCGCGGCGGCGACCGTGTCGGTGGCTGATGGCAGGCTGCGGGTATGCGTGAGATGACCGCTGCCGCGGCCCGGAGATCGGCGCTGTGGGCGCAGGGGTTCGCCGACAGGAAACCGGCGGGCCCGCCGACGCGCCGACACGTCCGTTCGGTTCTCGACCGGGTGCGGCTGCTCCAGATCGACTCGGTCTCCGTGGCCGTGCGCGCCCACTATGTCCCGCTGTTCAGCCGACTCGGCGTGTACGACCGCGGGCTGGTCGATTCGGCGGCCTGGTCGCACTCCGCCCGCGCACCCCGCATGCTGGCCGAGTACTGGGCGCACGAGGCGGCATTCATCCCCGTCGAGGACTGGCCGCTGCTGCGCTGGCGGATGCACCGGTACCGGCACGGTCGCTGGTCCGGCGAGTCCCGCGTCCTCGACCGCAACCCCACCCTCGCCGCCGACGTGCTCGACGTGATCGGCGCCGTCGGCGCGTGCAGCGCCGGTGACGTGGAGAAACACCTCGAGGTCGACCGTCCCGACCGAAAGGGTCCGTGGTGGGATCGCAGCGACACCAAGGTGGTGTGCGAGCAACTGTTCGCGTCCGGTGCGCTCGCGGTGGACAAACGGGTCGCGTTCACCCGCCACTACGACCTCACGGAACGTGTGCTGCCGAAAGCGATTCTTTCCGAGCAGGTCTCGGAGCCGGACGCCGTCCGCGGCCTCGTGCAGAGGTCCGCGCGGGCCCTCGGGGTGGCCACCGAACCCGACCTGCGGGACTACTACCGACTGTCGCCCGCACAGACCACGGCGGCCATCGCGGAACTCGTCGAGGACGGGGAGCTCGAACAGGTGGCGGTCCGGGGCTGGGACACACCGGCCTTCGTCCACCGCGACGTCCGGGTTCCCCGGAAGGTGGAGGGGGCGGCGTTGCTGTGCCCGTTCGATCCGCTGGTGTTCTACCGGCCCCGCACCGAGCGGATGTTCGACTTCCGCTACCGCCTCGAGATCTACACACCCGCGCACAAACGCGTCCACGGGTACTACGTCTTCCCGTTCCTGCTGAACGGTGAACTGGTCGCGAGGGTCGATCTCAAGGCCGACCGAGCGTCGGGAACGCTCGAAGTGCGATCCGCGTTCGTGGAACCCGACCGGTCGCCGGGCCGGGTGGTGGAGGCGTTGCTCCCCGAACTGCGAAGAATGGCAACGTGGCTGGGGCTGGACGACGTCCGGGTGGACGATCGCGGCAACCTCGGTGTCCTCCTCGCGGCCGCGGCGCGGCCGCGAGGAGGATGAGGTACTACAGGCTCTCGACGAACTTCGTCAGGCCCTTGCTCGCGGTCTCGAGGGCGGTCTTCTGGGCCTTCTTCACGAGGAACCCCGGCAGCGGAATCTTCGGGTCGACGGTCAACTCGAACGTCACCTTGGTGCCGGCGCCCGACTCGGTGAGGACGTACGAGCCGTCCTGTGCGTTCTGCTGGCCGCTCTCGACGAGGTGCCACGACACGGTGTCGTCGCCCTCGAAGGTGTAATCGACCACCTGCTCGTCGCTGATGCCGAGGATCGAGACGTTCATCCGAACGCGGTGGGGGCGGCCGTCGTCGTGTGTGCTCTCGATGGTGACCGACTTGTGGGCCGAAGACCACTCGGGCAGGCGATCCACCGCAGCGATCGCGGCCATCACCGTGGCCGGATCGGCCTTGATCTCGAATTCCTTGACGCCGGAAACGGCCATGTTCTTCGCTCCTTCGAGCCTCTGGCGACTCTCACCGTGTGGCTGATGCGACGTAATTACATCACCGCCGCCGAGGAGAGCGTGGAGTGAGTACTGTGGTGGTCAGAAATTGTCTCGCCCGTTGCGGCGCATCTGGTCCTTGAGCGCGCCCTGGACCGCCTGCGACACCCACGAATTGAGTGACACGCCGTTCTGGGAGGCGGCCTCCTCGGCCTTCGACTTGATCTGATCCATCAGACGCAGCGTGACGCGACTGATGTCACCGGTGACGTCATCGAAGGCGGCGCCGAGATCTTCGGCTGTCGCGCTCCATTCGCCCTCCGGTCCGGGAGCGGTGGGTGTGCGGTGCACGTCGACGGCTACCTCGCTGCCGTCCAGGCGTACACCGACGGTGCGATTGCCCAGTTCGGACGACACCTCGCCGGCAAAATCGGTGAGCGCCGAGAGGAGGAGCAGGCGGGCGGCGGGTTCGACCGCGGCGGCGAGCGCCGCTGCGGTCGCCCGCGTCTGCTCGTCGCCGAGTGCGGCTGCCGCGTTCAGGTCGTCTCGCAGCCGGGAGACGTAGATGCCGAGGTCCATGACGCCAGCATGACGTCATCGATGGCGTCAGTCAAGGAGTCTTGTCTTCAGGAGGGCGACGTCGCTCTCGGACAGCTTCAGTCCCTCGGACACGTAATTGTCGAAACTGCCGTAGGTGTCGACGGCGGTGTCGAAGGCCGTGTCGAGCCACGCCTGGTCGACTCCGTCCAGTCCGGGATGCTCCGAATCGGCGCCACGGTACGTGTCGCTGAGCAGGTAGTCCGCGTTCACCGTGTCGCGCGGCACCCCGAGGATGGTGAGCAGCACGGCCGTCGTCCACCCCGTGCGGTCCTTGCCGGCGCTGCAGTGGTAGATCACCGCTCCGTCGGACTCCGCGATGTCGTGCAGTACCGCCGAGAACGCCTCGTTCGCGCCCGGCCCGGTCACGAAGGCCCGGTAGGCGGCCGGCATGTCGACGAGTGTCGTGATCGGGGACTGCCCGAGCACGTCGTACCAGTGTCCGGTGGCTCCGGCCGGAAGGCGGTCCGGCGCGAGAGCCCGCTCGTACGTGGTGCGCAGGTCGTCCACGACCGTCACGTTCGAGGCCTCGAGTTGTGCCAGGTCGCGCGGGGTCAGCGTGTCCAGTGCGTCGGTGCGGAACACCAGCCCCGAGCGGACGACCGCCCCGTCGGCGGTCGGGTATCCACCGATGTCGCGGGCGTTGCGGGCGCCTTCGAGGCCGAGGGACCGGTTCGCCTGTGCCGGGCTCTCGACAGCAGGCGGGCCGGCCGGGGCCGGGTCGGCGAACGCCGGGGGAGCGGCCCCGAGAACTGCTGCCCCGAGGACTGCGATCACGACGCCGCGGCGTGCGCGGCCGTTCCGGTACTGCACGGTGGGTCTCCCTCGCGGATGGTCTCGCCCACGAAGGTGTGGGCGTGACGAAGAGTGACACGAACCGGTGAACGTGCGGGAACCGGCCCGTGTCGGGCCGGGGCGCGCCGCGTACCCGATCAGGGCTGCGACTAGGGTCGATGCTTTGAGGAGGGACTCCCGACCAGGGAGTTCGGTAGGAGGAACAGCGCAGTGCCGCAGACCGTGCCGCTCAGGGTGCAACTCGTCGCGAAGACGGAGTTCTTTCCGCCGGCGGACATTCCGTGGGAGACCGACGCCGACGGCGGCGAAGCGCTCGCGGAGTTCGCTGGCCGGGCCTGCTACCAGAGCTGGTCCAAACCCAACCCCCGCACCGCGACCAACGCCGGGTACCTGCGCCATCTGCTCGAGGTCGGGCACGAGTCGGTCCTCGAACACGGCACCGTCAGCTTCTACATCACCGGCATCTCGCGGTCCTGCACCCACGAGCTCATCCGGCACCGCCACTTCTCCTACTCGCAGCTGTCGCAGCGTTTCGTGCGCGAGAACGACGCGAACGTCGTCGTCCCGCCCGCCATCGCCGGCGACCCGGAACTCGAGGACCTGTTCGCGAAGGCCACCGATGCGAGCCGGGAAGCGTACGGCGAACTCCTCGAGGCGCTCGAAGTGAAACTGGCCGACACCTCCAGCGTGCCGCTACGCAACAAGCAGGCGAGGCAGGCGGCGAGGGCTGTACTGCCCAACGCGACCGAGACCCGCGTGGTGGTCACCGGCAACTACCGGGCGTGGCGGCACTTCGTCTCGATGCGGGCCACCGAGCACGCCGACGTGGAGATTCGCCGTGTCGCAGTCGAGTGTCTGAGGCAGTTGCAGGCGGCCGCGCCGAATGTCTTCGGCGACTTCGAGGTACTGGACTGGGGCGACGGCACGGAGGTGGCGCAGAGCACGTTTGCCGCCGACGCGTGACTGGTGTGCAAAAGTACCTGGGTCACCGGGTAGCCTTCTGACCATGACCTACGGTGATTCCGCTTCTCCCGTCGAGCGTCCGTTCGGCACCGTGTCCACAGCGATGGTGACGCCGTTCACCTCGGACGGAAAGCTGGACGTCGACGCCGGTGTCCGCCTCGCGGCGTACCTCGTCGACAACGGGTGCGACTCCCTCGTCCTCGCCGGCACCACCGGTGAGTCGCCGACGACCACCGAGAACGAGAAGCTCGAGCTGCTCCGGGCGGTCATCGACGCGGTGGGCAACCGCGCGAAGATCATCGCCGGCGCGGGCAGCAACGACACCGCGCACAGCGTCGAGCTCGCCCGTGACGCCGCCCGTGCGGGCGCGCAAGGCCTCCTCGTCGTCACCCCCTACTACTCGCGTCCGCCGCAGGCCGGCCTGTTCGCGCATTTCACCGCCGTCGCCAACGCCACCGACCTCCCGGTGATGCTCTACGACATTCCACCCCGCTCCGTGGTCCCCATCGAGACGGAGACCATCCGGCGCCTCGCCGAGAACCCGCGCATCGTCGCGGTCAAGGACGCCAAGGGCGACCTCAACGCGGGCGCCGAGCTGATCGGCACCACCGACCTCCAGTTCTACTCGGGAGACGACCCGCTCAACCTGCCGTGGCTCGCGGTGGGCGCGACGGGATTCGTCAGCGTCATCGGGCACCTCGTGCCCGGGCGGTTGCGTGAAATGCACACCGCATTCGCGGCCGGGGACATCGCCCGCGCCCGCGCCATCAACCTCAGCCTGATCCCCGTCATTCGGTCCGTGGCGCGGCTCGGCGGAGTCAGCGCGTCGAAGGCGGGTCTGCGTCTGATCGGTCTCGACGTCGGTGAACCCCGGTTGCCTCAGGTGGCGCCCACCCACGATCAGATAGATCTCCTGGCCGCCGATCTGCACGCTGCGGGGGTGCTCGCGTGACCCGACCGCCTCGTCGTCGCAGCGCCAGCCGCCAGGCCGGCCCCCCTTCACCCACGGCTAGCCAGCCGCCCAAGGCGGCACCCTCTATCACCGAGCAGCCCCAGGCGACCCCGGTCACCGAGCCGACGAAGGCGGCGACCCCTGTCACCGAGCCGCCCAAGGCGGCGCCGGTCGTCGCGGACGAGCCGACGGCCCCGAAGTCGGAGCAGGCGAAATCTGCGCCCGTGAAGGCTGCCTCCACGAAGGGCGGCGCCGCGAACAAGTCGGGGTCCCGTTCCGGTCGGCGCGGCGGCAACAAGCGTCAGGACGCACGGCCCGCCGCGGTCGATCCGACAGCCCGGCTCGGCGCGCCACCGAAGGCCCCGTTCAAGGGGCTGCGAGTGGTGGCGCTCGGTGGCATCGGCGAAATCGGCCGCAACATGACCGTGTTCGAGCACCAGGGCAAACTGCTCATCGTCGACTGCGGTGTGCTGTTCCCGGAAGATCAGCAGCCCGGCGTCGACCTGATCCTCCCGGACTTCCGGCACATCGAGGATCGGATGGCCGACGTCGAGGCCGTCGTCCTCACACACGGTCACGAGGACCACATCGGCGCCATCCCGTTCCTGCTGCGCCTGCGTCCGGACCTGCCCGTCGTGGGTTCGCGGTTCACACTCGCGCTGGTCGCGGCCAAGTGCCGTGAGCACCGGCAGCGCCCCAACCTCGTGGAGGTCGTGGAGGGTCAGCGCACTGAACACGGTCCGTTCGGGTGCGAGTACTTCGCCGTCAACCACTCGATCCCCGACGCGATCGCCGTCGCGATCCGGACCGACGCCGGAGTCGTGCTGCACACCGGTGACATCAAGCTCGACCAGCTGCCGCTCGACGGCAGGCTCACCGACCTCGCCGGCTTCTCCCGCCTCGGCGACGAGGGTGTCGACCTGTTCCTCGTCGACTCCACCAACGCCGAGGTGCCGGGATTCGTCACGCCCGAGCGCGAGATCGGGGGAGTGCTCGACAACGTCATCGGCAAGGCCAAGCAGCGGGTCATCGTGGCCTCCTTCGCCAGCCATGTGCACCGCATCCAGCAAGTGGTCGACGTGGCGCACCGGTACAACCGGCGGGTCGCGTTCGTAGGCCGGTCGATGGTCCGCAACATGCAGATCGCGCAGGATCTGGGGTACCTGACCGTGCCGGACGGTCTGGTCGTCGACATCGACACCGCCGCCAACCTGCCCGACGACCGGCTCGTGCTGATCTCCACCGGATCGCAGGGTGAGCCGCTGTCGGCGTTGTCGCGGATGGCGCGCGGTGAGCATCGGCAGATCAACATCCGGGCCAACGACCTCGTGGTGCTGGCGTCGTCGCTGATCCCGGGCAACGAGAACTCCGTGTTCGCCGTCGTCAACGGGCTCGCCAAGCGCGGCGCCACCGTCGTGACTCAGCAGAGCGCAAAGGTGCACGTCTCCGGTCACGCGTCCGCGGGCGAGCTGCTGTACCTGTACAACGCGGTGCGACCCACCAACGCCATGCCGGTGCACGGCGAATGGCGTCACCTCCGCGCCAACGCCGCCCTCGCGAAGGCCACCGGCGTGCCGGAGGAGCGGATCGTGCTCGCCGAGGACGGGGTGGTCGTCGACATGGTCGACGGTCTCGCCGAGATCGTCGGGCAGGTCCCCGTCGGGCACGTGTACGTCGACGGACTGTCGGTCGGTGACGTCGGCGACTCCACCCTGTCGGACCGTCTGGTCCTCGGCGAGGGCGGGTTCATAGCCATCAACGTCGTCATCGACGACCACACGGGTCGCGCGGTCAGCACCCCCGAGGTGTCGGGGCGCGGATTCTCCGACGACCCGACCGCGCTCAAGGACGCGGCTCAGCTGGTCGAGGCGGAACTGCTTCGCCTGGCCACCGAAGGCATCAACGACGCACATCGCATCGCCCAGGCGATCCGGCGTGTCGTCGGCCGGTGGGTCGCCGACAAGTACCGTCGCCGTCCGATGATCGTTCCGACCGTCATCGCGGTGCCGTCGGCGGAGGGCAAGTAGTTCTCCGACAGGTAGATTCGGTCGGGTGACCTTCGCCCGAGATGAACGCCTCGCCCTCGTCGATTCGATGGCCGAATTCGGTCCCGACGCCCCGACCCTCTGCGGGACGTGGACCAACCGGGATCTGGCCGCCCACCTGATCGTGCGTGAACGACGCCTCGACGCTGCTCCCGGCATCGTCGTGGGTCGTCTCGCCGGCTACACCGAGAAGGTTCAGAACGAGACCGCCACTCGTCCGTGGAGTCGTCTGCTAGACGAGGTCCGGTCGGGTCCGCCGATGTGGTCGCCGATGTACTGGGTGGACGCACAGGTCAACCTGGGGGAGATGTTCGTGCACCACGAGGACGTCCGGCGTGCCCACGAGGGGTGGGAGCCGCGGGTCCTGCCCGAAACGCGTCAGGACGCGCTGTGGGGGCTCGCAAAGAAGGTCGGCAAGCTCGGCTACCGCCACTCACCGGTATCGGTGGTGCTCGAGCGGCCGTCCGGTGAGCAGGCCACCGTCCGCACGGCCGGTTCCGGTCGGGTGATTCTGCGCGGTGAACCGTCGGAACTCGCCCTGCACGCGTTCGGACGGGATCAGGTGCGGATCGAGACCGAGGGTGACGCTGCCGACGTCGAGGCCGTGACCTCCCTCGACCGGGGGTTCTGAGGGCATTTCGCCGCAGGTCTCCCCGTGTTACGGGTGTTGCGGATGGTCCGGAAGGTGCCGTAGCGACTAATCTGAGAGCCATGGCAGGTAAGGCGAGCGCACGCGGTTCGAGCACGACGACGTCCACGACGAGGACGGGCGTGCGAGGCGGCTCGACGACGTCCAAGCCCAAGTCCCGCACGACCCGGACAGTCAGCACGCCGCGGAAGTCCACGTCGCCCCGGGGCGGCGGGGCTCGGAGGCCCGCCGCGAAGAAGACGTCCACGTCCGGTCCCCTGAAGTCGGTGGGCCGGGGAATCGGCGCCGGCTGGTCACTGATGACGAAGGGGGTCGGCGCCACCACCCGCACCGTCGGCAAGGCCGCCGAGATCGAACAGGGTCATCGGCGCGACGGCATCGCCCTCGGGCTCATCGCGATCAGCGTCGTGGTCGCGGGCGGAATCTGGTTCTCCGCCGGCGGACCCGTCGGCGAGTGGGTCGAGACCGGGGTCCGTGCCGTCTTCGGTGGGGTGTCCGGCATCCTGCCGCTGATCGGCGTCGCCGTCGCGGTCATCCTGATGAGGACCGAACCGAAACCCGAGATCCGGCCACGACTCGTCCTGGGGTCGCTGCTGGTCGGCCTGCCGGCCCTCGGTCTCTGGCACATCGCGACCGGTTCGCCCACCGATGCGGACGGCCGGGCCCGCGGCGCCGGATTCGTCGGTTACGCGGCGGGCGGTCCCCTGACCGACGGCCTGACCGTGTGGCTCGCGGCGCCGCTGCTGCTGCTGGCGGCTCTGTTCGGTGTGCTGTTGCTGACCGGAACCACGGTCCGCGAGGTGCCGGGCAAGCTGCAGTCGTACTTCGGAACGTCGTTCGGCCGCGACCATTACGCCGACTACGACAGTGAGTACTACGAAGACGGCGAGTATGACCCCACCCTGTTCGACGCCGACGGCTACCCCGTCGACGACTACAAGTCCGGTGGCCGGGGTGCGGCGGCCGACAATTACCCCACCGACGAGTACGACGTCAGCGACACCGCGAAGACGGAGGTGCTCGGGCTGTGGGACGCCGAGCCCGCCACGACACCCGTGCCGGCTCCCGCACCGGCGTCGAAACCGGCGCGTGCCAAGGCCAAACCGGTGGTCGCACCGAAGCCGGAACCCGAACCGGAACCGCTGCCCGACGTCGACAAGTTCGTGACCGACCGGGTGGTCGAGGGCGACTACACGTTGCCGCCCACGTCGCTGCTCATCGAGGGCGATCCGCCGAAGAAGCGCAGTTCCGCCAACGACGCGATGATCGAGGCCATCACGGAGGTCCTCGAGCAGTTCAAGATCGACGCCGCGGTCACCGGTTTCACCCGCGGTCCGACCGTCACCCGCTACGAGGTGGAGCTCGGCCCGGGCGTCAAGGTCGAGAAGATCACGGCGCTCGCCCGCAACATCGCGTACGCCGTCGCAACGGACAACGTGCGCCTGCTGGCGCCGATCCCCGGCAAGTCCGCGGTCGGTATCGAGGTGCCCAACTCCGACCGCGAGATGGTGCGTCTCGCCGACGTCCTCACCGCGCCGAGCACCCGCAAGGACCACCACCCGTTGGTGATCGGTCTCGGCAAGGACATCGAAGGCGATTTCGTCTGCGCCAACCTCGCGAAGATGCCGCACCTGCTCGTGGCCGGTTCCACCGGTTCCGGTAAGTCGAGCTTCGTCAACTCGATGCTGGTGTCGCTGCTGTCCCGTGCGACCCCCGACGAAGTGCGGATGATCCTCATCGACCCGAAGATGGTGGAGCTGACACCGTACGAGGGCATTCCGCACCTCATCACCCCCATCATCACCCAGCCGAAGAAGGCCGCGGCCGCGCTGGCGTGGCTGGTCGAGGAGATGGAACAGCGCTACCAGGACATGCAGGCCAACCGGGTGCGCCACATCGACGACTTCAACTCGAAGGTGAAGTCAGGGGAGATTACCGCTCCGCTCGGCAGCGAACGCGTCTACCGGCCGTATCCATACATTCTCGCCATCGTCGACGAGCTCGCGGACCTCATGATGACCGCGCCGCGTGACGTCGAGGACGCGATCGTGCGCATCACCCAGAAGGCGCGCGCGGCCGGTATCCACCTCGTGCTGGCCACACAGCGGCCGTCGGTGGACGTCGTGACCGGTCTGATCAAGACGAACGTGCCGTCGCGGCTCGCGTTCGCGACGTCCTCGCTCACCGACTCGCGGGTCATCCTGGACCAGCCCGGCGCCGAGAAGCTCATCGGTATGGGCGACGGGCTGTTCCTCCCGATGGGCGCCGGCAAGCCGACACGTCTGCAGGGTGCGTTCATCACCGACGAAGAGATCTCGGCGGTCGTCGATTTCACCAAGAACCAGGCGGAGCCGGAGTACACCGACGGTGTCACCGCGGCCAAGGTGGGCGAGAAGAAGGACGTCGATCCCGACATCGGCGACGACATGGACGTGCTGCTGCAGGCGGTGGAACTCGTCGTCTCCAGCCAGTTCGGTTCCACGTCGATGCTGCAGCGGAAACTGCGCGTCGGATTCGCGAAGGCCGGCCGCCTGATGGACCTGATGGAGACCAGGGGAGTGGTGGGCCCCAGCGAGGGCTCGAAGGCCCGCGAGGTGCTCATCAAGCCGGACGAACTCGACGGTCTGCTCTGGTCGATCCGCGGCGGCGACCCGAACGAGACGCCGCCCGACCAGGACTAAGGCGCGCCGCGCGTGTCCGAAATGTGCGGTTCGCGCGCAGTGTGGTTGAATGGGCAGCGAATTGGAGGGGAGTATCCCCACCTCTGTGACGGCATCGTCAACACGATCGGCACCATTGCCGGTCCGGTGCCGTCAGTCGTTCGGACAATGGATCCGGCGCGGCGGGAGAGACCTCCGGTACCGACTAGGTATACCGGAGGTCTATTTTCATGCATGTTTCACCACTGGTCTGGGTCATCACGTGTGTGGTGATTCTCGGACTGTTCGTCTTCGACTTCTTCGCGCACGTGCGCACCCCGCACGCCCCCACGTTCCGGGAATCGGCGTTCTGGTCGTCGGTCTACATCGGCGTCGCGATCCTCTTCGGCCTGATCGTGATGTGGCTGTGGGGAAGTCAGTACGGCGGCGAGTATTTCGCCGGGTACGTCACCGAGAAGGCGTTGTCGGTCGACAACCTCTTCGTGTTCGTGATCATCATGGGAACGTTCGCGGTACCGCGGGAATACCAGCAGAAGGTGCTGCTGATCGGCATCGTGATGGCGCTGGTGATGCGTGGAATCTTCATCGCGGTCGGTGCCGCGGCGATCAACACCTACAGCTGGGTGTTCTACCTGTTCGGCGCCTTCCTCATCTACACCGCCTACACGCTGCTGCGTGATCACGGAAACGAGAAAGAGGTCGAGGAGGAACGCGACAGCAAGATCGTCGCCATCGCGAAGAAGTTCCTGCCCACCACGGACACGTACGACGGCGACAAGCTGGTCACGCGGATCAACGGCAAGCGCGTCGTGACTCCGCTGCTGCTCGCGCTCGTCGCCATCGGCTTCACCGACGTGCTGTTCGCGCTCGACTCGATTCCCGCCATCTACGGGCTCACCCAGGAGCCGTACCTCGTCTTCACGGCCAACGCCTTCGCGCTGATGGGTCTGCGTCAGCTGTACTTCCTGATCGGCGGCCTGCTGGACCGCCTGGTCTACCTGGCGTACGGTCTGTCGATCATCCTCGCGTTCATCGGCGTGAAGCTCGTCCTGCACGCCCTGCACGAGAACACGCTCGGCTTCGTCAACGGCGGCGAGCACGTGGCGGTGCCGGAGGTGTCGACGGTGTTCTCGCTCGCCGTCATCATCGGTGTGCTGGCCGTGACCACCGTCGCCAGCCTTCTCAAGACGCGGAACACGACGCCGGCGAAGTAGTCCGCCGCGCGTCGTGCTCGAGGGGTGCTGGGATTCTCGGCGGTTCAGGAACTGAATTCGCCGAGAACCGGTACCCATTCGACGATCCGCGAGGCCGCGACCAGACCGTGCCGGGCGAACGGGTCGTGCGTGAAGAGCAGTTCGACGGTCTCGACGTCGGCGGCGTCGACGATGATGAAGGCGCCGCTGCCGTCGGCGAAGGGGCCGGACGACACGACGGTCTTCTTCTCGGCGAGCTCACCGAGCCATTCCCGGTGGGCGGGGCGATGCTCGTCGCGTCCCGCGACGGTCTCGGCCGAATACGTGTACTCCACTACGAACAGGGACATGTTCTCGCTCTCTGGTGACGGGTTGTCGAACTGGCGGGGGAACAGAGCACATCTGTCTCACCCAATGAGATTTCACAGGGTGAGAAGCATCCGGGTGTTGCCGAGGGTGTTGGGCTTGACATAGCTCAGATCGAGGAATTCGGCGACACCGGTGTCGTATGAGCGGCACATCTCGGCGTAGACCTCCGCTGTCACGGGTGTTCCGTCGATCTCGACGAATCCGTGCTTGCCGAAGAAGTCGACCTCGAACGTGAGAACGAAGAGGCGCTCGAGTTCGAGCTCCCGCGCGACCTCGATCAACTTGGCGACCACGTGGTGGCCGGCACCCTGGCCCTTGGCTGACGGATCGACCGCGATCGTGCGCACCTCGCCGAGATCGGCCCACAGCACGTGCATTGCGCCACAACCGATCACGTTGTCGCCGCGTTCGGCCACCCAGAACTCCTGGACGGACTCGTACAGGGTGACGAGGTTCTTCTCGAGCAGGATCTTGCCGGAGTAGATGTCGATCAGACGCTTGATCTCGGGAATGTCGGAGGTTCGTGCTCGCCGCACGATCAGCTGATTGTCGGCGATGTCCGGCGTCCGAGAAGTCATGTCGTGAACATTAGCCAACGGCCGTACCGATATTCTTAGGCACGTGCCGGTACGACCTACGAATCCTCCCCACTCCCCGACGCGTCCAGGGGTGCAGTTCGACGCTGTGGTGCTCCGATGAGCACGCAGCGCGAGGATTGGACGGCCGCCGACCAACCGGCGGCCCCGGACCCGTCGGTGGAGCCTGCGAGTGAGACGGCCGTACCGCTTCTGAACATCGCGAACATCCTGACGATTCTCCGGATCCTGCTGGTCCCGGTCTTCCTGGTCGTGCTGTTCGTCGGCGACGGTCACTCCACGACGTGGCGCCTGATCGCCACCGGCGTGTTCGCGGTTGCCGCGATCACCGACCGGATCGACGGGCAACTCGCACGCAAGTACGGGCTTGTCACCGACTTCGGCAAGCTCGCCGATCCCATCGCGGACAAGGCGCTGATCGGTGCGGCCCTCGTGGGTCTGTCGATTCTCGGCGACCTCCCGTGGTGGGTGACGGCGGTGATCGCGGTCCGCGAACTGGGTATCACCCTGCTTCGGTTCGCGGTCCTGCGACACGCCGTCATCCCGGCAGGCAGGGGCGGCAAGCTCAAGACGCTCGTGCAGACCGTTGCCATCGGCTTCTACCTGTTGCCGCTGCCGGACGGGTTCGAGATCGTCGGATGGGTCCTCATGGGTGCTGCCGTTCTGCTCACCGTGGTGACCGGGCTGGACTACGTCGTGCAGGCCGTGCGGCTGCGGGCCGGGGTCCACAAGGTCGAGTCGAACGCGAGCACCGGCGCGTGACCGACCCGCTGGTCGACGGTACGCGGGCCGGCGAACTGGTGGCCGTGCTGACCGCCCGCGGCGAGACGGTGGCCACCGCCGAATCGCTCACCGCGGGTCTGCTCACCGCGACCATCGCGGGAGTGCCGGGTGCCAGCAACGTGCTCCGGGGAGGGCTCATCGTCTACGCCACCGACCTCAAGGCCACCCTCGCCGGTGTCGATCCCACTCGGCTGGCCGCGGACGGACCCGTGGCCGCGTCCACGGCACACGCCCTCGCGGACGGCGCCCGCACCCGTTGCGGCGCCGACTGGGGCGTCGGACTGACCGGCGTCGCGGGCCCCGACACCCAGGACGGACACCCCGTGGGAACCGTGTTCCTGAGCATTTCCGGGGCCTCCGGAACGTCGGTCCACGAGCTCGGATTGGCCGGGGACCGGTGGCAGATCCGCAAATCGGCGGTTTCCGCCGCCGTGTCGGGACTCCTCGATCGTGTGCAGGAAACATCCGCAGGCTAAGGTCGGGAACCAATCGGTCCTGTTCGCGCGTTGAGATAGGCGAGACAGGTGACGGATGAAGGAGGAGCGAGATGGCGCTGCTATTGCGTGAGGCAATCGGTGACAGTCTTCGGCGTACGCGCGTTTCGCAGAGCCGGACCCTGCGTGAGGTCTCCAACAGTGCTCGTGTGAGCCTCGGGTACTTGTCCGAGGTCGAACGAGGGCGCAAGGAAGCCTCGAGTGAGCTCCTGGCGGCGATTTGCGATGCACTGGAGGTTCCACTCTCCGATGTGCTCGTCGACGTCAGCGAATCGCTGTCCGACGGCACTTCGGCCAAGCGCGGAGACAGCGAGCGGCACGCGGCCGAATCCGCGCCCGCCGACGCTCCTGCCGCGAGCGCACGACCGGGTTCGACGACCATCGCCCGCGACACGCGGGTCGTCATCCCCGCACCCGCGCAGGCCCTGGCTGCCGCATAGCAACACCCGTGCCGAACCGATAGATTTCTCGTAACTGCCGATCTCGTTCGCGGTGGGTCAGACAGACAGTCGGGGCGCAGCCCTTGTTCCGGTGCGTGACGGTCGCGCATCGGGTCGCGCATCGCGCGGCGCAACAGATGGAGGCAGGATCAAACCCATGGCTAATCCTTTCGTCAAGGGATGGAAGTACCTGATGGCGCTCTTCAATTCCAAGATCGATGAGAAGGCTGACCCCAAGGTTCAGATTCAGCAGGCGATCGAGGATGCGCAGCGTCAGCACCAGGCCCTGTCGCAGCAGGCCGCGTCTGTCATCGGCAACCAGCGCCAGCTCGAGATGAAGCTCAGCCGCCAGCTCGACGAGGTGGAAAAGCTCAACGCCAACGCGCGTCAGGCCGTCAACCTCGCAGACCAGGCTCAGGTCGCGGGCGACACCGAGAAGGCCATCCAGTACACCAACGCCGCCGAGGCGTTCGCCGCGCAGCTCGTCACCGCCGAGCAGGGTGTCGAAGACCTCAAGGCGCTCCACGACCAGTCGCTGCAGGCTGCCGCGCAGGCGAAGAAGGCCGTCGAGCAGAACGCGATGGCCCTGCAGGCCAAGGTCGCGGAACGCACCAAGCTGCTCAGCCAGCTCGAGCAGGCCAAGATGCAGGAACGGGTCAGCGAGTCGCTGCGCTCGATGGACAGCACGCTGTCGGCCCCCGGCAACACGCCCAGCCTCGATGCCGTGCGCGACAAGATCGAGCGCCGCTACGCCGATGCCCTCGGTTCCGCGGAGCTCGCCCAGAACTCGGTGTCGGGCCGGATGATGGAGGTCCAGCAGGCGAGCATCCAGATGGCCGGGCACAGCAGGCTCGAGCAGATCCGGGCCTCGATGAAGGGCGACGCCCTGCCGTCCGGCGGTGCCGCGAACGCACCGGCAACCCCCGCCGCCAACCCGAACCTCGACAAGCAGCCGCCGGCAGCCGGCCAGACCGGCACTGCGCAGTAGCCGAACAGAATTCGCATGAGTTCCACCCGACGTGGCCGACCTGGACGCGCAGTCCGGTCGGCCACCGTCGTGTCCGGTCTCGCCGGGATCCAGGGGGCACTGCAGCAGGCCGGCGAGTCCGTCGCGGACGCGGCGCAGAAGTGGCGCGATCCGCGGGAACGTCTGCTGCGGAAGAAGAGACGGGCCAGGCGCCGCGCGAAGCGCTACGGCATCGTGTCCGGCTCGTCGGCCACCGGTGCCGCAGGGCTGGCCCTGATGGCTGCGCCGGAATGGTCGATGTTGATGGCCGGGGGCGGCGCCGTCGTGTTCGCGGTTCCGGCGGTGCTGGCCGTCAGCCGCTATCGGAAGCTCGACGCCGTGACCCTGCCGCCGGGCCTTCCTGTGCGCCGGGTGCTTCCGCCGCCGTCCTCGGCCGCCAGGGAATCGATGGAGCGACTCGTGCACAGCGAGCGGGCACTGCACGGCATCCTCGGTGTGCTGTCGCGCTCCGGAACTATCAGTGGCGAGGACATCGAGGACACCCACACCACGGCCCGTTCCGCCGCCGCGGCACTGCAGGCGGTGGCGTTCGACATCACCTCCATGGAGGACGCTGCCCGGGGGAGCCGGGCAGCCGCCGAACCGCTCCACCGCGCGATAACCTCGGCCGCCGCGCAACTCGACGACGGCGTCGAACAGTTCGAGCAACTGGTGGCCGCGGCCGCCGAAGTGGCCGTCCCCGGAACGACGAGCGCCGTCGGCGAACTGGCCTACGAACGTGCCGAACTGGTGTCGGCTACCGAGAAACTCGCCGGCCTCGCGGCCGCCCTCGGCGAGATCGACGACATCGTCCGTCGCTACCGCTGAATTCGTTGCCCGCCACGGTGTCACCGCTCGGCCGCGGAGTGGGGGAGAACCCTGATCTTTCCCTGATCTTTACGTTGACCTGGTGATTTACCTCCTCCGCCGTGTCAGGCTGGTGTGCGTACCCGATAAATGGGGTCGACCAGATGTCGGGCGCAGAAATCGATCGGGGAGACGTGAGTGGAGGAAATCATGTTCTGGAAGATTGTTCTGGCGGTTGCGGTGATCTGGATCGCGCTCGCAGTGGTCGGTGCACTCGTCAAGGGTCTGTTCTGGATTCTCGTCGTGAGTGCCGTGGTGTTCGGTGTCTACCTGTTGATCAAGGCGATGTCCGGATCCGGCGAGAAATCGGACATCACGCGACACTGACAGGCATGCTCTACCCATGGAACCGGTACCCGAGGACTGGCATCGTGGGCTCGTCGTCGTCGCTCACCCCGACGACATCGAATACGGCGCAGCGGCAGCTGTGGCGCGCTGGACCGAGCAGGGCAAGGACATCCGCTACGTGCTCGCCACCAGCGGCGAGGCAGGGATCGCAGGGTTGCATCCCACGGAATCGGGTCCGGTACGGGAGGCGGAGGAGCGCCGCTCCGCCGCAGTCGTGGGCGTAACCGACGTCGAGTTCCTCGGTTACCCGGACGGCACTCTCGTCGAGAGCCTCGCGTTACGCCGCGATCTCGCCACGGCAATCCGTCGCCACCGGCCCGACCTCGTGGTGACCGCGAACTTCTCGGACACCTGGGGTCCGGGTCAGCTGAACAGCGCTGATCACCGCGCTCTCGGGCGTTCCGTACTCGACGCCACCGCCGACGCCGCGAACGAATGGATCTTCCCCGAGCTGGGGGAGTCCGGCCTGCCGCCGTGGCGGGGTGTCCGCTGGGTCGCGGTCAACACGATGACGCCCACCCACGCGGTGGACGTCACCCGGACGGTGGATCGGGCGGTGCTGTCACTGGCCGAGCACGTCCGCTACCTCGAAGCGCTCAGCGACGTGCCGGTGGGGCAGCAGGCGAGGGCTCAGGTCGAGATGGTGACCCGGCCGCAGCCAGGATTCGACGCGGAACGCGCGGTGGGTTTCGAGCTCTACTACTTCGCCTGACGTCGGCGGCGAGCACGATCACGCATAGGCATCCTCTGTGCATCGATCTATAATCCGACCGTGACGGAACAGCATAGTTAGCCGAATGTGTGCGCGCAGTCGCGGGACAGCATCTCGGCCGACCCCCGCGCCGGTCCTGTCATCTCACCCGTCGGCCGTGCTCACGCCACCCGAATCCCCGACGATCGGGGGCCGGTGCGCACGGGATCCGGCCCGGGCGATGTGATTCGGGTGTCGGTGGGGTGCCGGTGGGGGATCCATGCGTTACGGTGTTACACACAATGTCTATTCGTAATTCTCCAGCGCATGACGACAGTCCCGCGAGCGTCGAGGACTCCATCCTCGACGCCGCACGCTCGTGCATCCTCGATTTCGGACTTCGCCGCACCACGCTGGCGGAGGTCGCCCGGCGCGCCGGCGTCAGCAGGCCGACCGTGTACCGGCGCTGGGCAGACACCAGGGCAGTGGTCGCCGATCTCATGACCCGCGAGATCGCAGCCGTCATGCCCGAATTCTCCGCCGAGGAGTCGGTCCACCGCCAACTGGTCGACGCCGTGGTGCGCGTGTCCACCGAGGTGCGCGACCATCCGCTGTTCGTGAAGATCCTGCGTTCGGATCAGGAGCTGTTCACCACATACATTCTGGAGCGGCTCGGCACGAGCCAGCGGGCGATCATCGACCAGGTCGCATTCGCGGTCTCCGCGGGTCAGGAACAGGGCTCCATTCGCGCGGGGGAGAGCCGTCACATCGCCACCATGGTGCTGCTCATCGCGCAGTCCGCGGTCCAGTCGGCCGTGATGGTGGCCGAGGAACTTCCGGGCGACGCCTTGACGCGGCAACTCCGGTACGCCGTCGGCGCCTACCTGGCGCCGGACGCCGCCGACGACCACCCCACAACCCGAGGAGACCGGTGAATCACCCGAACACGCCGCCGACGAGACGCTCGTCGGCGCTGAATGCCGTACGACGGGCACGCGAGCTCGACGAGCTGTCCGAAGGCGCACCCGTCGACGTGCTGGTGATCGGTGGGGGAGTGACCGGTGCCGGCGTCGCGCTGGACGCGGCGTCGCGCGGTCTCCGCGTCGTACTCGTCGAGAAGCGGGACCTCGCCTTCGGAACCAGCCGGTGGAGTTCCAAGCTCGCCCACGGCGGCCTGCGGTACCTGGCGTCGGGCAACGTCGGGATCGCCCGGGAGAGCGCGGTCGAACGTGGAATCCTCATGACGCGCACCGCCCCTCATCTCGTCCGCGCGCTGCCCCAGCTCGTCCCCGTTCTCGATTCCACGACCCTGTTCGCCAAATCCCTGGTCCGTACGGGATTCCTGGCCGGCGACCTGTTGCGCGCCGGCGCGTGCACGCCGTCGGCGGTCCTGCCGCGATCGCGCACGGTCGGGGCCGACTGGGTGGTCGAACTCGCCCCCGCCGTGCGGCGGGAGGGCCTGCGGGGCGGTTTGATGGCGTTCGACGGACAACTGATCGACGACGCCCGGCTCGTGGTCGCCATCGCCCGCACCGCCGCGCTCCACGGTGCGAAGGTGCTCACCCGGACGGGCGCGTACGACGTGACCGGAACATCCGCGACGCTGCGCGACGAGCTGACCGGCTCGGAACTGCCGATCCGGGCACGCGCGGTGGTCAACGCCGCCGGTGTGTGGTCGGGTGAGATCGATCCAGGGATCACGTTGCGGCCCAGCCGCGGCACACATCTGGTGCTCCCCGCCGAGCGGCTCGGCAACCCGACCGCAGCGCTCACGGTCCCGATCCCCGGTGAGACCAATCGCTTCGTCTTCGCGCTGCCCGCGCAGCTCGGCCGCGTGTACCTCGGCTTGACCGACGAGGCCGCGCCGGGACCCGTTCCGGACGTCCCCGTCGCGTCGGAGCAGGAGATCGACTTCCTTCTCGACACGGTCAACACCGCGCTCGAGGTTCCGCTGCGCCGCTCGGACGTCCTCGGGACCTACGCGGGGCTGCGACCGCTGCTCGACACCGGCGACGGGTCGACCGCCGACCTGTCCCGCAACCACGCCATCCTGCGATCGGGTACGGGTCTTGTCAGTGTGGTCGGCGGCAAGCTGACCACCTACCGCAAGATGGCGGAGGACGCCGTCGACGCCGCCGTGGAGGTGTCGGGGCTGGATGCGGGTCCGTGCCGGACGCGTGCCCTCCCGCTCGTCGGTGCCGCGACACCCGAAGCGCTGCGGAATGTTTCGGCGCCGCCGACACTGCTGGCTCGCTTCGGAACGGAAGCGGCGCTGATCGCCGCCGCCGGCCCCGAACTGCTGGCACCGATCGCCGAGGGTGTGGACGTGAGCCGCGCCGAACTCGAGTTCGCAGTGACGCACGAGGGTGCGCTCGACGTCGACGACCTGCTCGACCGGCGCACCCGGATCGGGCTCGTGCCCGCCGACCGCGCGCGGTCCCTCGGCGCCGCCGAAGCCGTGTTCGAGAAACGGTGACGCCGACCGTGTGACACCCTGTGGTCGTGCGAGTCGCCGTGGTCGCCGGGCCGGATCCCGGACATGCCTTTCCCGCCCTTGCGTTGTGCCTTGCCTTCCTCGAGGCCGGGGACGAACCGGTCCTGTTCACCGGCATACGGTGGGTCGAGCCCGCGCGGGCGGCCGGGGTGCCGGCCGAGCTGCTGAAAGGTCTCGCGCCCCGGCCCACGGACGACGACCTCGACGCGGGCGCACGTATCCACGCCCGGGCCGCGCACATCTCCACCGAGTTGCTGCCCGACCTGCGGGCGATGGGGCCGGACCTCGTGGTCTCCGACATCCTCACCGCCGGCGGCGGCATGGCCGCCGAGCGGCTGGGGATCCCGTGGGTCGAACTGTCGCCGCACCCGCTGTACGCGCCGTCGCGGGGTTTGCCGCCGATCGGAAGCGGATTGGCGCCGGGAGAAGGTGTCCGGGGCAGGCTCCGCGACACGCTCATGCGCGCCGCGACGGGCCGGTCGATCCGGCAGGGTGAGCGGCAACGTTCCGAGGCCCGCGTCGGCGTCGGACTGCCGGCAACGGACCCGGGGCCGGTGCGCCGATTGATCGCGACGCTCCCCGCGCTCGAGGTGCCGAGACCGGACTGGCCCGCCGAGGCGCAAGTGGTGGGGCCGCTGCTGTGGGAACCCACGAACGAGGTGCTGGGTGTGCCGGACGGCACCGATCCGCTGGTCATGGTCGCGCCCTCGACCGCGTTCACCGGCGCCGAGGGGATGCTCGAGACCACGCTCGCCGGGCTCGACGGGGCCGGCGTCCGGGTGATCGCGTCGATTCTGGAGGGGTCGCCGCACACCGTTCCGTCCTGGGCACGAGCCGGACTCGGCCGGCAGGACGCGATGCTGCGCGAGGCCTCGGTCGTCGTCTGCGGCGGTGGGCACGGCATGCTCGCGAAGGCGCTGCTGGCGGGTGTCCCGGCGGTGGTGGTTCCCGGCGGCGGAGATCAGTGGGAACTCGCGAATCGTGCCGCGCGGCAGGGGAGCGCCGTCGTGGTGCGGCCGCCGAGCGCGGAAGTGCTCCGCGCGGCGGTCGGGCAGGTGCTCTCGAACGGTGCCCACGCCGACGCCGCACAGCGAGCCGCGCGGAGCATCGCGGAGGTCGCCGATCCGGTGGAGGTGTGCCGCGACGCGCTGCGGTGAGAACCCGGCTCGCGGTTCGGCTAGCGTGGTCGTGTGCGATTGACCGAATTTCACCAACTCGTCCGCGAAGAGTTCGGGCAGATGCGCGGTGATGCACTGCTCGTCGACCACGTGCTGCTCAATCTCGGCGGCAAGACCGCCGCCGAAGCGATCGAGGACGGCCGGGAACCCCGCGAGGTGTGGCGGGAACTGTGCGTCGAGTTCGACGTCCCACCGCAGCGCCGGTAGAAATCCGGCGTGTCGAACGGACCGACCGCACATATCGAACACACGTTCCCCTATGCTGGAGACGTTCGGTGGTCACGGTTCTTGTCGGTACCTGGATCTAACCTGACCGCAGATCACTGATGAGACTCGAGGAATGGGGACGACGATGGCACCACAGGCACACGATCGAGACAAGGCGCTCGACCTGGCGCTGGCGCAGATCGACAAGAACTTCGGCAAGGGCTCGGTGATGCGCCTGGGCGAAGGTGTCCGTCAGCCCATCGCCGTCATCCCGACCGGCTCCATCGCGCTGGACGTCGCCCTCGGTATCGGCGGGCTGCCCCGCGGCCGTGTCGTCGAGATCTACGGCCCGGAATCCTCGGGTAAGACCACGGTGGCTCTGCACGCGGTCGCCAACGCCCAGGCGGCCGGTGGCATCGCGGCCTTCATCGACGCCGAGCACGCACTCGACCCCGACTACGCCCAGAAGCTCGGCGTCGACACCGACGCGCTGCTGGTGTCGCAGCCCGACACCGGTGAGCAGGCGCTCGAGATCGCAGACATGCTGATCCGCTCCGGCGCCCTCGACATCCTCGTGATCGACTCCGTGGCCGCTCTCGTCCCCCGCGCCGAGATCGAGGGTGAGATGGGCGACAGCCACGTCGGTCTGCAGGCGCGTCTGATGAGCCAGGCGCTGCGCAAGATGACCGGTGCGCTCAGTAACTCCGGCACCACCGCGATCTTCATCAACCAGCTGCGCGAGAAGATCGGCGTTATGTTCGGTTCCCCCGAAACCACCACCGGTGGTAAGGCGTTGAAGTTCTACTCGTCTGTGCGCCTCGACGTTCGGCGTATCGAGACCCTCAAGGACGGCACCGACGCGGTGGGCAACCGTACCCGCGTCAAAGTGGTCAAGAACAAGGTCGCCCCGCCGTTCAAGCAGGCCGAGTTCGACATTCTCTACGGACAGGGAATCAGCAAGGAAGGCTCGCTGATCGACATGGGTGTCGAACACGGGTTCATCCGCAAGTCGGGCTCCTGGTACACCTACGAAGGCGACCAGCTGGGGCAGGGCAAGGAGAACGCCCGCAAGTTCCTGTTGGAGAACACCGACGTCCGGGACGAGATCGAGAAGAAGATCAAGGAAAAGCTCGGAATCGGCGCCGACGTCACCGCTGCCACGGATGACGTCGCCCCGGTCGAATTCTAAGGCGCCGCCGTGCGTCCTACGGGCGAAGGTGGAACGGAGACGCAGGCCAAGGATTTGTGCCTGCGTCTCCTGACGGACCGTGCCCGGAGTCGAGCGGAGTTGTCCGAGCGCCTGGCCAAGAAGGGCTACTCGGCCGACATCACCGAGCGTGTGCTCGATCGCCTCACCGAAGTCGGACTCGTCGACGATGCGGACTTCGCCCAGCAGTGGGTGCATTCGCGGCACACGTACTCCGGCAAGGGGAAGCGTGCGCTCGCAATGGAACTGCGCCGCAAGGGCATCGGTCAGGAGGACGCCACCGAGGCGCTCGCCCAGATCGACAGCGAAGACGAACGAGCGCGGGCCACGGAACTGGTGGTGAAGAAACTGCGCACCGTGTCCGCGGGCGAGCGCGACCGGGCGGTGCGACGGCTGGTGTCGATGCTGGCGCGCCGCGGCTTCCCACAGGGCATGGCCTTCGAGGTGGTCAAGCAGCAACTCGATCGGGCCGGGACCGAGACCGACGACTTGTTCGACGAGACCTGAGAACCGACAACACTGCGGTCGGACCGGGACAGTGACCCGTCCGACCGCAGTGTCATGTCGGAACCGTGTCACGTCACAACCGTTTGTCGGTGATGTCCATCCCCGGAACCGACACCGCCGGGAGTTCGGGAACGGCTCCCTTGGGGCCTCCGCCCTTCCGGCTGGCCCGAAGGCGCTTCTCCACCTTGGTCGCGACCACGGTGAGCGTGTAGTTGAGGATGATCATGATGATCGCCACGACGATCAGGGCGGGGAGGTAGTTGCCGTAGAACGCACCGAGTTGCTGGCCCGACCGCACCACTTCGACGTACCCGATCAGGTAACCGAGCGCGGAGTCCTTCAGCGCCACCACCATCTGCGAGATGATCGCAGGGAGCATCGCCGTGACGGCCTGCGGAAGCAGGATGGTGCGCATGACCTGGCCCTTGCGCATCCCCAACGCCATCGCCGCCTCGCTCTGGCCCTTGGGAAGCGAGTTGATGCCGGCCCTGACGATCTCGGCGATCACGGAGCCGTTGTAGAGCGTGAGGCCCACGATGACCGCGGCGAGGGCGAGGTATTTCGATTTGAACACCTCGTACTCGGCGAACAGCTGGTACGAGAAGATCATCAGGATCAGCACCGGGATGGCGCGGAACAACTCGACGATCCCGCCGGCGACCCAGCGCACCGGCCGGTGGTTCGACAAGCGTCCGATGCCGAGAATTGCGCCGAGGATCAACGCGAACACGATCGACACGGCGGCGGCCACGAGTGTGCCGCGGATACCGGGGATCAGATAGGTGGTCCACGACGTCGACTCGGTGAACGGATCCCACTTCGCCGACGTCAGCTGACCTTTGTCGTCGAGCGCGACGTAGACGAGGTAACCGATTCCCAGCAGCACGAGGGCGACGGCGACGGAGATCAGGCGATAGATGTTCTTCGCCTTCGGTCCCGGAGCGTCGTAGAGGACGGTGGCGGAATTGCTCATCGTGCAACCTCGAATCGCTTGCTCAGGTAGCCGAACAGAAGCCCCATCGGCAGGGTCAGGATCACGAATCCGAGTGCGAAGATGCCACCGACGACGAAGATGGCGGCCTCGTTCTCGATCATTTCCTTCATCAGGAGCGATGCCTCCGCGACGCCGATCACCGAGGCGATCGTCGTGTTCTTGGTCAAGGCGATCAGCACACTTCCGAGCGGGGCGGTGACCGCCCGGAACGCCTGCGGCAGCACGATCAGACGCAGATTCTGGGAGAACGTGAGGCCCAGTGAGCGGCCCGCCTCTGCCTGGCCGACGTGCACGGTGTTGATACCGGACCGCAGCGACTCGCACACGAAGGCCGCGGTGTAGATGCTGAGGCCGAGCACGGCGAGCCGGAAGTTGTTCTGCTCGAAGAACGTCGGCGACTGCTCGGGGGCGAGCTTGACGCCCATCGTCTGGAAGAGGCCGAACGAGCAGAAGATGATGATGAGCGTCAGGGGAGTGTTGCGGAAGATCGTCACGTAGGCCGTGCCGACGCCGCGCGCGACCGGAATCGGCGACACCCGCATGGCCGCGAGAATCGTGCCGAGTATCAGAGCACCGACAGCCGAGAACGCGGTGAGCTGCACCGTCGTCCAGAATGCGTCGATCAGCTGATCGCCGTACTTGCTCAGTAGGTCCACTTACCGTCTCCCCAGGTCACCGGTGGTTGGTGTCGAACCGGGCCGGACGGTTCCGCCGAAGCGGAGCCGTCCGACCCGGATGAGTGAGTTGCTCAGTACCGATCGACGGTCGGCGGCGCGGGAATCGGGTAGCCCGACGCACCGACGGTCTCGTTGAACGCGCGCTCCCACGAGCCGTCCGCGATCATCGCCTCGATTGCGTCGTTGATCTTGGCGCGGGTCTCGTCGTCGCCCTTGGCCAGGCCGACGCCGTAGCGCTCCTCGGTGAACGGCGCGCCGACCACCTTCAGTTCGCCCGGGTACTGCGCGGCGTAGCCGGCGAGGATGATGTCGTCGGTGGTGACGGCGTCGACGGCACCGTTCCGCAGCGCCTCGACGCAGGCGGAGTACGTGTCGAACTCCTGCAACTGCACGTCCTGCGCGTACGTGTCCTTGACCTTCTGCGCGGGGGTGGACCCGGTGACCGAGCACAGCTTCTTGCCGCCGTTGAGCGAATCGGGGCCGGTGATGTCGGTGTTGTCGGACTTCACCAGCAGCGACTGTCCGGCGATGAAGTACGGTCCGGCGAAGTCGACCTTCTCCTTGCGGGCGTCGGTGATCGAGTAGGTGGCGACGATGTAGTCGACCTCACCGTTCTGGATCAGTGTCTCGCGCTGAGCCGACGGGGACTCCTTGAACTCGATGTTCTCCGGGGCGACACCCAGCTTGCCGGCCACGTACTCGGCGACCTCGACGTCGAAACCGCTGAAGGATCCGTCGGGGTTGCGCAACCCGAGGCCGGGCTGGTCGTACTTGATTCCGACCGTCAGCTTGCCCTCCGACGCACTCTGGGACGCGCTCTTCTCTTCACCCCCGCCACAAGCCGATGCGACGACGGCGAGCGCCATGACGCCGATTCCCACGCGAATCGAGCGATTGATCCTCATCGAGTTCCTCCAATTGAAAATGATGAATGTTGCCTGTGGAGCAGGGTCGACCGACAGAGCACCGGCTCTTCCGGGTCAGTGGCTGAGAATCTTGCCGAGAAAATCCTTCGCGCGCTCCGATTTGGGAGCAGTGAAGAAAGTGGCGGGCTCGGAGTCCTCGACGATCTGACCGTCGGCCATGAAGAGAACACGGTGGCCGACCTTGCGGGCGAAGCCCATCTCGTGGGTCACCACCAGCATGGTCATGCCCTCCTTGGCGAGCGAGGTCATGACATCCAGGACCTCGTTGACCATCTCCGGGTCGAGTGCGGACGTCGGCTCGTCGAACAGCATGACCTTGGGGTTCATGGCGAGTGCGCGCGCGATCGCGACGCGCTGCTGCTGGCCGCCGGACAACTGCGCCGGGTACTTGTCCGCCTGGTTGGCGATGCCGACCCGCTCGAGAAGCTCGTAGGCCTTGGTCTTCGCGTCGGCGCTGCTCTTCTTCCGCACCTTGACCGGCGCGAGCATCACGTTCTCGAGGATCGTCTTGTGGGCGAACAGGTTGAACGACTGGAACACCATGCCCACGTCGGCGCGCAGCGCCGCCAACGCCTTGCCCTCGGCGGGCAGCACCTTGCCGTCGACGGCGATCTCGCCGGAGTCGATCGGCTCGAGCCGGTTGATGGTCCGGCACAGCGTCGACTTACCCGAGCCGGACGGTCCGAGGACGATCACGACCTGTCCGCGAGGGACTTCGAGGTCTATCTCCTGCAGGACGTGGAGGGCGCCGAAGTGCTTGTTCACCGATTTCATCGAGATCATGGACGGGGCCGCGCCCGTGGAGGGTGGCGGCGTCGCGTCGTCGGCTTGCGTCATAGTCGAGACCCTATGTGCTGGGGGCGGGCGCACCCGCCATTTGCTCCGAGAATCCTCGGGATGTCACGGAAACTTTACTGTCCGGCTTCGGTTGTGTGTCTTGGCGCACACCGGCCGCGACGAGGCGATTTGGCGCGGCCCGTACCCTGGCATACGTGGACACGATCGACCAGAACCCTCACCGCAGCTACGAGGTGCGCACGTACGGCTGCCAGATGAACGTGCACGACTCCGAGCGGCTGTCGGGTCTGCTCGAGGACGCGGGCTACACGAAGGCGGCCGCCGGGCAGGCGCCCGACCTCGTCGTCTTCAACACCTGCGCGGTGCGGGAGAACGCCGACAACAAGTTGTACGGCAATCTGAGTCATCTGGCCCCGGCCAAGGAGCAGAACCCCGACATGCAGATCGCGGTCGGAGGGTGCCTGGCGCAGAAGGACCGCGACATCGTCGTGAAGAAGGCGCCGTGGGTCGACGTCGTGTTCGGTACCCACAACATCGGTTCGCTCCCCGCCCTGCTGGACCGGGCCCGCCACAATCAGCGGGCCGAGGTCGAGATCCTCGACGCGTTGGAGGCGTTCCCGTCGACGCTGCCCGCCAAGCGGGAGTCCGCGTACGCCGGCTGGGTGTCGATCTCGGTGGGCTGCAACAACACGTGCACGTTCTGCATCGTGCCCGCGCTGCGGGGCAAGGAGGTCGGCCGCCGCCCGGGTGACATCCTCGCCGAGGTGCAGGCGCTGGTGAACGAAGGCGTCGTCGAGGTCACGCTGCTCGGGCAGAACGTCAACGCGTACGGCGTGTCCTTCGCCGACCCCGACCAGCCCCGCGACCGCGGGGCATTCGCCGCGCTGCTGCGTGCCTGCGGCGAGATCGACGGCCTGGAGCGGGTCCGGTTCACGTCACCGCACCCGGCCGAGTTCACCGACGACGTCATCGAGGCGATGGCCGAGACCCCGAATGTGTGCCCGCAGTTGCACATGCCGCTGCAGTCCGGTTCGGACCGCGTGCTCAAGGCGATGCGCCGCTCCTATCGGAAGACGCGGTTCCTCGGGATCATCGAGAAAGTCCGCACGGCGATGCCGCACGCGGCGATCACCACCGACATCATCGTCGGATTCCCGGGTGAGACCGAGGAAGATTTCCAGGACACGCTCGACGTGGTTCGGCAGGCGCGGTTCACCAGCGCGTTCACGTTCCAGTACTCGAAGCGGCCCGGCACTCCGGCCGCGGAGATGGACGACCAGCTACCCAAGGCGGTCGTCCAGGAACGGTACGAACGTCTCATTGCGTTGCAGGAAGAAATCACCCTCGAGGAGAACCGGAAACTCGTCGGCGCCGAAGTGGAGCTGCTCGTCGCCGCCGGAGAGGGTCGCAAGAACGCGGAGACCGCCCGGATGAGCGGACGCGCCCGCGACGGCCGGCTCGTCCACTTCCGGCCGGAGGGAAACCTCGACGGGAACATCCGGCCCGGCGACGTCGTCACCATCGTCGTCAGCGCCGCCGCCCCGCACCACCTCGTCGCCGACACCCCGGTCCTGACCCACCGCCGGACCCGCGCGGGTGACTCCTTCGAGAAGGGCGTCACCCCGAAGACCCCGCCGATCGGCGTCGGACTCGGACTACCGCAGATCGGTGCGCCCGCACCACTACCCGCTCAGATGGGATGCAACGCATGACCTCCTCGCCCGACGACAAGCGGCACGATGGCGGAAGCCGGAGCGGCGACAACGGTTCGAGTGGCGAGAACGAGCCGATCGAGAGCTACCTGAAGGATTTCGACGACGCCGAGAAGAAGGTGGCCGGCGAGATCGACCCCGGTGCGCGTGCACTCGTCGTCGCGATCGCGGTCGTGGTGCTCCTCGGCTCGCTGACCTTGCCGCACTCCGGTGTCGCCAACGGCTGGGAGGTGCTCGTGTACGGGGACGACGCCCAGGCGGAGACGATCGCGCTGCCGTCGCGGCTGTTCGTGTGGTTCGAGGTGGTGTTCGGCGTCGTGGTGTCGATGCTGGCACTCGTCACCCGCCGCTGGGCCCTCGCCTGGGTGGCCCTGGCCGGCACTGCCGTGTCCGTCGTGTTCGGGATGCTCGCCATCTGGTCGCGGCAGACGCCGGCGCCGGGGATCGAAGCGGCCGGACCGGGTATCGGGCTGATCATCGGCTGGCTCACGGTCATCGTGCTCACGTTCCACTGGCTGAAGGTGGTCTGGAGCCGGACCGCGCTGCAGCTGGCCGCAGAAGAGGAACGCCGCGCCGCTGCCGCCGAAGCGGAGCGACGCGGCGACTGGAACGTCGGCTGATCGTGTCTACTGGCCGCTGACGGCTCCCTCGGCCGCCTCGGCCCATTCGCGCCACTGCTTGGCCTGCGCGAGGGCGCTCTCGGCATCCTTCGTCTTGCCCGCGGCGGTGGCCTTGGCCGCCTGCTCCTCGAACTGGGTGACCCGTTCACGGAACTGCGCGGCCCGGGCGAGCGCCTCCGGGTCGGTGCGACGCCATTCCTCGTCGGCGGCGTCGCGGACCCGCTTCTCGATGGCCCGGAGCTTGCCCTCGAGGTCGTGCATCCGCTCGCGGGGCACCTTGCCGACGGCGTCCCACTTCTCCTGCAGGTCGCGGAGCGCGGCCCGCGCGGCGTCGATGTCCTTGTTCGGATCGATGTGGCCCGCGTTCTTCAGCAACTCCTCCTTGGCGACCGCGTTCTCCTCGAACTCGGCGTCGCGTTCGGAGGACGCGGCGTTGCGGGCTGCGAAGAACACGTCCTGGGCGCCCTTGAATCGCTTCCAGAGGTTGTCGTCGGCTTCACGCGGCGCACGCCCGGCGGCCTTCCAGTCGGCGAGAAGATCCCGGAACGCGCCGGCGGTGGGACCCCAGTCGGTGGAGTCGGACAGCGCCTCGGCCCGTGCGACGAGTTCTTCCTTCTTCGTCTTCGCGGCGGCGCGTTCGCGATCGAGTTCGGCGAAGTGGGCACCGCGGCGCCGGTTGAACGCCTCCCGCGCCTTGGAGTACCGCTTCCACAGGGCGTCGTCGACCTTCCGGTCGATCCCGCGGATCGTCTTCCACTCGTCCAGGATCTCGCGCAAACGGTCGCCGGCGGCCTTCCACTGTGTGGATTCGGCGCCGATGTGCTCGGCCTCGGCGGCCAGTTCTTCCTTGCGCTCGGTGTGAGCCTGCCGCGACAGTTCCTTCTCGTGCTTGGCGTGGGCGGCGGCCTCGTCGGATCCGGCGATGATGACGTCGAGACGGACCGAGAGCGAATCGATGTCACCGATCACCGCGGCGGTCGGGAGAGATTCGGCGAGCGCGATCGCGGCCGCTTTTGTCTTCTTTGCGTCACCGGCGCCGGAATTGAGCCGGGCTTCGAGGAGTGCCACCTCCGTCGCCAGATCGTCGAAGCGCCGACCGAAGTGCGCCAGACCCTCCGCTGCGTCTCCGGCCTGCCACGAGCCGATCTGCCGTTCGCCGTCCGCGGTCTTGACCCAGGCGGTGCCGTCGTCGTCGACGCGACCGAACTTGCTCGGATCACTCTGGGCGGGTGCGGCGACGGCGGGGGCGGAGAGGGCGTGTGTCGGTGTGGGGTGGGGCTTGGGTGCACCCGGCTTCGCGGCGGCACCGGGCTTCGGGACGCTGGGCTTCGGCGTGTCGTGCTGCTGAGCGGCAGGCTCCACGGCGGGCTTCGCGTCGCTGCTGTCGGTCATCGGTTCCTCATCTCTGCCGCGCGTCACGGCTGCCTGAACGCGATACTGGCTCCATACGACCCGGGGCGGGTGCTGGCTCCATTCAACCCGGTACGGGCCCTGTGGACTATTGAATCAGGTCGGACGGTCCGCGTTGGTACCGATTGACGGCAGCGCCCGAATCGGATGTCGGGTCCTCGCCGACGGTCGACTAGCGTGACGCGTGTGTTCATCGCCGCCATCCTCGTGCCGTCACCCCCGCTCCTGGTGCCCGAACTGACCGGGTCGGCGGCCGCGGAAACGGCGCCGCTGCGGGACGCGGTGCAGACGGCCGCGAAGGCGTTGTCGGCGCTCGCCACCGAGTGGGTGGCGGTCGGAGCGGCACCCGCCGCCGCCGACGTCCCGCCCGACGCCCAGGGCACCTATCGCGGCTACGGCGTCGACGTGCGGGTCACGTTGCGGCCCGGCCCGGCCGGCGATCCCGACCCGGACCTGCCCCTCGCGGCGCTGACCGCCGGATGGATCCGGGGGACCTGCGCGCCGGACGCCGTCGTCGACGCCCGGATTCTCGCCGCGGACCTGGCCCCCGAACGGTGCGCCGAGTACGGCGCGGAACTGCGCGCCTTCCTCGACCGGGATCCGGAACCGCGCGGGCTGCTCATCGTCGCGGACGGGGCGAACACACTCACGGCAAAGGCTCCGGGCGCGTTCGACCCTCGGGCGGAGGGTGTGCAGACCAGGGTCGACGCGGCCCTCGACACCGGCGACCGCGAAGCGCTGCTGGCCCTGGAACCTGCGGAGTGCGCAACGCTCGGCATCGGCGGACGCGTCCCGTGGCAGGTGCTCGCCGGCGTCTTCGACAGACCGCCCACGTCCTGCCGGACGCTGTACAGCGCGGCGCCGTACGGCGTCGGCTATCACGTGGGTGAGTGGCGTCCGTGACGTCACCCACCCCGATCGCCGTCGTCGGACCGACCGCCACCGGCAAATCGGATCTCGCGCTGGACTTGGCCGAACGCCTCGGTGGCGAGATCGTCAACATCGACGCGATGCAGCTGTACCGGGGCATGGACATCGGCACCGCGAAACTCGCGCCGGCCGAGCGCCGCGGAATCCCGCACCACCAGCTCGACGTCCTCGACGTGACGCAGACTGCGACCGTCGCGAACTATCAGCAGGCGGCGGTCCGCGACGTCGAGGCGATCGCCGCGCGAGGCGCCGTGCCGGTCATCGTCGGCGGATCGATGATGTACGTGCAGTCGCTGCTCGACGAGTGGAGTTTCCCCGCCACTGATGCGTCGGTGCGGGCGCGGTGGGAAGCCGTTCTCGCCGACGAGGGAGTCGCCGCCGTCCACGCCGAGCTGAGCCGGGTGGACCCCGACGCTGCGGCCTCGATCCTGCCCACCGACGGCAGGCGCCTCGTCCGAGCACTCGAGGTCGTGGAGATCACCGGCAGGCCGTTCGCGGCGTCGGCCCCGCGCATCGGCGAACCACGATGGGGCACACACATCATCGGTGTCGACCGCGACACAGCCCACCTCGACGACCGGATCCGGCTCCGCACCCGGCTGATGTTCGACCGAGGACTGGTCGACGAGGTCCGGGGGCTGATCGACGTGGGACTGCGCGAGGGCGTCACCGCCCCCCGGGCCATCGGATACGCACAGGTCCTCGCCTGGCTCGACGGCGAATACGACCTGGACGAGGCGCAGGAACGCACCTTCATCGGCACCCGGCGCTACGTCCGCCGGCAACGGTCCTGGTTCCGCCGCGACACCCGCATCCACTGGGTCGACGGAAGCGACCCCGACCTCGCGGACACCACCCTCCGCACCCTCGACGAGACCCGAACACTGGGAGAACGATGAGCCGAACACCGTCCGGACGGCACCGTCCCGTCTCGTCCCTGCTGGTCACGACCCGCAACGCGCGATTCCAGCAATGGCAGTCGTATCTCACCAACCGCGCGAAACGGACGAAGGCGGGACGCTTCCTGATCCAGGGCGTGCGTCCGCTCAACCTGGCCATGGAACACGACTGGCCGATCGAATCGCTGCTGCATCGCATCGACGGACCGCCGCTGTCCGACTGGGCGCGCGACCTGCTCGCCTCCCGCTCCGTCGAACAGGTCGGTGTCAGCGCCGAACTGATGGCCGAGCTGGGCGAGAAGACCACCACGGCGCCGGAACTGATCGCCGTCGCGAAGACGCGTGCGCCGCGATTGAAAGATCTGCGACTGCAGTCCGCACCCCTGATCGTCGTGTTCGACCGGCCCACCTCACCCGGAAACCTGGGAACACTCGTCCGCTCGGCCAACGCATTCGGAGCCGACGCCGTCGTGGTGGTCGGCCACGGTGCCGACCCGTTCGACCCGCAGAGTGTCCGCGCCTCCACCGGATCACTGTTCGCGATGCCCGTCGTCACCGTGTCGTCCGTCGACGACATCCTCGCCTTCCGCGACGCCCGGCGGACGTCCGGAACCGACCTGCACATCGTCGGGACGGACGAGACCGGTTCCGTCACCATCGACTCCCACGACTTCGGTGGCGGCACCGTCCTCGTGATCGGCAACGAGACCCGCGGCATGAGCGCCGCGTGGCGAGAGGCCTGCGACACGGTGGTCAACATCCCGATCGGCGGGGCCGCGAGTTCCCTCGGCGCCCCCTCTGCCGGAGCCGTCGCCCTCTACGAAATCGCCCGGCAGCGTCGATGAGCCGCACCGCGGCAGCGTCGGTGAGCCGCACCGCGGCAGCGTCGATCCCGCACCGCGGCAGCGTCGATCAGCCGCACCGCGGCAGCCGTTGGATAGAGTGGTGCGCATGGATTTCAGCAAGGGACACGGCACCGAGAACGACTTCGTGGTCCTCCCGGATCCCGACGTCCGCATCGATCTGTCCGCCCCCCGCGTGTCGGCGCTGTGCGACCGCAGGCGCGGACTCGGCGCCGACGGAATCCTGCGCGTTGCGAAGGCCGGTGCGCTGGCCACTGCCGGTGTCCTCATCGAACTCCCCGACGGCACGTCCGAGGACGACTGGTTCATGGACTACCGCAACGCCGACGGATCGATCGCGGAAATGTGCGGCAACGGCGTCCGCGTCTTCGCGCACTACCTCCGGTCGACCGGCCTCGAGACGCGCGACGAGTTCGTCGTCGGCAGCCGCGCCGGTGGCAAGCCGGTGATCGTGCATTCGGCCGACGGCTCCTTCGGTGAGGTCACCGTCGACATGGGTGTGGTCCGCGATCTGGGAACCAGCGCCGCGACCCTCGACGGCAAGGTGTTCAACGGGATCGGCATCGACGTCGGGAACCCGCACCTCGCCTGTGTCGATGCACATCTGACGGCGGCCTCCCTGTCGGCCCTCGACCTGACGGCCGCGCCCGGGTTCGACCCCGGTTTCTTCCCGCACGGTGTCAACGTCGAGATCCTCACCCGCATCGAATCCGGGGCCGTGGACATGCGGGTGCACGAGCGCGGAGTCGGCGAAACCCGGTCGTGCGGCACCGGCACGGTCGCCGCGGCCACCGCTGCGCTGCGGTTCGAGGGCGCCGACTCGGGTGAGGTGATTGTCCGCATTCCCGGTGGTCAGGTGACCGTGGCGCTGTCCGGCGGCCGGGCGACGTTGCGCGGACCGTCCGTTCTGGTGGCGTCCGGGAACCTCGACGACGGCTGGTGGAACAGCCTCGGCTGATCGCCCTGCGCGAAATGCACGTGCATGACCTCGACATTCCGTGGGATCATGAGGGTGTATGACGAAATCACATAGCACAGAAGAATCGCCGATCTCCGACTCCACCGAGTTCGCCTACGACGACGGGCGCCCATCGGTCGGCGAGATGCAACTCGAGGATCGCAGCGCGCTGCGCCGAGTTGCCGGGCTCTCCACCGAGCTCACCGACGTCACCGAGGTCGAATACCGGCAGCTGCGCCTCGAACGCGTGGTCCTCGTCGGGGTCTGGACGCAGGGCACCGCGGCGCAGGCCGAATCCAGCATGGCCGAGCTTGCAGCTCTGGCCGAGACCGCCGGCTCCGAGGTCCTCGAAGGCCTGGTCCAGCGGCGCGACAAACCCGACGCGGCCACGTATATCGGTTCCGGCAAGGCCGAGGAACTCCGCGAGGTCGTCCTGTCCACGGGCGCCGACACCGTCATCTGCGACGGTGAACTCACTCCCGCGCAGCTGACGGCGCTGGAGAAGGTCGTCAAGGTCAAGGTCATCGACCGGACGGCCCTGATCCTCGACATCTTCGCCCAGCACGCGACGTCCAGGGAAGGCAAGGCGCAGGTGGCGCTGGCCCAGATGGAATACATGCTGCCCCGACTGCGCGGCTGGGGTGAATCGATGTCCCGGCAGGCGGGCGGTCGCGCCGGCAGCAACGGCGGCGTGGGTCTGCGCGGTCCCGGTGAGACGAAGATCGAGACGGACCGCCGCCGTATTCGTGAGCGGATGGCGAAGCTGCGTCGCGAGATCAAGGGCATGAAGGCCGCCCGCGACACCAAACGCACCCGGCGCCTGCGCAGCGAGACACCGTCGATCGCGATCGTCGGCTACACCAACGCCGGCAAGTCGAGCCTGCTCAACGCGCTGACCGGGTCCGGGGTGCTGGTGCAGAACGCGCTGTTCGCCACCCTCGATCCCACCACTCGGCGGGCGGCACTGGACGACGGCCGTGAGTACGTATTGACCGACACGGTCGGGTTCGTGCGGCACCTGCCGACGCAGCTGATCGAGGCGTTCCGCTCGACGCTCGAGGAAGTGACGGACGCGGATCTGCTGCTCCATGTCGTCGACGGTTCCGACCCGCTGCCCACGGATCAGATCAGGGCCGTCCACGAGGTGATCACCGAGGTGATCCGTGAGAACGACGCCGCGGCGCCGCCGGAACTGATCGTGGTGAACAAGATCGACGCGGCCGACCCGGTCACGTTGACGCAGCTGCGGGGCCTCCTGCCCGGTGCGTCGTTCGTCTCTGCCCGCACGGGTGAAGGCATCGCCGAGTTGCGAGCGCATCTCAGCGACGTCCTGGTCCGTCCCGAGATCGAGGTCAGCATCCTCCTCCCGTACAACCGGGGAGACCTGATGGCCAGGATCCACTCGGACGGCCAGATCCTCGACTCGTCCCACGAGGAAGACGGCACGCGCGTCCATGCGCGGGTGCCCGAAGCGTTGGCGTCGGCACTGGTTCAGTACAGCGGCAGTGCCTGACCGCTCGAGGTGGACGGCCCGAGTTGCGGTCACGGTCCTTGCAGCGTGCAGTCCACTCGCCGCGGCGGGCGTCGGATCCGCCGAGCCGTTCTTCCGAGATCAGACCGCCGTCGACGCGTCGGAGTTCGGTCCGCTCTGCACACCCGACGATTCCGCGGCCGGCACGCCGGACGAGGCCTCTCTGGAAGAGTTGTCGGGGCTCGTGTCCGTGGGGGGACTCCTCTACGCGGTCGGTGACAGCGGCTCCGATCGTGCGGTCGCGGTGATGGACGGGAACTGCGCCGTGCAGCGGTGGCTTCCGCTGCCGGCGGACCCCTACGACGTGGAGGACGTGGCGTCCGGTCCCGACGGGCGGCTGTGGCTGGCCGACACCGGCGACAACGGGCGCAGACGTGACACGGTCGCGCTGATCGCGATGGACCGCGACACGGGCGCGGGAGAACTGCATCGGCTGACGTATCCGGACGGTCCCCACGACGCCGAGACCGTTCTCGTCCAGCGTGACGGCACCCCGCTGATCGTCACGAAGGAAGTGTTCGGGGCGGGCAACGTGTACCGGCCCGTCGGTGGTGTCGCAGTGGGCGACCTCGCGAGCCCCGGACCGACCCCGCTGGAGAAGGTGGGAACACTGGACGTCTCGGAGACGAACGGTGCCGACGACGCGACCACCGGCAGCGGCACCACGGCCCCGGCCCTGCATTCGACGATGTTCACCGGCGGAGCGGTATCCGCCGACGGCACCGTAGCCGCCGTGCGCAGCTACTCCGACGTGTTCCTGTTCTCCGCCCCGGATGGCGACCTGGCCGCAGCGTTCGCCGCGGGTCCCGTCGTGCGCGCGCACGTGCCGGAGCAGCCGCAGGGGGAGTCGGTCGCGTTCACCGAGAACGGCGACCTGTTGATCGCCTCCGAGGCGCGGGAGGGTCCGGTCCCGCCGATCCAGGTGCTGCCGGGGGCCGTGTCCCGGGTGCAGGAGCATGCCCGCGCGCAGACGGTCGCCGACGAAGTGTCGGCGCAGTCGCCGGGAACGCTGTGGGGGATCGGCATCGCCGCCGTGGTCGTGCTGGCGACGATCCTCGGCTTCGCCGTCCGCCGTCGTGCCCGATAGGTCTGATTTGCGAGAAATGGTGCAAGCCTGATTCTTTCGACGCGTTCGGCGGTGTGGATACTGGGCCGGTGCAGGCCCACGAGTTGTTGTCGCGTATCTCCCACCTGTCGCTCGAGCACGGTCGCGCCCGGTTTGCGTTGATGGTGGCCGCGCTGGCAGGCATCGGCATGGTGCTCGCCGCGTCCTCCCGTTCCGCGCGGCGGCTGATCCTCGGCGCCGCGGCTGTCGCGGTCCTGGTGACGGCCGTGATCGCGGGTGCCGTGTGGGCAACGTACCGGCCGCTTCCCAATCAGCTGCCACCGGCGGGATACGCGTGGATCTGGCTCGCTGTGGCCGTCCTCGTGCTCGGCGCGCTTCGGCTCCGTCAATCTGGAGCCCGGCGTGGGGTGGTGATCGCCGTTGCATCCGTCGTGGTTGCTGCCGCCGCAGCCGGGCAGGTGAACGCACAGGTCGGCGTCTTCCCGACCGCCGGGTCGGTGGTCGGACACCGCCCGCCGGCGGTCGTCGTGCCCGTCGCGTTCGGTGACGTCCCCGGGTTCCAGCCGACGGTGCAGTCCGGAGTTCCGGTGGACTCCGACTGGACGCGCCCGGTGCGCACACCCCGGTCCGGGGTGGTGACGGAAGTGGAGATTCCCGGCACCGAATCCGGATTTCCGGCCAGGCCGGCCGTGCTGTACCTGCCACCGGCGTACCTGACGTCACCTCGGGCGGTGCTCCCCGTCATGGTGATGATCGCCGGACAGCCGGGGCGGCCCCAGGACTGGTTCAGCAGCGGCCGGCTGGGGTCGACGGTGGACGCGTATGCAGCGCGGCACGACGGACTCGCGCCGGTCGTCGTGGTGGTCGATGCACTGGGATCGCAGGACGCGAACCCGCTCTGCCTGGATTCGGCGCTGGGACACGCTGCCACGTACGTGGCTCGCGACGTCCCGGCGTGGATCGAGCAGAACCTGCAGGTGTCGCACGACCCGGCGCAGTGGGCGATCGGCGGATTCTCCTACGGGGGGACGTTTCGATCCAACTGGCGGTGAACTATCCGCGGATCTACCCGACGTTTCTCGACTTCCTCGGCCAGGACGAGCCCTCGCTGGGCGATCATGCGGGGACGGTCGCGGCGACGTTCGCCGGCGACGAACGCGCATTCGCGGCGGTCAATCCGATCGACGTGCTGAAGACCCGGCAGTTCCCGGAGCTGACGGGGGTGTTCGTCGCCGGGGCCACCGACGACGAATACCGCCCGCAGCAGCAGCGGATGTTCGCTGCCGCGCGGGCGGCCGGTCTGAACGTGCGTTACTACGAGCTCCCCGGTGGCCACGAGGGCGCCACCTGGAGTGCTGCGCTCGAACGGGAGATCGACTGGACCGGCCGCCGGCTGGGTCTCACCAGCTGACGGCCGGGTACCGGTCAGGCGTCGAGGTCCGCCGCCACCAACTGGGCCACCTTCTCGACGGCGTCGGCGTCGTCACTGGTGACCGTCACCTCGGTGCCTTTGGTGGCGCCGAGGGTCATGATGAGCAGTGCGGAGCCGGCGTCCACCGGTTCGCTGTCGGCCACGGCAAGCGTGACGGGCACACCGGCGGCGGCAACCGCTTCGGCGATGACGGCGGCGGGACGGGCGTGGAGGCCGATGGACGAACCGACGGCGACTGTTGTGCTGGGCATGGATTCTCTCCTCTGTCGGTGGGGGTGATGTGGGTCGAGCGGGTCGATCTGTTTCTCTTACGCTGCGACCGTCGCAACGTCGGGGTCGAGTTCGGCGTCGGACGCGCCGGGCTTGATGAATTCTTTGGCGCCGACGACGCAGAGCGCGGCGACGACGACACCGGCAGCGAGTGCCACCAGGAACCACAGCAGGTTGCCGATGGCGAAGAAGACGAAGATTCCGCCGTGCGGTGCGCTGAGGGTGACGTCGAACGCCATGATCAGGGCGCCGGTGACGGCGCCCCCGGCCATCATCGAGGGAATGACGCGCAGCGGATCGGCGGCGGCGAACGGGATGGCACCCTCGGAGATGAACGCCGAGCCGAGCAGCCAAGCCGCCTTGCCGTTCTCCCGTTCCGCCTCACTGAACAGGCTGGGGCGCAGGACGGTCGACGCGAGCGCCATGGCCAGCGGCGGGACCATGCCCGCCGCCATCACGGCCGCCATGATGCGCAGCGAGGCGGGATCGTTGACGTTGAGGCCGGCGACCGCGAACGCGTATGCGGCCTTGTTGACCGGGCCACCCAGGTCGAAGCACATCATCAGGCCGAGGATGATGCCGAGGAAGATGACGGAGCTGCCGGACAGACCGTTGAGCCAGTTCGTCAGGCCCGACGTGATCGAGGCGAGCGGACGGCCCAGGACCAGGAACATGAGCGCGCCGACGATCAGGGTCGCGAACAGCGGAATGATCACCACCGGCATCAGGCCGCGCAACCACTGTGGAACCGGGATCCGGCTGATCCACAGGGCGACAATACCGGCGATCAGACCACCGACCAGGCCTCCGATGAATCCGGCGCCGACGAAAACCGCCACGGCACCCGCGGTGAAGCCCGGAGCCAGACCGGGCCGGTCGGCGATCGCGAAGGCGATGTAACCGGCGAGCGCGGGGACGAGGAAGCTGAACGCCAGCGACCCCAGCTGGAACAGCACCGCACCCAGGTACGTCGCCAGGCCACCGTCGGGGAGTTGGCCGAGGGAGTTGCTGAGGACGATGTCCTCGGCCGGGCCGGATATCTCGTATCCGCCGAGCAGGAATCCGAGGGCGATCAGCAGACCGCCGGCGGCGACGAACGGGATCATGTAGCTGACACCGGTGAGCAGCACCTGACGCAGGTGCGTGCCCCAGCCGACCGACCCGGCCGGCTCGTCCGCGGCGCTGCCCGCGCTGCCGGCGTCCACCGTCGCCGCGGACGGGTTCATGCCCGCACGCAGTGCCTCGGTGATCATCGTGTCCGGTTCGTTGATCGCGCGTTTGACGCCCGACGCCACCACTGGTTTGCCAGCGAAGCGTTCCTTGCCCTTCACGCCGACGTCGGTGGCGAAGATGACGGCGGACGCGCCGGCGATGATGCTGGCCGCCAGCGGGGTGCTTCCGCTGGAACCCTGTGTCTCCACGTGGACGACGATGCCCGCGCGCTCGCCGGCGGCGACGAGGGAGTCGGCGGCCATGTAGGTGTGGGCGATGCCGGTCGGGCAGGCCGTGACCGCGACGATGTGCTTCGGTGCCTCTTCGGGCTCGGGCTCCTTCGCGGTGGTCACGGGCTGGGCGGCGGGCGCCGGGGTTGCCACAGCAGGAGCAGCAGCGGTCGCAGCCGCGGCCGCCGGCTTGGCGGCAGGTGCGGGGGCCAGGACGTCGTTGACCAGAGTGACGATCTCGGCGGGGGTCTTCGCGTCACGCAGCGCACCGACGAACGCGGGGCGCACCAGTGCCCGTGCGAGCGAGGAGAGCAGTTTCATGTGCTCCGCGCCCGCACCCTCGGGGGCTGCGATGAGGAACACCAGGTCGGCGGGGCCGTCCGGGGCGCCGAAGTCGACCTTGGGGTCGAGCCGGGCGAATCCGAGGGACGCCGCCACGACGGCTTCCGAACGGCAGTGGGGGATGGCGATTCCGCCGGGAAGGCCTGTCGCCGATTGTGATTCACGTGCCAGCGCGGCGTCGCGGAGAGCGTCCGCGTCCGTGGCACGACCGGAGTCGGCCAGACGCTGGGCGAGCGCGGAGATCACGTCCTCCTTGGTCGCTCCGAGGTTGGTGTCCAGGGAGATCAGATCTTCGCTGATGATCTGCGGCCCAGAATCGCGGTCGGGTGTCGAGTGAGACATGGTGTTTCCTTCTGGTTCAGGCCGGATCGGGGGCGGGGGAGCTGAGGGCGGTGACGGTGACGGCGTCGAGGTCGACGTGTTCGGGAGTCGGGAGGGTGGTTCCGGGTAGGGCTGCCGCCGCACTGCCGTAGGCGACGGCGGATCGGAGGCAGTCCGCGGGCGGTGCACCGGAGATGTGCGCCGTCAGGTAGCCCGCCAGTGACGAGTCACCGGCGCCGACGGTGCTGCGGGCGACGATCGGTGGTGGCGTGGCCCACCAGGCGCCCGCCTCCGTCACGAGCACCGCACCCGCGGCGCCGAGGGTGGCGAGGACGGCTTCGACCCCGCGGTCCACGAGTTGCCTTCCTGCGTGCGCGGTGGCCGTCGGGTCGCCGCGGAGCGCCGACTCCTCGAGCAACTGCCCGTCGGCGCCGGTGAGTTGCGCGAGTTCCTCGCTGTTGGGTTTGACGAGGTCGGGTGCCGCCGCGGGGAATCGGTCCGCCAGCGCGAGCAGTGGGGCGTCCGAAGTGTCGACGGCGACCCGGCAGGAGGACGCGCGCAGTGCCTCGACGAGGGTGGCGTACCAGTCGGTGGGGATGCCGGGGGGAAGTGAACCGGACAGCACCACCCATTCGGCGCGGGATCCGCGTTCGATGATCTCCGACTGCAGCGCGGCGAGCGATTCTGCGGACATCGAGACACCGGGCTCGTTGATCTTGGTGGTCGTGCCGTCGGGCTCGGTGATGGTGATGTTGGTGCGTGCGGCACCGGACATCGCCACGGTGACGTGCTCGATCCTGTGCTCGGACAGTGCGGTGAGCAGCGGATCGCCGTCGTTGCCCGGCAGTACCGCGATGGCGGCGACACCGGCCGACGTGAGTGCGCGGGCGACGTTGACTCCTTTGCCTCCGGGGTCGCTGTGGGTTGCGGCTGCGCGCAGGACGGTGCCTCGTTCGAGTCGTCCGACCAGGTTGACTGTGCGGTCGATGCTCGGATTGGCGGTCAGCGTGACGATCATGCGATCACCACCTCGATTCCCTGGTCGTGGAAATGGGCTCGGTCTGCGGAACTGATGTCGGCGTCGGTGACGAGGATGTCGACGCTGTGGATGGGTGCGAAGCTCACGAGGTGCTCGCGGCCCACCTTCGACGAGTCGGCGACCACGACGACGTGGTTGGCGCAGCGCACCATCGCGCGCTTCACGGCGGCCTCCTCGGTGTCCGGCGTGGACAGGCCGTGGCCGACGCTGAGCGCATTGGTACCGATGAACGCGACGTCGACGCGGAGGACGTCGAGGATGCGCAACGCCTCCTCGCCGACGGCGGCCTGCGTGATACCGCGCACCCGGCCGCCCAGCATGTGGAGCGTCACCGAGTTGAGCCCCGCGAGCCGTGCCGCGATCGGAACGGAGTTGGTGATCACGGTGAGATCCAGGTCGGACGGGAGTTCGGGGATGATGCGCCCCGTGGTGGTTCCCGCGTCGAACAACACGCTGCCGCCGGACGGCGGAAGGTAGGCGGCGGCGCGCTTCGCGATCCGGTCCTTCTGTTCGGCGCGGGTGTGGTCGCGCTCCGTCATGCCGGGCTCGGTGACGGTGAGGGAACCGGCCGGCACCGCGCCGCCGTGCACTCGGCGGACGTGGCCGAGACGTTCGAGGAGAGCGAGGTCGCGGCGCACGGTCTCGGTGGTGACTCCGAAGGTGTCGGACAGGTCTGCGACCGACATGCGCCCCCGCTGCGAGATCAGCGTGGTGACCGCTTGCTGGCGTTCTTCCGGATACACCGTGTCCCCGTTCCTGTTCTCGTCGATGAAGTGTTCGGTGACGTGATCCGTTATGGTCTGCATCACACGAAATGTTGTGTCATGTTGTTTTACGCCCGAGTGTGTTGACATGTCAAGAGTTGAGAGTAATCTCCGTCACATAGTCGAGTGCATTTCCGACTGAGTGAAGACAGAACGATCCGGCCAGGAGGACCTGATGACCGAAGACCGTGAAATCGTGCGAGGTACGCCGGTGGTACCGGGCATTGCGTATGCACCGGTGATCTGGCCGGCTCCGCGGCCCGAGGTCGCGCCCGGGTCGGCCCGGATCGACGAAGCATCGCGCGACGCCGAGAAGGTCCGCTTCGAGGAAGCCACCGCCGTGGTCTCGCAGCGGCTTCGCGACCGCGCGTCCACCGTCTCCGGCGCCGCGGCAGAGGTCCTGCAGGCGAACGCGGCGATGGCCGCCGACCGCGGCTGGCTCGGTGCGGCGCAGAAGCTGATCGCCGGGGGAGCCCCGGCCGACGAAGCGGCCGCCGGCGCCACCGAACAGTTCGCCACCCTGTTCACCAAGATGGGTGGGCTGATGGCGGAACGAGTCACCGACCTGCGCGACATCCGCGACCGGGTCGTGTCGGAGCTCATGGGTCTGCCCGAACCCGGCATCCCCGTCCCGACGACCCCGTCGATCCTCTGCGCGCAGGACCTCGCTCCTGCCGACACCGCCGGTCTCGATCCCGAACTGATCGTAGGCCTCGTCACCGTCCTCGGCGGCCCGACGAGCCACACCGCGATCATTTCGCGGCAACTGGGAATCCCGTGCGTCGTCGCGGTGCGCGATCTCGAGTCGGTGGCCGCGGGCACCCCCGTTCTCCTCGACGGCGCCGCAGGCGAACTGGTGCTGGAGCCCGACCCCGTCGAGGCCCGCGCCGCCGTGGAACACGGCCGCGCGGAACGACTCCGCATCCAGTCGTGGGAAGGACCGGGCCGCACCAGCGACGGGCACTCCGTGTCGATCCTGGCCAACGTGCAGGACGGGGCCGGCGCGCGGTCGGCGAGCGCGACGGCCGCCGAAGGCGTGGGACTGTTCCGCACCGAGCTGTGCTTCCTGGACCGCGATTCCGAACCCGGCGTCGACGAGCAGGCCGAAATCTACGGTGAGGTGCTGGACGCATTCGCCGGAAAGAAGGTGGTGATCCGAACCCTCGACGCGGGATCGGACAAGCCGCTGCGCTTCGCCAACCACGCCGAGGAGGCCAATCCGGCGCTCGGGGTCCGCGGAATCCGGATCGCCGAAGAAAACCCGGGCATCCTCAGCCGGCAACTCGACGCCATCGCGGCCGCCGCGAAGCAGACGCAGTCGCAGCCGTGGGTGATGGCACCGATGATCTCGACTCCCGCCGAGGCGGAATCGTTCGGCGCCGAGGTCCGCGCCCGCGGCCTCGTCCCCGGTGTGATGGTCGAGGTTCCCGCCGCCGCCCTGCTGGCCGACCGGTTGCTGCGCCACGTCGACTTCCTGTCGATCGGCACCAACGATCTGGCGCAGTACACGATGGCCGCCGATCGGATGTCCTCCGACCTGGCGTCGCTCACCGACCCCTGGCAGCCGGCCGTCCTCGCGCTCGTCGCTCGCACGGCCGAGGCGGGCATCGCGGCGGGCAAGCCGGTCGGTGTGTGTGGTGAGGCGGCGGCCGACCCGCTACTCGCCTGCGTGCTGATCGGGCTCGGCGTCACGTCGCTGTCCTGTGCCGGCGCCGCGGTGTCGGGTGTGGGCGCGAAGGTCGGATCGGTGTCGCTGGACGACTGCCGTCGTGCCGCCGAGGACGTGCTCGCCACGAGCGATCCCGCGGAGGCGCGGGCCGCAGCGGTCCGCGTGCTGGGCGCGTAGTCCCGCGAAACTCCCGGATGGTCCCTACTATTGGCCAACTGTGACGAAAGAAGAAACCGACGCCCCCGGCGGCTCCGCCGGCCCGTCCGCTCCGACGAAGGCCTTCGGGTGGACGCTGCACGGTGACGGCCGGCGGATCGGCGAGGGCGAGGTGGTCGCTCCCGGGGAGCGTCTCACCTGGCCGCGGACCGTCGGAATCGGGATGCAGCACGTCATCGCGATGTTCGGCGCCACCCTCCTGGTGCCGACCATCACCGGGTTCCCAGTCACGACGACGCTGCTGTTCTCCGGAATCGGGACGGCGCTGTTCCTGCTGATCACGCGGGGCCGCATTCCCAGCTACCTCGGTTCGTCGTTCGCGTTCATCGCGCCGCTGACGGCGTCGCAGAGTTCCGGTGCCGCCGCGCAACTCGGCGGCGTGGCCGCCGCGGGTCTGCTCCTGCTCCTGGTGGGTATCGCGGTGAAGCTCGCCGGCTCGCGGGTCATCGACGCGGTCATGCCGCCCGTCGTCACCGGTGCCGTGGTGGCCCTGATCGGACTCAATCTCGCACCCACCGCGGTGGATTCGTTCGAATCGCAGCCGTTGATCGCCGGGGTGACGCTGCTGGCGATCCTGCTCGTGACGGTCCTCGGTCCGGGGTTGCTGGGGCGCCTCGGCATCCTGGTCGGTGTGGTCGTCGGCTGGGTGTTCGCCGCCGTCACCGGCGGGCTCGCCGACGAGCGGGTGACGGCGCTGCGGGACGCGGCCTGGTTCGGTGTGCCCGAGCTGAGGGGACCGACGTTCGAGTGGTCCGTGATCGCGCTGACCCTGCCGGTGGTCGTCGTCCTGATCGCCGAGAACGTCGGTCACGTCAAGGCGGTGTCGGCCATGACGGGGCGTTCCCTCGACGACGTCGCCGGTGATGCCCTCGTCGCCGACGGGCTGGCCACCACCCTGGCCGGGTTCGGCGGCGGCTCCGGGACCACCACGTACGCGGAGAACATCGGAGTGATGGCCGCGACGCGCGTCTACTCCACCGCCGCCTACTGGGTGGCGGCCGCCACCGCCGTAGTTCTCGCGTTCTCACCGAAGTTCGGCGCCCTCGTGTTCACCGTGCCGAACGGCGTCATCGGCGGAGCGACCCTGGTGCTGTACGGACTGATCGGCGTCCTCGGCGTGCGCATCTGGATGGACGCCAAGGTGGACTTCACCGACCCGGTGAACCTCACCGTGGTCGCCGCCGCGCTCGTCGCCGGCATCGGCGACCTCACGCTGACGATCGGATCGGTGGAACTCGGTGGCATTGCGTGGGGTTCGGTGGGCATCCTCGTCGCCTACCCGGTGATGCGTTCGCTCGCGCGGTTCCGCAAGCCCTGACACCGGTGACCGGATGGGTCACGAATCCCGATCACCTGGGTCATTCACCCCGTAGTTCCTCGCCTCTACCGTCGAACGAGACGTACCCAGAGAAGTTGATACGAGGAGTCTGGCGTGGAGCGCACCCTGTTCGAACCGGAGCACGAACTGTTCCGGGAGTCGTACCGCAAGTTTCTCGCACAGCACGCCGAGCCGAACCACGCCAAGTGGGAAGAGCAGAACATCGTCGACCGCAGCCTGTGGGTCGAAGCCGGCAAGCAGGGTTTCCTCGGTATGGCGGTGCCGGAGGAGTTCGGCGGCGGCGGCGTGCGCGACTTCCGCTACAACGCGATCATCACCGAGGAGACCACCCGCGGTGGGTACAGCGGAATCGGCTTCACCCTGCACAACGACGTCGTCGCGCCCTACCTGCTCGAGTTGAGCAACGAGGAGCAGAAGCAGCGCTGGCTGCCCGGTTTCGCGTCGGGTGAGCTGATCACCGCCATCGCGATGACCGAACCGGGGACCGGCAGCGACCTGCAGGGCATCAAGACGCGCGCCGTGCGCGACGGCGACGACTGGGTCCTCAACGGTTCCAAGACCTTCATCACCAACGGCATCAACGCCGACCTCGTGATCGTGGTGGCGTGTACCGATCCCGACAAGGGAGCGCAGGGGTTCAGCCTGCTGGTCGTCGAACGGGACATGCCGGGCTTCGAGCGAGGCCGCAACCTCGACAAGATCGGGATGAAGGCGCAGGACACCGCCGAACTCAGCTTCACCGACGTCCGCGTGCCCGCCGCGAACCTCCTCGGCGAGGAGGGAATGGGCTTCCTCTACCTGATGAAGAACCTTCCCCAGGAGCGGCTGTCGATCGCCGTGGTGGCCGCCGCCGCAATGGAGTCGGCGCTGGACATGACGATCCAGTACTGCCGCGACCGGAAAGCGTTCGGCAAGTCGATCGGCAGCTTCCAGAACACGCGCTTCGTGCTCGCCGAACTCGCCACCGAGACAACGGCGGTCCGCGTCCTCGTCGACAGGTTCATCGAGATGCTCAACGACGAAAAGTTGACGGTGCAGGAAGCGGCCATGGCCAAGTGGTGGACCACCGAGGCGCAGGTCCGGCTGATCGACCGGTGCCTGCAACTGCACGGCGGCTACGGGTACATGAAGGAGTACCCGATCGCCAAGGCGTACATGGATTCTCGTGTCCAGACCATCTACGGCGGAACCACCGAGATCATGAAGGAAATCATCGGTCGCGGCCTCGATCTCTGACGAGGCACGACCCGCGTATCCGGGGTGGATACGAGTAGGGCCCACGGCAATTGCCGTGGGCCCTACTCGTATCTGCCGGCGGAAGCTAGATCTTGCGCATGACCGTGACGACCTTGCCCAGGATGACTGCGTCGTTGCCGGGGATCGGATCGAACAGGGGGTTGTGCGGCATCAGCCACACCTCGTTGTCGGTGCGCTTGAACGTCTTCACGGTGGCTTCGCCGTCGATCATCGCCGCCACGATGTCTCCGTTCTCCGCCACGTTCTGCTGACGGACCACCACCCAGTCACCGTCGCAGATCGCGGCGTCGATCATCGATTCGCCCACGACCTTGAGCAGGAACAGCGAGCCCTGGCCCACGAGTTCACGGGGGAGCGGAAAGACGTCCTCGACGGCTTCCTCGGCGAGGATCGGGCCACCCGCGGCAATCCGGCCCAGGACCGGGACGAACGTCGGCTCCGGCAGGGGTGCGCCGTCGGCGCCGGACTTGACCGCAGCCAACCCGACGGCGCCGGAGGCGTTCGCCGCGGCGCCTGCCGCCACCTCGTCGAGGCCGCGCACGTCGACGGCGCGCGGACGGTTGGCATCGCGGCGGAGGAAGCCCTTCCGCTCGAGCGTGCGCAACTGATGGGCGACGGAGGACGTGGAGGTGAGCCCCACGGCATCGCCGATCTCACGGATGCTGGGCGGGTAGCCGCGCTCGTTCACGGACGTGCGGATCACCTCGAGGACACGGCGCTGCCGGTCGGTCAACCCGGCGGCGGAGCCACCGCTCACACGTGGAGTCGAACCGTCGGTCGAGCTGTCGTCCTTCATGGCGAGGTGCCTCCGTCTGTCTGTGGATCTTCCGTATGTGGATCTACTCGGTATGGGTCGCATGTGACTGCTGTGCCGCGTGACTCGAATCTATCCCGCTTTCCTCGGAGTTTCAAACATCTGTTCGACACGTGTCGCGAGAAGTAGAGACTTTGTCGGAGTGTCGTGGTAGAAATCGAACATGTGTTCTTTCGAACGCGTGATCGAACACCCGATCGGATCGAGCACAGGGTCGGATCGAGCACAGGGTCGGATCGAGCACAGGTCGGATCGGACGGCCGCAGGGTCGCCATCGGCTTTGACAAACGGCTTGGACAAACGGACACGAGCAGCGGAGGTACCGATGAGCAACGCAGTTCTCCATCGGCAGGCAGTGCTGAACCGGCAGGCACTCGAACGGGGTGCCGTCCGGTCCGGGGGCGCGCGGGCGTACCGAACCGAGCCGCGTCGGCGTGGTTCGGGCTACGACCTGCGTCGTCCGTCGTCCGGTGCCGTCGCGTACCGGTCCGCCCGTGTCGGTGTCTCCCGTGCCGATCATGAGCGCGGGGCCACCGACGTCGGCTGGCGGATGGTGCTCGCGAGTGTCGTGATCACCGCGGGTGTGTTGTGCGGTCTCGTCGGGGTGGCCCAGCTGGCCACCACCGACGGTGTGGGCGACGCGGCAGCCACGGAGGTCGTGCAGGTACAGCAGGGGGAGAGCCTGGCAGTGCTCGCCGGACGTATCGCACCGGATCTCCCGGCGGCGCAGGTCGTCGAGCGGATCATGGAGCTGAACGCCATGTCCAATTCGGCGCTGCACCCGGGGCAGACGCTGATCGTCCCGTCGTCCCCGACCCGGTGACGGGGGTGGCTCTGCATGACTGTCCCATCGGGCGGACGAGTAGTCTCGGATGCTGTCAGTCCCACCACTTCGTGTGGTCGCGTCGAGATCGTGCATCCGCTGCGTGAATCCGTTTTCGTCGGTTCGCCATCGGGGGAGGCGAACAGTTGCGGCCACGACGGCTACGACGAAGGAATCGCCATGCACTGCCCGTTCTGCCGGCACCCCGATTCACGTGTGGTCGATTCGCGAGAAGCCGACGAAGGACAGGCCATCCGCCGCCGCCGTTCGTGCCCCGAGTGTGGTCGCCGATTCACCACCGTGGAGACCGCGGTGCTGTCGGTGGTCAAGCGCAGTGGTGTCACCGAACCGTTCAGCCGGGAAAAGGTGGTGCGGGGTGTGCGCCGCGCCTGCCAGGGCCGCCAGGTCGACAACGACGCGCTGAATCTCCTTGCCCAGCAGGTCGAAGACGCGGTCCGGGCATCGGGGTCGGCGGAGATCCCGAGCAACGAGGTCGGCCTCGCCATCCTCGGTCCGCTTCGTGATCTGGACGAGGTGGCGTACCTGCGTTTCGCGTCCGTGTACCGGTCGTTCAGCTCGGCGGAAGACTTTGCCCGCGAGATCAAAGAGCTCCGCGCACACCGTGAATCCCGGGACGACGCCTGAGCCTGCGCGTCAGCGCACCTTCTGCATCGCCGTCAGAACACGCTTCTCCGAGACGGGGACGGGTGTGCCCAGTGTCTGCGCGAACAGGCTGACCCGGAGTTCTTCGATCATCCAGTGAACGGCGTCGACTTCGGGGGAGTGGTGTCGTTCTTCCGGTAGTGCCGCGAGCATCCGTTCGTAGCCGGCGTAGACGCGGTCGAGGACGTCCATCCCCTTCTGGTCGCGGGGTGCGCTCCCGGGAAGCGCTTCGAGACGGGCGACGGCGGCGGCGAGGTAGCGGGGCAGTTCGCGGAGCCGGGTGACTCCGACGTCGGCGACGAATCGGGGGAACAGGAGCGACTGGCGTTGTTCTCGCACGTCGTCGGCGGCCTCGCCGGTGGCGCGTTCGAGGACGACTGCGAGCCGGTGGTCTGCTTCCAGCACCGGCGACACCAGTCGCAGGAGGACCGCCACGTTGCGGGCCATCTCGGCACGCGCCGTCGCCACGAGGGCATCGAATTCCTGCGGTGTGCGCACCGGGGTGCCGTGCGCGGCGATCAACTGGTTGGCGGCGGCGTTGCGACAGTCGTCGATCAGGGCGTCGAGGCTGCCGTCGGGATTCTGCCCGAGTGCCAATCGTTGTGCGTTGCTCAGACCGGACGTCACTGTCTTGGCTTGTGTGGGAACGGCGGCGAGGAGCAGCCGGCGGGTTCCGGCTCGCATCGCGGCACGTTGCGCTGCCGCGGTGCTGAGGACGCGGACGGCGACGCCGTCGCCCTCCGGAACGAGGGCGGGATACCCGGTGACCTTCTGGCCGCCGAGTTCGCGCGTCACGGTGGCCTCGAGTGAGCCGAGGGTGGCGGGAGTCCAGGTGAGTGCGGGCGGCCGTTCCGAATTCGAGGCCGCCTTCGCCACTTCCACCTGAACGCGGGGAGCCAGCGACTTCCGCAGCGCCGCGAGGTCCTTGTCCCGGCCGAGGACGGCGCCCTTCTCGTCCACGGCGGCGAACGTCATCCGCAGGTGGTCGGGGAGGGCGGTCGCATCGAAGTCCTTGGGATCGATGCGGCAGGCACCGAGCCGGGACAATTCGCGTGCCATCGCGGTGGCGAGCGGTTCGGAGCGGGGTTTCACGGCCGCCAACGCGGCAGCCGCGAAGTCGGGCGCCGGAACGACCTGTCTGCGAAGGGTCTTCGGGAGGGTCTTGATGAGAGCGGTGACGAGTTCGACGCGCATGCCGGGGACGAGCCAGTCGAATCCGACCGGGCGCAGCCCCGCCAGCAGGGCGATGGGGATCCGGGCCGTGACGCCGTCGTCCTCGTTGCCCGGCTCGAACTGGTAGGTGAGGGGGAACTGCATGTCGCCCTGACGCCACGCGTCGGGGTATTCGCCGCCGAGGACCGTGGCCGAATCGGCGTTGACGACGGTCGCCTGGGTGAACGTGAGCAGGTCGGGATTCTTGCGGCGGGCGATCTTCCACCACGAGTCGAAGTGCCGGGCCGAGACCGCCTCCGGGCCGACCCGCTGGTCGTAGAAGTCGTAGAGGGTGTCGTCGTCCACGAGGATGTCGCGCCTGCGGGCGCGATGCTCGAGTTCCTCGACGTCGTCGAGGAGTGCGCGGTTGGCGTGGAAGAACTTGTGCTGCGTCTGCCATTCGCCCTGTACCAGCGCGTGGCGGAGGAAGAGCTCACGCGAGGTCTCGGGGTCGATGGTGCTGTAGGTGACCGCACGGCGGGCGACGAGCGGGATGCCGTACAGCGTCACGCGTTCGTAGGCCATGGCCGCGCCGCGCTTGGACGACCAGTGCGGTTCGGAGTAGGTGCGTTTCACGAGATGCGGGGCCAGCTTCTCGGCCCATTCGGGCTCGATCCTGGCCGACATCCGCGCCCACAGGCGGGACGTCTCGACGAGTTCGGCGGCCATCACCCACCTGGGGGGCTTCTTGAAGAGGCCCGAACCGGGGAAGATCGCAAATCGGCTTCCGCGCGCGCCGAGGAAGTCGCGTTTGTCGCCCTCGCGCAGTCCGATGTGGGACAGCAGTCCCGCGAGCAGGGACTGGTGGATCGCGGCTTCGCCGCCCGGGGTGTCGCTGGTGTTCCAGCCGAGTCCGCGGGTGATCTGACGCAGCTGACCGTGCAGGTCCTGCCATTCGCGGATTCGCAGCCAGTGCAGGAACTCGGTGCGGCACATTTTGCGGAACTGGTTGGACGACAGCTCGTTCCGCTGCTCGCGCAGGTATTTCCAGAGTTCGAGGAACGCGAGGAAGTCGGAGTTCTCGACGTTGAACCGGGCGTGCTTCTCGTCCGCCGCCTGCTGAAATTCGGCGGGACGTTCCCGTACGTCCTGGATCGAGAGGGCGGAAACGATGACGAGGACCTCGGACAGACAGCCGTTCCGGTGGGCCTCGACGAGCATCCGGGCCATGCGCGGATCGACGGGTATCTGCGCGAGTTCGCGTCCGACGGGGGTGAGGACCGGCTGCTCGGCGTGCGCTGTGCGTTCGATCGCGCCGAGTTCCTCGAGCAGGCCGATGCCGTCGCGGACGGCCCGCGGATCCGGCGGCTGGACGAACGGGAACGCGGCGATGTCACCGAGGCCGAGTGCCGTCATCTGCAGGATGACGGACGCGAGGTTGGTGCGCAGGATCTCCGGTTCCGTGAACGCGGGCCGCGACTCGAAATCCTCTTCGGAGTACAGCCGGATGCAGATGCCTTCGGCCACACGGCCGCATCGTCCGGACCGCTGGCGGGCCGAAGCCTGCGAGATCGGTTCGATCGGCAGGCGTTGCACCTTGGTGCGCACCGAGTACCGGGAGATGCGGGCGGTTCCCGGGTCCACGACGTACCTGATGCCGGGCACGGTGAGGGATGTTTCCGCGACGTTCGTCGACAGCACCACCCTGCGACCGGTGTGGGGTGTGAACACCTTGTGCTGTTCGGCCGCCGACAGCCGGGCGTAGAGGGGCACGATCTCGGTGCCGCGCAGTCGGCGATCGCGCAGGGCGTCGGCGGTGTCGCGGATCTCCCGTTCGCCGGAGAGGAAGACCAGGATGTCGCCGTCGCCCTCGCCGGAGAGTTCTTCGACCGCCTCGCACACGGCGTCGACCGGATCGCGGTCGAACGTCTGCTCGCCCACCTCCATCGTGAGTGGGCGGTAACGCATTTCGACGGGGAACGTGCGCCCGGACACTTCGACGATCGGTGCGGGCACGCCGTCGAGGGCGAAATGCTGCGCGAAGCGTTCGGGGTCGATCGTCGCCGACGTGATGATCACTTTCAGATCGGGCCGGCGGGGGAGGAGCTGCCGCAGGTAGCCGAGGATGAAGTCGATGTTGAGGCTGCGCTCGTGGGCCTCGTCGATGATCAACGTGTCGTACCGGCGCAGCATCCGGTCGCGCTGGATCTCCGCGAGCAGGATGCCGTCGGTCATCAGTTTCACCAGGGTGCCGTCCGACACCTGGTCGGTGAATCGCACCGTGTACCCGACGGTCTCCCCGAGTTCGCTGTGGAGTTCCTCGGCGATCCGCTCGGCGACCGTCCGCGCGGCGAGACGCCGCGGCTGGGTGTGGCCGATCAGGCCGCGCACACCGCGGCCGAGTTCGAGGCAGATCTTCGGGATCTGCGTCGTCTTGCCCGATCCCGTCTCGCCGGCGACGATGACGACCTGGTGCTCGGAGATCGCCTTCGCGATGTCGTCGCGACGCTGGCTCACCGGGAGGGAGTCGGGGTAGTCGATGACGGGCACGCTGCCCCGCCTGCGGTCGATGCGCCCGCGCGCGGCGGTGATGTCGTTCGACAGGGACGCGAGGGCCTCGGGCGTGCGGGCACGCTCGAGCTGCCGGCGGAGCCGGTGTTCGTCGCGCAGAGTGAGTTCGCCGAGGCTGTTCTTCAGATCCCGCCGGCTGGGTGCTGTGGTGGACATGCTGAACACAGCCTAGCCAACCCGGTCGATCGCGCTGTGCCGCGCCCGTCCGTGTGCGAATATCTGCGAATGGACGCTGCCGTCGTCACGGACCTGCGAGGCCAGGCGATTGTTCGAATTCTGCGTGCCGCTGATCGGCGCCGTCCGGAATCCGCAGTCGCGGGGCTGGCAGCTGTTCCGGGGTGCGACGACCTTCTACATGGTGATCACCGGCATCGTGTACGCGGTGTTGCTGGCGAATGTCGACGTGATGCTGCAGGACGCTTGGATCAACACGGCACTGCACCGGTTGCTGCCGCTCTTCCCCCTGGTCGACCGGGTGATCGCGCCGTCTCGGGTACGGATCTCCGAGGTCCAGAGTCTGAGCTGGCTGGTATTTCCCGTCGTCTACGGTAGCTATTCGCTGGTGCGCGGTCCGAGCGTCGACTGGTATCCGTACCCGTTCCTCGATCCGCGGGACGCAGGGTTACCTCCAGTTGGCGGTCACGGCGGTCGTGTTGCTGCTGGCCATGGCGTTGATGGCGCTCGCCGTCACCGCGGTGGGACGCCTCGGTGCGCGGCGGCGGTTCGGCGAGGACCGGTAGCGGCGAAGTTGCGCGGGTACGATTCGCGGGCCGCGCTATCCTCCACTGGACAGGCGTCCGCGGGTTCATCCGTGACTTCGGCAACGGCTGGGAGATTATGTTCGACGAGTACGCAGGCGAGACGTTCGACCTGCTCAGCCGCGACCGCGGGAGTGTGGTCGCCGCCGACGACGGGGTGCCGCTCGCGGTGCGCGAGGTGGGCCCGGCGTTCGCCCCTCTGACGGTGGTGTTCGTGCACGGCTTCTGCAACCGGATGACGGGGTGGCACTTCCAGCGCGTCCGGCTCGAGGAGACGTGGGGATCCACGATTCGCATGGTCTTCTTCGACCTGCGGGGGCACGGCGATTCCGGGGTACCGCGCCGCGACACCTGCACGATCCCGCATCTCGCGCAGGACGTGGACGCCGTGATCCGGGCGCTCGTGCCCGAGGGGCCGATCGTGCTGGTCGGCCACTCCATGGGCGGCATGGCGGTCCTCTCGTACGTCGGGCAGCACCCCGATCTGATCGGTTCCCGCATCGTCGGGGTGGGCCTGATCGCGACCGCGGCGGAGAAACTGGGGGACGTGGGGCTCGCGCGGACCCTCAACACGCCGGTGGTCGCCGGATTCAGCACCGCGGCCCGGCACCTGCCGCGCGTCGTGCAGAGCGGTCGAGGCGCCAGTAAGAGGGTGCTGGCGCCGATCCTGAGGTCGGCGTCGTTCGGCGACCGCAGGATCAGCCCGGCCATCATGTGGCACTCCGAGCAGATGATCAACGACACGTCGCTCAAGACGCTCGTCGACTTCCTGCCGTCGTTCAAGAATCACGACGAGACGGCGGCCGTGCCGTTGCTGGCACCGATCGAGACGCTGATCGTGTGCGGCGATCGTGACCTGCTGACCCCGTTCCGGTATTCGAAGGCGATCGCCGGGGAGTTGCCGGACACAGAACTGGTGAAGGTGCCCGGCGCCGGGCACATGGTGCAGTTGGAACGTGCGGACCTCGTCTCGGACGCGCTGGATCGTCTCCTGACCCGTTCCGTCGAAACCCTTCCCACACCGAGTGCCTGGAACGAGTGGGTCCGGGTGATCACCGACTACGTCGACCATGCACGGCACTGGATCTCCCATGGCGGGCCCGCCGCCTGGTGGCGAGGCTCACGCACTCGTCCCGTCGTCGGCACCACGTTCCGGTAGCACGCAGAATTCGTTGCCCTCCGGGTCGGCGAGGACCACCCAGGGAACGTTCGGGTCGTCGCTCAGCCGCCGGGCGCCGAGCGAGAGAAGCCGCTGCACCTCCTCGTCGCGGGTTCCGGACGACGGTGCGATGTCGAGGTGCAGGCGGTTCTTCCCGGACTTCCGGTCGTCGACGGGCTGGAACACCAGGGACGTGGACCCCGGTGCGCTCGACTCGACGTACTCGCGCCCGTACGCGTCCTTCCAGCGGCGGGTCGGCGGATACTCCAGGGCCTCGCACCAGAACCGTGCGAGTGATTCCGCGTCGCGGCAGTCGACGGCGATGGCGATGATTCGGCTGGTCATGGTTGCGGATACCCGGAGGGCGGCGGCCGCACACGCCCCCGGGCGGACGTGCCGTCGGCCGCTGTAAACGGCAAAGCGGCGACAACACGTGCCACTCGGGACACAATGAGGGCACGCGAAAACCGGCCCGAGGAGGCGGGATCTATGGCATCTGCGAGTCCTTCAGCCGAGCAGGAAACCCTCCCACCAGGTGTTCTCCGTCGTGCGATCGCGGCGTCGGCGATGGGCAACGCCACCGAGTGGTTCGACTACGGTGTCTACGCGTTCACCGTGTCGTACATCTCGGCCGCGTTCTTTCCCGGCGACACCAGTTCGGCCACGCTGTACGCCTTGCTCGTGTTCGCGGTGTCGTTCGTGGTGCGACCGCTCGGTGGGCTCGTGTGGGGTCCACTGGGTGATCGGCTCGGACGTCGCCAGGTTCTCGCACTGACGATCGTCCTGATGGCGGGTGCGACGTTCGGCGTCGGCCTGGTGCCCGGATACGACGTCATCGGTTTCTGGGCGCCTCTTCTGCTGGTGCTGCTGCGTATGATCCAGGGCTTCTCGACCGGCGGCGAGTACGGCGGCGCGGCGACGTTCATGGCCGAGTACTCACCGGACCGCAAGCGCGGTTTCTGCGGGAGTTTCCTCGAGTTCGGCACCCTCGGCGGTTATGCGCTGGGTGCGATCGTGGTCCTGGTGGTGGAGTTGTTCTCCAGCGATCCGTTCATGTCCACGTGGGGCTGGCGGATCCCGTTCCTGATCGCGGGGCCGATGGGTCTGATCGGCCTGTACCTGCGGACCAAGCTCGAAGAGACACCCGTGTTCCGTGAACTCGACGCGGAGGGCGAGGTGGAGTCGACGCCGACGCACGAGTTCAAGGACCTGGTGACCGAGTACTGGAAGCCGCTGCTGCTGCTCGGCGGACTCGTCATCGCGCTGAACGTCACCAACTACACCCTGCTGAGCTACATGCCGACATATCTGGAGACGCAGATCGGTCTGACGTCCACCGCGTCGCTGACGTTGTTCATCGTGGGGCAGCTCGTGATGATGGCCGTCATTCCGTTCGCGGGCGGGTTGTCGGACCGGGTGGGCCGAAAACCGTTGTGGTACGGCTCACTCGTGGGACTGATCGTGCTCGCCGTCCCGATGTACCTGCTGATGCGTCAGGGTTTCGGGTGGGCGATCCTCGCCTTCGCGGTGCTCGGTTTGCTGTACGTCCTGCAGCTGTCCACGATTTCGGCGACCTTCCCGGCGATGTTCCCGACACACGTGCGGTTCGCGGGTTTCGCCATCGCGTACAACGTGTCCACGTCGCTGTTCGGTGGCACTGCCCCCGCGGTCAACGAACTGCTCATCGAATGGACCGGAAACACGCTCATGCCGGCGTTCTACATGATGGCTGCGTGCGGGGTCGGCCTCGTCGCGCTGTACTTCGTGACCGAGACGGCGGGGGCGTCCATCCGCGGTCGCGGGATACCGGGGATCGACACCGAAGCGCACCCCACCGCCCTGGCAGAGAAGTGACGCGGCCGATTCCTCGCCGAGCCGCCGTGGCATAGTCGCCTGGGGTGGGGTTTCACGAAGGGATGAGCATGGCGTCGGCACTGTGGCACGGATTCGCGGATATGGGCGCGGTGGAACAGAAGGGTGCCTTCGTGGTGTCCCGCGGCGAGGGCGCGTACATCTGGGACGACCGCGGCAACCGTTACCTCGATGCGACAGCGGGTCTGTGGTTCACCAACGTGGGGCACGGTCGTGCGGAGATCGCGGACGCCGTCGCCGAACAACTGCGGACCGTGGCCCACTTCTCGAACTTCGGCGACTTCGTTCCCGAGACCACCGCGACCCTGGCCGAGCGTCTCGCGACCATAGCGCCGGTGCCGGGCAGCAAGATCTTCTTCACGTCGGGTGGCTCGGATTCCGTGGACACGGCGGCCAAGCTCGCGCGCCGCTACTGGCACGAGATGGGCAAACCGGCCAAGACGATCGTGGTCGGCCGCCAGAAGGCGTATCACGGAATGCACGTGGCGGGAACCGCTCTCGCGGGCATCCCCGTCAACCGCGAGGGCTACGGCGAGCTGATGGCCGACGCCGCGACGGTCGCCTGGAACGACGCCAAGAGCCTGCTCGAACTGATCGAGAAGATCGGCGCCGACAAGATCGCCGCGTTCTTCTGCGAACCCGTCATCGGTGCGGGCGGCGTGTACCTGCCGCCGGAGGGGTACCTCGCGGAGGTCCGCGACATCTGCCGCGAGCACGACATCCTGTTCGTGGTCGACGAAGTGGTCACCGGATTCGGCCGCATTGGCGGCGAGTGGTTCGCGTCGACGCGATTCGACCTGCAGCCCGACATGATGACGACGGCGAAGGGCCTCACGTCCGGGTACGTCCCGATGGGTGCGGTGTTCATCGCCCCGCGCGTGGCCGAGCCGTTCTTCGCCGGCGGAGTCTGGTGGCGGCACGGCTACACCTACGGCGGCCATGCGGGCGCCGCGGCGGCCGCTCTCGCCAACCTCGACATCATCGAGCGCGAGAACCTGCTGGCGGAGTCGAAGCGGCTCGAGTCGTCACTGCACGAGCACCTCGCGCCCCTCGCCGACCACCCGCGGGTCGAGGAGGTGCGCAGTGGCCTCGGTGCGGTCGCGGCGGTGCAGCTGGCCGATCCGGCGGAAGCCCTCCCGTTCGTGAACACGTTGCGTGAACACGGAATCTCGGGACGTGCCGCCGGTCAGGGCGCCATGCAGATCTCGCCGGCGTTCGTGATGACGGACGAGCAGGTCGTTCAGCTCGCCGACGGGATCCGGCAGGCGCTGGGCTGATCGGACCCGGTGCCCCGCCTGCGGAGGCGGTGCAGGGCACCGGTGACCCGCTCCCGCCACGTCGGTCGGGCCAGGTCGATCTCCGTCTGCCCGTCGTGCGCTGCATACGCGCGGGTGTAACGCTCGTGGAGCCGCGCCCGCACCTCGTCGGGCGTGTACGCCTTCCGCTGCCGGTCCGCGCGGACCGCGACGACCCCGGTCGCGGCCACGCCCACCACACCGGCGAGTCCGAGAAGTTTCCACCATTGCCTGCCCCGAGGTCGCATCCTTCTAGGCTAGGGCCCATGGACGCGCCACGGCACACGGACGCACGACGACACGGCTCCAGCATCGACCTCGACACCGCGGTCGAGGTCACCCGCACCGGCGACATCTGGATCTTCCGCGGAGAGTCTCCGGCAGACAGGGCCATTCAGACCCTCACGGACAGTCCGGTCAACCACGTCGGCATGTCGGTGGTCCTCGAGGACCTGCCGCCACTGATGTGGCACGCCGAACTCGGGCATTCGTTGCAGGACATGTGGACAGGCCGCTTCCAGCGTGGTGTGCAACTCCACGACCTGCGCGCCGCCGTCCAGGTGTGGGGTGCGCGGTACGGGCAGCGGGGGTGGCTGCGTCAGCTCGCCGAACCCGCGACCCCGCAGCAGGAGGATGCGTTGCTGCGCACCATCGCGCGGCTGGACGGAACACCTTTCCCGTCCACAGCGAAGCTCGCCTCACGGTGGTTCGGGGGGCGTCTGCCGGGGAAGGGGCGCCGCCAGGAGCAGTCGGGGAGCCTCGAAAGTGCCTATTGCGCCGAGGTGGTCGCGCAGACGTACGAGGAGATGGGTCTGATCAGCGGACGCCGGCGCACCAACTGGTATGACCCGGGAAAGTTCTGGAGCGGCGACCGGCTTCCCCTGGCCCCGGGTGTGACGCTGGGCCGGGAGATCGAGGTGACGCTGAGCGACGCCGACCTCGCCGCGGGGCGAGGCCGGCGGCCGTCGTCAGAGGGTGCGTGACTTCTCGGGGTGAACCCGTCCGCCGACCTCGACCCAGCCGTCGGGATCGTAGGTGGTGCGCAGTTCGGATCCCTTGCCCTGTGTGATCAGGAGGGCGTGGCGGAGGTGCGCGGTGATCCGGACCGCGGCAGCGCCGGTGGCCTCGTCCTCGGTGATGCCCATGTCGGGGGCGAACATTCGCGACCGGATCGAGTGCTCGACCTTGTCGGTCCAGGCCCACAGGTAGTGGTGTCCGGCACCGAACCTCTTCGGGTCGGCCGCCTGGACCTCGCGGACGCTGTTCATGGGGTACAGCGAGAAGTCGGGCGCCCACTCGGGCCGCGCCCGCACCCAGGTGATGGCGCCGGAGCGCCGCGTGGCGACGGGGCCCGCGGGCACGTCCAGTGTGCCGACCGCGGCGCCGCGTTCGTGCAACCACCAGGACAGTCCGACGGTGGGGTGTCCGGCGAACGGGAGTTCGGTGGTGGGAGTGAAGATCTGGGCCCGCGCGTGCGTGTCACCCGGACCGGGGACGTCGACGAAGATCGTCTCGCTGTACCCGAGCGCGGCGGCGACGGACTGCCGGTCCTCGGTGGGAACAACCGAGGCGTCGACTATGCCGAGCGGGTTGCCGTGGCGTCCTTTGTCGTCGGTGAACACCCGGACGACATCTACGTGGATGGGCATTGACGCACCCTATCGCCCCGGCAGAGGACGAAGGGCCCCGCGTCGACCCCGCCCGAAACCGCCGAAAGGCAAGGGTGATAGATCGCGCTACGCTGATAGGTATGGCCGATCAGAGTTATCAACCCACACTGTCGCAGCTGCGTGCGTTCGTCGCAGTGGCCGACTATCGCCACTTCGGCACGGCCGCGGCGCGTTTGAGTGTGAGCCAGCCCACCTTGTCGCAATCGCTGGCCGCGCTGGAGAACGGGCTCGGCGTGCAACTCATCGAGCGCAGCACCCGTCGGGTCCTCGTCACCGCGGCGGGGGAGCGCCTGCTCGGCCAGGCCAAGATCATCCTCGAAGCGGCGGACGGTTTCGTCGCGACCGCCGCGGGCGTGGGTGACCGGCTGGCCGGACCGTTGCGTATCGGATTGATCCCCACGGTGGCCCCCTACGTGCTGCCGGCCCTGTTGCCGGCGTTGCGTGACGAGTTGCCCGACCTGGAGCCGCAGGTCATCGAGGATCAGACGGCGCGACTCCTGGAGGCGTTGCGCGTGGGCTCGCTCGACGTCGCCGTGGTGGCGTTGCCGAGCGGTGTCAGCGGCCTCGTCGACATCCCTTTGTACACGGAAGATTTCGTGATGGTCGTCCCGGAGGGGCACCCATTGGCGGGCCGCACGGACATCTCGCCGCAGACGCTCGACGAGCTTCCCCTCCTGCTGCTCGACGAGGGGCACTGCCTGCGCGATCAGACCCTCGACCTGTGCCGCTCGGTCGACGCCCACCCCGTGGCCGGCGACACCCGCGCCACGTCGCTGTCGACGGTGGTGCAGTGCGTCGCGGGCGGACTCGGCGTGACCCTGGTGCCGGAATCCGCCGTGAAGGTGGAGACGGGGCGGGGGCCGCTGGCGACCGCACGCTTCGCGGCGCCCGCACCCGGCCGGACGATCGGACTCGTGTTCCGCTCGTCCAGTGCCCGCGCGGACGACTACGGGCAACTCGCCGGCCTGCTCGGCAAGGCCGCACCGGTCGGGGGCTAGGACCGCCGCCGGGGTTTGCCGCGCTTGCCGCCCCTCGTTCCGGATCCGGACCGCGACGTCTTGGCCCCCGCGGGCGGTTTCTGCCGCGCTGCCGCCACAGTGGGGCGCTTCTTCTTCGGCTCAGCCGGCGTCGCAGTGCGTCCCCGAGAGCTGTTGACGGTCCGACCGCGGACGATGCCGATGAACTCCTCCACCAGTTCGGTGGTCTGGTCCTCCGGCCACGACAGCGCGATCCGCGACTCGGGGCCGTCCGTGACGGTCCGGTAGATGAGATCCTTGCGGTGATGGAGCCGGGCGAGCGACTGCGGAACGACGAGCAGCCCGATCCCCGCCGCGACCAGTTCGATCGCGTCGGCCGTCGTGGCCGGGCGGTCCTGGGCCGGCAGTCCCGGCATCGTGCCCCATTCGAGGGTGTCGTCGAGCGGGTGGAGCACGACGTCGTCGGCCAGATCCGCGAGCGACACCTGGTCCACCGCCGCCACGACGTGGTCCTTCGGCGCCACCACCACCGGGATCTCGGTGTACAGGGGGATGGCGCTGAGACCGGTCCGGTCGATCGGCAACCGCACCAGACCGGCGTCCGCGCCGGCGCCGCGCAGCTGACCGGGTGCCTCGGCGGCGGACGCCGGAACGAGGGTGAGCGGCACGTCGGGGAGCCGTTCGTTCCAGATCCGCACCCACTTGGTGGGGGTCACCCCCGGGACATACGCGAGCCGGAAGGAAGGGGATGCATCCGCGTCTGTCACCCCGTCAGGCTACCGGCCTCGGTCAACGGCACCGCACACGCTCGTTACTCTTGACACCATGACGTCGCACAAGAGCCCTCAGACTATGAAGCCCGCAACCGCGGCGAAGAAGCTGGGTGTGTACCTCGAGGCCACCCCCGCGGAGTTCCAGGAGGGTGTCGTTTCCCGCGACGAGCTGAGCGCACTGCAGAGCGATCCGCCGGAGTGGCTGCTGGAGCTGCGCAGCAACGGTCCGCACCCGCGGCCGGTGGTCGCGGCGAAACTGGGTGTGTCGATCGCGGGCCTCGCACGAGGCGGCATCACCGACGCGCTCACCACCGAGCAGATCGACGCGCTGATGGCGGATCGCCCCGAGTGGCTGCAGCAGGAACGCGCCACCCAGGCCGAGGTCCGCAAGGAAACCGTCCGCATCAAGGAGAAGAACGCGGCGCGGCGGGATCAGCCGCGCCGGCCGCGTTCCTGACACCTACCCCTCGACGATGCTGAGTTCGTCGAAGACCACTTCGCCGGCCGCGTCGGACTCGGGAAGGTCGACGACCGCCGTCAGCGCCCACCCGTGATCGCCCTGCGGATCCTCGAGGACCTGCCGGACCCGCCACAACTCGGGCGCGGTCTCCACCTGGAACAGCTGGGGGCCGCGCGCCGACGGCCCGGTGCCGAGCGAGTCGTACTCGTCGAAGTACGGCTGGAGCTGGTCTTCCCACTCGTCGGCGTCGATGCCGTCGTCGAGCCCCTCGAGCTCGGCCCACCGCCGCCGCGACGCGAGTTCGATCCGCCGGAACATGGCGTTGCGCACCATCACCCGGAATGCTCTCGTGTTCGCCGAGATCGGGCGTGGCACGTCGGCCCCGAACGCGACCTGCTGCTCGTCTCCCTCGGCGCCGGGGTCGGTGAGTTGCTCCCATTCGTCGAGCAGGCTCGAATCCACCTGGCGGATCAGCTCGCCGAGCCACTCGATGAGGTCGTCGAGCTCCTCCGTCCGGGCCTCGGTCGGAACGGTCTGGCGCAGTGCGCGATACGCGTCGGCGAGATACCGCAGCACGAGACCTTCCGAACGGGCCAGCCCGTAGTGGCTGACCATTTCGGCGAACGTCATGGCACGCTCGACCATGTCCCGCACGACGGACTTGGGCGACAGCGCGAACTCCGAGATCCACGGATGGCCACCGCGGTACATCTCGAACGCCGGGAACAGCAGCTCGCCGAGGGGCTTGGGCCAGGTGACCTCCTCGAGCAGTTCCATCCGCTCCTCGTACTCGATGCCGTCGGCCTTCATCTGCGCGACCGCCTCGCCGCGGGCGAAGTGCTGCTGCGCCATGAGGACCTGCCGCGGGTCGTCGAGGGTCGACTCGATCACCGACACCACGTCCAGCGCATACGAATCGGACTCGGCGTCGAGGAGTTCGAGGGCGGCCAGGGCGAACGGGGACAGCGGCTGGTTCAGCGCGAAGTCCCGCTGGAGTTCCATCGTGAGCCGGGCCATGCGGCCGTCGGCGTCGGGCTCGTCGAGTCGTTGCACCACGCCGGCGTCGATCAGCCCCCGGTACAACGACAGCGCCTTGAGGATGTGCTTGCGCTGCGCCGGGCGGGTCTCGTGGTTGTCCTCGAGGAGGTGCCGCATCGATTCGAAGCAGTTGCCCGGCCGGGCGATCACGTTGAGCAGCATGGAATTCGATACGGAGAACCGCGACGTGAGCGGTTCGGGTGACGCGCCGACGAGGCGATCGAACGTGGCCTCGCTCCACGAGACGAAGCCGTCCGGCGCCTTCTTACGCTGCACCTTCCGGCGCTTCTTCGGGTCGTCGCCGGCCTTCGCCAGAGCACGCAGATTCTCGACCTCGTGCTCGGGGGCCTGCACGACGACGGTGCCCAGGGTGTCGTAGCCGGCGCGTCCCGCGCGTCCCGCGATCTGATGGAACTCCCGGGCGCGGAGGTGCCGGGTGCGGGTGCCGTCGAACTTGGTCAGCCCGGTCAGCAGCACGGTGCGGATGGGGACGTTGATCCCCACACCGAGAGTGTCGGTGCCGCAGATGACCTTCAGCAGACCGTCCTGCGCCAGCTTCTCGATGAGACGGCGATACTTCGGCAGCATCCCCGCGTGGTGGACGCCGATGCCGTGCCGGACGAGGCGCGAGAGGGTCTTGCCGAATCCGGTGGTGAAGCGGAAGCCGCCGAGGGCTTCGGCGATGGCGTCCTTCTCCTCGCGTGAACAGAAGTTGACGCTGGTCAGGGCCTGCGCGCGTTCCAGGGCGGCGGCCTGGGTGAAGTGCACGACGTAGACCGGGGCCTGGTTGGTGGTCACCAGTTCCTCGATGGTCTCGCTCACGGGCGTCGTGGCGTAGGAGAACATGAGGGGAACGGGACGCTCGGTGCCCGCCACGACGGTGGTAGGGCGTCCGGTCCGCCGGGTGAGATCGGAGGAGAAGAAGTCGACCTCACCGAGCGTGGCCGACATGAGAAGGAACTGGGCGTGGGGGAGTTCGACGAGGGGGACCTGCCACGCCCACCCGCGGTCGGGCTCGGAGTAGAAGTGGAACTCGTCCATCACGACCTGACCGATGTCGGAGTCCGGGCCCTCCCGCAGTGCGAGATTCGCGACGATCTCGGCGGTCGCGCAGATGATCGGCGCCCGCGAGTTGACGGCGGCGTCGCCCGTCATCATGCCGACGTTCTCCGCGCCGAACACCTCGCACAGGGCGAAGAACTTCTCGCTGACGAGGGCCTTGATCGGGGCTGTGTAGAACGTGCGCTTGCCGGTGGCCATCGCGTAGAAGTGGGCGCCGACCGCCACCATGGACTTGCCGGATCCGGTGGGCGTCGCCAGGATCACGTTGGCCCCGGACACCAGCTCCATGACCGATTCTTCCTGGGCGGAGTAGAGCGTCAGACCTCGTTCTTCGGTCCAGGAGGTGAAGGCGTCGAAAACGGAATCGGAATCCGCGTTCTCGGGGAGCAGGTCGGAGAGAAGCACTGCTACAGGCTAGCCGGACGCTGGTGTGCCGGTGCCGGGCCTAGGTCGCGCTGCGCTCGTCCGATCCCATCGCGTCCAGGACCGCCATGCGGGTGGACGCGCTGCCGGTGATGGTGCTCTCACCGACGCCGGTGACGAGCATCTGCCGCCACTTCGCTTCGTCGAACTGCAGGGGATGCGTTCCGGACAGGAACTTCTCGATGGTGCGCAGGAATCGCATCGGATCGTCGCGGAACGGGAAATGGCCTGCGCCGCGGAAGATCTCGAGATGTGAGTCGGGCATCGCCGCGTGCGCCAGATGGGCGTGGCTGACCGGGATGACGGCGTCCTGATCGCCCCAGATGAGCTGCACCGGAAGGTTCTCGGTCAGATAACATCGGTCGAGCATGGTGACCACCTGGCCGCGCCAGTCGACGACCGCCCGCAGGGTGCGCAGGTACGCCTCGTACGCGGTGGGGTCGTACAACTCGGCGAGTACCCGCACCAGGTCGGGTGTGTCGTGCAGCATCGCGCCGGGACGCAGCCGCGTGCCGTTCAGCTGACTCAGCACGTTGCCCACCAGTCGGACGGTGGGCATCGCGCCGGGAATGCGCAGCAGTTTCAGCGCCTCGTTGACCACCGGAACCGACGCGAGCCGCAGCAGCGGGTGCACATCCTTGGTGACACCGCCCGCCGACACCAGGACGAGTCGGTCGACCATCTGCGGAAACTGGTAGGAGAACTGCATGGCGACCCCGCCGCCGAGCGAGTGACCGACGACGGTGACCTTGTCGATGCCCAGGGTGGACAGGAGGTCGCGCATGCCGTTGGCGTACGCCGCCACCGAGTAATCGGCTCGCGGTTTGTCGGACCGCCCGTGGCCCAGGAGGTCGGGCGCGATGACGGTGTAGTTCTTGGCCAGGTGCGGGATGATCTCGGTCCAGGTGGACGAGTTGTCGCCGATGCCGTGGATCAGCAGCAGCGCGGGACCCTCGCCCGCCATGCGGAACGCGCGGCGGTAACCGTGGATGGTGCGGAACATCATGCGGGTTTCGGCGTTCGGTACAGGCCTGAGCTTACGAATGCGATTGTCGCTCATGTCGCCTCCTGAACTAGATGCAATACCCGAATGTTGACAGCTCAATCATCCGCTTCACATCGACGCTATTGCACCGGTGTCGGGTGAACAACTGGACCGTGCGGCCGCACAGTGTCCGGGTGGCGGCCGCACAACCGCTCGCCGGTCATGCCCCGCCCGGTGATCCGCCCTCCTCCTCGGAGTCGCCGCCGTTGCCGTCCTGCATCGCCTGTTCGGCGAGGAAACGCTCGAATTCCGCGCCGAGTTCGTCTCCGCTCGGAAGATCTTCTTCGCTGGCCAGGAGCGTGGATTGCTGCTCTTGTGCCGTTACGTAGGCATCGTACTGACGTTCCAGGGCGTGGACGACGGTTTGTACCTCCTCGTTACCCGCGATGTGCTCGTCGACCTGTTCGCGGACGCGCGCCGCGGCCTCGCCCAGCGCGCTCAGCGGCAGATCCAGGTCGGTGACGTCACTCACATTCTCGAGGAGGGTTTCGGCGGCCCCGGGGTAATCCGTCTGAGCCAGGTAGTGAGGAACGTGAACCGAGAATCCGACCGACTCGTGTCCGTGCTGCGCCATCCGCAATTCGATCAGCGAGGACGCGCTGCCCGGCACCTGCAGCTCACCCGACCAGCGCTGGTGGTCCTTGATCAGGTCCTTGTTGGTGGAATGCGCTGTCACACCGAGCGGGCGGGTGTGCGGAATGGCCATCGGAATGGCATTGATGCCCACGGTCCGGCGCACACCGAGCTGCTCGGCGAGCAGCCGCACCGCCGTGGTGAAGCGCTCCCAGCGCAGATCGGGCTCCATGCCTGCCAGCAGCAGGAACGGGGTCCCCGCCGTGTCCTTCAGGGCATAGAGGTTCAGCTCGGGCTGGTCGTAGTCCGAGAAGTGGTCGGCCTTGAACGTCATCGTGGGCCGACGTGAGCGGTAGTCGACCAATTCGTCGACCGCGAAGGAGGCGACCAGCTCGCTCTCCAGGCTCTCGCGGAGATGCGTCGTGGCGAGTTTGACGGCGTGGCCGGCGTCGGAGAAGCCCTCGAGTCCGTGGATCAGCACAGGTCCCTGCCCGTCCGCGGAGGACAGCTGCGGCGCCGGGAACTCCAGCTCGTACATCTTCGACTGTTCGTCCATCACAGACCTCTTCTCCTTCGTGCCTGGCCTCCAGTGTCCCCTATCGGCTCCGGCATCGATACGTCGGACTTTGCTCTCGGAGGTCCCGCCCTGGGGGAACACGGTGCGGTCGACCGATAATTCCCGCCGGTGGCCGTTCGGTGTTCGCCCACAGCGAGATCCCGCGCACAGACTGTGGCACTGTGGGGAACAGCACGGTCCGAGCCGGAGAACGATCCTGGAGGTGCACGATGTCGAGGCGGGTACGAGCAACTGCCGGCCGGATCAGGCGATCGGCGGTCGCGTCGTGAGCGTCCGTATCGACCGAGTGGTCACCTCCGGCACCTTCAGTCTCGACGGCGGCACCTGGGACGTCGAGAACAACGTGTGGATCGTCGGCGACGACTCCGAGGTGGTGGTCGTCGACGCCGCCCATTCCGCCGAACCGATCGTCGAGGCGGTCGGCGGCAGGAAGGTCCGGGCCATCGTTTGCACACACGGGCACAACGACCACGTCACCGTGGCGCCCGAACTGGCGGCGGCGCTGGATGCTCCTCTCTACCTCCATGCGGCCGACGACGTGCTGTGGCGACAGACGCACCCCGCCGTCGCCTACGCACCGATCGAGGACGAACAGGAGATCCCTGTGGCCGGCACCGATATCCGCGTGCTCCACACTCCCGGTCACTCGCCCGGTTCGTGCTGCCTGTATCTCCCGGAAGCGGGGGAGTTGTTCAGTGGCGACACCCTGTTCTCGGGCGGACCGGGTGCCACCGGCCGCTCGTACTCGGATTTCCCGACGATCATCGGGTCCATCCGCGACCGCCTGTTCGCGTTGCCGGCGTCGACGACGGTCCGCACCGGGCACGGCGACGGCACCAGCATCGGGGCCGAGGCCCCACATCTGGAGGAGTGGATCGCCCGCGGCAGTTGAGCCGCAGCCTCCCCGCCGCCGGTGCATCGGCGTGGCAGAGTGGCGGAAAGGGCGCCCCGGACGGGGGCACGGATCCGACACGGGAGGTCGACGGTGAGGTCTCGGCGCACAGCGGTACGGACGGCCATCGTTGCCCCGGTGGTCGCGCTGTCCGCCGCCGCGGCGATCCTCTCCGGGTGCTCCTCGACGGTCTCCGGGATCCCGCAGCCGAGCACGACCATCTCAGCGGGTACACCGTCCGGAAAGGGACTGTCGAAACTCCTGGTCGATCCCGCCGACTTCCCGGCCCGGTACGAGGCGATCGTGCTGCCCGCGCAGGCCGTGTCGATGGCCGCGCCCGACCTGACGGGCGTGCCACAGGGCGCGGTTGTCGACCCCGCGGACTGCGCACCTCCGTCGCAGGACTACGGACCGACCGGCACGGTCATGGCCGTCGGCACCGACAATGCGAGCCGTTCGACGATCTCGATCGAACTCACCAAGACCGACACGCCCCTGGACGAGCTGGCAAAGCAGACGGAGCGATGCGGCGAGGTCACCGTGACCGACAACGGCGCCGAGTCCACCGTCACCACCCAGGTCACGCCCGCGCCACCCGTCCGGGCCGACGACACCCTCGCGCTCCGGCGGACCGTCAGGTCGGGTAACGAGAGCGAGAAGGTCACCCAGTCGATGGTCACGTTGATCGCGCAGGTCGGCGACGTGCGGGTGTCGGCGACGTTCATGTCGTTCGGCGACGCGAAGGCCGATACCGTCGCGCTCGACGAGGTGTTCACCGCGGCCGTGCAGAAGGTGCAGAACAGCTGAGCGGAGGCCTTAGCACAGGGCTCCGACGACTTCTCTGGCAATCGGCGCGTCTGCTCGGCGTGGCGGGCCGGTTGTCCATAACCTCGCGCTCATCCACAGCCCTGTGTGTTTTCCCAGGTCGAGTGCCGAGTCCGTCGGCGTCGACCGGTCAGAGTCTGATGCATGACGACTCCTGCATTTCCGCACAGTTCCGACTTCTCCGACGACCCCGGCGGGGGACCGTTCTCACAGCGGTACACCGTCAAGTTGTCCGACCCGGGCGAACTCCTCGCCTCGGTGCCCGCTCTGCTCGGTTTCCGGCCGGCACGGTCGATCGTCCGGGGAGCCCACCCCGGCGGTCGGTGCCGTCATGAGACACGACCTGGTCCTCGGTGGCGGCGACGAACCGACCGAATCGATGTACGCGGCGGTGGGGCAGTTCGCCTCGGTCTGCGAGAGGGACCGTGCGGCCGGAGTGATCCTGGTGCTGGTCGACGACCGCTTCACCGACCCTTTCGCGGTCTCCCGCGTCGAACTGGCCGCCATCGTCGAAGAATTCGAGGATCTCCTGGATTTCGCACCCACCACGCTGCTCGACGTGTTCGTGACGGCCGAGATCGCGGACGGCTGCGAGTGGTTCAGTCTCTTCGGCGGCGGTGGGTACGGCGCCCAGCCGGATCCCACGTCGTCTCGGGTCGCGGTGGCGCAGGTCCTCGAGGGCCGGCCGATCCGCTCCTCACGCGAAGAGCTGGAAGCGACGATCGAGGCCGGCCCACCGCTCGAACGGATGCAGATCGCCGCCCTCATCGGCCGTGGCCGTCAATCATCGCTTCTTCGAAGGGAATTGGCGCAACGATCGGCAACACCGGAACGTTGCCACCGTCTCGAACTCGAACTGCTGCTGACGCACATCGCGCGGGTGTCCTCGGGCGAGAAACTCCTCGCGCCGGAGTACGCGGAACTGGCGCTGGCCCTGGACAACGTCATCGTTCGCGACTGCGCGCTCGCGCTGGCGGTCGGAGCCTACGCCGGCGACGCGGAGCAGTTGTGGATTCTCCTCACCCGCAACCTCCCCGACCCGGAACGCGCGAACGCGGCGGCACTGCTCGGTTACAGTGCCTACATTCGTGGGGACGGGCCGTTCGCGGGAATCGCCCTGGCCGCTGCCCTGGACTCTGATCCGGGACACGTACTGGCCACGTTGCTGGACGGAGCGCTGCACGCCGGACTCCGGCCGGCCGAGGTGCGTGGCCTGGCCGGAGTTGGCTACGACAGTGCGGCGGAGGTCGGCGTCGTGCTACCCCCGCAGGTCGAGGGGTGAGCGAACGTCACCGCTGCGCGGCGTGCGACCTGTCGCCGAGGTTCTGCAGGTAGGTCCAGGCGTCGGCGACGATCTCGTCGAGGTCGGTGTGCTCCGGCCGCCACCCGAGTTCCGCGATGGCACGATCGCTCGACGCCACCAGCACGGCGGGATCGCCCGCCCGGCGCGGTGCGTCCTCGACCGCGATGGGGAGCCCGGTGACCCGCGCGCACGCCGAGATGACCTCGCGCACACTGAAACCCGCACCGCTACCGAGATTGTAGATGCGGTGCCTGCCCTCGATCGACGACTCCAGTGCCAGCACGTGCGCCTCGGCGAGGTCGAGCACGTGGATGTAGTCGCGGATCGCGGTTCCGTCCGGCGTCGGCCAGTCGGTTCCGAAGACCGAGATCTTCTCCCGCTGACCGAGCGCCACCTGGAGCACGAGAGGAATCAAATGCGTTTCGACGACCCGGTTCTCGCCGGCCGACTTGTATGCACCCGCGACGTTGAAGTACCGCAGGCTGGTCGCCGCGAGCGAATGCGCCACCGAATACGACATGATGGCATGGTCGATCGCGAGTTTCGTCGCCCCGTACGGGTTGGTGGGACGCGTGGGATCGGCCTCCGTGATCGGCGAGTGCTCGGGCTCGCCGTACGTGGCGGCGGTCGACGAGAACACCAGCTTCTGCGTCCCCGAATTCCGCATTGCCTCCAGAAGTTCGAGCGTGGTGACGACGTTGCCGCGCCAGTACTTCTCGGGGTACTGGACGGACTCGCCGACCAGCGACTGAGCCGCGAAGTGCAGGACGCCGTCGAAACGGGGAGTGCCGCCCGTGCCGAGTACGTCCGACACGACCTCCGCGACGTCGCCCTCGACGAACTCGGCGCCGAGCGGCACCGCGTCGGCGTTACCGGTGGACAGGTCGTCGATGATGACGACCTCGTGTCCTCGTTCGAGCAGGACTGTGCTGCAGACGCTGCCGACGTAGCCGGCACCGCCCGTGACCAGAAGTTTCATCCGCTAACCCTGAACCTGCTTCACCTGGACGGCGTGCGCCATCTCCTCGGACAGATCGAAACCGCTGTGGCCGGGCACCGTGATGGTGACCGAACCGGGTTTGGTCTCGACGGTGACACGCGCGTCGGGCACGACGCCCGCCTCACGCAGCTGGCCGATGACGTCCGGATCCGACTGCACGTGCTCCGCGAGACGCCGGACCACGACCGCGGTCGGCTTCCCGGGCGGCACGTCCGTGAGACGGATGAGCGTCTCGGGGGCGTCGACCGGGCGGTCCAGCCCGAGCTGCGCCAGCCCCGGAATCGGGTTTCCGTACGGCGAGGTCGTCGGGTTGTTGAGCACCTCCACCAGGCGCCGCTCCACTTCTTCGCTCATGACGTGCTCCCAGCGGCACGCCTCCGCGTGAACCTCTTCCCATTTGAGGCCGATGACATCGACCAGGAGTCGTTCGGCGAGGCGGTGCTTCCGCATCACCGACACCGCGAGTTCGCGGCCCTTCTCCGTCAGTTCCAGGTGGCGGTCGCCGGCGACCAGGAGGAGACCGTCACGCTCCATCCGGGCGACGGTCTGGCTGACCGTCGGACCGCTCTGCTCGAGTCGTTCGGCAATACGTGCTCGAAGGGGGACGACGCCCTCTTCTTCCAAGTCATAGATCGTCCGGAGATACATCTCCGTGGTGTCGACCAGATCCTTCACACTCACACCCCTTCGTCTCGGTTGATTCTACCGGTGATTGCCCCTCACCGGCGCCGTCCGCCTCGCAGCGCGTCGACGGTAGTCGTAGCGGGGTCTGCTCGCACCCTCCGCGGGGTACCAGTAGCGTGAGTTCATGACCGCGTCGTTCAGTTCCGGGGAGGATTCGGCTGCACTGGTATCGAACCGTGCCGTCGTGTGGAGCCCGGACTATCTCAGCTATCGGTGGAGTGCGGACCACCCGATGAATCCCACCCGGCTCGAGCTGACCATGTCGCTCGCCCGCAGCCTCGGGATCCTGGAGGGGGTCGAACTGTTGCGGCCCGAGGCCGCGTCGGACGCGGATCTGTTGCGGATCCACACCCCCGCGTACGTCGAAGCCGTCAAGCAGGCCGGCCACTCGGCGACGTCGGGTGTGCTCGGCGCGGACGCCCCGCACGGTCTCGGCACCGAGGACAACCCCGTCTTCCCCCAGATGCACGAGGCGAGCGCGATCCTCGCCGGCGGTTCCCTCGCCGCAGCGCAGGAGATCGCAGCGGGGCGCACGCGGCGCGCGGTGAGTATCGGCGGCGGTATGCACCACGCGATGCCCGACTGGGCGTCCGGCTTCTGCGTCTACAACGACGTCGCCATTGCCGTGTCCTGGCTTTTGGACAACGGTTTCGACCGGATCGCCTACATCGACGTCGACGCCCACCACGGCGACGGGGTGCAGCACGCGTTCGCCCACGACCCGCGGGTGCTGACGATCTCGCTCCACCAGCATCCGGCGACACTCTGGCCCAACACCGGCTGGTCGAGCGAAGTCGGGGAGGGGGCCGCGGAAGGCACCGCCGTCAACCTCCCTGTGCTGCCCGGCACCGTCGATGCGTTGTGGCTGCGAGGTTTCCACGCCGTCGTCCCGGGCGCTCTCGCCGCGTTCCGTCCCCAGATCGTGATCAGCCAGTGCGGTGTCGACAGTCACCGCGAGGATCCGCTGGCCGACCTCGCGCTGACGGTCGACGGCCAGCGGGCCGCGTTTCTCGCGATGCGTGATCTGGCCGACCGCTACGCCGAAGGTCGCTGGCTGGCCGTGGGCGGCGGTGGGTACGGACTGGTCCGCGTCGTCCCCCGTGCCTGGACCCACCTCATCGCCGCGGCACTCGACCGCGAGATCGACACGGCCCGTGCCGTACCCGCGGACTGGCAGGAGCGGGCCCACGCGCTCGCGCCCAGCGTGGACCTGCCGGACACGATGGGCGACGGCGGCGAGGTCGACTACCTGTCCTGGGACGGACCCGGTGGCACACCGGAGACCGGGGTCCCCTCGGTCGACCGCGCCCTGACACGCATCGACTCGGCCGTCATCGCCACCCGCCGCGCCTGCTTCCCGCTACTCGGACTCGACCCGGAGGATCCCCGTGACTGAGCCGACGGACGGAAGCTCCTCGACGGACACCGGCGCGGAGGCGGTCACGACCGAGCCGAAGAGGAATCCGCCCGACGCCGCGCACAATTACCCGCGGCACTGGGTCGCCGACGTACTGGCGGCCGACGGCGGGGCGGTGGCGCTGCGGCCGATCGTGCCCGAGGACGCGGACACACTCGTGGCGTTCCATTCGAAGCTCTCCGAACGCACCCGCTATCTCCGGTATTTCGGCCCCTACCCGACCATGTCGCAACGGGACATCGTCCACTTCACCACCGTCGACCACCACGATCGGGTGGCGTTCGTGGTGGTCCTCGGCGACGAGATCATCGCCGTCGGGCGCTACGAACGGCTCACCGGCGAAGGCGACGGCAAGTCCGCGGAGGTGGCGTTCGTCGTCGCCGACGCGCATCAGGGCCGCGGGCTGGGGCCGATCCTGCTCGAGCACCTGGCCGCGGCGGCCGCGGAGAACGGCCTGACGATGTTCGTCGCCGAGGTTCTCGCGGAGAACCGGAACATGGTGACGGTCTTCCGCGAGGCGGGGTACCAGGTGAGCCGCAGTTTCGAGGGCGGAGTGCTGAGGCTCGAGTTCGCGATCGACCCCACCGAAGCGATGGTGTCCGTGCGTAATTCCCGCGAGCGGGCGGCGGAGGCGCGCAGCATGCGCAACGTGCTCAGTCCGCGATCGGTCGCGGTGATCGGTGCCTCGACCGACCGAGCGAAGGTCGGTAACGCCGTTCTGACCAACCTGCTGCGGGCAGGATTCGCCGGTCCCGTGTATCCGGTCAACGCCGAGCACCGTTCGGTTCACGGTGTGCGGGCGTACCCGACGGTCCGCGACATCCCCGACGAGGTGGATCTCGCGGTGGTCGCCGTTCCCGCCGAGTCGATCAACGCCGTCCTCGACGACTGCCTCGACAAGGGTGTCAAGGCGCTCGTCGTCGTGTCTTCGGGCTTCAGCGAAACCGGTTCGGACGGAAGGCAGTCCGAACGTCGGCTCGTCCATGCCGCACGTGCGCACGGGATGCGGCTGATCGGTCCCAACGCGCTCGGCGTGGCCAACAACGACCGCGAGGTGTCGCTGAACGCGACCCTCGCGCCGGTGCTCCCGAGTCCGGGCAACGTCGGATTCTTCTGCCAGTCCGGCGCACTCGGCATCGCCATTCTCGACGAGGCCGCACGGAGCAGAATCGGCCTGTCCGCCTTCGTCTCCGCGGGTAACCGCGCCGACGTCTCCGGCAACGACCTCCTGCAGTACTGGGATTCGGATCCGGCCACCGAGGTCGTGCTGCTGTATCTGGAGAGTTTCGGCAATCCGCGCAAGTTCTCGCGCATCGCGCGCCGGGTGGCCAGGAACAAGCCGATCGTCGCAGTCAAGAGCGGCCGGCACGCCGTTCCGCCCGCGCTCGCGGCCAGCGGTGGCGAAATGGACGATTCGATCGTGCGTGCCCTGTTCGAGCAGGCCGGGGTCGTGCAGGTCGGGTCGATCTCCCAGCTGTTCGACTGCGCGCTGCTGTTCGGGTACCAGCCGTTGCCGGCAGGCCCCCGGCTCGCCGTGGTCGGCAACTCGACCGCGCTGGGCGTCCTCGCCGCGGACGCCGCACGCAGTGAAGGACTGCACGTCGGCGACCCGGTCGACCTCGGCCCGCAGGCCGGTCCCGAGGAGTTCGCGACGGCGGTGCGGACCGCGCTGGCGTCGTCCGACGTCGATTCGGTGATCGCCGTCTTCGTCCCGCCGGTCGCCGTGCCCGCCGAACCCTATGCCCAGGCGCTCCGGGAAGCGGTCCGGGAAGCGGACAAACCTGTGCTGACGACGTTCCTCGCGGCGGAGGGCGTGCCCGACGTGCTGGCCGTGCGGGGCGAGGACGGGCACCCGACCCGGGGTTCGGTTCCCTCGTATCCCGGCCCCGAGCGCGCGGCACTTGCACTGGCGCGTGCGTGGCGGTACGCGGCATGGAAGCGGAAGCCGTCGTCGAAGGTGGTGCGCCCCAACGGCATCGATCCGGAACGGGCGAAGGAGATGGTCGACGGCTGGCTCGGGGCGTCGTCCGGGCGCTGGTTGTCGGACTTCGAGGCGTCGCAGCTCCTCGCGTGCTATGGCGTGGACGTCGTGGACTTCCGGTCCGCCACCACCGAAGACGAGGCCGTACAGGCCGCGGAGGAACTGGGGTACCCGGTCGCGGTCAAGGCGACCGGTGAGCAGTGGCGGCACCGGCCGGACCTCGGCGGTGTCCGACTCGACCTGGTCGGGCCCGACTCCGTCCGCTGGGCCTACCGCGACCTCGCCGCCGCGTCCGGTGAACCACTGCTCCACGTGCAGCGGATGGCCACCAAGGGAATCGGTTGTGTGGTGGGTGTGCAGGACGACCCGTCGTTCGGTTCGCTGATCTCGTTCGGACTGGCGGGCGTGATCTCCGACCTCCTCGGTGACCGCGCCTACCGGGTGCTGCCCCTCACGGAGGACGCCGCGGCCGAACTGATCGACGCACCGAAGGCCGCGCCGCTGCTGTCCGGGTATCGCAGCGCGGTGCCCGTGAACAAATCCGCCCTGGTCGACCTCGTGCAGCGGATCTCGGCTCTCGCCGACGACCTCCCCGAGGTGCGGGAACTGGCCTGCGAACCCGTACTCGCCTCGGCGGAGGGCGCCCAGATCACCGATTCGCGTGTGCGGATCGGCCCGGAGCCGAGTGTCGCCGACCTCGGTCCCCGCCGCTTGCGCTGACCACTGTGCCGCGCAGACCCGAAGCGGGGTCCGGGCGGACAGCACAACGCCGGTGCCGGTCGCGTACGACCGGCACCGGCGCTGATTCCGGGTGGGGGAGTGTCAGCTGGCGTAGGAGCGCAGCCGCTCGGCGCGGTCGCCCTGACGCAGCTTGCCCATCACTTCACGCTCGATCTGGCGGACCCGCTCGCGGGAGAGCCCGAAGAGCTTGCCGATCTGGTCGAGGGTGCGCGGCTGACCGTCGTCGAGTCCGTAACGCAGGCGGATGACCTGCTGCTCACGTTCGTCGAGGGTGGCGAGCACGGTGCGCACGTCGCTGTGCAGGAGACCGGCGATGACCGCGTTCTCCGCCGACGTGGCCTCCGAGTCCTCGATGAAGTCGCCGAGCGGTGCTTCCTCGTCGTTGCCGACCGGCATGTCGAGGCTTACCGGGTCGCGGCTGTGGTCGAGGAGGTCGGCGATCTTGTGGGCCGGGATTCCGGACTCTTCGGCCAGCTCGTCGTCCGTCGCCTCACGCCCGAGCTGCTGATGCAGCTCACGCTTGATCCGGGCCAGCTTGTTGACCTGCTCCACGAGATGCACTGGCAGCCGGATCGTCCGGCTCTGATCGGCCATGCCGCGGGTGATGGCCTGACGAATCCACCAGGTGGCATACGTCGAGAACTTGAACCCCTTCGCGTAGTCGAACTTCTCCATCGCGCGGATCAGCCCCAGGTTGCCTTCCTGGATGAGGTCCAGGAGCGGCATGCCGCGACCGGTGTACCGCTTCGCGAGCGACACGACGAGTCGCAGGTTGGCCTCGAGGAGGTGTGCGCGGGCGGACTGTCCTTCACGGACGATCGTCGCGAGGTCGCGCTTCTTGGCGGGGGACAGTCGCTTCCCGGTGTCCAAGATGTGCGCCGCGTACAGCCCAGCCTCGATTCGCTTGGACAGTTCCACCTCGTCTGCAGCCGTCAGCAGAGCGGTGCGGCCGATTCCGTTCAGGTAGACGCGGACCAGGTCGGCAGCGGGGCTCTGGGCGTCCAGATCGGCAGCGCTGGGACGAATGCGAGTTGTGGTGCTGGGGCTTGTCATGACTTGCCTCCTCATCGGTGGTGTCTCATATGGATCAACGCACCGAAGGCCTGGGAAAGTTCCCGGCCGGTAATTTACGAAGAGGCTGTGACCTGCGGGTTCCTCGATTCGGTCCTGAGAAGTTGCTGAGAACACGTATAAGGGGGACGGTTCGGGAACCCGTCGGCTACGTGGGGAGCACCAGTCCGTGCCGGACGAGGGCGTGCACGAGGGGGACGGCCGACTGCGCGAGTTCCTCGGCGTCGACGCCGTGGGCCGCCGCGAGGAGTTCGATCAGTTCGCCCAGCACGAGGCCGTCGCCGCCGCGCATGCCCGCGACGAGGGACGCGACGAGATCGTCGACCTCGTGCTGCCACGCCGGGCCGTTGCCGCGGTGCAATCGGGCGACCACCTGGGTCCAGCCGTCGTCGCCGGGGAGGAACACCCGCTCGAGGGCGGTGCTCTCCTCGACGCGGAACCGCGCGGTGAGCACGTCGTGCTCCCGCAGCCACGCCACCCGCTCGAAGTATCCGAGCGCCTCCGCGCCGAGCGGATCGCTGAAGCCGTGGGTGAGATCCTCCGCCATCAGGTCGGTGGGTGCGTCGGTGCGGCGCAGGTAGACGAACCCGAAGCCGATTCCCTCCACGTCGGCGCTCGCCAGGTGATCCAGCCATTCCTCGGCGATCGTCGCGGTGGCGGGGTCGCGGGTGTCGAGGCCGCCGTCCCGCATCCACGTACCCACGTACAGGGCGGGGTCCGCGACGTCCCGCTGCACCACCCACGCATCGATTCCGTGGGTGGGAAGCCAGGACGCCACCCGGGCCCGCCAGTCCTCGCCCTCGACGTGGATCCAGGACGCCAGCAGCGCCGCGGTCCCGCCGGGTGCCAGGTAGTCGGCGACCCCGGAGATCATCAATTCACTCGCGCCGTCCAGGTCGAGACCCGAGTCGCGGTAGGTGTGCCCGACCCGCGCGCGGCTGACGACGAACGGCGGATTGGCCACCACCTGATCGAACGTGCGGCCCTCCACCGGCTCGAACCACGACCCGGCGAGCAGTTCCATCTTCTCCTCGTTGAGCGCCGCCGTGACGGCCGCGAGATCGACGGCACGGACGTTGAGATCCGTGGCGGTCACCGTGTCGGCGTAGGAGGCTCCGTGCAGTGCCTGGATGCCGCAGCCGGTCCCGACGTCGAGCAGCGACCCGACCGGTGCCGTCGGGGTGGCCTGCAGCAGCGACAGCGACGCGTGCCCGACGCCGATGACGTGGTCGACGGGTGTCTCGCGGGGCCGGAGGGACCCGTCGAGGTCGGACACCACCCAGCGGTTGCCCCCGCCGATGTCCATGGGCCGGAGGTCGAGGGCGGCCCGGACGACGTCGCCGTCGGACTCGAGCAAGCCGGCGGAGACGGCATCCTCGACCGTGAGCGGGGCCAGCGCCGCCGCCACCTCGGCGGCGGGACAGTCGTCGGTGAGCAGGAACAGGCGGATCAGGGTGCCGAGTTCCCCGCAGCCCGCGCTGGCCCGGCGCACCGGGACCGGTTCGTTGCGGCTCAGCGCGGCGTGGTTCTCGGGGCCGAGCGCGTCGAGCAGAGTGTCCGTGTCGTAACGGTTGCGGAGAAGCGCCTCGCGCAGCGAAGGGCAGATCGACAGCAGTTCGTCACGGTTCACCCGTGCATTGTGTCAGTACGCGCCGCTGCGGCGTCAGCCCTCGATTGTGCGGCGTCGTCAGCCCTCGATCGTGTGGTGCGGCGGCGCGGGCAGGGCGGTGGACGGCGACTCGCGGTGGTCGTAGCGGCTGGGCTCGTCCTTGGTGCGCGGGGGCCGGTCGTTCGCGATGAGGACCGCGATCCACGGCAGCGGGATCGACAGGCCGATGATCGCCATCGAGATCCACGGGTTCTCCCAGATGCCGTACGCCGCCGCCGCGAAGATCAGCGCGGGAAAACGGAACGACATGATGAGCAGGTACTTGCGGACACGGGCGCGATGTTGATCCTCGATGGATCGCGCTGCTTCGGTGATGAGAACCGGATTGTTCGGTGAGCCGGCGTCGTGGGACGCGCCGAACCCTGCACTTCGTGCCATGACTCCACTGTTCCACTGTCGGGCGGCAATTGCACACAAGGGGTCGGCAGGGGGTGGGATCGCCGGCCGGTTGCGGCATTATTGAGGGGTGAGCACTCAAACCAAGGAACGGCCCGACGTCACCACCGACGAGTCGACCGATGACGACACTCCCAAATTCTTCCACTACGTGAAGAAGAACAAGATCGCGGAGAGCGCCGTCATGGGCACCCACGTCGTCGCCCTGTGCGGCGAGGTGTTCCCGGTGACGAAATCGGCGAAGCCGGGATCGCCCGTCTGCCCCGACTGCAAGAAGATCTACGAAGGATTACGCAAGGGCGACTGAGGCTTCGCCGGCGCGCGCCGCACACCCGGTGGCTCGGGACGTTCCCGTACCGAGCTGTCGGGCTCGACGTCGTTCCCGGACTCCGGCTCGGGACGGTCCGGTGATGTGCGTTCGCCGACGATCTTGATCGGACCGGTGGCGATACGCCGTGTGAGGCTGGTCACCGGGCCCGCCGACGGTGAGCTGTCGGCCTGCGCCGCGATCCAGTCCCGCATCTGGTCGATACGGGTTGCCCGGGCAGGCCAGAATTCCTGGACGGTGGCATTGAACTCGGCGCCGAGCACCACCGCGAAACCCAGGAAGAACGTGAACAGCAGGAACGCGATCGGCGTGGCCAGTGCCCCGTACGTGTACCCCGTGCCTGCGACCCAGGAGAGGTACCAGCGCAGGCAGGTGCTGGCCCCGAGGAAGAACACGCCCGCGACCAGCGCACCGCCGAGCAGCCGGTGCCACGGCAGCGACCGGGGCAGCGCCACCTTGTAGAGGGTCGTCAGACCGACGATCAGCAGCAGACCGACGGCGGGGTAGTAGAACGTGTCGACGATCTCCGTCCCGATGGTGCGCCACGCCTCCGGGAGTACCCTGCCGACGAGCGTCGGTCCCAGCGCGACCAGCGGCAGGGTGAACACGGCGAGGATGAGGAACATCACGTAGAGCAGCAACGCGAACACGCGCTGCCACACCGGATGCCGCGCCTCCTGCTGGCCGTGTGCCTCGACGATCGAGTCCACGAACGTGGAGATGGCGGACGAGCCCGCCCACAGGGACAGCAGAAAGCTCAGCGACACGATCTCGGGGCGTCCGCGTTCGAGGACGTCGCCGACCGTCGGTCGGATGATCTGTTCGACGACGTTGTCGCTGAACACCGTCCCGCTGAAGTTGATGATCTTGGATTGGATGATGTCGACGGTGTCGGGCCCGAACCACCCGCCGACGTATCCGAGCATCCCGAGGAGCCCGAGCAGCAGCGGGGGCAGCGACAGCGTCTGCCAGAACGCCGCCGTGGCCGCCTTCCCGAAGATCGAATCGTCCCACGCCTTGCTCGCTGTGCGACCGATCACGCTCAGCGTCCGACGTAGCGGATGCCACCCGGACCTGGGTGGGTCGCCGCCACTCTTCGGCGTTTTCGAGGGCGTTTCGGTCATGATGTTTCCAGCATCCCTGACGACACGCCCGGTTGCCCACCGCTGCTGTCCTCGTGTCGCGACAAATCTGCCACTATCGGAACTCGCGAATGCGGTTCGCGTCGTATCCGGGCGCTAGGCTCCTTGACGGACAGCGCCTTCGGGTCTGGACCCGGACATGTCGATCGAATACCGAGGAGTGCGAGCAAACAGTGCCATGTCAGCGGAGGGCAGCCCGTGAGTGCTGAGACAGTGGGCTCCCAGTCGGCGCCGAGAGTGGAAACCGAGGCCGCGCAGATAGTGGGCACCGAGGCCTACCTCGCACAGACCGAACCGGCCAGACCCGCAGGATCACTGCGCGCCTGGCAGCGTCGCGCGCTGACCAAATATCTGTCCACCGGACCGCAGGACTTCCTCGCGGTCGCGACGCCGGGCGCCGGTAAGACCACGTTCGCGCTGCGCGTCGCGTCGGAGTTGCTGCGCGACCGCACCGTCGACCAGGTCACGGTGGTCGCTCCGACCGAGCACCTCAAGCACCAGTGGGCCGAGTCGGCGGCCCGCAACGGCATCGCACTGGACTCGTACTTCTCCAACTCGACCGGTCAGACGTCCAGCGACTACCAGGGTGTCGTGGTGACGTACGCGCAGGTCGCGTCGCACCCGTTCAAGCACCGGGTCCGCACCGAGAGCCGGCGCACGCTGGTCATCCTCGACGAGATTCACCACGGCGGCGACGCGAAGAGCTGGGGTGACGCCATCCGGGAGGCGTTCGGTGACGCCACCCGCCGTCTCGCCCTCACCGGAACGCCGTTCCGCAGCGACGACAGCGCGATCCCGTTCGTGACATACGAACCCGATCGCGAGGGCTTGATGCGCTCGAAGGCGGATCACTCCTACGGGTACTCCGACGCGCTCGCGGACGGCGTCGTCCGGCCCGTCGTGTTCCTGGCCTATTCCGGCGAGGCACGCTGGCGGAACAATGCGGGCGAGGAGTTCTCGGCGCGTCTCGGTGAGCCGCTCAGCGCGGAACAGACGGCCCGGGCATGGCGGACAGCACTGGACCCGTCGGGTGACTGGATTCCCGCGGTCCTGCACGCCGCCGACACGAGGCTCGGCCAGCTCCGCACGGGCGGCATGCCCGACGCGGGTGGTCTGGTGATCGCCACCGATCAGACCGTGGCCCGCGCCTACGCACAGACGCTGAAGGCGGTCACCGGGGAAGATCCGGTCGTGGTGCTCTCCGACGACCCGACGGCGTCCAAGCGGATCGCCGAGTTCGGGGCGAGCACCCAGAAGTGGATGGTCGCCGTCCGCATGGTGTCGGAGGGCGTCGACGTACCCCGCCTGGCCGTCGGCGTGTACGCCACCAGCGCGTCCACCCCGCTCTATTTCGCGCAGGCGATCGGGCGATTCGTGCGGTCCCGCCGCAAGGGCGAGACCGCGAGCGTGTTCCTCCCGTCGGTGCCGGTGCTGCTCGACCTGGCCAGCCAGCTCGAGGCGCAGCGCGACCACGTGCTCGGCAAACCGCACCGCGAGAAAGACGGATTCGACGACGACCTTCTCGCCGACGCGAACAAGCAGAAGGACGAACTCGGCGAGGAGGAGAAGGCGTTCACCTCCCTCGGCGCGGATGCCGAGCTCGATCAGGTGATCTACGACGGCTCGTCCTTCGGGACGGCCACGTTCTCGGGCTCCGACGAGGAGGCCGACTACCTCGGTCTGCCCGGGCTGCTCGACGCCGACCAGATGCGCGCCCTGCTGCGTCAGCGGCAATCGGAGCAGCTGGACAAGCCGCAGCCTGCTCCCGCCGCGCCCGCCCACACACCCGTGCCGCAGGTCGCGGACCGGGTGGCGGCCGCAGGACAGCTCGCGCAGCTGCGCCGGGAACTGAACAGTCTGGTCGCCATGCATCATCACAGGACCGGCAAACCGCACGGCACCATCCACGGCGAGTTGCGTCGCGTGTGCGGGGGACCGCCCACCGCGATCGCCACCGTCGATCAGCTCACCGAGCGGATCTCCACCCTGCGACAGTGGTGACCACCGTCGCTCGGACCGCCGAACAGAAGAGACCGGCGAGTGCAGTGCACTCGCCGGTCTCTTGTTCTGAAGAGGTGAGCCTGGGACGGGTCACCCGGGCTGACGTATCAGATTGCAGCTTCGGCTTCGGACACGATCGTGGCGTTCATCTCGCGAAGTCGGTCTGCGTGCTCGTTGGCGTGGTGACCGCAGAAGAGCAACTCTCCTCCGGTCGGAAGTACCGCGCGAACGCGGGCTCCCGCACCGCACCGGTCGCACCGGTCGGCTGCGGTCAACGGGGGGCTGGTCAGTGTTCCGGGCATGACTCCTCCGTACTGGCTTTCGACTGATGCCGAGTGCCTGGGGCCTTGGTCCGCCGCGTCGGGGTGGCGCGGTGGATCTACTCTGTCAGACGTTTGGGGTTTACGCGTTGTTCCCGATGGCGTTTCTCAGTGTTGCATCACACACGAAACGCGCCGGAAATGTGCAGGAAGAGCCCTGAAGAGGGCGGACGTGAACAGACCGAGCGGTCCGAGTTCGCTGACAGCTGATTCGGTTCGGGACGTGACGCTAGTCTCGCCGTGTGCAATCCGAACACGCGCGCCCCGACGGATCCGACCGGCTCGTCCATCTGTGCAGCCGCGCGGAATGGCGGACAGCGGAGCGCGAAGGCCGTCGTGTGCCCGACGGGTTCACCGCCGACGGGTTCATTCACCTGTCGACGCCCACCCAGGTGCACCTGCCGGCCAACAGGCTGTTCGCCGGGCGCACGGACCTCGTCCTGCTGTCCCTCGACCCCGCTGCTCTCGGTTCACCCGTGAAGTGGGAGCCTGGTGTCCCCACCGATCCGGCGTCGATGCTCTTTCCGCACCTGTACGGGCCGCTGCCCGTCACGGCGGTGACGTCGGTCGAGGACTACCGCCCCGGCGCCGACGGAACGTTCGCCGCCCGGCACTGACGCGAGCCTCCCACGGTTGCCCCCACGGATCGGACTACCGTGGAGTCATGAACGTTGAAGTGACGCCACTACCGGGTATCGGGGTGCGTAAGGACTTCGAACTTGCCTCCGGTCGTCGAATCGGTGTCATCACCCATCGCGACGGGCGCACGGATCTGATCGTCTCGAAAGCCGACGATCCCGACTCCTGCGCGGCCTCCGTACCGCTCACCACCGAGGAAGCCGCAGTCCTCAGCAACCTGCTGGGTGCCCCGCAACTCGTGGCGCAGCTGGAGGAGGAACACAGGGACCTGCCCGGCATCCGGACCAAGCAGCTGTACATCAAGGAGGACTCCCGATTCGACGGCCGGCCGCTCGGCGACACGGCGATGCGGACACGAACCGGGGTCTCGATCGTCGCGGTCATGCGGGCCGGCCAGGTGTACCCGTCGCCGAAGCCTGACTTCCTGCTTACTTCGGGCGACCTTCTGGTCGCCGTCGGAACCACAGACGGACTGGACGCGTCAGCCAAGCTCCTGGCCAACGGCTGACAGTCCGTGAACACCACCACGCTCGCGCTCATCGAACTGGGCGCGGTGTTCTTCGCGCTCGGGCTGCTGGGCCGTCTCGCGGCTCAGTTCGGCATGTCGCCGATCCCGTTCTACCTACTCGGCGGACTCTGCTTCGGCAGCGGTGGGTTCGTCAATCTCGGTGACATCAGCGAGTTCAGCCACCTCGCCAGCGAGATCGGCGTGGTTCTCCTGCTGCTTCTGCTGGGTCTCGAATACACGGCCTCGGAGCTCGTCACCGGGCTGCGACGGTCGTGGATGGCCGGTGTCGTCGACGCCGTCCTCAACGCGGCGCCGGGGGCCGTCGTCGCCCTGATGCTGGGGTGGGGGACCACCGGCGCCGTCGTGATGGCGGGCGTCACGTACATCTCCTCGTCGGGCATCATCGCGAAGGTGCTGAGCGACCTGGGACGGCTCGGCAACCGCGAAACACCGGTCGTGCTCTCGATACTCGTGTTCGAGGACCTCGCGATGGCCGTGTACCTGCCCATCCTGACGGCCCTGCTCGCCGGCGTCAGTTTCGCCGGTGGACTCGAGGCCGTCGCGATCTCACTGGTCGTGATCTCGGTCGTCCTCGTGATCGCATTGCGGTACGGCCGCTACGTGTCGGCGCTGCTGGACAGCCCGGACAGCGAGACCCTGCTCCTGAAACTGCTCGGTGCCGCGCTCCTCGTTGCAGGGATCAGCTCGGCGATGCAGGTGTCGGCCGCCGTCGGCGCGTTCCTGCTGGGAATCGCGATCTCCGGCACGACCGCCCACAACGCCAGCCGTGTTCTCGAACCACTCCGCGATCTGTTCGCAGCGATGTTCTTCGTGGTGTTCGGGCTCAACACCGATCCCCGGGCGATCCCACCGGTCCTCGGCTGGGCCGTCCTCCTCGCCGTCGTCACCGCGCTGACGAAGATGGTCACCGGCGCGTGGGCGGCGAAACAACAGGGCGTCGGGCGTCTGGGCCGGGCCCGGGCCGGGGTGGCGCTGATCGCGCGCGGCGAGTTCTCGATCGTCATCGCCGGCCTGGCGTTGTCGGCCGGCGCCGTGGAGAGCGAACTCGTTGCACTCGCTACCGCGTACGTCCTTCTGATGGCCGTCATCGGGCCTGTGGCGGCCCGCGTGGTCGAACCGGTGGCGGGCGCCTGGATCCGGGTTCGCACCAGCGCGTAGCGGACCACTGCCGGACGCCCGGCGCAGACGACGATGCCCCCGGACTCGCTCGGAGTCCGGGGGCATCGGGAACTGTGTGTGACTGTCAGTCCAGGTAATCGCGCAGCACCTGCGACCGCGAGGGGTGGCGCAGCTTCGACATGGTCTTGGACTCGATCTGACGGATGCGCTCACGCGTGACCCCGTAGACCTGTCCGATCTCGTCGAGGGTGCGGGGCTGTCCGTCGGTCAGGCCGAAGCGCAGGCGCACGACTCCCGCTTCACGCTCGGAGAGCGTCTCGAGCACCGACTGGAGCTGGTCCTGCAGCAGGGTGAACGACACGGCGTCGACGGCCACCACGGCCTCGGAGTCCTCGATGAAGTCGCCGAGCTGGCTGTCTCCCTCGTCGCCGATCGTCTGGTCGAGGGAGATGGGCTCTCGCGCGTACTGCTGGATCTCCAGCACCTTCTCGGGCGTGATGTCCATTTCCTTGGCGAGCTCTTCGGGAGTGGGCTCGCGACCCAGATCCTGCAGGAGTTCACGCTGGATGCGGCCGAGCTTGTTGATGACCTCCACCATGTGCACCGGGATGCGGATGGTGCGGGCCTGGTCGGCCATCGCGCGGGTGATGGCCTGCCGGATCCACCACGTGGCGTAGGTCGAGAACTTGTAGCCCTTCGTGTAGTCGAACTTCTCGACGGCGCGAATGAGGCCCAGGTTGCCTTCCTGAATCAGGTCGAGGAAGGCCATGCCGCGGCCGGTGTAGCGCTTGGCCAGCGATACGACGAGGCGGAGGTTCGCCTCGAGCAGGTGGTTCTTGGCGCGGTTTCCGTCGCGGCAGATCCAGCTCATGTCCCGGCGCTGGGCGGCGGGGAGCTTCTCACCGGTATCGGACAGCTCCTGCATGATCTGGGTGGCGTAGAGCCCGGCCTCGATCCGCTTGGCGAGTTCGACCTCCTCTTCTGCGTTGAGGAGGGCGACCTTGCCGATCTGCTTGAGGTAGGCACGCACCGAGTCGGCGGACGCGGTCAGCTCGGCGTCCTTGCGGGCCTGACGGAGGGCTTCGGACTCCTCCTCGTCCCACACGAAGTCGCCGGAGGCCTTGTCCTTCTCGGACGGCTCCTCGGTCTCCTCGTCCTCGCCGACGGCGACGACCTCGACGACATCGGTCTCGACCTCGGCCAGGTCGCCCTCGGTGATGTCGATGTCCTCCATGTCGGCGGAGTCCTCGTCGTGGTCTTCGCCGTCCGCGGACTTACCGGCCGTGGCCTTCTTGCCGCCCGCCTTCTTCGCTGCCGCCTTCTTGGCGGGAGCTTTTTTCGCTGCTGCCTTCTTGGCCGGTGCCTTCTTGGCCGCCGGCTTCTTCGCGGAAGCGTCCTCGGCTGCCGGAGCAGTGCCGGTGGCTGCCGCTCCGACTGGTGCTTCCGGTCCTGACTCCGAAGTCGAATCAGCAGTCTGACGTGTATCGGTGGCTGCCACGTACGCCCTTTCGTGACGGTGTCGTGCGGCGTCACGCCAGAGTGGTCATCCGGCGGAGAGGTCTACTGGTTTCGCCGGCGCGCAGCCGGGCTCTTCCATTGTAACGACCCATCCGAAATAGTTACGGAGCGATGCCCGTTTCGACCGCGAGAGCAGCGCCGACGATCCCTGCCGTATTGAGCAGCGCAGCAGGTACGACGGGTGTCCTGTTGGTCAGATGAGGGATCCACTTCTCGTGTTTGCGGCTGATTCCGCCGCCGGCGATGAACAGATCCGGCCACAGGAGGTTCTCGAACCGGGTGAGGACGCGGGTCACCTCGGCGGCCCATTCCTTGTACGACAGGTCCTTCTTCTCCTTCACCGACGACGCCGCCCGGTGCTCGGCCTCCTTGCTGTCGACCTCCATGTGCCCGAACTCGGTATTGGGGAGCAGGACGCCGTTGTGGAGGATCGCGGAGCCGATGCCCGTGCCGAACGTGAGGAGGATGACGACACCCTTCGCGTCCTTGCCGGCGCCGAGCGCGTCCTCCGCGATCCCCGCCGCGTCGGCGTCGTTGAGGACGGTGACGAGCCGGCCGCCGAGGGCGTCGGCGAACAGTGTGCGCGCGTCCGTCCCGATCCACTTCTTGTCGATGTTCGCGGCGGACCGTGCCACTCCGCCGGTGACCACGCTCGGCAGGGTGATACCGACCGGTCCGTCCCATTCGGCCTGGCGAATGATCTCGGCGACGGTCTCCGCGACCGCCTCCGGGGTGGACGGCTGCGGGGTGAGCAGCTTGATCCGGTCCCCGATCAATTCGCCGGTCTCGAGGTCCACGACGCCACCCTTGACGCCGCTGCCTCCGACGTCGACACCGAACCCGGTCTTGGTCATGGCGTGTGCTCCTCCGTGTCGACGACGACGCGTTCTCCGGCGCGCTTCTGCTGCTCGTCACACTAGTGCGTCGAGACGACTTCGGTGGGTGATGACACCAGGGAGCGTGGAACGTCAGCGGTGGTGTGAGGCAGTGAAAGTGTGTTCCGATGGGTGGGTGCATGCACCCCAGAGTTCAGACCTTCCGTCAGGCCGCGTCGGCACCGATCCCCGAGAACTGCTCGAAGTCGCCGTGACCGTGGCCGAGGAAGCCGCCGCCCACGTCCGGGCGAGGCGGCCCGAGGTGTTCGGAATCGTCGGGAAGCGAGCGGGATCCGGCGATTCCGTGGCCTCGAAGAGCACCCCGACGGACCCGGTCACCGTGGTCGACACCGAGGCCGAGCAAGTCATCCGGGACCGTCTCGCGGAGCTGCGTCCGGGCGACGCGATCCTCGGTGAAGAAGGTGGGGGAGAGGAGGATTCCGTCGCCGGGGTGCGATGGATCGTGGATCCGATCGACGGCACCGTGAACTTTCTGTACGGGGTACCCGCGTACGCGGTCTCGGTGGCCGCCCAGATCGACGGAGTGTCCGTCGCCGGGGCCGTGGTCGACGTGGCGGCCCGGGCGACGTACGCCGCGGCCCGCGGCGGCGGTTCGACCCTGACCGACGCGGACGGGCGGGTGAGCGAACTCCGTTCCAATCCCGTGACCGACGTGTCGATGGCGTTGCTCGCCACCGGATTCGGGTACGGCGCGGCGCGGCGCAAGGTTCAGGGGGCCCTCATCGCCGACATCCTTCCGCGGGTGCGGGACATCCGCCGGATCGGTTCGGCGGCCCTCGATCTGTGCATGGTCGCGGCCGGCCGGGTCGACGCCCACTTCGAGCACGGGCTGAGCCCGTGGGACTGGGCCGCCGGGTCGCTGATCGCGACCGAGGCCGGAGCGCGCGTGCGAATCCCTGCGCCGCACACGTCGAGTGCGGACGGCGAAGTGGTGGTGGCCGCCGCGCCCGGCATCGCCGATGCGCTGGACGCGCTGTTCGCCGAGACCGGGGCGGACGCCCCGATCCCGGAGGTGTGACCGCGGTCAGCAGCGGGCCGTGCGCGCCGCCTTTAGGAGATCGATGTCGAGTGGTGCGGGCTGGGTTCCGGGCGGCGGATCCTTCAGGGACCGCAGAACCTCTTCGGCATCGGTGTTCGGTGAGATCTTGCGGAAGTAGGTTCCGAGCGCAAGGTCGACGGTGTCGTCGGTGCGTGTGTCCTGGATGAGCTCGGCGCACGGGGCCACCAGCCAGAGGGCGCTCGCGGCGGCGGCGCCGTTCGGGCCGAACCGCAGCTGCCCCTGGCACTGCATGTTCTGGTCGACGTAGATCGGGTCGTTGCCCGCCTGGACGTCGGGGGCGCTCGCGAACCCGTAGTCGCTCAGCTGGGCGGCCACCTGCGCTGCCTGGCCGTGCTCGCCGTTCGCGTTGAACACGCGCACCTTGGTGGCGGACAGTGCTGCAGGCTCCACGTCCCGCAGGGTCGAACCGTCGACCCTCTCGCCCAGCGTCTGCTGCGGCGGGGCCACGGGGTCGACGGGCTGCGCCGCCGGCTGGGGAGGGTTGCAGTCGACCGTCGTCGCCAGATCCTCGTCGTCTCCGAGGACGCCGCTCCACACGACGGCGCCGAGCAGGGCGAGGACCGCGAACACCACGAGGATCGGCATCGCCCGCCGCCGACGGAACGGACGACCCTTGTCGTCGAGCGAGCTGCCTTCGGTGATCAGTGAAACCACAGTGTGCCTCGACCTCTCCTACAGACTGCGCTTGTGACGTATCGCCCGTACAGCGCACCGATACAGGGCCCGGGCCACACGTCGTGGCGCAGGTTCGGCACCTACCTTAGAGCCCAGGCGCGTCATAACCCGGAACCCGTCCCCGTTGTGGAATGTCACAGCTTGCTGTGGTGTTGGTGACGATTAGCAGACAATTTGCGCGATCGGCCGATTCAGTTACGACTTTTGTACTCCCTTCGGCTACTGTCTGGCGGCCCGAGTCGTTCAAAGCGTGCAGAACGAGGGTCGGCAGAAGATGACAAATGAGGCGTAGATCATGTTTCCGGAGCCTGGTTCCGGGCACGTACCCATCCGTTGCAGCGTTGTGTAGCCGCAGGGTGTGATCTGCGCCGAGGCGGTTTTCGTGCGGACGGTCGACCGGTACACGGTTGCGACGTACCGAACGGGCCGGGATACACGGAAGAGGATGAGGGGAAGGCGACATGGCAACTGACTACGACGCACCGCGGCGAACAGAGTCCGACGAGGTTTCGGAGGATTCGCTGGAGGAACTGAAGGCGCGACGCAACGAGGCTCAGTCGGCTGTCGTCGACGTGGACGAGTCCGACACCGCTGAATCGTTCGAACTGCCGGGCGCCGATCTGTCCGGGGAAGAGCTCTCGGTGCGGGTCGTGCCCAAGCAGGCCGACGAGTTCACGTGTTCCAGCTGTTTCCTGGTGCACCACCGCAGCCGACTCGCCAGCGATGCGGGCGGCGTGCTGGTGTGTAGGGACTGCGCAGCCTGAGAGCGGCGAGCACGAGAGAGGCGGACGGTGGGAGGCCCCACCGTCCGATCAGTCTCCGTCCGCCTGCGGGCGGGCACGGTTGATCGCAGCCAGCAGTTCTGCCGGACGTCGGGTGCTGATCAGCCAATAGGGGGTCGGGTCCTCGGGGTCGTCGAGCACGATCAGCGCCATCGGCTTGACCCACACCCGGTGCTGGACGAACGCGGCGGGGTCGAGCTGACGACCGAGCGCGGCGCTCTTCGCCGAGCCGGGAACCTCCGCGACCCGCGCGATCACATCCAACGGCAGATGTGCCTGGCCGACCCGCAGATGGACGCCGTTCGGCTCGTCGACCACCTCGACGCGCAGCCGGCTGAGCCAGACGAGTCCCCAGACGGGCAGGGGAAGCAGAAGAACGTACGGCAGCCACGCGCGGATACCCGGCGCACCCATGTGCACCTCCGCGGCGAGCAGGCCGGCGACGAACAGGCCCACTGCCCACCACCAGACGGGTACCCACAGGCGCTCCGAGTAGAGCGTGGGCGAGGTGTTATCGGTGGGCGCGACTTCGGGCCGGGACGTTTCTGACACCCGACCAGGATAGTCGGTGTCTGAGAGTAGGCTCGGTGCACGTGAGCGACCTATCTCCCGGCCTTTCTCCCGCCGCGACCCCCGCCCTTCCGCCTGTCGCCCTCCAGCGCCTGGACCCGGACATTCCGCTGCCGCAGCGTGCGCACGACGGCGACGCCGGTGTCGACCTCTGCAGCACCATCGACGTCACCATCGAGCCGGGGCGCCGCGTCCTCGTCGGAACCGGGGTTGCGATCGCGCTGCCCCTGGGCACCGTCGGACTCATCCATCCCCGGTCGGGACTCGCCGCCAAGTCGGGGCTGTCGGTGGTCAACACCCCCGGCACCATCGACGCCGGGTACCGGGGCGAGATCAAGGTGTGCCTGATCAATCACGACCTCGAGACGCCGATCGAGATCCGCCGCGGCGACCGGATCGCCCAGCTCGTCGTGCAGCGGGTCGAGCTGGTGTCGTTCGTCGAGGTGGAGTCCCTCGACGGCACCACTCGCGGCAGTGACGGACACGGGTCTAGCGGGGGCCACGCCAGCCTCGTCGGCAATGCCAGTGAAGGAGCCTGATCATGTTCGGACGTCGTAAGAAGCAGGAAACCGAGGACGACCGGCCCGGTTTCTTCGAGGACGCCGAGACGGACGCCGCCGACGAGGACACGGACTTCGAGGACGACTACGACGCCGTGAGCGAGGTCAACGGCGGTCCGTACGACGCCGACGACCTGGAGTCGGGCGCCGATCTCACCGTCGGTGAGGTGGGGACCCGCCTCGACCTCGGTTCCGTTCTCGTCCCGATGCCGCAGGGTGCCCAGTTGCAGGTCGAGATGGCACCGGACGGTTCGCCGCAGGCCGTGCACCTCGTCACCCAGCACGGGCGTGTCACGGTGGCCGCCTATGCCGCCCCGAAGTCTCCCGGTCAGTGGCGGGAAGTCGCCGGCGACCTCGCCGAGTCCCTGCGCAACGACAACGCGACGGTGAGCGTCGAGAGCGGACCGTGGGGCCGCGAGGTGTTCGCCGTCACCCCGAACGCCGACCTGCGTTTCATCGGCGTCGACGGCTACCGCTGGATGGTGCGGTGCGTGGTCGCGGGACCGAGCGGTGGCAACACGGCCGATTCGGAACTCGTGGCGACCGCCCGGGCGATCCTGCGTGACACCGTCGTCAAGCGGGGGAACGAGCCGAACCCGGTGCGGACCCCGCTGCCGGTGGTCCTGCCGGAGGCGCTCGCCCAGCAGTTGGCCGCCGCCCACCAGCAACAGCTGGCGCAGCAGCAGGGCGCCGCCCCGCAGCAACCAGCACCGCAGCAACCGGCCCCGCAGCAGCCCGCGCCGGGTCCGCAGGGTGAGCAGCAGGCATCGCCGGCGCCGGCCCAGCCGCAGCAGCGGCGCGGCGAATCGGGTTCTGCCATGCAGCAACTCGGCCGATGACGGCGGTTCAGGTGGTGTGTAGCACCGAATCCAGCGCACGGAGGCCGGCGTAGCCGAGAACGGCGGGATCGGCACCGATCTCGTCCAGCGACATCGTGACCAGTCCGGCATGCGGTAGCCGTTCGGACCAGGTGCGGGCTACCTCGAGTGGATGCACGGCGTCGTCGACGGCAGCGGCGATACCGACCGGCACCACGATGCGTTCGAGGTCGTCTGCACCGGGGGCGTGGTATTCGGAGGCCTCGTCCAATGCGGCCGGCAGGTGGGGCCACTGCGAGCGCCAGGATTTCGCCAGTTCCCGGCCCAGCCAGGGTGGGCTGGAGGCGATCATCTCGGCGGTGACCTGTTCGAGGCCGTCCGCCCGCAGCCGGGCGGCGGTGAACCGGGCGCTGGCCGCGGCGGGGGCGTCCGCGGCGGTGCCGGTCCACGCGGGCAGCGCCGCGAGGACCCCGGCGGCGCTGTCCGGGTGTGATCCTGCCCACTGCAACGCCACAGCGGCCCCGATCGAGACCCCGCCGACGAGGATCCGGGAGTGCTCCGCAGCCGCGGCGTCGAGCGCGTCCAGGTAGCTGCCGACAACCCTCCGGGGATCGGGTTCGACTGCGACCGTGCGCACTCCACGGCAGGCCAGGGGCTCGGTGAAGGCGCGGGCCACGAAGTCCGCATCGGATCCCGTACCGGGGAGCACCACGGCCACGGATGGCTGATCATCAGAGGGCATGAGGTGATCTTGCCCGGTGCGTGACAGTGCCCTCTCCGGTGGTGTGGTTGCCGGGAACCAATGGGTCTACAGTGGCGAATACACAGCCCTACGAGCGGCGCGAAGATCTCGCGTCGCACATGCTCCAGGAGCGCGCAATGGCACCCGCCACGGCAGGATATTTTCGTCGGCTGACTCGCAGGCTCACCGAGGACCTGGAGCAGCTGGACGCCGAGGAAATGGCCGAGACGTCACAGGCGTCCGGCGCACAACGTGCCTGCGACTGCAGCCGCGGTGAAGAGGTCACCATGCTGGGACGGCTCCGCAGCGTCGAAGCCTGTCCGAAGTCCGGGAACGCCAGCATCGAAGCCGAGTTCTTCGACGGCACCGAACAGATCAAGTTGGTGTGGATCGGCAGGCGGAGAATTCCGGGCATCGAGCCGGGCAAGACGTTGCTGGTGCGGGGACGTGTCGGCGAACGCGACGGCCAGAAGGTGATCTTCAACCCGTACTACGAGCTGCGCGGCGAATCGTAAGGTCCGTCTCGTGTGGCACTCTCGTTGAGTGACCGAAACGAAGCAGCAATCCATACTCGAACAGCTCGGTGGGCTCAGCGGGCTGGTGTATTCGACTCTGCCCATCCTGGTCTTCGTTCCGGTCAACGGTGTGTGGGGCCTGGGTCCGGCTATCTGGGCGGCCCTCGGTGTCGCCGTGGCCATCCTCGTCTGGCGCCTCGTCCGCCGCAGCCCCATCCAGCCCGCGGTGTCCGGGTTCTTCGGCGTCGGTATCTCCGCCTTCATCGCCTACCGCACGGGCGATGCCAAGGGGTACTTTCTGTTCGGTATCTACACGAGCCTCGCGTACGGGGCGGTGTTCCTGATCTCGATTCTGGTGCGCTGGCCGATCGTCGGACTCATCTGGGGATTCCTCAACGGCCACGGCAACCTCTGGCGGCGGCATCGCGGCGCGGTGCGTGCCTATGACGTCGCCACCGCCGCTTGGGCGCTGGTGTTCGGTGCCCGGTACGTCGTGCAGTCGCAGCTCTACGATTCGGATCAGACCGGCTGGCTCGCGTTCGCCCGCATCGCCATGGGCTGGCCGCTGGCGGGATTGGCTCTGCTGGTGACGATCTGGGCGGTCCGGCGGGCCGACAGGATCGTCGAACCGGGACCGTCCGAGGAGCCCGCAGCACCGACCGACGACACGGAGGCCGGAGGTCCCCGCGACGAGCCCGGCCAAGTCTAGGCCGGACCTGGGTATCAGGCTCTAACCCGTTGCGCCGAAGGCGAAGTCGATCGCCTAGGCCCGGTTACGAGAGCCCGACGGCCGCCCGCAGGTCGTCCTCGACGTCCACGGATGTGACGAACAGCAGTTCGTCGCCGCCCTCGAGCGGGTCGTCCTGCTGCGGGACGATCACCCGACCGCCGCGGAGGATGGTGACCAACGCGGCGTCGCGGGGCAATTGGAGCTTGCGAACGGGTTTTCCGGCGAGCGGAGTGTTGTCGGGCAGCGTGACCTCGACGAGGTTGGCCTGACCCTGCCGCAGCGTCATCAGCCGCACGAGATCGCCGACCGACACCGCCTCCTCCACCAGTGACGCGAGCATCCGGGGGGTGGACACGGCGACGTCGACTCCCCAGGACTCGTCGAACAACCACTCGTTGCGGGGGTCGTTGACGCGGGCGACCACGCGGCTCACCCCGAACTCGGTCTTCGCGAGGAGGCTGAGGACGAGGTTGGCCTTGTCGTCGCCGGTGGCCGCGATCACGACCTCGTAGGTTTCGAGGGAGGCCGATTCGAGGCTGCTCAATTCGCACGCGTCGGCGTGGACCCAGGTCGCCTCGGGCACCGACTCCTGCTCCACGTGCTCGAGCTTGCGTTCGATCAGCATGACGTCGTGTTCGCCGCGGACCAGTTCGCGCGCGATGGAGCGTCCGACTGCGCCGGCTCCTGCGATTGCGACTCTCATCGTGTGCTTCCGTTCGGGTGGTCGATCGTGAACATTCTCACTGCCGTCTCAGTTGTCCGAGGGCGGGGGATTGCCCGCGAGCGCGACGGCTTCGGCTACGGTTCCCGACACGGCCGCGATGTACACCTGGTCGTCGGCCTGGAAAACGGTCTTGCGGTCGGGGAGGACGCCCGTGCCGAAGCGGATGATGAACGCGACACGCGAATTCGTCGCTGCCTCGAGTTCGGCGACCGGCTTGCCGATCCAGTCCTCGTGCAGAGCCAACTCGGTGACCGCGACCGTTCCCGAGGGGTCGCGCCACTTGGCCGTCTGGCTGTCGCGGGTGAGGGTGTGCAGGAAGCGGTCCGTCGACCAGGGGACGGTGGCGACGGTCGGGATCCCGAGGCGCTCGTACACAGCGGCGCGCTTCGCGTCGTAGATGCGGGCGACGACGCGTTCCACGCCGAACGTCTCGCGGGCCACGCGCGCGGAGATGATGTTGGAGTTGTCTCCGGACGACACCGCGGCGAATGCTTCTGCGCGCTCGATACCGGCCTTGACCAGCACGTCACGGTCGAAGCCCATGCCGATGACGGTGTGCCCGGGGAAGTCGGGTTCGAGACGCAGGAATGCGGCGGGATCGCGATCGATGACCGCGACCTCGTGGCCGATCCGGGTCAGCGAGCCAGCGAGGGATGAGCCGACCCGGCCGCATCCCATGATGACCACATACACCTTGTACTCCGTTCATGGGCTCTGGTGTCACGCCTCGAGGACGTGCGTACCGAATCGAACCGTACAGTGCCGCGGCAGAAGAGCAACCGAGACAGAGATCGCAATCCGGACACATTGGTGGGTGAGGGTCCAGCTTTTCCACGGACGGCTTACGCTTTGGCAGTGTCAAAGCTCTCGACCGCCACCAAGCGGCTACTGCTAGGCAGACCCTTCCGGAGCGACAAGCTCGGGCACACGCTGCTTCCCAAGAGGATCGCTCTCCCGGTCTTCGCCTCCGATGCGATGTCCTCGGTGGCCTACGCTCCCGAGGAAATCTTCCTCGTGCTGTCGGTGGCGGGCATCTCCGCCTACGCCTACACCCCCTGGATCGGCCTCGCCGTCGCCGCGGTGATGGCCGTGGTCGTCGCCAGTTACCGGCAGAACGTGCACGCCTACCCGTCGGGCGGCGGCGACTACGAGGTGGCCACCGTCAATCTCGGACCCACCGCGGGTCTGACAGTCGGCAGCGCCCTGCTGGTGGACTACGTCCTCACCGTCGCGGTGTCCATCTCGTCGGCGGCGTCCAACATCGGTTCGGCGGTGCCGTTCGTGGCGGAGCACAAGGTGCTGTTCGCGGTCGCGGCCATCGTCCTGCTGACCGCGATCAACCTGCGCGGCATCCGTGAATCCGGGGCCGCCTTCGCGATCCCGACGTACGCATTCATCGTCGGAATGGTCCTGATGTTGCTGTGGGGGTTCTTCCGGATCTTCGTCCTCGGCGAGGACCTGCAAGCAGAATCGTCCGGATTCCAACTCGAAGCCGAGGATTCCCACCTGTACGGGATCGCGTTCGCGTTCCTCATCGCGCGGGCCTTCTCCTCCGGGTGTGCGGCCCTGACCGGTGTCGAGGCGATCAGCAACGGTGTGCCGGCGTTCCAGAAGCCCAAGTCCCGCAACGCGGCCACCACGCTGCTGCTGCTGGGGTCGATCGCCATCGTCCTGCTGATGGGCATCATCATCCTGGCCCAGAAGATCGGGATCGTGTACGCGCACAACCCGGCCGAGCAGCTGATCGGCGCCCCCGCCGGCTACCACCAGAAGACGCTGATCGCGCAGATCGCCGAGACGGTGTTCGGCGGGTTCCCCATCGGGTTCTACTTCATCGCCATCGTCACGGCCCTGATCCTCGTGCTGGCCGCCAACACGGCGTTCAACGGATTCCCGGTGCTCGGATCGATCCTCGCGCAGGACCGCTACCTGCCCCGTCAGCTGCACACACGCGGCGATCGCCTGGCGTTCAGCAACGGCATCCTGTTCCTGTCCGGGGCCGCGATCGCATTCGTCGTCCTGTTCGGCGCCGAGGTGACCAAGCTGATCCAGCTGTACATCGTCGGCGTGTTCGTCTCCTTCGTGCTGAGCCAGACCGGCATGATCCGGCACTGGACCCGGCACCTGACGACCGAGAACGACCCCGCCCAGCGCCGGCGGATGCAGCGTTCCCGGGTGATCAACTCCATCGGCCTCGCCATGACCGGCGCCGTGCTGATCATCGTGCTCATCACGAAGTTCGCCGCCGGCGCCTGGATCGCGATCGTGGCCATGGTCGCGATCTTCGTCGTGATGAAACTGATCCGGAAGCACTACGACAGCGTGGCCCGGGAACTCGAGGAACAGGAATGGGACGGGGTGCTGCCCAGCCGGACGCACTCCATCGTCCTCGTCTCGAAGCTGCACATGCCGACGATGCGCGCGCTCGCCTATGCCCGGGCCACCCGGCCGGACACACTCGAGGCGATCACCGTCAACGTCGACGAACCCGACACGCGGGCGCTCGTGCGCCGGTGGGAGAAGAGCGACATCGCGGTGCCGCTCAAGGTGATCGAGTCGCCGTACCGCGAGATCACCAAACCGGTCCTCGACTACGTGCGCCGCGTCCGCAAGGATTCGCCGCGGGACGTCGTGACCGTGTTCATCCCCGAGTACGTGGTGGGCCACTGGTGGGAGCAGATCCTGCACAACCAGAGCGCGCTGCGGCTCAAGAGCCGGCTGCTGTTCCAGCCCGGCGTGATGGTCACGAGCGTTCCGTGGCAGCTGAACTCGTCGGAGAAGGCGAAGACCCTGAACATCGAATACACGGCCGGGGCCTCGCGCCGCGGCTACGAAGCCGACGACAAGTGACGGGCGAGAAACGTTGAGCGAGAACTGGTTGGACCGCCGCCTCGAACTGCGGCTCGGAAATCCCGGGCACGGCGGTTTCGTCGTCGCCCGGCACGAGGGCCGGGTGGTCTTCGTCCGGCACGGGCTGCCGGGGGAGCGGGTGACGGCGCTCGTCACCGAGGACCGCGGCGGGTCCTACTGCCGGGCCGACGCGATCGAGATCCTCGACGCGTCCCCTGAGCGGGTCACCCCGGTGTGCCCGGTGTCGGGTCCGGGCGGCGCGGGCTGCTGCGACTTCTCGCACGCGACCCTGCACGTGCAGCGGGACATGAAGTCGCAGGTGGTGTCCGAACAGCTGGTGCGGCTCGCGCGGGTACAGCGGGACGTGGAGGTCGAGGAACTACCCGGCACGGGGGACGGCACCGGCTGGCGCACGCGGGTGCGGCTCGCCGTCGACCAGGACGGGCGTCCCGGCTATCACCGGCATCGCAGTTCCGGCATCGTTACCGAGCTCGCGTGCCCGCAGATCGACGTTGCCGCCTATGACGGTGTGAGCGAACGTGATTGGACGCCGGGTAGCGAGGTTCAGATCGTTCTCGACGGCGCGGGGGAGCGGCACGTCGTCGAGATCGCCCCACCGAAGGTGTCCCGGACCGGCCGGACGAGCCCCGGGCGCCGCGGTGCCATGGCACGGCGCGCCGCCGTCGGTGCGCCGCGAGCCGAACGCGTGGTCGTCGGTTCGGGTCGTCCGGTCGAACGGGTGCGCGACCGCGAATGGGCGCTCGCCGCCACCGGGTTCTGGCAGGCGCACCGCGGCGCCGCGGACACCTATTCGGCCGTGGTCGCCGAATGGGCCGGGATGTCCGCGGGGGACACCGCGTGGGACCTGTACGGCGGGGTGGGAGTGTTCGCCGTCGCCCTTGCGGGCGGTGCCGGAGCGTCCGGGCACGTGGATTCCGTCGAGTCCTCGCGCCAGGCCGTCTCGGACGGGAAGGCCGCGCTGTCCGACGTCCCGCAGGTGCGTTTCCATGCCGACCGGGTGGAGCGCGCGATGTCCGGGTTGACCGGCCCGCCACGCGTGGTGGTGCTCGATCCGCCGCGCGCGGGCGCGGGACGGGACGTGATCGATGCGGTGGCCGCGGCGGGCGCCGAACGCGTCGTTCACGTGGGGTGCGATCCGGCGTCGTTCGCCCGCGACATCGGTCTCTACCTGGGGCACGGATTCCGGCTCGACGAGCTCCGTGCGTTCGATGCGTTCCCTCTCACGCACCACGTGGAGTGCATCGCGTTGCTGACGCGCTGACAACGGGTGCATCGTTGTTTACCGAACGCAACTTTACGTATAGTTGACCCCGCAAGTAGAGAGTGTTGGGACGGGGACTGGATGTCGGTAGAGGCAGATACTGCGCAAGCGCTCGTCGATGCGGTCTTCGCGCTCGGGCGATCGTTGCGGGCGGTCGTCGCCGCGAGCGGTGAGACTCCGATCGCACCCGCGTTGACGAGCGTGCTCTTCGTGCTCGCCGCGCGCGGGGAGTGCCGGCAGAACGAACTGGCCACCGACCTCTGCGTCAGCCAGTCTTCGCTGAGCCGGCAGATCTCCGAGCTGGTCGACGCGGGGTACGTGTCCCGAACAGCCGACCCCGACGACAAACGTGCCTCCCGTATCCGGGTGTCGCCGAACGGAATGGACATTCTGCGCGAGACCACCGAACGCCGGGCCGAACGCCTGCGCGGCATGCTCGAAGGCTGGTCCCAGGAACAGGCCCTGGCCGCGGTGACCTCACTGACCCAGCTCAACGACACCTTCACCACATCCGTTCAGCAGCGCGGACCGCGGGTCTAGGTCAGGCGCCACCGCACCCGGACATCGACCCGGGTCGGTTTCTCGCCCCGTTCGACGGCGATCGGGGAGTCGGCCGCCGCGAACGCCTTCACGACCGGCCGCGGTGACACGTCGCCGGTGTCGACTTCCGAGATCTCCAGCACCTCGCCCAGTGCACGCTGCGACAGCGAGGCGTACTGCTCCGCCTTGGCGAGCGCGTCGGCCCACGCCCGCTCCCGGGCGGTGGCCGTCAGGGCGGCGGGGTCGGAAAAGTCGAATTCGAGTCCGCCGAGGCGGATGTCGTCGCCCCCCGCGCCCACGCAGGCGGCCACCACCTGTGCCGGTGACGCCCCAGACTCACCGTCCGCGTCGTCCGCGCGGACGGTGATCTGCAGCGTCGTCGCCGCGGTGTAACCGGTCACCTCGCTGCCCCGGCCCTCGGTCCACGTCGTTTCCGAATGCACGGACAGTCCGGTGGTCGCGAGGTCGGGGCCCGAGACGCCGTGTCCGCGGAGAACGTCGGTGACGGCCGTGGTGGACCGCGCGACCGCCTCGAACGCGGCAGCGACCGCGGGCCGAGTCGCTGTCACGGTGACGGCGGCGCGGACGAGATCCGGAACCGCGGACACGATTCCGGATCCTCGTACCGTCACCGATCGCTCGGCGGGCTCGGATGTCGCCACCGTCACGACTTACGGTTGTACAGCCGCATCGTCAGCGGTCCGAAGATCACCACGAACCCGGCGCACCAACCGAGGACGGCGGCGAGTTCCGCCATCTCCACCGACCCGGCCATGAGCCCGCGGATGGACGTCACCAGCTTGCTGATCGGGTTGACGCCGACGAAGGCCTGGAGCCAGCCCGGCATGGTCGCGGGGTCGACGAAGATATTGCTGGCGAACGTCAGCGGGAACAGGATGAACATCGACACACCCATGACTGCCTGTTCGGTGCGCATGAGCATCGCGAACATCGTCCAGATCCACGACAGGCTGAACGAGAACAGCAGCAGAAGGCCGATCGACGCGACCACGCCGACGAGACCGCCGTCCGGGCGGAAACCCAGCACCAGCCCGAGGATCAGAACGATGATCGAGGCGATGGTGTAGCGGACGACGTCACCGAGCAGCGCGCCGACGAGCGGTGACGGCCGCCAGATCGGAAGCGACCGGAACCGGTCGAAGACACCCTTCTCGATGTCCTTGTTGAGCGTCAGGCCGGTGTACATGGTGATCATGACGACCGTCTGCACGAGGATGCCCGGCAGCAGGAACTGGACGTACGCGCTGGTCGATCCGGCGAGCGCGCCCCCGAAGAGGTACGTGAACATCAACGTGAACATGATCGGGAACATCGTCACGTCGAACAGCTGCTCGGGGACGTGCTTGATCTTGAGCAGGGCACGCCATCCGAACGACAGCGAGGTGGACCAGGCGGTGGGTCTCGCCGGCCGCGGGCCGGGCATCTGCAGGACGTCGGCGACAGCGGTGGCGGTGTCGGCGGTCCGGTCGGTGGTGGAGGTCATGACGCATGCTCCTCGGTGGGTCGGCCGGTGAGGGAGAGGAAGACTTCGTCGAGGCTCGGCTGCCCCAAAGCGAACGTGCTGACGGCGATTCCGGCGTCGTCGAGTGCGGGCAGCGCCCGCGAGACCCGCTTCGGGTCGTCGATGCGGGCGGTGAGGGCGGCCGGATCTGCTTCCTCGACGACCGGCACCTCGAGGATCTCGCGCAGCAACGCCGCAGCCGCGGGACGGGTGGCGACATCGGTGACGCGCACGTGTAGCGCGCCCGATCCGACGGAGGCCTTGAGCTCGCCCGTGGTGCCCTCGGCGATGACCTTGCCGTGATCGATGACGGCCACCCGGTCGGCGAGCTGATCGGCTTCGTCGAGGTACTGCGTGGTCAGCAGCACCGTCGTGCCGCCGGCCACCAGCGCCCGGACGATCTCCCACACCTGGTTGCGGCTGCGCGGGTCGAGTCCGGTGGTGGGTTCGTCGAGGAAGATCATCTCGGGAGTGACGATGATGCTCGCCGCGATGTCGAGCCGCCGGCGCATACCGCCCGAGTAGTTCTTCACCTGCCGGTTGCCCGCCTCCTCGAGTCCGAAGGCGGACAGCAACTGTTCGGAGCGGGTGCGGGCCGCCGCCCGGGAGTACCCGTACAGCCGGCCGAGCAGCAGCAGATTCTCGGTGCCCGTCAGGTCCTCGTCGAGCGACGCGAACTGCCCGGTCAGGGAGACCTTGCTGCGGACGGCGTCCGGTTCGCTCGCGACGTCGTGCCCCAGCACGGTGGCCGTTCCGCCGTCGAGGGGCAGGAGTGTGGCCAGCATGCGGATCGCGGTGGTCTTGCCCGCCCCGTTCGGCCCGAGAACGCCGTAGACGCCGCCGAGCGGCACGGCCAGATCCAGGCCGTCGACCGCGTGCGTGGATCCGAATGTCTTGACGAGCCCTGTCGTCTCGATGGCCAGCTTGGTCGCTGTGAGCATTGCCCCCTGCTTTCGATTTCGGCGTCGTCGATTCCGAGCCCCCAGCCTGTCCGATTTTTCCGAATCGGGCAACGCCTTTTCGCGGGGTTCTCGCGGGAGCAGGTCAGATGCCGTCGCCCTGCCGCAGCAGGGACCGCAGCATCACATCGAGCTGCTCGTACGCGCCCGACGCGAGACGCTCGAGCAGCGCCAACTTGAGTTTCGGTTCCTCCGAGGCCATTTCGGCGTAGCGCTCGGACGTCAGCACCGCGACCGTCACCGGCGTGTCGGCTCGGACGTCGTTGAGGAAGCGGGAGTCGAGCATCATCGTCATCTCACCGAAGCTCATCCCCGCCGACAACGTCATCACCCGGTGCACCGCACCCGACTGGTCGCTGACGGTGGAGCTCAACCGCCCGGACAGGATGAGGAACAGCCCACACGCGCGGTCGCCCCGATGGACGAGGAGTTCACCGCGAGCGTAGGAGCGGGTGACGAGGTCGCGGGTGAACCGCTGCAGCTGCTGCGGGCTGAGGGTGGACAGCATCGGATGCTCGGCGATCGTGACGGACGACGGCTGCCGGGCCGTGCTGCAGTGCCGTTCGAGGAGGATGTCCTCACACCACTGCACCGCGGCATCGAGGTCGGCGAACACCCTGCCGGTGTTCCCGGACAGGTCGGAGTGGGTGTTGCCGAGCAGACCGGCGGGGTCGACGAACGCGATCGCACACCTCCGGTCGGCGAGGTCGGCCCGCAGTGTCTCGATCATCCGGCGCGAGACCCCGCTGACCTCGTCGACCCGGCGGACGTCGACGACCACCACCTCGAGGTCTTCCTCGACGGCGCCGATCTCGCGAACGGCGCTCTCCGCGCCGGCGAACAGCAGGTCTCCGTGCAGCTCGTAGATCCGGCTGCGCTTGCCGACGTCGTCGAGGGCGGCCCGTTCGGAGGGTGACCGCCGCAACCGTGAGGGGGCGTCCGACACCGAGTACCGGGCGCGCACCGCGGAGCGAGCGGCGCGGGTGACGTGCAGGAAGTGCAACTCGAGCTCGTTCGACAGCGCCCGGCACGCCTCGACTCCGCGGACGCTGTTGCCGTGGGAATCGAGGCGCGGTGAGTAGATCGCGATCCCGATCTGCCCGGGGAGGACGGCGACGATCCCGCCACCGACCCCACTCTTGGCGGGCAATCCGACCTCGTACACCCATTTACCTGCGGCGTCGTACATGCCGCACGTCGACATCACGCTCAGGACCCGCTCGACGAGAAAGGGCTCGAGCACCGTCTCCCGGGTGGCGGGATTGACGCCGTTGTTCGCCATCGTCGCGGCCATCAGGCTCAGGTCGCGGCACGTCACGTCGAGGGAACACTGGCGGAAGTACAGGTCCACCGCCTCGTCGGGGTCGTCGGTGATGATGTCGAACGAGCGCAGCATGTGGCCGATGGCCCGGTTGCGGTGGCCGGTCCGTGACTCGGACTCGTACACCGACCGGTTGAACGTCAGGTCCCGTCCCGCGTACCTCGAGTACGTCGCCCGGATCCGCTCGAACCGGGTGTCCACGTCCGGTCCGGCGATCAGCGACGCGGCGGTGATCGCCCCGGCGTTGATCATCGGATTGCGGGGGCGCTCCGTCCGGGGATCGAGGCTGATCTCGTTGAACGGCTCCCCGGACGGTTCGACGTCGATCTTCTCGGCGACGGCGTCGGGCCCGCGATCGGCGAGCGCCAGGGCGTACGTGAACGGTTTCGAAATGGATTGGATCGTGAACGGCAGGCGGGTGTCGCCGACCTCGTACACGTAGCCGTCCACGGTCGCGATGCAGATGCCGAAGGAGTCGGGGGCGACTGCGGCGAGCTCGGGAATGTAGTCGGCGAGTTCGCCGCCGCGATTCTTCCGGGTTTCGGTGAAGACTTTTCCGATCAGCGCGTCCACGACGGTGCTCATGAGACGACCCTAGAGGCTGTTCACGACGATGTCGGGTGTTCCGTTCGGCCCGCCCGGCGACACAATTGTGTGAAGCCGGTCACGGCTGTGGCCGGAATGCCCGAGGACGAAGCCGCACCACGGTGCCGCAGCGGCCGGTACCGTGTGTCCCGCACTTCCGCGGCTCCGTAGACTGGTTCCACTGTGACGTGACACGACAGCCACGTGGCAGAGGCACGCAAGGCAGCGTGCATCACGGAGGGAGCGATCTCGTTGGGTGTTCTTGCCCGTATCCAGACGCCTGACGATCTTCGTCAGCTGAATTCGGCGGAGATGAAGCAGCTCGCCGCCGAGATCCGTGAGTTCCTCGTGCAGAAGGTCGCCGCGACCGGCGGGCACCTCGGTCCCAACCTGGGCGTCGTCGAGCTGACCCTCGCGTTGCACCGCATCTTCGAGTCGCCCGCCGACCCGATCATCTTCGACACGGGCCACCAGGCGTACGTCCACAAGATCCTCACCGGCCGCAAGGACGATTTCGACTCGCTCCGCAAGCAGGGCGGCCTGTCCGGCTACCCGTGCCGGGCGGAGAGCGACCACGACTGGGTCGAGTCGTCCCACGCGTCGGCGTCGCTGTCGTACGCGGACGGCCTCGCGAAGGCGTTCGAGCTGACCGGCCAGGACCGCCACGTCGTCGCCGTCGTGGGGGACGGCGCGCTCACCGGCGGCATGTGCTGGGAGGCCCTCAACAACATCGCGGCCGGCAAGGACCGCTCGGTGGTCATCGTCGTCAACGACAACGGTCGCTCGTACGCGCCGACCATCGGCGGGCTCGCCGACCACCTCGCGGCCCTCCGCCTCCAGCCGGGGTACGAGCGCATCCTCGACAGCGGTCGTCGGATGGTGAAGAAGCTTCCGTGGGTGGGCCGCACCGCCTACTCGGTTCTGCACGGCATGAAGGCGGGTCTCAAGGACGCGGTCGCCCCGCAGGTGATGTTCACGGATCTGGGCATCAAGTACCTCGGACCGGTCGACGGGCACGACGAGGCTGCACTCGAATCCGCGCTGCGCCGCGCGAAGGCGTTCGGTGGACCGGTCATCGTCCACGCCGTCACCCGCAAGGGCATGGGCTACGCGCCCGCCGAGAACCACGTGGCCGATCAGATGCATTCGACCGGCGTGATCGATCCGGTGACGGGCAGGTCGACCGGAAAGGCGTCCGCCGACTGGACGTCGGTGTTCTCCGCCGAGCTCATCGATCAGGCGAGTCACCGGCAGGACATCGTCGCGATCACCGCCGCGATGGCGGGCCCGACGGGTCTCGCGGCGTTCGGCGAGAAGTATCCCGACCGCATGTTCGACGTCGGGATCGCGGAGCAGCACGCCGTCACGTCGGCGGCCGGTCTCGCTCTCGGGGGACTGCACCCGGTGGTCGCGGTCTACTCGACGTTCCTCAACCGCGCATTCGATCAGCTGCTGATGGACGTGGCGTTGCTGAACCTGCCCGTCACCCTCGTCCTCGACCGTGCGGGGATCACGGGCAACGACGGCGCCAGCCACAATGGCATGTGGGACATGTCGCTGCTGGGCATCGTCCCCGGAATGAAGGTCGCCGCTCCCCGCGACACCGCCACCCTGCGGGAGGAGTTGGACGAGGCGCTGGCCGTGGACGACGGCCCGACCGCCCTCCGCTTCCCGAAGGGCACTGTCTGTGACGACGTGCCCGCGGTGAGCCGCCTCGACGGCGTCGTCGACATCCTCCGTGCCCCCTCCGGGCGGAACGACGTGCTGATCGTGTCGGTCGGCGCGTTCGCCGGTCTCGCGCTCGCCGCCGCGGAACGACTGGAACAGCAGGGCATCTCGGCGACCGTCGTCGACCCACGGTGGGTCCTGCCGGTTCCGGAGTCGCTGGTGAAGCTCGCCGAGGGCTACACGATGGTGGTCACCGTCGAGGACAGCGGTCTGCACGGCGGCATCGGTTCCACCGTCTCCGCGGCGCTGCGGTCGGCCGGGGTGGACGTGCCGTGTCGTGATCTCGGAGTGCCGCAACGGTTCCTCGACCACGCGTCGCGCGCACAGATCCACACCGAGTTGGGTCTCACCGCGCAGGACGTCGCCCGGCAGATCACCGGATGGTTCGCCGGTCTCGGCAACTCGCGCTCCGGGCAGCAGAACGGCGTCGTCGCCGGTCTCGACGCGCAGCGCGCGGAGAACAGCGGCCAGTAGACCCGGCGCCCCACCCGAAGAGATCCGGCCGAATCACACTGTGATTCGGCCGGATCCGTTCGTGCCGGGGTCAGGTGTGCATCTCCTCGAGTTCCATCCCCTTCGTCTCCCGGACCTTCGACCGGACGAAGAAGAAGGACAGCAACGCGAAGAATGCGAACAGTCCGTACAGGAACCACAGCCCCACCGAGCGGGTGAGCGGCGGGAACGACAGCGTGACCGTGAAGTTCGCGATCCAGTTGGCCGCCGTGCTGATGCCGAGTGCGTAGGCGCGCATGTTGTTGGGGAACATCTCGCCCAGCATCACCCACATGACCGGGCCCCAGGTGGCGGCGAAGAAGATCACGAACAGGTTGGCGCCGATCAGGGCGACGGCCCCCCACGGGCTGGGGAGCACGACGTCGTCGCCGCTGCCCGTCGCCTGGGAGAACGCGATAGCGGCCATGAGCAGGCTCACGAACATGCCGAGCGAGCCGACCATGAGCAGGATGCGCCTGCCGATCCGGTCGACGAACAGGATCGCGACGAACGTCATACCCACGTTGATGATCGCGGTGATCACCGACGTGGTGAACGACTCGTTCTCGGTGAAGCCCACCGACTTCCAGAGCGTGGTGGAGTAGTAGAAGATCGCGTTGATACCCACGAACTGCTGGAAGATGGCCATGAAGATGCCGACCCAGACGATTGGCTGCAGCCCGAACTTCGGGCCGCGAATATCGTCGAACGACGCCGTCGATTCGTGGCGCAGCGTGAGCCGGATCTCGGAGACGCGCTCGTGCGGGTTGACCTCGCCGGTGATGTTCGCGAGGATGTCGGCCGCTTCCTGATCGAGGTGCTTACCCACGAGGTACCGCGGAGACTCGGGAATGAGCAGGGCGAGAATGCCGTACACGACCGCGGGGATCACACCGACGATGAACATCCAGCGCCAGGCCTCGAGGTTCAGCCACAACTCGTTCGACGCGCCGCCCGCGGCGTTCTGCAGCACCGCGTCCGACAGCAGCGCGGCGAAGATGCCGAGAGTGATGGCCAACTGCTGCAGCGACGCCAACGCGCCCCGGTATCGGGCCGGCGCGATCTCCGAGATGTACGTGGGCGCAATGACCGACGCGATACCGATGCCGAGGCCGCCGAGGACGCGCCACAGCATCAGGTCGGGGACGCTGAACGCGAGACCCGCTCCGAGCGAAGACACGACGAACAGCACCGAGCCGAGCAGCATCACTTTCTTGCGGCCCCAGCGGTCCGCGAGGCGACCCGCAAACCACGCGCCCACAGCACATCCGAGCAGGGCAATCGCCACGGCGAAACCCGTGAAGAACGACCCCAGCTCGAAATGGCCCTGAATGGAGTCGACGGCGCCGTTGATGACCGAGCTGTCGAAACCGAAGAGAAATCCACCCACCGCGGCGGCGACGGTGACGCCGATGACCTTCGCGGTGTGTCTTTCGGACATCTGCGTCATCGCATACCTGCTTTCGACGAGCGTTCCTGATGCGGGCACAACCGAAATGCGTGTCCCGGAATACGCTACGCCCGACACCGCCTGTCAGGCGGGAGTTCAGGCACCCGCTTTCTTCGCGGCCTCGCTGAGCTGAGGTGTCAGCTTGTCCAGAACCCACGGTGTCGCGAGGACGCTGGTCTGGCTGAGCCCCGAGATGATCTTCGTGTCCGACAGCGGTACGGCGGTGCCGCGTCCGATGGCGCCGAGATTCGCGTAGGCCGGGTTCGCGGCGATGGAGGTGTTCTCCGGGACGAACGCGACCACGACGTCGGCGTCGACATCGGAGATGTTCTCGACGGAGATGTCGGCGAAGAACTTGTCCGGATCGTTCGTCGCGGCCAGCTTCTGCACGCCGGGTGACACGGTGAAGCCGAGCTGCGTGAGTACCTGGACGCGGGGATCGGACGGCATGTAGACGTTGACGGTCGCGGCGTCGGTGTCGAAGTTGATCACCGAGATCGTCTTGCCGGCGAATTCGGGATGCGCGGCGGCGGTCTGGGCGAGGGTGTCGTCGAGACCGGCCACGAGCTGCTCGGCCTCGGCGCTCTTGCCCAGTGCCTGCCCGACCAGCGTCGTCTGGTCCTGCCAGGAGGTCTGCCACGCCTTGTCCGGGTACGCCACGGTCGGCGCGATTCCCGACAGCTTCTCGTACGTCGCCTGGTCGAACCCCTCGTACGGGGCGAGGACGACGTCCGGCGCCAGGGACGCCGCCGCCTCGATGGGGGTGGACGTTTCGGCGTCGAGCAAGGTGGTCTGGGACGGATCGAATCGGTCCTGCAGCCAGGGCATCACACCGTTCGCCTCGGCGCCGTACGTGTACTTCGGCATGCCGACCGGTGTCTCGCCGAGGGCGTAGACGACGTCCTGGGCGTTCCATCCGAGCGTGACGATGCGTCCGGGTGCCGCGTCGAGGGTGGTCGATCCGAACGTGTTCTCGATCGTGACCGGAAATCCCTCACCGGCCGCTTCCGTGGTGCCCCCGCTGTCGCCGGACGAGCACGCGGCGAGGAAGAGGGACGAACTGGCCACGGCGAGTGCGACGGCGATCTGACGTCTGGCGGTGGGTGCGAACACGGCAACGGCTCCTTCGGGACGAGAACAGAAGGTAAGCCTAACCTAGACATTCTGGCCCGACCGGCGGACGGCGCCACTTCGAATCACCGTGATTGAAAATCCCGGGCTCGGCGCGACCCGGCGCATTACCCGGTCGCTGCCGTGTTCTCGCTGGTGAGGCGTTCCACTCCGACCGAGGACCCGGCCGATTACCCGACGCGGTCCGAGTGCCTGTTCGCCACGCCTCCCGGCCCGGCGGACTGCCGTTAGCGTGTGTCTTCGTCCAGCTCACAGCACAATCGACGAAGGAGACCGTGGTGGTGAATCCGACTCCCCTCCAGGCGGCGTCGCGCAGTTCCCGTGCCGACCATGCGCGCAGATTCGCCGACCTGCTCCGTCAGCAGATCCACGCGGACGCCTTCACCGAGCGCGGATTGCCGTCGGAGTCGGAGCTGGCCGCCGAGTTCGGTGTGTCGCGCAATGCGGTACGCGACGGACTGGCGCTGCTGAAGCAGGAGGGGCTCATCGACCGGGCCCCCCGTGTGGGAACCCACGTGGCGCAACGCAAGTACGACCACGGTCTCGACGCCCTGCTCGGGCTGAAGGAGACGCTCAAGGGGCACGGCGAGGTGCGCAACGACGTCCGCTCGGCCGTGGAGATCACCCCGCCGCCCGCGGTGACCCGCCGTCTGCAGCTCGAGCCGGGCGAACCCGCCGTCTACATCGAGCGGGTGCGCTACCTCGGCGACCTGCCACTCAGCCTCGACCTCACCTACCTCGTCCCCGACATCGGGGCCGAGATCCTCGGCCACGACCTCGAAACCAACGACGTCTTCGCGCTGATCGAGGAGGTCTGCGGTCAGTCGCTCGGCTCCGCCGATCTGGCGATCGAATCCGTCAACGCCGATGCGCATTCGGCCGCAAATCTCCAGACACCCGAGGGCGCGGCGCTCCTGTTGCTCGAACGCCTCGCCCGGCTCGTCGACGGACGTCCCGTCGACCTCGAATACATCCGCATGCGCGGTGACCGAATCACCATGCGCAGCAGCCTCGTCCGACGTCCCGACATCACGAACTGGGAGCTCACCTCATGACTCTGGTCAATCAACGAGCCGACGTGCCCGTCACCATCGACGAGTCGCTGTGCATCGAGGGCTGCACCCTGTGCGTCGAGATCTGCCCGCTCGATTCGCTGGCCATCAACCCGGAGAACGGCAAGGCCTTCATGCACGTCGACGAATGCTGGTACTGCGGTCCCTGCGCGGCTCGCTGCCCGACCGGCGCGGTCACCGTGAACATGCCGTACCTCCTCCGCTGAGCGAAAGACCACACAGATGAAGCGACGCTTCCCCACCTTCGCGATCGCCGCCGCGGCACTGACACTCGTGGCGACGAGCTGCTCCCTCGAACCGTCGACCGGCAACGCCGACGCGGTCACAGTGGTGATCGGGTATCAGTCCAAGACGATCAACACCGTCACCGCCGGCACCCTGCTCCGCGCGCAGGGATACCTCGAACAGCGCCTGCAGGACGTGACCGAGCAGACCGGGACCACGTACTCCGTCGAGTGGCAGGACTACGACACCGGTGCTCCGATCACCGCTCAGATGGTGGCCGAGAAGATCGACATCGGATCGATGGGCGACTACCCGATGCTGATCAACGGCTCCCGCACCCAGGCGAATCCGCGGTCGAAGACCGAGATCGTCTCGGTGACCGGCTACAACCCCGAGGGCGCCCTGAACATGGTGGTGGTGCCACCGAATTCACCCGCGAACACGCTCGCCGACCTGGCCGGCAAGAAGGTGTCCGCGAGCGTCGGCTCCGCGGGCCACGGCACCCTCGTCCAGGCCCTCGACCGCGCCGGAATCGACCCGGGCACCGGCGTCGAAGTGCTCAACCAGCAGCCGCAGGTCGGATCCTCGGCCCTGGAATCCGGTCAGGTGGCGGCGCTGTCGCAGTTCGTCGCCTGGCCCGGACTCCTCGTCTTCCAGGACAAGGCCAAGCTGTTGTACGACGGCGCCGAACTCCACACCCCGACCCTGCACGGCGTGGTGGTCCGGGACGCGTACGCCGACGAACACCCCGAGGTGCTCGACGCGTTCCTGCGGGCGCAGCTCGACGCCACGCGCTTCATCCGGACGGAACCGCTCGAGGCATCGCGGATCGTGGCCGAGGCGAGCGGCCTGCCCCAGGAGGTGGTGTACCTGTACAACGGTCCGGGCGGCACGTCGTTCGACACCACCCTCAAGCCCGGGCTCATCGATGCGCTGAAGAACGATGTGCCGTACCTGAAGTCGATCGGCGACTTCGCCGACCTCGACGTCGGGGGCTTCGTGAACGACGCGCCGCTCCGGTCCGCGTTCGAGGCCGACGGGCAGAACTACGACACCGCGCTGGCGTCCACGGCCAACCCGACCGCCGTCACCGGCACCGACCCGGTGTGCGCCACGCCCGCGGACGATCCGGCCCTGGCCGGGGAGGTCTGGATCGACGGCGCCGCCGAGACCCAGCCGGCCGCGAACCCGACGTGCCTGCTGCGGGCGGTGAAGCAGGCCCAGGCCGAGGGTCGCGCGGTTCGCTCCGCGTACGTCCCGGACGCCGAACTGGGCACCCGATGGTTCGCGGACAAGGCGGTGTGGGTGCGCGACGGCGACACCTTCCTGCCGTTCACCACCGGCGCCGCGGCCGACCGGTACCTGCGCGCACACCCCACGGGCGGCGCGATCACGTACGACCGCGCGGTCGAGGAGGTCCGGCAGTGACCACCCTGGAGAAGTCGGCCGTCCTGACCGACACCGAATCCGCTGTGGAAGAACATGATCCGGCAAGGATCCGCCGACGGTCGTCACCGTGGCGGTCCCGGGCCGTCCGGATCGCATCGGTCGCGGCCGCGATCACCGCGTGGCAGCTGCTGACCGCCCACGACGTGCGGCTGTGGTTGCGGTTCGACACGCTCCCCACCGTCACCGACATCGTGTCCGCGTTCGGCACCCAGCTGCAGACCGAACTGTTCTACCTCGACCTCGGGCAGTCGCTGATCCGGATCCTCAGCGGATTCGGACTCGCGACCGTCGTCGGTGTGGCCACCGGAATCGCCCTCGGCAGATCGGAACTCTTCGCCGACGTCCTCGGACCGCTGACGGAACTCGCTCGGCCGATCCCGGCCATCGCGGTGGTGCCCGTCGCGATCCTGCTGTTTCCCAGCGACGAGGCGGGCATCGTCTTCATCACGTTCGTGGCCGCGTTCTTCCCGATCATGGTGAGCACCCGGCACGCGGTACGGGCCCTCCCGACGCTGTGGGAGGACTCGGTGCGCACGCTGGGCGGCGGGCCGTGGGACGTGCTGTCGCGGGTGGTGCTCCCCGGCATCCTGCCAGGCGTGTTCGGTGGACTGTCGGTCGGAATCGGCGTGGCGTGGATCTGCGTGATCTCCGCCGAGATGATCTCCGGCAGGCTCGGTGTCGGGTACCGCACCTGGCAGGCGTACACGATCGTCGACTATCCCGGCGTCTTCGTCGGGATGATCACCATCGGCATCCTCGGGTTCGTCACGTCCGGCGCAGTCGAACTGCTCGGCCGGCGCGTCACCCGCTGGCTGCCGCGAGGGGAGCGCGCATGACCGCCACCGCAGCACCGTCCGTGACCGCCGGCATGTCGCTGGTCCTCGACGACGTCACCCTGTCCTACACCGGGAACCCGGTCATCGGTTCGCTGTCGCTGACCGTGGTTCCGGGCGAGATCCTGGTTCTCACCGGACCTTCCGGGTGCGGGAAGTCCACCGTGCTGCGCGCTCTGGCCGGTCTGCTGCCGCCCGATTCGGGCAGCGTCGTCGCCGATGGCGCGGTGGTGACATCGACGTCCCGGGACCGGGCCGTCGTCTTCCAGGACAACGCACTTCTCCCGTGGCGCACCGTCCGCTCGAACATCGAGCTGGCCCTCGCACTGCGCGGCGAACCCCGCAAGGGGCGGCGCGACACCGCCGATCGCTGGATCGAGGAGGTGGGACTCACCGGTTTCGGAGACTTCCTCCCCAAGAACCTGTCCGGCGGCATGCGGCAGCGGGTGCAGTTGGCGCGCGGCCTCGCGGGGGCGCCGCGGGCCGTGATGATGGACGAGCCGTTCGGCGCACTCGACACCCAGACCCGCGGCGGCATGCAGCGACTGCTCGTCGACACGTGGAGCACCCACCCGACGACCGTGGTGTTCGTGACCCACGACGTCGACGA